>NZ_BAAFVK010000020.1:0-125905 GCF_054661535.1 Actinophytocola sp. KF-1 | reverse complement strand
ATGTGGATCGACAGGAGTTGCTCGACGTGCGGGCGTGGAGCGAGGTCCTCGCCGCCGTCTGGGGTCAGCTCGTCACTGGCTGGCTTCACGCGGGCAGAATACCCGGCTGACGATCATCGAGAATGGGACGTGCCACCGCCGGTCATCACCGACAGCGGTGCGACGAGACTGCTCATGCCGCCACGATCTTCCGTCAGCGGTCCGGCCGACCGTCCTCGATCCCCTGCGCCTCGGCAAGCAGCGCATCGAACTGCTCAGCTTCCCTTACCACCGCGTCAGCATGCAGTGAACTCAGTCGCGCCTCGCGAGAACGCTGACCAAGCGACGGCAACTGCATGCGATCAGGTCTGCTCGGGCCACCGCGGCTCGTCGCGATTACGGCTCGCTGCCCAGCAGGAGGCGTGCTGGATTCAGAATGGCGACTGCACGAAACGGTCGTGCGGTGCGCGGGGGCTGCGAACGCTCCAGCCCACCTGCTTGGCGTGCTCAAGGCGAGTCAGCCTCCCGCGGATCA
Organism: Actinophytocola sp. KF-1; assembly: GCF_054661535.1. NCBI lineage: Bacteria > Bacillati > Actinomycetota > Actinomycetes > Pseudonocardiales > Pseudonocardiaceae > Actinophytocola > Actinophytocola sp. KF-1. The sequence continues at coordinate 125,391 of NZ_BAAFVK010000020.1, read as the reverse complement.
CCTGGGAGCTAGTGGAAAGAAGCCACTTGCGCGGCGCACGTGCGCGGCGCACGGAGGCCGCGAGCTGGTCAGATGCCACTCACCTTCTCCCATCATCTGGCGCGCCGCGAACCAGCGGAAACCCTTGAAGGCATCGCGGCGGCAGTGGTTCCTCGCCCGCCGCGAGATAGGCCGCCAGCTCCGCGTTCAGTTCGGCCCGGCATGCTTGGTCGACTGGATGCTCCCCGTCCCCGCCGAGGCGGCCGGACGGGCGCGGGCCGAAAGCCGAGGGGTCGGCGACCACAGTGGACTCCGTCGACCCCGCCGCCGTCAGGGCTCTCTGCTGGTCGTTGGAGTAGAACACCGGTCGCCGCACGCCGTGGAGTTCCAGACCGACCACGGTCCACATCAGAACCACCTCATACCCGAACGGTACTCGCGTATCAGGCTCTTCCGCGGCTGATGGGCCGACGTGACCAACACCGCGGCACTCACGCGACGTCGTCGAACCTCCTCACGAGTGATCGCAGTAGCGCTGTGCTTTCCATGCTGGACAGAGCCAGCCGGTTCAACAGGCCCAGTCTCTCCGCGTAGGGCTTGGCTTGATCATCGAACAGGTACACGCTCCCTCCGGACACCTCGATGCTCACTATCGGTGACTTGTTCGGGAACGTCATGTACAGCCAACTGTGGCTGATCCCAGCGTAGGCCAACCGTCTTGGCACGACGCGGATCGCGACGCCACGGTCGCGCGCTCGGGCCAGGTGCTGCAGTTGCTCGAGGTGGCCGTCTCGGCCGCCGAACGGGACGTACAGCGCTGCCTCGTGGATGAACGCGGTGTAGTCGACGTTGCCGAGGATCCTCTGCCGCTGCTTCCTTGCGGCCCAGCGGAGCTGTGCCTCTGTCTCACTGACTCCATCGGATGACCACAGCGCCATCGCATAGGGCTCGATTTGCAGGAGGCCCGGAACCAGTGTCACGGCCCAGTCGGTGAGGCTGTTCGCTTCCGCCGTGTGGCTCGCCAGCACGCCCATCTCCTCGGGCACTCCGGGTAGGGGGCGGTCCCACCATCCTGCCGAGTTGGTGGCACGCGCGTCCTCGATGATCTCCGCGCGTTCGGCTGCGGGCAGCCGGTAGGCCGTCACCATGGTCGCGACCTCCTCGGTGGTGATTTCCCGGAGGCCGTTCTCTGTGCGGGAGAGCGTCGACGGGGACCAGCCCAGCAACGTCGCAGCCTCCTCCAAGGAAAGGCCGGTCCGCTGTGTCCTGATCACCCGGAGGCGAACTCCGATGCGCCGGTTCCGTGGCCTCGGTTCCCTGCGTGTGCCGCGCACTACCTGCTCTCCGTTTCGATCTTGTCCTTGCCGCCACAACACCCCGACGCCGCGGCACCTTGCCGAGCCGGGCTGAGCGGATCGCTGTGGGTTGTGTTGCCGCCTGCCTGGCACAGCGTGGCGTGTGGCCCGGGGTCCGACGCGCATCAGTTGCTTGTTGCTGCTGTGCTGGCCACGCCGGGGCGTGAGGCGGCTGGTTCGATGCCGAGGTCGTGGGGCTGTTTGGGGATGAACTTGGCGAGGTAGGTGGCCAGTTCGCGGTGGGGGCAGCCGATGAAGGTGGCCAGTTCTCGTACTGATGATGCGGGTAGTTCCACGATGCCGTCGGGGTGCTGGATCAGCTTGTTGCGTGCCCACCGGGCCAGGGGGAGGAACTTGTGGTTCCTGTCGGTCAGCAGGTGGTGCAGATCGATTTGCAGTGCCAGGTTGTGGAGGTGGATGCGGGCGCGTTGGAGGGCCTGGTTCAGCAGCGTGGGCGCCGGGACACCCATCGTGTCGCACAGTTCGATGAGGCGAAGGACGGTGAGGTGCCGGGTGCCGTGTTCATAGGAGAGGAGCGTCCGATCGCCGATGCCTGACGGCAGGCGGGCGACGAAGTCGCTACGTGTCCAGCCGCCCGCTTCGCGGGCACGGCGGAGTTCCTCCCCGACCGCTCGTGAGATCGCCTTGTCGGTGACCTCTCTCGTATGGACTCGGGTGTACGCCGCCATGGTCGTTGTTCAGCTCCCGGTACGTGTCCACGTGGTCACGTCCTCTTCGGACGGGGTGGGTTCGGTGTCCGGCTTCCCGTCCAGGTGTTTGACGAGTTTGACGTGGGCTGTGCCGATGGCTTCGCTCATGCGGAGGAGGGTGTCCGGGTGGGCGACGACCAGCCGTAGCGTGCTCTCGCCGGAGCGGTCATCGCCGAAAGTGATCTCCACGAAGTTGTCAGCAGGATGCAGATCAGTCCGGATCGGACAGTTGCGATTCACCTTGACGTATTCGTCTGTGTTCAGGAATTCGGTCACGGTCGTTCCTTACATCGTCGGTTCGGTGTCTTCGAAGTTGCTTGGCCAGCCGCGGGCGTCGCCGATCAGGTATCGGCAGTGGCTGGCGAAGGCGAGGGAGCAGCGGGCGAGGCCGAGGGCGAAGGTCTCGGCGTGCATTGGGTCGGCGGTCACGGCAAGCAGGAGCCGACAAGCGAAGACATCGCTTCGATCTTGACGGTTCTTGAGGTCTTCGGGATCGAGCGCGAGCAGATGATCGAGCGAGCTCGCCGTCCGGACCAACCGGACATGCTAGAGAGCACGACGTCGACAGAGCAGAGCCGCAACTTCCTCAACTTCGAGCAGAAGGCGACCAAGATCGTCGACTTCGGGTTCATGCTGGTACCAGGGCTCGCCCAGACGCCCGACTATGCGCATGCCGTTCTGGCCGCATCGCGTATGAGCGACAACGACGAGGAGTTGGAGCCGTTGGTTGGTCTGCGTATGCGTCGGCAAGCCATCTTGACCAGGCGTAACCCACCGCAGCTCCATTGGATCCTGACTGAGCTGGGCCTCCGGCAGCCGATCGGTGGGCCGAGGGTGATGCGTAAGCAGGTCGGACACCTCATCGACCTGGCAGAACGTCCGAACATCACGATTCAGGTGCTGCCAGCCGAAGTAGCCGAGCATCCGGGTCTGCTCGGCCAGTTCATCATCTTGGAGTTCGCCAACGACCCAACCGTCGTACATGTCGAGGACACCACCACAGGGCTCTTCCTCGACGATCCGGACAAGGTCGCGGACTATAGGCTGAGGGCGGAGAGGCTGACAGATCTCGCGCTCGACCAGCCAGGGTCGCTGAACCTGCTCGAGTCCATCGCGCGTGATCTGGACCGAGAGTGAGGCGACGACCGTGAACGAGACAGCGTTCGAGCCGTGGCGGAAGAGCAGCTACAGCGGCGATGGTGACTGTGTCGAGCTGGCATGGAGGAAAAGCAGTCGCAGCGCCGAAAGCAACTGCGTTGAGTTGGCGTACGCCGACACCACTGGTGCTATCCGGGACAGCAAGAACCCGGACGGTGGCCACCTCGAGGTGCCGTTGGCCGGGCTGCTTGCGCTCGCCAAGAACTGGTGATACTTCCGTGAGTACTCCTGAGGATCCGGTCATCGCCATGGGTGCCAGCCGGTAGTACTGCTCGACGAGTTTGATGACGCGCCGTGCGTTGGTCTCCTGGTCGAGGACGACCACCTCATCGATGAGGCTCGCCCGGCCGGATGGCCGTCGGACCGAGAGACTGAGCTACTGCTGCTGTGTCTCGTCGGCGAGCCGGGCGAGCCGCGTGCGACACTGGTCGTCGCGGCGATCGTCCAGGACGATCCAGATGTCCGCCTCGGCGACCTTGCGCAGCGTGCTCATACTAGGGAACAGATTGGGCTGGTGGATCGCGCAGGTCACGCAGTGTGCGGTCATCGCAGGAGAAGGCTGGTGTAGCCCGCGCTGAGGAGCCGGTCGTAGGCGGCCAGGACGTCGTCGGGCACGGTCTACTCGGTCGCGAAACCGAGCTTCCTACTCGGCGACGCGCTGCAGGTCGCCGACGAGCATGTCGATGACGAGCTTCTCGTCGCCGATCGACCGCAGGTAGTCCTCGAAGGCCAGTGCCGGACTCGCTGCATGGGGAGTCGGTGGGCAATTCATCCCCCTTCGCGCGTGGAGTACCTTCCTCGTCTCGGTCACGCGCTGACGCGCGTCGTCTGCAGTCGATGGCGCGCCCACGCGCATGCTGCGGGGATGAGTGTGTCCCAGAGTGGGCGGGGCTGTTCGGTGTTCTTGTACGTCCAGATGCCCCAGATGGCGACCGCGTAGGCCGTCTTCGCGGCGGGTGGCGTCGCGCGCCAGACGGCTAGGTCGTTTGCCCAGTGTTCGGCCGCGGCCGGTGGGTGACCGGCCGCGACCAGCCGGGCGATGAGGAACGCGACGTCGATGGCGGCGGCTCCGGTCCGGGACCATGCCCAGTCCACGACCTGCGCACGGTCAGCGCTGACCAGGATGTTGTACGAGTGCAGGTCGGTGTGGACGAGGCTGTCGCGGTCGGCGAGTTCGACCGCTCGTGCCTCCCAGTCGCACAGCTCGTCGAGGTGGTCGGCCGTCCATTCGTCCAGGTGGATGTCGGGGCGGGGCCGCATCCGTCGCCACGCGGAGAGCCGTTCCCACTGTTCGGCGAGGCGTGGTGCCTCGACCGGGCACTGGGCCAGCGAGCCGGCCAGGTTGGTGACCGTGGTGGCCACCGCGTTCAGATCGGGCGAGGCAGGGGAGAGGTCGGCGTGCTCACCGGGCACGTGGTCGAAGCCGAGCACGAGCCAGCCCTCGGCCTCTGTGTGCCAGCGCAGGCGCGGCGCCACGCTGCGGGGTAGCCACGGGTTCACCGCGATCTCCCGCCGGTGTATGTGCCCTCTGCTGCCCTCGGCGTCGGCGATGGCTTTGCAGAACACCGGCCCGGCCGTCGTGTGCAGGGTGGCGGAGAAGTCGGAGTTCCGTCCGGCGGTCGGGCTTTCGGTCCGCAGGACGGTGCCGGTTTCGTGTTCGATCGCTGCGCGCACTGCCGCCGGGAGGTCCTGCCAGGTGCTGCGGGGCATCGGTTCCTCTACCTAGCGGGCGGCGGGTCGTCGTGGCAGCCATTGTGACAGCCGGTGCAGTCGGCGGCATCCGCGTGCGGCCACAGGTCGGGGTCGACGGTGAACCCGGCGTTCTCGATGGCCTCGATGGTGCGCCTGATCGTGTCGCGCGCGGACTCCGGAGCACCCACCGCGTCGGGTTCGATCGGGACGTGGTGGAGGAACCGGCCCGCGATGTCCTCGCAGAACCCGGCGTAGTCGCGGGTGTGGAGCAGGAACGCGTGCCAGCCGAGGTCCACGAGTTCGCTCGGCGCGAGTGGTGCCGAGGTGTTGCGGGCGCAGGCCGCGAGGAACGCGAGCGCCTGATCGACGACACGTTCGGCGAGGTCCTGGTCAAGGTGATCGTCGGCGACGGTCCGCCGCACGAGCCGGTCGAACAGCATGGAAGGAACCAGGGCCCGGCCCGTGCGGGTGGTCAGCGTCGTGGTCATGGGGTCCACCGTGCTGCCTGGCCGGGTTGGTGGGGAGGCCGAGCGGCAGGGTAGCGCGGGGCGGCCCGGGGAATGTCGGGGCAGATTCGACATCCGGTGACCGAGAGAGCTGACATGGATACACTCTGTGTGACCGCGAGGGATGCATGAGACGGCCGAACACGTTGTTACGTGCTGCGCGAGAGCACCTGCTGACGAAGCGGCACTCGGATTCGTGCCGCCACGCCGTGCGGCTGCTCCCCTCCACCAGGGTGCCCCGTCGTCACCGTGGACCCCCGGACTCGTCATCGTGCACGCGACGTCGGTCACCGACCACGACGTGACGCGGCCCAGCCGCCGGCACCTGCTCGTCGGCATGACGATGCTCTCGGGCGCCACGCTCGTCCACGAACTCCAGCCACTGCTGTGGCCGGTCGCCCGCCAGACCGCCGAGCCCGGCAGCGCCTTCTCCCCGGTCGAATTGCAGACCGCTGAGCAGCTCGTCCAGGTGCTGCGGTCCTGGCATTCCACTCACGGGGCGCTGTCCCGGTAGGCGGTGGCCGCGCAGCTCGGGGCGCACCTTCGCCGGCTGCACGCCGCGCCACAGGGCACTCCTGAAACCCAGCGCGCGTTCCGCATCGGCGCCGAGCTGGCCGACATCGCGGCCACGATGTCCTGAGACGCCGGTGAACACACATTGGCGCAGCGGTACTTCGTGCTCGCGGCCCAGCTCGCGCACATCGCCGGAGACGACGCGCTGCGCGCGGTCCTGGCCACCCGAGAGGCCTGGGCGTACGTGCAGATGGGAGACGCTCGGGCGTTCCGCCGTGGGGTCGGTCTCGCCGAGGATTACCACAGCGAAGGCGTCCGCGAACCGGACCTGACCACCCCGTCGACGAGAAGCCTCGACGACGCCGAGCTGGCCGGTGTCATCGGCGCCCGCTACCGCGACCTCACCCGTCACGACCCCAACCACGCCCGCGCGCTCAATCTGAGACATCCGGACCGCGCACGCAACCGGGCGTTCGACCAGGTGGGGCTCGCCAGAGCACATCTGATCACCCGCGAACCCGAACGAGCCGCCGAACTGATCCAGCAGGCACCCTCGAAGGCCGCGACGTGGGCGTCGGGCAGAGTAGGGGCGCGTCTGCGCGACTTCCACCGCGAAGCCGCGATCTTCAGCACCGTGCCGGAGGTCCGGGACGCTCGTGCCGCGATCGCCGACCTGTTCGCTGCCTGACGAGAGGATCTTCGTTGCCCCGCATCGGCATCACCGGGCATTCGTCGCTGTCCGAGACCACCGCTCAGCGCGTCGCGGAGGAACTCCGCACGGTCCTGTCCACCTACGCGGCTGATGAACTGGTCGGTCTGACCTGCCTCGCGCGGGGAGCCGACCAGATCTTCGCCCGCGTCGTGATCGAGCTGGGCGGCTCGCTCGAGGTGGTGCTGCCCGCGGCCGACTACCGCGAGCGGAAGGTGAAACCAGACAACGCCGCCGAGTTCGACGCGCTGATCGCCCAGGCCACCGCCGTCCACACCATGCCGCTCCCCGAGTCCAACCGCGAGGCCTACCTGACAGCAAGCGAACACATCCTGGCGGAAGCCGACGAGATCGTGGCGGTCTGGGACGGCGCACCACCAGACGGCAAAGGCGGCACCGGAGACGTGGTGCGCGCCGCCCGCGAGCAAGGAACACCCGTGACAGTCGTCTGGCCCGAAGGCGCGACGCGCAGATGACCCAACGGCCGTGGTTCGAGGTGCCTGGCCGGGACCGGTTGGGGGAGGCCGACACCGCCGCATCGCGGAAGTGCTCCGTTGCCCTGCTGGACAGACAGGGAGTAGTCCGCACGTGCTTCCGAGCGAAGGTTGCATGTCCGTCTGCTCCATGCCGCTGGTACCGACGTGGTCCGGTGTCCGGTGGCGAGGCGTTCCACGACAGAATTCGGGCATGCCCGACCAGGAGAACGTCATCAGGGGGATCGTGGCAGGCTCGGTCGTGCAGGCCGGGTCGATCAACGGTGACGTGCGTCTGAACCTGCCTTCACCTGCGCCTGTGGCGCTGGCAGGGCTGCCGCCGGGCGAGGGCTTCATCGGCCGAGGCGAACACGTGGCGACGCTGCGCGGAGTGCTCGGCCAGGCATCCAGGGTCGCCGTGTGCGCTATTGCGGGACTGGCAGGTGTGGGCAAGACCGCGCTGGCCGTGCACGCCGCCGAGTTGGCGATGTCGGACGGATGTTTTCCCGGCGGCGTCCTGTTCATCGACCTGCAGGGCTATGACACCGCGCGGGTGATCGACGCGCACACCGCCCTGGGAACGTCCTTCGTGCGCTGGGGATATCGGGCGAGCACATCCCGTCGAAATCGGCTGAACGGGAACTGCTCTACCGATCGGTGATGGCCGCTCGCGCCGTCGACAACGGACCGATGCTGGTGGTGGCGGACAACGCTTCCGCCCTCGACCAGGTCCTGCCGCTGCGGCCCGGCGCTTCCGTTCACCGGATGCTCGTCACCAGTAGGCATACTCTGCCGATCCCGCGCGCCCGGCGGGTCGAGCTGGACGAGCTTCCCATGGTGGACGCACTCGCGATGCTGGCGAGCTCGCTGACGGCGTCGGCCCCGCAGGACTCGCGCATCACGGCTGAGCCCGAACACGCTGCCACCCTCGCGGAGTTGTGCGGCAAGCTGCCTCTCGCCCTGGGGATAACGGCACACCTGTTAGCCGACCACCCGGGTCGACCACTCGGCGAGATGGTGACCCTGCTCCGGGACGCCCACGACCGCATTGCCGAGTTCGCGTACGGCGGCTCGGTCGCCGTACGCGCATCGTTCGACGCCTCATACCGACGCTTGCCGGCCGAGCAGGCGCGCACGTTTCGGGTACTGGCGCTCAACCCGGGTCCGCACATCGGCCTCGAGGCAGCCGCCGCGTTGCTCGACCTGCCCGCTGACACGGCCCGCCATCTGGTGGAGGAGCTGCGCCGAGCGAACCTCCTGCAACCCGCGACCGGTAACAACTACCGATTCCATGACCTGTTGCGGCTCTACGCCGAAGACCTGTGCCGTCGTGAGCAGCCCGGTGCCGACGAGGCACTCGAACGCCTGCTCGCCTACTACGAACACGTCGTGGTCGCCGCGGACAGCCACGTTCTCAACGTGCCCCCGGAGGGTGGCCGATCGCCCCGGTTCGTGACCCGGGATGACGCACTGGCGTGGTTCGATGCCGAACGCCCCAACCTCGTCGCGGCCGTTGAACGTGCGGCCGTATGCGGGCACCACGGTCACGCAATCACCACCACCCACCACATGTACTGGTACTTCCAGCTTCGGAAGCATTGGTCAGACTGGATGTCGACCCACGAGGTCGCGCTCGCGGCCGCGCGTGCGGCCGGCGACGACATCGCTGTGGCGACGATCTTGAACCGCATCGGCAACATCCATCAGGAGCAGTCACAACCGCAGGCCGCGGTGCCCTGTTACGAGGAGGCTCTGACGCTCTTTGAGGGGGCTGCTGACCTGCGTGGCCAGGCCAACACGCTGGTCAACCTTGGAGTCGTGTTCTCCAAGTTCGGTCATCTCAAGACGGCACTGGATCACCACGATCGAGCGCTCACGCTCTACCAACGAATCGGCGACCGGGAAGGCGAGAGCAAGGCGTTCATGAACGCCGGCGTGGCCTACCGCGATCTCGGACATCCCGACGAGGCACTTCGCCGATACCAGCACGCCACGGACATCTGCCAGGAGCTCGGCAATCGCGCCGTGGAGGCCCAATGTCTGAGCAACCTCGCCAATCTGTATGCCGACCTGGATGCCTTCGAAGATAGTTTGACCGCCTTTCATGCGGCGATCGCGATCTATCGCGAAATGAGTGACGAAGCAGGCGCGGGCTTGGCATGGGCGAACCTCGGCGTCACACACAGGGATCGTGGCGAAGTGGATCACGCCTTAGCGTGCTTCACTCAAGCCCTGACCGCATACCAGGCCATTTCTGCGACAGCGAGAATAGAATGGGTACGGCGCTTGATCGCCAGCCTACCCTCGGCCCGCCGCAAGGAAAGGCGAACGTTCTGGCGACGTCGCCGCAGCAAGTCTCGATAACGGCATTACTTCCTCTTGCTCATCGAGAGAGGCGATTTGGTTCGACCAGACCACGTCGAGTCAACCAGAGTGAGGCGGCACGGTCCGAGACCGCATCTCAGAGTAAGAGTGGTTCGCGCACCAGGCTGGATCGGCGTCTGCGTACCGGACGGAATCAGTAGTTCGTGGCACTTCCTGGTCACAGAAGTAAAAGCGGCAACAGCGCCCGCTAGCATGCCGGGGCCGCGAGGTATAGCCGTTCGATTCCGACTTGCGTCGCGCCTACGGTCGCGATTGCGCCGGTAGCGAGGAACCCCAGGACGGTGCCCGCGATGAGAGTGAGCCACCCGTGTGAGCCGAGGACGACTCCGACAAGGAGTGCCGCTCGGACATCGCTGGCGCCGAGACCCCTCGACTCGCAGGTGCGATGGCGAGCTAGTCTCCAGCGCAAGTCCAAGTACCTTGGCAACCCGGGACCAGCGCCGCGTGCGCGGGGATGACTCGGCGAGGATCTGGTGGATCTCGCGGATCTGGGGACCATCCCCGGCGTACGCGCGGACGACGCTTGCTGACCAGCGACGATACAGCCACCAGGACTGGTTCTCATTCACTTTGTCTGGCGCGGCGGATTCGGCGTGGCGGTCCGGTTTGACACGGAAACCAGGCGCGACGTGACATCGCGCCTTCTGGGGGAGGGGAGGCAATCGCATCGGGACCTGGGCAACTACGTCTCCAGCAACGACCTCCGGTCTGTCGTCGAGTTCACGCTGAGGTACGTCTGCCGCAGGACGCATCGCCACCCAGGTTCGACGCTCTACGATCCACATAGGGATGACGGTCGACGCGCTGCGCGCCAAGCCGGAGCCACGTTGCCCCACACCGTCCGCAACCTGCGCGCCGGGGCTGTGAGAGGACGCTAGGTACCACCATCGCTGACAGCACAGGCCCCATGGACGGCAAACTTCTAACGGAGCTCGCCGGCTCGTCCTGGCGGCACGATGAAACGCATTGAACTCGTCCAGGCGATCCAGGTGCCGTTGCGGTCAGAGCCGCGGAAGTCGTAGTTGCGGTCATAGATCTTCATCTGCAACGCGCCGTTGTACACACGAACGTCCGCCACGTAGCCGACGTGCCCGGCCGGGTTCGACGAGGTGGGCTGCTTGACGAACAAGGAGTTGATCCGGGGCCACGCTCGCACCGACCAACCGACTGCTTTGGCATTGTCGTCCCAATAACCGCCGTTGCCGCCCCAGTTCGGGTAGCGCTTGGTCATCAACTTCCAGAACTCACCGGCGCGGTATGTGCACTGGGTCCGATCCTTCACGACGTTGGTCGACGGCGCCGCGGGGCGGTTGTCCTCCATGGGAAAGTACGAACAGGTACCGCGAGCATTGCACTCGGCGTTGGTGTAGTAGATCGACCCGGAAGATACCGTCACCTTGGGGCTGGCGTTCGAGGTCTTCCATGAACCGGGGGCACTGCCGCGACCACACCCAACGCTGAAGTAGATCGTGGTGGACAGGCGTGTTGAGAACGACTTCGAGAATCGCGCGATGTTGGACGCACCCGGATACGCCGTCCACGACGCGAACGCGCTGCCGCCGCCCGAACTGTGCAGGTAAACCCCAGAAACCGGATAGCCACCAGGGCAGGTCACGGTGCCGCGGACGTTGTAGGTGACAGCAGCGGACGCCTCGGTCGCCGCGAGCAGCGGAAGACTCAAGACCGCGGGCAGAAGCACAGCCAAGACACTCGATCGTAGCCTCATGGGTCCTCCGGGAAGCTGCAGATGGGTACCTGGACAATCGCGCCCCTCTACAGTGGAGTTTCGGGCCCAGGGGAATCTGACCTGATTCTGGCCAGTTCCTTGCCAGCGGGTACTCAGTGAAGGCAGCACTGTCGCTTCGCGCGAGGCGCGCGGCCAAGCGGTCGTTGACCAGGCAGCTTGACATTGCACAGTGGACCGGCAATGTCCACCGCGGGATGCGGGGTGTTGTCCGTCGGCGCGGGGCCGGCGGAGTCGAGGTTGGGGGGCCTCGAGTGAGCACACGTGCGCTCACATACGTCTGGGCCTTGACCCCGGGTGTTGGACACCAGACACACTTGGATCTTGATGGGTCCGGGTGGACAGGAGTCCCGCACTGATGGTGATGAAGCAGTATCCGCCGGAGTTTCGGGCTGAGGCGGTGGCGTTGTTCCGGTCCCGGCCGGGGGTGACGATCAAGTCGGTGACTGATGATCTCGGGATCAACCACGAGACGTTGCGTACCTGGATCCGGGCTGACGACGCACAGCACGCCGGGTCATCGGCTGATCCCGCGGCTGGGTCGCTGTCGAGCGCTGCGGAGGATGAGAATGCCGCGTTGCGCAGGCGGGTCCGTGAGCTGGAGGAAGAGCGCGACATCCTGCGGAAGGTATCTGGGTCGTAGTTGCCCTGCCGGATAGCGGGGATTGGGAACCGGCCTCGTTCGTCATCAATCCAGCGACAGCCTATTCTCCCGGGCTTCGTCCTGTGATGAACCACCATGACTGGCGGCCAGTGGTTGAAGCCACCACTGGTGGGCTTTTTTCGGGCTTTTATCGCATTTAAATTCGCGCCGGGCATGCTTGTCCTGCCATGGCTGGTTGAAGCATCAACGAAGAATCGTGGCGGTGGACAGGAGCGATGAGTGAACGACAGACCGATTGCCGCTGACCAGAATGACGTGTCCTATGTGGGAGATTTCGTGCGGACGCGGGAGGACGTCGCCCGCCTGCACGGCTGGACACACAACGTCACGGACTTCTGGTGCTACGTGACTCCGCCCGGCCACGCGTCGAGGCCGCAGGGCTGGAAGATCCATGTGTCCGCCACGCCGCGGTCGGCGGTGGCTGTGCTCACCGCGGTGTCGCGGGTTCTGCTGGCGCACCGGGTGGCGTTCAAGTTCGCCAAGGGCCTCGCCGAGCTGCGGAGCCTGCTGTCGGTCAGGTGCAGCCGGGGCGCGGGCGGCAAGTTCATCACCATCTACCCCTCCGACGACGACCAGTTCCGCCTGCTGCTGGATCTGCTGCACGAGGCGACGGAAGGCGCGGAAGGCCCGGTGATCCTCTCCGACCGCCAGTACCGGCCGGGAAGCCTGGTGCACTACCGCTACGGCGGTTTCTCTGGCCGGCAGCAGGTCCTGGAGACCGACGGGGCGTACGTGCACATGCTGGTCGCCCCGGGTGGGGAATGGACCCCGGACAACCGGAACGCGTGGTACTCGCCGCCCGTCTGGGCGCCGCTGCCCTTGCCTGCCGCCGACGACGAACGCAAGAACGTCAAGCGGGGCGAGGCCAAGGTGCGCCTGGATGACCGGTTCGTGGTGTTCGAGGCCATCCGGCACTCGAACCGCGGTGGCGTCTACCGAGCCGTCGACGAGAGGACCGGGGAGCGGGTGGTCATCAAGGAGGCCCGTCCGTTCGTCGCGGCCGAGATCGACGGCACCGACGCGCGTGACTTCCTTCGCAACGAGTACGAGACCCTGCGCACTCTGGAGCCCCTGCGGATCGCGGTCCGGCCGGTCGCGTTGTTCGACTACCAGCAGCACACCTTCCTCGCAGAGGAGGAGGTCCCCGGGGTCACGCTGTCGGCGTGGGTGGACAACGAGGTCCGGCTGCGACCGGACCGGGTGATTCCGCTCGAGCGGATACTGCCGATCGCGAAGCAACTGGTCGACCTCGCGGCCACCGTGCACGACAAGGGACTGGTGTTCCGCGACTTCACGCCGAACAACGTGATGGTCACGCCGGACGAGCAGCTGCTGCTGATCGACACCGAGTTCCTGGCCGCGCCAGGCGACCAGGTCACGCGGGTGATGACGATGTCGTACGTCGCACCGGAGGAGCTGACCGGTCCGCCGCGGTATCCGGCGCCGCCGCCGACGGCGGACCTCTACAGCGTCGGGGCGACACTGTTCTACCTGGGCAGTGGTGTGCATGCGTTGCTCCCCGCGGACGAGACCTCGGGTCCACCCCGTCCGCACGACCAGCGCGTCGAGTTCCTCACCGACGCGCTGGCCGCGTCGAACCCCACCATGCGCGCCCTCGCGCCTGTCCTGCGTGGCCTGATGTGTGCCGACCCGGACGCACGCACCCCGCTGCACCGCGTGCGCGAGGAGTTGGACACGCTCATCCCCGCCGCTCCCGCGCTGGCCATCCGCACGTCAACGCGCCTGGCACCCGAGCTGCAGCAGCGCCTGCTCGACGACGGCCGTGCGCAGATCGTCGCCGCGATGACGCCGGAGGACCGCGAGAACCTGTGGCCTGTGACGCCCCTCGAAGGCCGGATGTTCGACCCGCTCAGCCTTCAGGGCGGCATCGCGGGCACCGTCGACGCCCTGCGCCGTGGGGTCCAGGCCACCGGGGACGACAACCTGCGCACCGCCCTGCGGACCTCCGCGCGATGGCTCGACCAGCGGCTGCGCGACGACGGCCGGATCCTGCCCGGGCTGTACTTCGGCAGAGCGGGCACCTACTGGGCGCTCTACGAAGCTGCGGCGGAGCTTGGCGACCAGGACATGGCAGACCGTGCGATCGATCGCGCGAAGCACCTGCCCGTGGTGTGGAACAACCCGGACCTCACCCACGGTGTCGCGGGCAGCGGTATGACGCAGCTACACCTGTGGCGCCGGACCGGCGACCAGGAGCTGCGGGATCGTGTGCTGCTCAGCGCCGAGACAGTGCTGTCCCTCCGCACCGGCGACGAACCAGTCTGGCCTGCACGCAACAGCCCTGACCCGACGACGAACGACCTGGTGCACTACGGGTTCGCGCACGGAACCGCGGGTATCAGCGCCTTCCTGCTCGCCGCGGGCATCGAGTTGGAACGTCCCGACCTGGTCCGGTCGGCCGAGGTCGGTGGTGAACTACTGCTCACACTGGCCAGACCGGCGGGGGATGGCGCGTGGTGGCCGGTCGCGCAGGACGCCGCGGAGGACTCCGCCCGGCTGAGTGGGTCGTGTTGGTGGTGCAGCGGCGCGCCGGGTGTCGGCACGTTCTTGATCCGGTTGTGGCTGGCCACCGGTGACGACCGCTACCGCGAGGCGGCGCACCGGGCCGCGGTGTCGACCAGGGCAGAGCGATGGCTCCTCGCCGCGAGCCACTGCCACGGTCTCGCGGGCAACGGTGAGTTCCTGCTGGACATGGCCGCGGCGACAGGCGAGGAGCGGTACCGGGAGTGGGCGGAGGAGCACGCCCTGGGGCTCTACCGGCTGGCGGCGCTGCGTGCGGACCGGCTGGTCGTCACGAACGAGACCGGCACCGGCGTCGGCTACGCCTACAACACCGGGTTCACCGGTGCGGTCGGGTTCCTGCACCGGCTCCGCCACGGCGGGGAGCGGTGGTGGATGGTCGACGACGGTCTCGAACTCCCCGAGGATCGGCGATGACGACCACCGTTTCCGCGCTGTGGGAAACGATGTCCAGCCTGCGTTCCCGGTTCACCTTCCGCTACTCCTCGACCGGCCGCAGCGCGGTGTGCCTGGTCACCGACGGCCGGGGGTTCATGTACCTCGAGTTCTGGACGCTGTTCGGCGCCTCGGCCGGGGCCAGGGCGGTGCCCGGGGTCCGATGGCCCGCGAACACCACTCCGCCCGGGCTGGTGCCGACCGACGCGATCCCGTTCGACGACGGCGCCGTGCTGGTGGTCGCACCGGATCAGCTCACCGTCGTCGAACCGGACGGCACGACCCGGTCCGCGGGCTGGGCGCCGTTCCGGCCCGCGGTGCTCGCACCGGTTCCGGACGGATCGCGCCGCGTGCTGCTGCTCGGGCGACCCGATCCGGACGACGACCGGTGTGCCGCCTGGCTGTGGAGTGGAGAGGGCGAACCGCCGCGGAACCCGCACACGCTGCCCGCGCTGGTGTTGCGCGGCGGAGGGTGGGCCGACGCCGCGGGTTCCGGCTACGTCGTGAACACGAGACTCGGCCGGCGACGCCGGCCTGCGCGGTACGACCTCGTCACCGGCGCGTGCGTGCCGTTGACCGCACCCACGTCGGCGGACAGCGACACGGCCTGGTTCACCGCCCACCGGACCGGTGCCGTGCTGATGGCGAGCGAGTACCAGGGCACCCACCGGCTGTCGCTGCACCGCCCCGGCCACACACCGGTGCGACTGGCCGCGCCCGACATGCTCAGCGGCACGGTCGTACCGCTGGCCATGCACCCCGACGGCCGGTGGGTGACCCTCCACGTCCGGGACGGCCTCCACGAGGAACTCGCGGTGCTGGACACCGAGACCGACACGATCCGCGTCCTCGACACCCCGCCCGGCCGAGGGCACGGCGCGGTCGCGTGGGCGGAAGCCGCAGGTGGGGAGCCCACCATGTGGTCGTTCTCGATCGGTCCCGGCCTGCCGTGCCGGGCGGTCGGCTACACGGGTGACGACCGGCACGAGATCCTGGACGACACTTCGGCCGGCCGGTACGAGGGCTGGGCGCCTGCCACGCTGACCCGGTTGCCAGGGGCCGAAGGGGACATCGAAGCCATCGCCTGCGGACACCAGGACTGGCGCACCGCGCGGCAGGTGGTGCTCGCACTCCACGGCGGGCCTGCCGCGAGCTGGACGTTGAAATTCTCGACGTTGTTCCAGATGCTCGCGGACGAAGGCGTCACCGTGCTCGCGTTGAACCCGCGCGGCAGCACCGGCTACGGCGTCGCGTTCCACCAGCTGATCGTCGGCCGGTGGGCGGGCCCGGACCTGGCCGACGTGCTGGCCACCGCGCGGTACCTGCGTCGCGAGCGGGGTGGCCGGGAACCGGCGGTGTGCGGGGCGAGTTATGGGGCCTACCTCGCGCTCGTCGCGGCCTGCGCCGATCCGCGGCTGTGGTCACGGGTGGGGGCGATCGCTCCCATGCTGTCCCCCGCCCGGCTGCACGCGGAAGCGGGGGAGGAGGTCCGAGCCATGATCGACCGGCTGGGTGGGCGCACCCCCATCGACGACGAACTCGGTGACCGCGACGTGCTCAGGTTGCTGCCCGCCCTGCGGGCGCGGCTGATGGTCGTGCACGGCGCAGCCGACCGGACAGTGCCGGTGACACAGTCCCGCCGTCTCGTCGCGGAGCTGACGGCGCTCGGTCGCGAACCTGGTGCGGACTTCCGGTACCACGAGGTCCCCGAAGCGGGGCACACCCCACTGGACGGGTCGGCGGAACTCCACCGCGCCATGGCCGCGTTCCTCGCGGGAGCCGAGTGACCCCCAGGCCGGTTTTCATTGTCCTACCCGGGGAAGGAGGTGAAACAACCATGGTTCTGAACGTCGAGATGCTCCAGGAGCTGTCGGCCACGGAAGAAGTCGGTCTCTCGGACTGCGAGATCTTCTTCAGCTGCTGCGGTCCGATCGTGCCGCCGTTCCCGCCGAGCACGATCATGACGTGCTTCGGCTGCACCTTCACCAGCTGACGCGCGTCCGTGTGCTGATCACAACCCCGCGAAGGAGGTGAACATGTCCCTGTCCGTCGACGTCCTCCAGGAACTGGAGCCCACCGAGGTCACCCTGAGCGATGACTGCTGCTGGAACTCCATCGTCCAGGGCTGCCAGATCTGGAGCCTGACGACCTCAACCTGCCACAGCTGCACGAACACCGGCTGACGCCGATGTTCGCACCGAGAAGGAGTTTGACGATGACCGTGCGAGTCGAGGTGCTGCAGGAGCTGCCTGCGGCCGTCGAAGGCTCCACACCGGACGGTTGCTGCGCACTCGGCAGCATCTTCACCTGTCCGTCCAACACGTTCGACGCCGTACGGGCGGACACCGCAACGCCCTGACGCCGGAAAAGGCGGTGGTCGCCCCGGCCGTTACCCGGGGCGACCACCGTCCAGGTTAGGCAACGAAAGGTGACCAGACCATGGCACGGGCCTCCGACCAACCTCTGGGACAGGTGCTGCGCACCCGGCCCTGGCTGACCGCCGTTCATGTCGTGGTCCGCTTGCTGGACGCGGTCTGCGCCATCACACTGCCCGCGACACTGGCCGGGGCCGTGAACGCCGTGCTGGGACGCGGCGACACGACGGACGCGCTGCTCTGGCTGTGCGTCGTACTCGTCACGGCCACCGCGGCCGAACTGGTGGCGGAGACGGTGGACGTCCGGCTCGTGACAGCGGCGACGGCTGGGTTGCGGCGCAGGCTCGTCACCCACCTGCTGCGGTTGGATCTGCGCGGTCAGCGCCGCTTCCGCGACGGTGACCTGCTCAGCAGGTTTCTCGAAGGCGCCGCGGAGACCGGCAGGCTGGTGCCGGTGTTGACCGGCGCGGTGGTGTCCGGGCTGACATCGCTGGCCGGTATCGTCGCGCTGCTCGTGATCGACTTATGGACCGGGCTGCTATTCCTCGTCGGCGCGCCGCTGGTGTTGTTGCTCGCCAACGGTTTCCTGCGGCGCGTCACGGTGCTCACCCAGGACTATCAACGGATACAGGGAGAACTGTCCACGCGGTTCCTCGGTGCCGTGCGAGGTGCCCGCACCATCCGCGCCGCGGGTACCGTGGCACGGGAGATCGACCGGGTGCTCGCACCGCTGCCTGCGCTACGCGAAAGCGGCCGAGCGTTCTGGCTGGCGCAGCGGGACATCAGCTGGCGGCTGTCCGTGATCGCGCCGCTGCTGCAGGTCGGAGTCCTCGCCACCGCGGGGTACGGCGTGTGGGCCGGCCGGGTGAGCCCTGGCGCGCTCATCGCTGTCGGCGGCTATCTTGGTCACGCCATGGGCCTCCTCCGCCAGTTCGGTGCACTCGGTGCGTTCGGCCGGGTCCGCGGCTCTGCGGCACGGGTCGGCGAACCGCTAGTCATCCCCCCGGCGACGGCGGGCAGCGCGCCTGCACCCGCGACGGGCCGCGGCGACGTGCGACTACGCGGTGTCCGCGTCACGATGGACGATCGGACAGTCCTGGACGGTATCGACCTCGATCTGCCAGCCGGGGCGTCGGTGGCGGTAGTCGGCGCCGCGGGCGCGGGCAAGTCCAGCCTGGCCGCCGTGCGAGCGGACTGCGGCAACCGGATTCGGGCACGGTGACGGTCGACGGAACAGATCTCGCCACGGTCGACCCGGCCGCGCTGCCCACCATCGCGGCCTACGCGTTCGAACGCCCGGTGCTTTTCGGCGGCACGGTCGGGGACGCACTCGCCGACGGTGACCTCCCGGCGGACGCTCGTGCCGTCGCCGACGCGCTGCCGGCCGCCGACGCCGCTGACTTCGTCGACCGGCTACCCGGCGGTCTCGACACCCCGCTCGACGCACTGCGCGTGTCCGGTGGCGAACTCCAGCGCCTCGGACTCGCCAGGGCGTTCAGCAGACGGCCGCGCCTGCTCGTCCTCGACGACGCGCTGTCCGGTGTGGACACGCTCACCGAGCGGCGTATCACCGCCGCGCTCACCCGGCAGCGCGTCACCCGGCTCATCGTCACCACCCGGGTGTCCACGGCACGCGAAGCGGACATCGTCGTATGGCTACACGAAGGGCGGATCATGGCCGTGGGTCCACATGAGACGCTGGAGTCCGATCCCGGCTACCGCGCGCTGTTCGGCACTGGTCTGCTGACCGGGACCACGCCGTGACGCCGGGTGGCTGGGCGCTGATCCGGCCCGCTTTGGCCGGGCAGCGCCACGCGGCGATCAGACTCGCAGGGTGGTCGGTGGTGGAGACCGTTCCGGTTCTGCTGTCCGGCCAGCTCATCGCGCGAGCGGTCGATGCCGGGTTCCTCGCCGGGCGGCCGGGATTCGGTCTGCTCATGCTCGTCCTGTTCGCCGTGGCCATGGTCATCGGTGCGGCAGCCGGACGTCAGGCTGTCCCGCCGCTCGCCGCCATCGCCGAGGCGGTCCGCGACCACCTGGTCACCCGGATCGTGCGAGCCGGTCTCCACCGGGCAGCGGCCGAGGACGGCCGCACCGACCTCGCTGTGGTCACCCGTGTCACCCGGCAGGCGGAGACGGCGCGGCAGCTCGTCGCCGCGCTGCTCACGACGACGCGCACCGTGGTGTTCTCGGTGGTCGCGGTGCTGGTGGGCCTGTTCGCGCTGGTTCCCGAGCTGGCGTGGCTGACGTCCGGTGGTCTGGTCGTCTCCGGCGTTCTGCTCGCCCTGCTGTCACCGGTCCTGCGCAGGAGATATCACGCGTCGCTCGTCGCCGAGGAGCGCCTCGCCGACGAGGCCGGACGAACCATCGCGGGACTTCGGGACATCCGGGCCTACGGAGCGGCCACCGTCGCCGGCTTCCGCGTGGGGCGATCGGTTACGGACGTGGCGGCGGCGGCGCGAGCCACCGCGAACGCCGGGGCCGCTCGTGTCGCGGTGGTCGCTCTCGGCGCTCGGTTGCCGCTCCTGGCCATGCTCCTGCTCGCACCCAGTCTGGTCGCGGCGGGGGCCGTCACCCCAGGGCAGTTGCTCGGCGCGGCGACGTATCTGGTCACCGGCCTCGAACCGGCCCTGCGGGCAGTGGTGCACGCCGTGGGCAACGCCGGGCTGCAGCTGTCCGTGGTGCTGCGCCGCCTTGGCGACGTGACAGCGGAACCACACGCCGGGACCAGCACGGTCGGCCGGACCACGAACCGGTACGACCTGCGGCTGACCGGTCTCACCTTCCGGTACGGGCCGTTCTCCGCGCCGATCGTCGAGAACCTCGATCTCACGCTGCCGCACGGCACGCACCTGGCGGTCGTGGGACCGAGCGGTATCGGCAAGTCCACCCTCGCCAACCTGGTCGCCGGCCTGACGCCACCGGACAGCGGGCTGATCACGCTCGGCGGGATCCCGGTCGAGGAACTGTCCGAGGCGTGGCTGCGCACGACGATCGCGGTTGTGCCACAGGAGTCCTACGTTTTCACCGGAACGTTGCGGGAGAACCTCGGCTATCTCACGACCACCCTGACGGACGAACGCCTGGACGTCGTCGTCGATGAGTTCGGCCTCCGGCCCCTGGTCCGGCGACTCGGGGGCTACGACGCCGATCTGGGCGACGTGGACGCGCTCTCCCACGGCGAACGGCAGCTCATCACCCTCGCCAGGGTCCACCTCGGCCCCGCCAGGATCATCGTTCTCGACGAAGGCACCTGCCACCTCGATCCGCTCACGGAGGCACGGGTGGAGGCTGTGTTCGCCGCGCGTGGCGACACACTCGTCGTCATCGCCCACCGGATGAGCTCGGCCGCTCGTGCCCAACGGGTCCTGGTCCTCGACGGCAGCACCGCGCGAGTGGGCACCCCGAAGGAACTGGCACAGACCTCGCCGTTGTTCGCCGACCTCCTCGGCCACCGGTAGCCGAGGAGCTACACCACCACACGGCCGGCACGCATGCGCATCATCTCGTCGCCGGCGCCATCCTGCGGGTTCACGGGCAAGCTCCGCGCGTACTCGTGCAACAAGGGGTGCAGGCGATAACGACCGAGTGCCGGGCGTTCGACCAAGCTCGTGCCGACCAGCCGGTCCATCGCGCGCCGCACCTCGGCCGGTGGCAGGCCGGCGAAGCGAGCCACATCCTCTGCGGTCTGGTCCTGGGAGCCCATGCGGCCGAGCAGCCGGAAGAGATGCTGATCCGGCGCTGTCAGCCGCAGGTAGGACCGGTCGAACGCGGCACGCACCCCCACCGTGTCGTCACCGTCCACGACGAGCTCCGCCAGGCGGGCCCGCTCACGCAGGAAACGCACATGCTCGGCTACATCCCCGGCAGGGTCCGCCGCGACGTGTGCGCCCGCGATCCGCAACGCGAGGGGGAGGTGTCCGGTCAGTTCCGCGAGCGCCTCGACCGCCGCCGGCTCTCGCGCGGCACGCTCCTCGCCGACGAACGTGGCGAGGAGCTCAGCGGATCGTTCGCGGCTCAGCACGTCGAGCACCATCCGCTCCGCCCCGTTCGTCACAGCCAGACCGCGCAGGTCCATCCGGCTCGTCACCAGGACCGCGCTGCCGGGGACGCCCGGCAGCAACGGGCGGACCTGCTCGGCGTCCTCGGCATCGTCCAGGACGACCAGCACCCGACGTCCGCTCAAGAGCGCGCGGTACTTCGCGGCGCACCCCTCCACGCTCTCTGGCACTTCCCCCGCGGGCACGCCGAGGGACTGAAGCAGCGATCCGAGCGCTACCTTCACGGGCAGCGGTGGTTGGGGCGCGAACCCGCGGAGGTCGATGTACAGCCGACCGTCCGGATAGCGCTCATGTAATCGATGGGCGACATGGAGGGGCAGGGCTGTCTTGCCCACTCCCGGCATGCCGCCGACGATCATGATCGGCACGGCCGCTTCGTCCGCGTCCCGTGCCCAGGTGACGAGCTCGGCGACCTCGGGCCGGTCGACGAATCCACGGACACCGGGAGGCAGCTGGGTCTGCGCTGGTGCGAGGACCGGGTCACCGCCCGACCGCGTGGACCGGGCCACAGACCGGTCTTCGGCAGCCGGAACGAAGCCGGCGGGCCCGGCACCCGACAGGATGTCCTGCTGCAGCCGCTGGAGGCGCTCGCCAGGCTCGACACCCAGTTCATCGCGGAACAACCGCTGCACGGTCTGGTACGTGTCCAGGGCGTCGGCAAGCCGCTCGGACCTGTACAGCGCAACGACGAGCTGCTCCCAGAACGGCTCGTGCCACGGATGTTCCTTGGTCAGCTGCACGAGCTCGCTGACCACCTCCCTGGCCCGGCCGACCGCCAGGTCGATGTCCAGCCTGCGCTCGACGACGAACAGCCTCTCCTCCTCCAGTTGAGAAGCCACTTCCCGCTGCAGGGAGTCCGATGGGACGTCACTCAGCGGGTGGTCGCGCCACAGGTTTATCGCCTCTGTGAGAAATGCCAGTTCCAGTTCCCGGTCCCCGTTCCGCGCCGCCGCCATGGCCTGTGCCCGGAGGTCGCGAAAGCGCAACAGGTCGAGCTGATCCCGTGTGACCTCCACGCTGTAACCGTCGGTGTGGGTACGTACGACCGCCGAGCGACCATCGTCTCCAAGCACCCGTCTCAGCCGCATGGCGTGCACGCGGATCGTGCGACGGGCGGTCTTCGGCGTTCGGTCGCCCCACAACCGGACCGCGAGTTCATCCAGCGACACCGGCTGGTTCGCCCGGACCAGCAGCGCGGCCAGGAAGACCCGGAGCTTGGCCGCGCCGATCTCGATCCGGCTTCTGCCCCGCACGACCTCCAGCGGTCCAAGGATTCCGAATCGCAACTCATCCTCACGTCCGTCGGACACCGACCAACGCACCGGCAACCCCCCGTCGTCGACACCGTCCCCACCCATCCGAAGCTCGATCAGGTTCCGAGTTATTCCCCCTTGCCATCGGAACCCCGGCTCCGGGCAGGCGGTCGCAAGCCGTGGTTCATCCCGGCTAGCAGGTTGTGGTAGTCGTGAGATATGCCGTTTGGCGTAATTTGCACCCAATTCACCCGGGTCGCTGTCGTCAAACATTGCATATGGGGCAATGACCTGCGGTAACGTCCCAATAATGAGACGAGGGCTGCTCTGCTTGACAAGCTTGATATGATTTATGGTTTAAGTATCTTTTGATACATTAGTCTCGCGTCCTGCCCGCCGCGTTTGTCTTCTCCCCGTGGATCTGCATCCTATTGGTGGTGCTCGTCCTGGTGTTCGTTCTTGCGCTCGTGGGTCTGATACTCGCCAAGAAACAGCCAGGTGACTGCATATCGGTTCGGCTGTTTCCACCGAAGATCGAGGTTTGGTCTGTGGACGGAACGTCCGTCGGTGGACCCGACGCGGGTCCGTCGCCGGTCTGTGAGGTAGCCCAGGCGATGGGCTTACGGTGGCGTCTGTAGCTACCGCCTCACCAAGAGTTCGACGGACAGCAGCGCACGCTCGGTGACGAAGCCGAAACCTCGCGACCCGCAGCGAACGGTCAGCCGATGTGGTCGAGGTTGTCGTCGAGACGGCCAAGGACGCTGCCGCAAGCGCCGTGCTGACCGCCAGTGTCGAGGCCGACCGACGCCACGAGGAACTTACTCCACGGCTGACGTACAGGTTGATCGTCAGCGGACCTGAGCACGGTAGCGCTGACGCAGTCCCCGGCGCCAGCGCGCGACTAACGATCACTCTCGGCGGCCCGCACTGATCTCGACGAGGTCACCGTCGCCATCCGCGACGACTGGCCAAGGCGGGCACCCGAGGAGGGGCGTGACATGGTCGTGACACTGGCGGTGGGTGGTGGGGTGGTGGGCTATCGTAGAGATTGTCGTGCTGGTATAGCCGCAGGGTAAAGGTGGTAGGCGACGTCGAGGGTGCCCCTCCGGAGGCAGTCGTCGGTGTCGTGCACTCGTGATTCATTTCCCCCGAGAAGGGGAGTCGTGCGTCGAGTAGTGGTCTTGCCTGCTCTGACCTTTGACCATCGCCATGTGAAGGTTGTTGCGCACGCTGTTGCAGCGATGCGAGCCATCGCACCTGATCGAATTCTCCTCACCGGGCTATCTGCAGGTTCGGGATGCATGGGTTGTGTGCCATCCCCGTGCGCTGCTTGCTTGCCGAGTGGAGATCTTTATCCCCGATATCGTGCATTTCTTGATGAGGTCGCTTAGCTGGAGTCCTCGCCGGCGGTGGGGTTTGTGGGTTTGGGGACTGAGGCGCTTGCGACCTGTGTATGTCGATTGCATCGTGAGGACTGGCTGGAGGACCGCGGTGTGGATGCCTTGCCTGCTGCCCACGAGTTGGTGCCGGGATGGTGTGTCCTGGGGCGGCCGATCCAGGTATGCCCGAGAACGGAACGGGCGCCGGGGCAGACTGCAGTAGCGTTGGCGCGTCGCCTCGGCGCATCCGTCATCATTGGGGACACGAACCGGCTCGGCGTGGGGCGGCTGAGGGTCGTCGACAGCAGTGGGTTCGAACAGGTGCTTACCGGGTTCGAGGTGGGGCGTCTTCGGCTTGATGAAGGCGTGACCAAGATCGACCGGCGTAACAAGAGTGAGTTCGGGTAGGCGTCGTGACGCTCGATGGAAGCGTCGTGGTCGAGACGCGATGGGTGTCGATCTAGGCACTGGTCCTGCGCCTCTGCTGTGGTCGAGGGAACGACCACAGCAGAGGTTCGGAGGTGCTTTGGTCCGCTGGGCCTAACCCTCGTTGGGGACCAATCGCAGCGAGATCGAGTTGATGCAGTACCGCTGGTCGGTGGGGGTGTCGTAGCCCTCGCCCTCGAAGACGTGGCCCAGGTGGCTGTGGCATGTGGCGCAGATCACTTCGGTCCTCACCATGCCGAGGCTGCGGTCCTCTCGTAAGATCACCGCGTCCGAAGTTCGTGCGGCATAGAACGACGGCCAACCACAGTGTGAGTCGAACTTGGTGTCGCTGCGGAAGAGTTCCGCGCCGCAGGCTCGGCACTCGTACACGCCGGTGGTCTTGGTGTCGGTGTACTCGCCGGTCCACGGGCGTTCGGTGCCTGCCCGGCGCAGCACCGCGTACTCCTCCGGCGTGAGCTGCGCACGCCACTCCTGCTCCGACTTCACCACGCGCGGCCGCTGCTGCTCGGTTTCCATGCCGTCCAAACTACGCGTCGTCAGAAGAACGTGGTGACCACGAAGACCAGGGCGTCCCATGCGGTGATGGTCACACCGAGCAGGATGAGCAGCACGAGGATGGCCGCCATCAGCTTGTAGTGGCCGCCGAGGCGGTTGGCGGAGTCGGCGAAGTCGCCGACGTCCGACAGGTAGCCCTCGACGGTGTAGCCGGACCGGACCCGCTGCTGCCGGTCGAGGTGGGCGGCGAACGCCTGTGCTTCGGGGTCGTCGGGGTCGAGGCCGATCAACTCGTCGTCGAACTGAGCGGACCGCTTGTTCTCCGGTTCGTCCGGGTACGCGGTGGCCGCCATGGCCCCACCGTAACCTCTCTACTTCGCCTTGTCGCCGAGAGCGCGCTCCGCACCCGTCTCGTCCGGTTTGACGTGCACGAACGACGTGAAACCCCACTCCTCCAGCCGGGTGAGCTGGGCGCCGAACTTGCCGGACCGGCGCACCGGCGACACCGAGCGGCCGTCCGCCCGCAGCTCACGCGCGATCGACAGGACCCGGGGGATCGGCGTGTCCTGCTCGTACAGCACGGCGACCGCCTCGCGGTCGGGGGCGCTGGCCAGCAGGTCCACGATCCGTTCGAAGCCGATGGAGAACCCGCACGCGGGCACGTCCGTGCCGAGGAAGCGGCCGATGAGGCGGTCGTAGCGCCCACCGCCCGCCACCGAACCACCCGATGCCGGGTGCGTGACCTCGAAGATCTGGCCCGTGTAGTACCCCATGCCGCGGACCAGCGTCGGGTCGAACTCCCAGGTCAGGTCCGGTAGGGCGGCCAGGCCGCCTGCCGTGGTCGTCATGTCGGCGAGCACGTCGTCGCCGAGGCCGGGCAGCGTCGTGGCCAGCTGGTCGGTGAGCTTCGCCGCGTCCAGGCCCTGCAGGCCGGTGATGGTGTCCTGGAGCCTGCCGACGGTCGCCCCGTCGATGCCGAGGCGGTCGGTCAGCTCGGCGCGGACGCCGTCCCAGCCGACCTTGTCCAGCTTGTCGAGCGTGATGAACAGGCGGTCCCAGCCCTCCGCGGGCACGCCGGACTGCTCGGCCAGCGCGGACAGGAACCGGCGGTCGGAGATCCGTACGGTCGTACCGGAAAGCCCGGCCGCGGCCAGTGCCGCCGACGTCGCCTCGATCAGCTCCACCTCGGCCAGCACGCTCGGCTCGCCGAGCATGTCGATGTCGCACTGGTAGAACTGCCGGTACCGGCCCTTGGCCGGCCGCTCGGCCCGCCACACCGGCCCGAACTGGAACGAGCGGAACGGCTGCGGCAGCGTCGCCCGGTTGGCGCCGTAGAACCGCGACAGCGGCACGGTCAGGTCGAAGCGCAGGCCGAGGTCGACGAGGTCGGACAGCGGCGTCCCGTCGGCGACCGTCGGCTCGAGGCCGCGGCGCAGCACCTGGTAGATCAGCTTCTGGTTCTCGCCGCCCTGACCGCCCTGGAGGCGCTCGATGTTCTCCAGCGCCGGGGTCTCGATGCGCTGGTAGCCGTAGCGGCCGTAGACCTCCGTGATCCGCGCCAGGACATGGTCGCGCATGGCGACGGCCGAGGGCAGCAGATCACGGGTTCCCCGCGCGGGGGTCAGGTCCATCTTCACCGTTATTACGCTACTTGACCAGGCGAAGCCCTTTTCACACGCCGTAGTCTGTCGCCGTGGCCGAGGCGATGGAGTTCGAGGTGGACGGGCACGCCGTGCGCGTGTCGAGTCCGGACAAGCCCTACTTCGCGGAGCTGGGCATCACCAAGTCGGACGTCGTCCGGTACTTCCTGTCGGTGGGCGACGGTATCCTGGGCGCGCTGCGTGACCGGCCCACCACGCTGGAGCGCTGGCCGGGTGGCGTCTTCGAGGGTGCGAAGCTCTCCACCCGGGCGGACAACCGCGGCGACGCGTTCTACCAGAAGCGGGTGCCCAAGGGCGCGCCGTCGTTCGTGGAGACCGCCCGGATCACGTTCCCGAGCGGCCGTCCCGCCGACGAGGTGTGCCCGACGACGCTCGCGGTGGTCGTGTGGGCCGTCAACCTCGGCACGTTGACGTTCCACCCCTGGCCGGTGCGGCGGCCCGAGGTCGACCACCCCGACCAGCTGCGGATCGACCTGGACCCGCAGCCGGGCACGGACTTCCGCGACGCGGTGCGGGTCGCGGGCGAGCTGCGCGCGCTGCTGGCGGAACTGGGGATGGCGGGCTTCCCGAAGACCTCCGGCGGCCGCGGTCTGCACGTGTACGTGCCGATCGAGCCGAGGTGGACCTTCGTCGAGGCCCGCCGCGCGGTGATCGCGCTGGGCCGCGAGCTGGCCCGCCGCATGCCCGACGACGTGACGATGAGCTGGTGGAAGGAGGAGCGGGGCGAGCGGATCTTCATCGATTTCAACCAGATGGCCCGGGACCGGACGATCGCCTGCGCCTACTCGATCCGGCCGACGCCGAGGGCGCAGGTGTCCGCGCCGGTGACGTGGGACGAGCTGCCGGACGTCATGCCCGCGGACTTCACCGTGCTGACCATGCCGGAGCGGTTCGCCGAGGTCGGTGACCTGCACGCGGTGGTCGCGACGACGGCGTTCTCGCTGGAGCCGCTGATGGAGCTGGTGGCCCGGGACGAGGCGAACGGCGAGGGCGACATGCCGTACCCGCCGGAGTACCCGAAGATGGCGGGCGAGCCGAAGCGCGTGCAGCCGAGCCGGGCGCGGGCGGACTAGCTAGCCCACCTTCTGCCACGGCTGGCAGCCCGCGGTCTCCACCAGCTCGTTGAGCTGGATCGTGAGCGTGCCGGGGCCGGTGATCACGCCGTTCTCGATGAGGCCGCCGGTGCCGTCGGACCTGGTCCAGTAGCAGCCGCCCGCGTTGGTGCCGCTCGGACCCGGGGTCTGGTAGACGCCGGGCTGGACCTCGACGCCGACGGTGTGGATGCCGTCGAGCAGCGCCGTGGCCGGGACCTCCGGCGGCGGGGCGACCGTGACGGTCACCCGGACGGTGCTGGTCTGGACGTGCGTCGCGGTGACGGTGACCGTGACGGGTGCGGACTCCGCGGTGTTGTTCGTGCTGGTCGTGCCGACGATCGCCGCGACGACGGTCACGACGACGCCCGCGACGGTCAGTACCAGCCACGGCCACACCGGCCAGCGGTGGTCCGACTTCGCCATGAGCGCGGCTCCTCACCTGCGGTGTGCTGCCCTCGTGCCGTCATCTTTGTCGAAACCGTTACGGCACCGCGACATCCAATGCGGTGAACGTGTGCTCGTTTTCATGTTTAGCCACGTCCGCACGCGTCACTGGTTGCTTTCGGCGGGATCGCAAGGAAGCATCGAGGGGACGGAAGCCGGAGGGAGGTCAACGTGACGAAGCCGTACGTCGTGCGCTACGTGGGCGGGCCGCTCGACGGGCGCGTCGACACGCTCCCCGAGCTGCCGGAACAGCCACGCGACACCGTTACGCACGTGCATCTGCACGAGGGTCCGAAGATCGTGCACCACTACGATCTCTGCTACGCCGTGGAATACGGCTGCGAGTACCGGGTGCGCGAAACCGAGGCCTAGCGCGGCACCGAGACGTCCGCCAGCACCGGGCGGTGGTCGGAGGCGAGCGTGGCCGGCACGGTCGCGGACCGCACCAGCACCCCGTCCGACACGGTCACGAAGTCGATCCGCTTCGTCGGCGCCGCAGCGGGGTACGTGCCGCCGCCGGGTGCCGCGTCGGTCAGCACTGTCCACAGTGGAGCGAGTTCGGGCGCCTCGTGCGGCGCGTTGAAGTCGCCGAGCAGCAGCCGAGGGCCGCGGTCGGCGGACATGATCCGCAGCGTGTCCGCCACCTGCATCGCCCGCACGGCCGGGTCCGCGCGGTAGTCGAGGTGCGTCGAGTACACGTGGACCGGCACGCCGCGCACGAGTACGACGGCCTCCGCGAACCCCGGCGCCGGCTTGGGCACCGGGTCGGGGTCCTGTGTGGACAGCCGGGTGATCTCGTGGTTCTCGGTGTGCAGCACGGGGAAGCGGCTGAGGACGGCGACGCCGTACTGCCGCCGGGGCGCGCCCGGGGTGAGCGGGTCCAGGTCGTAGATCGGCGCGAAGAACACCCGCATCCGCAGCATGGCGGCCAGGTCACGGGCCTGGTCGCGGAAGTCGCTGCGTGCGTCCCAGTGCACGTCGACCTCCTGCAGCGCGACGACGTCCGCGCCGGTGGCACGGATCGCGGCGGCCGTGCGGGACAGGTCGAGCACGCCGTCCGCGCCGATGCCCGTGTGGATGTTGTAGCTCAGCACCCGCAGCGTGACCGGTGGCGGCGCCTGCGCGGCCCCGGCCGGAGCCGCGAGCAGGAACGACAGCATGACCAGCAGCAGCACCCCGACGCGTCGCACGTGGTCACCTTAACGCGTGATCACGGCGGGCAGACGGTTCCGTTGCGGGGGATCGCACCGTCGACGAGGAAGCCGGTGGCCGCCGTCGTGGCGCACGCGGAGAAGCCCAGCGCGCCGTGACCCGCGCCTTCCCAGGAGAGGAACACGCCGGAGTCGAGCTGCTGCGCGGCGCGCTGCGAGCCTTCGAGCGGGGTGACGGCGTCGTTCGCGGTGCCGATGACGAGGATCGGCGGCGCGCCGCGGCCGGTCGGCGTCGGCAGCGGGTGGTCGGGCACGGTCCACGGGCCGCAGAACGCGAGGCGCTGCGCGGCGAGCGGACCGAAGAGCGGATACCGGTCCTGCCACTCCTTCGCGGCGGATTCCACCTGTCCGGGTGACAAGCGCGTCTTCATGTCGTTGCAGGTCGTGACCAGCGCGCCGTCGAGGGACGCGGCCTGGACGTCGCTGCCGAGCGCCAGCGGGGCCAGCATGGCCCGCAGGCCGCTGCCGTCGCCGTCGTTCGCGGTGGCCAGCGCCTTGGCGAGGGTGGGCCACGTCTTGCGGTCGGACAGCCCGATCACGACGGCGTGCGTGGCGGCGCCTGCCGTGATGTCGAGGCCGTCGCCGGGGATGGGGTTGCTGCGCAGCTCGCCCAGCAGCTCCAGGAACGTGCGCTCGGGGTCGGTGCCGAGTTCGCAGCGGCGCGTGACGCAGTCGGCGACGAACGCGTCCCACGCCGCCTCGCCGCCCTTCGCCACGCCCTCGAGGGTCAGCTGCGCGTCCGCGGCCGGGTCGGGCACCCCGTCGAGGACGAGCCGGCCCACCCGATCGGGGAACCGGTCGGCGAACATGCTCACCACGCGTGACCCCTCGCCGTGGCCGATCGCGTTCAGCCGGGACACGCCGAGGCCGGTGCGCAGCGCGTCGAGGTCGGCGGCGGTGCGCCAGGTGTCGAAGGCGGGGAGCTGGCGTTCCAGGGCGATGGAGCACTGCTGCCCGGCGGTCTGCGCGGCCTCGAACCAGGCCTGGACGTCCAGCGCGGCCGGGTCCGGCTCGATCATGTCGCGGCGGACCTGCTGGGGGAGGCAGTTGGCGGCGCCCGAGTTGCCGGTGCCGCGCCGGTCCATGCCGATGAGCTGGAACTTGTCGAAGAACTCCTGCGGGAGCGAGGCCGCGAGCCGGGCCGCGTAGATCGTGCCGGGCAGCCCGTCGACGTCGTTGACGACCGCGATCGGGACGGGCCCGTCGCCCGCCTTGAGGAGCTGGATGCGGGCGGTGCCGCGGTCGGGCGCGTAGGGGGAGTCGAGGACGCCGTTGACGCGGCCGCAGTCGATCGGCAGCCAGCCGGGCAGCTGCTGGAGGGCCAGAGCGTCGCGGATCTCGCCGGAGCAGGTGCGCCATTGGATGTCGTTGTCGGCTTCCTCGAGCGGCGGGACCTCGGTGGGCGGCACCGACTGGGTGGTCGAGACGTCCGGCCCGTCGTTGGTGACGATCTCCGGCCGGACCGAGGGGCCGGCGGTACAGGCAGAGAGCGCCGCCGCGGCGACCAGCATGGCCACGCCTACTCGCCAGGCCGTCACCTTGTCTTGTCCTCCCCTTTGCGCGGTCCGTTGCAGGGTCGCACGGGGGAGGTGAGAACGGGGTGAACGTGGGGCGGGCGGCCTCCGGCCCCCGGTTTCCAGCCTACCGGCCGGGGGCGACGGTTCTGGGTGGTGCGAGTGGTGCTTGTGGACAACTGCGTGCGTTGTGGACAACCCGGGTTCGGCGGGCCGGGGTTGTCGGTGGGCCGGTCTAGGCTGGATTCCGGGGGCCGGAGGCCGCCGGGGTGGCTCCGGGATGGTCTTCGCGCGGGTGGGGCGGGAGGTTTCCGGGGGCTTCGGGGCGGGCTGGATCCGGAGGCTACGGATGGCTTCGGGGTGCCTGGAGGTGGGGTTCGGTCGGGTCGGGGTTCGCTGCGGGCGGTTAGGGCGGTGGGTCCGGTGCACCGCGGCTGGGTGTTTCGGCGGGGCGGGCCCGGGGGCGTGTCTGGGGGTTTCGCGCGGGGTCGGCTTGGCCGTGAGGTTCGGTGGGGTTGGGCTTCGCTTCGGGGGGCGCGGCGGTGGGCCCGGTATGCGGCGGCCGGGGGTGTTTCGGCGGGGTGGGCCCGGGAGGTGTTTGGGGGTTTGGTAGTCGGCTTGGACGTGGGGCTCGGATCGATCGGGTCGGGGTTCGCCGCGGCGGTCACGGCGGGGGTCCGGTACGCGGCGGGCGGGGTGTTTCGGCGGGGCGGGTCCGGGAGGTGTTTGGGGTTTCGGGCGGGGTTGGCTGGGGGTGGGGTTCGGTCGGGTTGGGGTTCATTGCGGGTGGTCACGGCGGTGGGTCCGGTGTGCGGTGGCCGGGGGTGTTTCGGCGGGGCGGGTCCGGGAGGTATCTGGGGGCTTCGGGTCGGAGTCGGCTTGGCGTTGCGGCTCCGATCGGTCGGGTCGGAGTTCGCTGCGGGTGGTCGCGGTGGCGGGTCCGGTACGCGGCGGCCGGGGTGTTTCGGCGGGGCGCGCCCGGGAGGTGTCTGGGGGCTTCGGGCGGGGTTGGCTTGCGGCGGGGGTCGCCGCGGGTGGTCACGGCGGCGGGTCCGGCGCGCGACGGCCGGGGTGCTTCGGCGAGGTGGACCCGGGAGTGTCGGGGGCTTCGGGCGAGCGTCGGCTGGGCGGTGCGGTTCCGATCGGTCAGGTCGGGGAGCGTTGCGGGGCGCGGCCATGGCGAAGGTGGCGGGGTGCTTCGGCGAGCGAGCCGGGAGGTTCCCGCAGGCTTCGGGCGAGGGGTGGACCGGGAGGCCGTCGGGGCGGCTCGGGCGGCAGCCGGGCTTGGAAACCGGGGATGCGGGTCGTTCAGTCGGCGGTCGCCCCGGGTGGGTAGGCGGCTGCGCGGGGGTGCTTCGGCGAGGAGTTTCTGGGGCTCGGGCGAGAGGCGGCTGGGAGGCGGGGCTCGGATCGTTCAGGTCAGGGTCGCCGCTGGGCGGGCGACCAGGTGGCGCGCACGTCGTCGCGCCAACGTGGCTCGGCGTGCCGAATTCAGCGGCTCCGGTTCAGGGATCCGGCTCGAAGGTCAGGACAGCACGTCCGCGAGGTCGAACTTGACCGGCTCCTCCAGCTGCTCATACGTGCAGCTGCGCGGATCACGGTCCGGGCGCCACCGGGAGAACTGTGCCGTGTGCCGGAACCGGACACCCTCCATGTGGTCGTACCGCACCTCGACCACGCGTTCCGGGCGCAGCGGCACGAACGACAGGTCCTTGCCCGCCTGCCACCTGCTGCCCTCCGCGTTCCTCGGCGTCCGCGTGCCCTCCTCCTGCTTCGCCCACGCCCAGGGGTGGTTGTCGAAGTCCGTGACGAGCTCCTGCATCTCCTCGAACAGCTCTTCCCGCCTCGCCAGGGGGAACGCGCCGATCACGCCGACGCTCGCCAGCACGCCCTCGTCGTTGTAGAGGCCGAGCAGCAGCGAGCCGATGCGGTTCGGGGCGCTCTTGTGGACGCGGTAGCCGGCGACGACGCAGTCGGCGGTGCGTTCGTGCTTGATCTTGAACATCACGCGCTTGTCCGGTTCGTACTCACCCGCCAGGGGCTTGGCGATCACCCCGTCGAGGCCGGCGCCCTCGAACTGTTCGAACCACTGCTGGGCCACCGCCGGGTCGGTGGTCGTCCTGGTCAGGTGGATGGGGGCCTGCGCAGGCGCGAGGGCCGCCTCCAGCGCTGCGCGGCGGTCGGCGAACGACCGGGTCGTGTAGTCCTCGTCGTCCAGGGCCAGCAGGTCGAAGGCCACGAACTTGGCGGGGGTCGTCTCCGACAACATCGTGACGCGGCTCGCGGCCGGGTGGATGCGCTGGGCGAGCACCTCGAAGTCGAGCCGGTCGCCGGTCGGGCCGACGACCACGATCTCGCCGTCGATCACGCAGCGGGCCGGGAAGTTGGCCTTCACCGCCTCGACCAGCTCCGGGAAGTACCTGGTCATGGGACGTTCGTTGCGGCTGCCGATCTCGACGTCGTCACCGTCGCGGAAGATGATCGACCGGAAGCCGTCCCACTTCGGCTCGTAGCTCATCTCGCCCGTCGGGATCTTCTTCACCGGCTTGGCCAGCATCGGCTTCACCGGCGGCATGATCGGGAGCTGCATGGCCGTCATTCTGGCCCGGATGCCGCCTTCTTGCGATACCGCAGCATCAGAAATCCCTCGTCGGAGAGCACGGACTCCAACGTCAGGTCGATCGGCGCGGCCGCGGGGAGGCCGTCGGCGACGCGGACGGCGCCTGCGCCGGTGAGCAGCGGGGACACGGTCAGGCACAGCTGGTCCACCAGGTCCGCCGCGATCAGGTCCGCGAACAGCGTCGGGCCGCCCTCGCAGCACACCCGCAGCAGGTCGCGGTCCGCGAGCGCGGCCAGCGCCGCGGCCGGGTCCACACGGTCCTCGCCCGCCACCACCACGTCGGCGCCCGCGTCGGCCACCGCCTTGCGCCAGTCGGTGGGGGCGGCCTCCGAGGTCAGCACGATCGGCGGCACCCGGGTGTCGGTGATCAGCGGGGACGTCGGGTCGACCGAGCCGCGGCCGGTGACCACCGCGATGGGCGGGATGTCCGCGAGCCCCAGCCGGGTGCGCCGCGACGCGCGCAGCTCCGTGTGCTTGACGCCCCGGTACCCCTCGGCCAGCGCGGTGCCCGCACCCACGAGCACCACGTCGGCGAGGTCACGGCCGAGCGCGAACACCTTCTTGTCCGCCGGACTGGACAGTCCACGGGAACGCCCG
Organism: Actinophytocola sp. KF-1; assembly: GCF_054661535.1. Taxonomy (NCBI): domain Bacteria; kingdom Bacillati; phylum Actinomycetota; class Actinomycetes; order Pseudonocardiales; family Pseudonocardiaceae; genus Actinophytocola; species Actinophytocola sp. KF-1. The sequence continues at coordinate 91,376 of NZ_BAAFVK010000020.1, read as the reverse complement.
GACAGGGTCGCGGCGCCGTCGGCGCTCGCGACGAAGTTGACCTGCACGAAAGGACGGGTCAGCTCGGTGGGGTACGCGTAGAGGTCTTCCAGCGCGCGGTCGTCGACGGAAGGGCCGGGGCTGAGCAGATGCATGCCCCAATCCCAGCACGCGTCAGCGGCGCTTGCCGTTCCGGTGCTGGTTCACCAGAGCCCACACGGACACGGCCTGGCCGTCGTCGTCGCCCGAGCGGGACCTCCGGGCCGTGAGTGGATCGCTGCGACCAGACTCGAGCTCCTGTCGGATCTGGTCGTAGATCGGGGTGTCGGACAAGTGCATCCCTCCCGTTCGCAGCCAAACCCTCGCAGGTGACGCAGCGTACCGCCTCGGATCCACAGCGGTGGCAAGGGGGTTGCTTTCGAAAACCAGTCGCCCGAAACGCCCCGATGCCGGACGATCTGCGGTATGGGCGCGGGATTTCTGGAGGCCAACGGCCTCGGCCATCGACTCGACGACGGTAGACAACTCTTCCGCGACGCGTCGTTCCGGGTCAGCACCGGCCAGGTCGTCGCGCTCGTCGGCGCCAACGGGGCGGGCAAGACGACGTTGCTGCGGCTGCTGTCCGGCGACCTGCCGCCCAAGGAGGGCGGGGTGACCGTCCAGGGCGGACTGGGCGTGATGCCCCAGTTCATCGGGTCGGTCCGGGACGAGCGCACCGTGCGGGACCTGCTGCTGGCCGTCTCGCCACCCGCGTTGCGGGCGGCCGCCGTGGCACTCGACGACGCCGAACTGGCCATGATGGACACCGACGACGAGCCGACTCAGTTGCGTTATGCGACCGCCCTGGCCGGCTGGGGCGAGGCAGGCGGGTACGACGCCGAGGTCCTGTGGGACACGGCGACCGTCGCCGCGCTCGGCGTGCCCTACGACCGCGCCCAGTTCCGGTCCGTGTCCACGCTGTCCGGCGGCGAGCAGAAACGTCTCGTCCTGGAGGCGCTGCTGCTGGGCCGGGAACAGGTGCTCCTGCTCGACGAGCCGGACAACTACCTCGACGTGCCCGGCAAGCGGTGGCTGGAGGAACGGCTCGCCGCCTGTGGCAAGGCCGTGCTGCTCGTCAGCCACGACCGGGAGCTGCTCGCGAGCGCCGCCACCCACATCGTCACGCTCGAGGGCGGCACGACCTGGGTGCACGGCGGCGGGTTCGGCACCTGGCACGCGGCCCGCGAGGCCCGCTGGGACCGCATGGCCGAGCTGCGCAGGCGCTGGGACGAGGAGCACCAGAAGCTCAAGGACCTGGTCCGCAACCTGCAGCAGGCCGCCATGGTCAGCGACGGCATGGCGCCCAAGTACAAGGCCGCCTGCACCCGCCTCCGCAAGTTCGAGGAGGGCGGGCCGCCGCCGCTGCCGCCGAAGGAGGAACGGGTGCAGCCGCGGCTGCGCGGCGGGCGGACCGGGCTGCGTGCGATCCAGTGCCACGGCCTGGAGCTGACCGGGCTGATGAAACCGTTCGACCTGGAGGTGTTCTTCGGCGACCGGGTCGCGGTGCTCGGGTCGAACGGCTCCGGCAAGAGCCACTTCCTGCGGCTCCTCGCAGGCGACACGGTCAAGCACGACGGTGCGTGGAAGCTCGGCGCCAGGGTCGTGCCCGGGTTGTTCGCGCAGACCCACCAGCACCCGGAGTGGGTGGGCCGGACGCTGCTCGACGTCCTGTGGCGCGGCGACGGCACGCGGGAGGGCCTCGACGAGGGGGCCGCGTCGTCGAAGCTGTCCCGGTACGGCCTCGCGGGCTCGCGGTCGCAGCGGTTCGAGACGCTGTCCGGCGGGCAGCAGGCCCGGTTCCAGATCCTGCTGCTGGAGCTGTCCGGCGCCACGCTGCTGTTGCTGGACGAGCCGACGGACAACCTGGACCTGACGTCGGCCGAGGCACTGCAGGACGCGCTCGAGGCGTTCGAGGGGACGGTCATGTCGGTGACGCACGACCGCTGGTTCGCCAAGTCGTTCGACCGGTTTCTCGTGTTCCGGTCCGACGGCCAGGTGGTCGAGACGGACGAGCCGGTGTGGGACGAGGCCAGGGTGCGGAGGGCGCGGTGAGCGTCGCGGTCGTGACGGGTGGTGCGTGCGGCATCGGCGCGGGCGTCGCCGAGCGCCTGCGTGCCGACGGGCACCGGGTCGCGGTGCTGGACGTCGACACGGCAGGCGCGGAGGGCGACGCGATCGTCCACTGTGACGTCGCGGACGAGGAGTCGGTGGCGGCCGCGTTCGACGAGGTCGTCACGACCCTCGGCGAGCCGCTGATCGTGGTGAACAACGCCGGGTTCGCGCGGGACCAGCCGCTGACGGACATGTCGACGGCCGACTGGGACGCGGTCGTCGACGTCTGTCTGCGTGGCGCGTTCCTCACCACCCGGCTGGCCGCGCCGTTCATGAAGGCCGCGGGCTTCGGACGGATCGTGAACATCTCGTCGACCTCCGCGCTCGGCGACCCGGACCGCGTGCAGTACGTGTCCGCGAAGTCCGGGCTGAACGGGTTCACGAAGGCGGCCGCGCTGGAGCTGGGCCCGTTCGGGGTGACGGTCAACGCGGTCGCGCCGGGCTTCACCGCCACCAACATGACGGTCCGGTCGGCGGCGCGCCGGGGCCGGACGCTGGCGGAGCACATCCGGATCACGGCCGAGGCGTTGCCGGTGCGGCGCGCGGGCCACCCGGCGGACATCGCGCACGCGGTGTCGTTCTTCACGAGCAAGGGCGCCGGGTTCGTGACCGGTCAGGTCCTGTACGTGGCGGGTGCTCCGCTGGGATGAGCCTGGGGCCGGCGGTGGTGGTGATCACCGGGATCATGGCGGCCGGCAAGTCGACGGTCGCCCAGCTGCTCGCCGAGCGGTTGCCGAGGGCCGCGCACGTGCGGGGTGACCTGTTCCGCCGGATGATCGTGTCCGGCCGCGCGGACATGACGCCCGGCGCGGAGGAGGAGGCGGTGGCGCAGCTGCGGTTGCGGCACCGGCTGACCGCACAGGTCGCCGACGGGTACGCCGGCGCCGGGTTCACCGCGGTCGTGCAGGACGTGCTGCTGGGCGAGCACGTCGACGAGCTGCTCGACGCGCTGCGGACCCGGCCGAGGTACCTGGTGGTGCTGGCGCCGTCGCCCGCCGCGGTGGCCGCGCGCGAGGCGGGGCGGGCGAAGACCGGCTACGGCGCGTGGACCGTCGAGGACCTCGACCACGGTCTGCGCGCGATGCCGCGCCGGGGCCTGTGGCTCGACTCGACGCACCTGACGCCCGAGGCCACCGTGGACGCGCTGCTGGCGGGCCTCGGCACGGCCCGGATGCCCTGAACGTCGTTACGACAGGTCCCGGCGGCGGCCAGGACCGCGTCGGCGACCTCCGCGGGCGGGCGGCCCTGTCGCCGGCCCGCGCCGCGAGGGCTTCGACCTCAGTTCTCCTCTGCTCTTCGACAGCGAACACACCGTCGGCTTGCCCGCGCCTGCGTTGCCGGTCATCCCAGTGGCACCGGCTCAGCTTCGCACGACCGCGTCAGCGGATCCGGTGATTTGCCAGCGGGACCAGGCTGACCTGGCCCAGGGTGCTGTCCTCCAGTGCGATCACCGCCAGGGCGAGCGTGTTCTTCCCGTCCGGGCGCAGCACGCCCGACGGCAGGACGAACTCGCGTTGCGGCCCGAGGTCGGCCGTGAACTGGCCCATCTGCCAGCCGTTCACGAACATCAGCACGCGGTAGGCGCCCGTGCCGTCGAACCGGAGCGCCACCGGGACGTCCTGGTCGCGTGGCAGGCCGAGCGTGAACTCCGTGCGGTACCAGGTGACCCCGGGCGTCAGCGTGGCAGGCGCGGGTTTCCAGTCGCGTGACTGGAAACCCGGCAGGTGCCAGCCCGCGCGTTCGCCCAGCAGGCCGCCGTTGTTGAGCGGCCCCCGGACCGGGTCGGGTTCGTTGCCCCGCAACCGCCACGAGACAGGTGTATCGGAACCGATCAGCGCCGCGCCGACCAGCCCGCGCGGCTGCTTGAAGCGCGTGTCGTCGGCGGTCCAGTCGTCGTTGTGGCCCATGTTCTCCACCAGCACCGACAACACCGCAGGCTCGCCCGGCGCCAGCGGTGGCAGCGTGAACGTGCCCGGGCCGGGATCGGGGTTCACGGGTGCGTCCGAGTCCGCCTGCGTGCCGCCCTTCGCCCAGCCGAGGTAGGTGCCGTTCAGCCACACCTGGTACACGCCGTTCTTGCCGGTGATCGCGTTCAGCTTCACCGCGGTCTCCGCGCCGGTGGCGGTGAAGTGGCCCCGGTACCAGACGTGGCCGTGGTCGTAGCCGTACGGTCCGGACGGCAGGCCGCGGTCGGCGACGGTCCAGTCCGCGTCGGCCACGACGGACTCGCGCTGCGTGCGCCAGCCGGACAGGACGGGCAGGTGCACCGGGTCCGGCCCGCGGAGCGTGCCGGCCAGCGACCCGCTCGACGTCCTGCGGGCAGGTAGCACCGTCGAGCCCACGACCAGCCGTCGCGCCGGGGTGAACACCTCCACCTCGGTCGGCGCCGACGTGTCCGCCCGCAGCGTCACCGTCGAGCCGCGCACCGTCGCGTCGCGGACCAGCGACGGGCTGCGCACCAGCGTCGACCCGAACTGCCAGAACTCGGCCGCCGTCTCGTTCGTGCCCAGCAGCACCAGCATCGGCGGACGGCCACCGCCGCTCACCAGCACCCGCGACAGGCCCTCGTGCCGGTAGTCCAGCCTCAGGTCGCCGCCGGAGAACGAGGACCGGACCGACCCGGCGAGCACCTTCACCGTGGGACGCGACGAGTAGCGCAGGACGGTCGATCCGTCTGTCCCGGTACGCCCGTACAGCAACGCCACGTCGCGGGTGTGGGTCATCAGCTCCGACGACGACCACACGAGCCGCTGACCGCCCATGTCGTAGCCCGCGACCAGCACCTGCGCGTCCCGCGCCCCGACCGTGACCGGCACCCGGTACCGGCCGTCCGGCGTCGTCCAGTCCAGGGTGGACGAGCCACCGTCGAGCGACCTGGCCAGCACGAACTGCGTCCCCGTCGACGGGTTGGCCCGCGCGCGGGTCTCCACCGCCGCGTTCGACGACGTCGGCGGGACCGCCGGATCGGTGTGCGCCAACGGGGTGACCGCGCGCACGAAGTACCCCTGGCGCTTGAACTCCGCGTACTTTCCGGTCAGCTGCCGCGACTCCGTGATCGCCGCGCCGTAGTCGTAGGACGTGTAGACGTCGTTCGGCTGCCCGAGCCAGCCCCAGTTCGTGCCGCCGAAGGCCATGTAGTACCCGAACATGGTGGCGCCGCTGGTGATCAGGTTCGACTTGTGGAAGTACCGCATGAACGACGGCCCGGTCAGCTCCCGGCAGCGGTCGTACCCGGCGCGGTTGAGGTCGATCGCCCCGGCCTGGTACTCCGCCGCGTACACGGGTGCGTTGCCGGTCAGGCGTTCTGTGACCCCGGCGCCCCACGGCCCCCACAAGTCAGGTGACTGGCATTCGAACGACTGCGGGTAGTCGTCCACCCCGGGGATCTGCACCGCGCCCGGTCCGGACGCCCATGCCGGGGTCCACGACGCGTCACAGCACTGGTTGTGCGTGATCGGCACGTCGATCCCGGCCGCCCGCGCGGTGTCCTGCAGGTCCTGCATGTACCGCGCGTCGGTGTTGGCGGCGTACTCGTTCTCGACGTTGTACGCGATCACCGAGCCGCCACGGGTGATCTGGTGCCGCGCCAGGATCGGGTTGATGTGCGACAGCCACTCGCGGTACGCGGCCGTGTAGCCGGGATCGCTCGACCGCGCCCGGCCGTCGACCTGCTTGAGCCACGCGGGGAAGCCGCCGCCGCTGACCTCGGCGTTGATGTACGGGCCGGGCCGCGCGACCACGTACAGGCCCAGCTCCTCGGTGAGCCGCAGCAGCCGGTCGACGTCCCGCACGCCGGTGAAGTCGTACTCGCCGGGCGCGGGCGAGTGGTAGGCCCAGTTGAAGTAGAGCGAGACGCCGGTGAACCCGGCGGCGCGGATCTTCTCCAGCACGTCCCGCCACAGCGCCGGGCTGGGCAGGCGGAAGTAGTGGAACTCGCCGCTCCACAGGAACACCCGCTGCCCGTCGACCTTCAGCGAGTACCGGTCGTAGGTCACCGTGTGCGCCGGGGCCGCCGCGGCCACGGGCGTGGCAGCGCCCGTGGCCAGCAGCAACGCCAGCACCAGTGCCAGCCGTCTCATCGCAGCGAGAACGTGTCGACGCGCAGGTCGCCCGTGAGCACGAGGTACACGTCGTGCCTGCCGTCGGCGGCCAGCGCGGTGGAGACGGCGGCATATGTGTACTTGTCGGCCGTGCCGGGGGAGGTGGCCGTGCCGATGAGGCGACCGGCCGGGCCGCCGAGCCGGACCTCGATCGTGCCCGCACCCGCCACCCGCGCGGTGAAGGCGCGGACCCGCCGCAGTTCGCTGCCGTGGAAGGAGAGCCAGCCCGGGCCTGCGACCGAGTCACCCCGTTCCTTCGACGTGTCCACGAGGGAAACGTTTGCGTAGTCGTCGAAGTCGATCGCGCGGGTGGTGCGGGACAGGTCGCGGGGCGGAATCCGCTCGCCCGCGATCCGCACCGAGCCGCGCTGCCGGATGTCGGCCGACGACGCGCCGACCAGCACGTCGTACGTGCCGCCCTCGACGACCCAGCGGCCACGCGTGACGTCCCAGTGCGCCAGGTCCCTGACCGGCACGGAGAAGCGGACCGTCGTCGTCTGCCCCGGCCGCAGGTGCACGCGCTGGAACGCCCGCAGCGTGCGCCTCGGTTGCGGGTCACGTGACTCGCGTTGGTGCGTGTACAGCTGGACGACCTCGTCGCCTGCCCGGTCAGACGTATTGGTGACCGGCACGCTCACCGTCAGCGGCGACTCGATGGCGAGTCGCCCGTACCGGAACGTGCTGTAGGAGAGGCCGTGCCCGAACGGGTACAGCGGCGTGCCGTCGAAGTACTGGTAGGTGCGGCGGGCCTTGATGATGTCGTACTCGAGGATGTCCGGCAGGTCCGCGTCCGAGCGGTACCACGTCTGCGTGAGCCGCCCGGCCGGGTTGACGTCGCCGAACAGCACGTCCGCGAGCGCGTGCCCGGTCTCCTGCCCCGCGTGCGTGGTCCACAGGATCGCCGGGACGTGCTCCTGCTCCCACGTGAGCGTGGTCGGGTAGCTGTTCTCCACCACCACGACCGTGTTCGGGTTCGCCGCGCGCACCGCCCTGATCAGCGCGGACTGGCTCTCCGCCAGGGCCATCGTGGTGCGGTCGTGGTCCTCGCGGCCGTTGATGAACGGCATGCTCCCGACCACGACGACCGCCGCGTCCGCGCCCGCCACGGACGCGACGGCCTCGTCGACGCCACTCGACACCGTCTCCTTGACGAACCGGGTGGCACCCGCGGCGTCCGGGGAGCCGAGGACCACCCGGCCGTCGGACGCCACCGTCAGGTAGTTGTTCGGGCCTTCCCAGTCGTTCACGGTCTCGTAGCCGACGTACTTGACGACAACCTCGCCGTCACCCGCGTCCTCGAACGTGAACTGCTGGTGCACGAACCAGTCGCGCGGCTGCGGCGCCCGGTTCACGAACGCGCTGGTCGCGCCGAACCCGTCGCGCTCGACGTACTTGCCGTTCGCGACGCTGCGCAACGTCACCACGCCCTGGCCCCAGTCGAACACGTCGAAGTGCGTGCCCGTCGAGGTGGCCGCCACCGTGAGCGGGGCGCCGTCCTCGGCCGCGCTCGCGGTGACGTACCGGCCGTCGGTGGTGCGCAACGCAATACGGTCGACTGCTTCCGTGCCGGTGACGGTCACCCGTTCCGCGATCCCCGCCCGCGGCGTGACCGCGTACGGCAGCTTGCCGGAGTACCAGTCGGTGTACAGCGTGTCGGCGAGCGGACCGACCACGGCGACCGTGCCGGTGGCGCGCAGCGGCAGGGTGCCGTCGTTCTTCAGCAGCACCACGGCCTTCCCCGCGGTCTCCCGCGCGAGCCGCCGGTGCGCGGGGCTGTTCACCACGTCCATGGTGATGCCGGCGTAGGGGCCGCCGTCCGGGTCGAACTCGCCGAGCCGGAACCGGATCGTCAGGATGTGCCGCACCGCGTTGTCCACGTCGGACTCGGCGAGCAGGCCCTGCGCCAGTGCCGCGTTCACCGCGTCGATCGTCGGCTTGGCGTTCGTGTTGTCGACGGTGAAGCTGTCGATCCCCGCCTTCAGCGTGGCCGCGTCGGCCTCGGCGAGCGTGGCGAAGTAGGCCTGCGAGCCGATGAGGTTGTTGGGGTTGCCCGCGTCGGTGACGTTGAACAGCACCTGGTCGGTCCAGGTCCGCACCACGTCGTCGAAGTCCGGGCTGACGGTCATGGGCCGCCCGTTCGCCAGGTTGTACGCGGCCATGACGCCGGTCGCCGCGTTCGCCGCGATCGCGGGCTTGAACGCGGCCTCGTCGTACTCCTTCTTCACCCTCGGCCGCAGGTTCGACGACGTCCGGTCGCGGCGGACCTCGTTGTTGTTGGCCACGTAGTGCTTGAGCGTCGGCGCGGTCTTCAGGTGCCGGGGGTCGTCGCCGGCCATGCCGCCCGCGTACGCCGTGGAGATCACGCCGGTCAGGTACGGGTCCTCGGAGTAGCCCTCCTCGTTGCGGCCCCAGCGCGGGTCGCGCAGCAGGTTGACCACCGGCGCCCACGCGTTCAGCCCCCACACGACCGGGTTGGCCGAGTGGTGGCCGCGGAGCTCGTCGCCCACGACCGACCCGACCCGCTTGATCAGCGCCGGGTCCCAGGTGGCGGCGAGCCCGACGGCCTGCGGGAAGACGGTCGCGACGGCGGTCCGCACCGCGCCCGGCTCGGGGGTGGACGTGATGTCGGTGGACCACGCGACGCCGTGCAGGGCCTCGGTGCCGGTCTTCCACAGCGCCATGCCGAGGCGGGGGATCGCGGGCTGGTACTGGTGCAGCAACGAGACCTTCTCCGGCAGCGTGAGCCTGCCGAGCAGGTCCTCGACGCGGGACTTCAGGGGGAGCCGGGGGTTGCGGAACGGGTGACTTGCCACCGCTTCCGCGTGGACGGGGACCGCGAGCGCGGCCGTGGTGACACCTGCTACCGCTAAGAACGTACGTCTTCTCATGACCACTCCAGTGGGGTGCAGAGGCTGGGTTCAGAGCTGGACGGTGAGCGAGGATCCTTCCGCGCCGACGGGTTCGGCGCCCGCGACGCGGACGCGCCAGCGGGCGGGCGGCGTGTCGGCGGACACCTCGAGGGTGTCGCCGCGCCGGGTGGTGGTGAAGGTGCAGGCGACGTCGCCGGACACCGTGGGCACCACGGTCGTCACGGCCGCGCCGTCGGCCAGGCCGAAGACGTGCAGGGTGACGCCGTCGGCGTAGTCGTAGTCGGGCCGGTCGTCGACCGCGCCGACCGGGAGCACCGTGCCGGGCCGGACCAGCAGCGGCACGCTGTCGACGCCGTGCTCCTCCCGGACCCAGCGCGGGCCGGTGACGGTCTCGCCGGTGAGGTAGTGGGTCCACGAACCGTCGGGGACGTAGTACTCGACGACACCGTCCTCGCGGAACACGGGCGCCACCAGCAGGTCCGGGCCGAGCATGTACTGGCGTTCGAGATACGTGCACGCCGGGTCGTCCGGGAACTCGACGACCATCGCCCGCATCACCGGCACCCCGGTCAGGTGCGCTGTCCTGGCCGCCTGGTACAGGTACGGCATCAGCGTCGCCTTGAGCTTCGTGAAGCGCCGCAACACGTCCACGGCTTCCTCGTCGAACGCCCACGGCACCCGGTAGGAGTAGTTCGCGTGCAGCCTGCTGTGCGACGACAGCAACCCGAACGCTATCCACCGCTTGAACAGCCACGCCTCGGGTGTGCCCTCGAAGCCGCCGATGTCGTGGCTCCAGTACCCGAACCCCGACATCGTCAGCGACAGCCCACCGCGCAGCGACTCCGCCATCGACTGCGGCGTGGAGAGGTTGTCGCCGCCCCAGTGCACCGGGAACTGCTGCGTGCCGACGGTCGCCGACCGCGCGAACACGACCGCGTCCCGTTCGCCGCGCCGCTTGCGCAGCAGGTCGAACACGGTCTTGTTGTAGAGGTAGGTGTAGTAGTTGTGCATCTCCTCGGGGTCGGACCCGTCGAAGTAGGTGACGTCGACCGGGATCCGCTCGCCGAAGTCCGACTTGAAGCAGTCCACGCCCATGTCCAGCAGCGCGTCGAGCTTGGCCGCGTACCACTCGCGGGCCTCCGGGTTGGTGAAGTCGACGACCGCCTGCCCCGGCTGCCACAGGTCCCACTGCCACACGTCGCCGTTCGGGCGCTTGAGGAAGTAGCCGCGGGCCTTGCCCTCCTCGAACAAGGCCGAGCGTTGCGCCACGTACGGGTTGATCCACACGCACACCTTCAGGCCGCGTGCCTTCAGCCGGGACAGCATGCCGCGTGGGTCGGGGAACACCTTCTGGTCCCACTCGAAGTCGCACCACGACAGCTCCCGCATCCAGAAGCAGTCGAAGTGGAACACCGACAGCGGCAGGTCCCGCTCGGCCATGCCCTCGATGAAGGAGGTGACCGTGGCCTCGTCGTAGTCGGTGTTGAACGACGTCGACAGCCACAGCCCGAACGACCACGCCGGTGGCAGCGCGGGCCTGCCGGTCAGCGCGGTGTACTTCGCGAGGATCTCCTTCGGCGTGGGTCCGTGGATCACGAAGTACTGCATGGACTGGCCCTCGATGCTGAACTGCACCTTCGACACGTCCTCGGAACCCACCTCGAACGACACGCGCCCCGGGTGGTTCACGAACACGCCGTAGCCCGCGTTGGTGAGGAAGAACGGCACGTTCTTGTACGCCTGCTCGCTGCTCGTGCCGCCGTCCTCGTTCCAGATGTCGACGACCTGGCCGTTCTTGACGAGCGGGCCGAACCGCTCGCCCATGCCGTACACCGTGTCGCCGACACCGAGGTTGAGCCGCTCCCGCACGTGGTGACCGTCCGGTGTGGACATGAGGCCGAGGTCGTGCTCCCCGCTGGACGTGAGCACCCGGCCGTCCGCCACGAACTCCAGGCGCCACGGGTTGCGGGTCGCCCGTACCGACAACGCGCCGGACGTCAGGGTGTCGCCGTCGATCGTCGGCGCCGGACCGGACGGGAACAGCTCGAACCGCGGCGACTTCCCCGCGCCGCCCGCGTGGTGGGTCACCCGTACTCCGACCACGTCCGGCATGGGTGACGTGAGGTCGATCGTCAGCACCGCGCCGCTCTGCAGGTCGCGCCTGCTGTGCACGGGGTAGGTGGGGGCGAGGATGCGCAGCCCGTCGGGGGTCTCCGCCACGTCGAGCACTTCGACGGGGTAGGCGGGCGTGACCCCAGGGCGCATCAGCCAGTGGCCATCCGTGAACTTCATGCCACCGCCCCCTCGCGGGCTCCGTGGCGGCACCGTGCCTGATGATTCGCTCCGCAAGCTCCGCTCATTTGACCGCTCCCACCGCGATGCCCCGCGTCAATGTCCGTTGGAAGATCAGGAAGAACACCACCGCCGGGATGATCCCGAGCAGTGCCGACGCGCTCTGCGCGGTGGCGTCCATGAGACGTTGTCCCTGCAGCACACCGAGTGCGACCGGGACCGTCTGGTTGTCGTTGGAGACCAGCATGATCATCGGGATGAAGAACTCGTTCCACGTCCAGATGAAGAAGAACACCAGCAGCACCGACAGCGTCGGCCAGGACAGCGGCACGACCACCCGCCACAGCACCTGCCACCGGTTCGCGCCGTCGATCCGCGCCGCCTCGATGATCTCCCTCGGGAACGTCGACAGCACCGACGTCAGCAGGTAGACACCGAACGCGCTCTGGATCGCGGTGAAGATGATGATCACCGCGAGCTTCGTGTCGTAGAGGTCGGCCTCCTTCGCCAGGAAGTACAGCGGGTAGACCAGTGCGTCCTGCGGCAGCAGGTTCGCGAGCAGGAAGACCGCGACGATCCACGTGCGGCCCTTGACCCGGCCGATGCCGAGCGCGTACGAGGTGACGATCGCCACCAGCACCGCGAGCACCGCCACCGCCCCGGCGATCACGGTGCTGTTGACCAGCTTCTCGCCGAAGTCGACCCGCAGCCAGAAGTCGACGATGCCCTTGAGGTACAGCGCGTCGGGCAGGCCAAGCGGACCGCTCGTGTCGTAGGACCGCGGCGACTTGACGGCGTTCACCAGCACCAGCAGGAACGGGATCAGCGTGCCGACCGCCAGCACGGTCAGCACACCGACGACGAGCCGCCGGGTCATCGCTCCTCCCTGTTCTGCGCACGGAGGAACAGGAACGACAGGCCCACGATGATCGCCGCCAGCACGGTCGCGATCGCGGCGCCGTACCCCACGTTCGCCTTCTCGAAGAAGTTCTGGAACGAGAAGTACGACGGGGTGAGCGTGGACCCGCCCGGGCCGCCCCTGGTGAGCACGAAGATCTTGTCGAACGACTTGAGCGACGCGATCGTGCACGTCAGCAGCACCACGTAGATCTCGGGCCGGATCTGCGGCACGGTCACCGCCCACAGCCGCTGCCACCAGCTCGCCCCGTCCAGGGCGGCGGCCTCGTACAGCTGCGGGTCCACTCGCTGCAGTCCCGCCATGAAGATCACCAGCGGGAAGCCGATCTGGATCCAGACCAGCACCGCCATGACCGACAGCAGTGCGGTCTTCTCGTCGCCGAGCCAGTTCTGCGTCCACGACTCGAGCCCGACCGCGCGGAGCAGCGCGTTCGCGGCGCCGAACTCGGGGTGCAGGATCCAGCCCCACACCACGCCCGCCACGACCGTCGGCAGCACCTGCGGCAGGTAGAACGCGGCCCGCAACGCCGTCGTGGTGCGCGGGTGGCGCTTGGACACCACGTCGAACAGGGCGGTCGCGAGCAGCAGCCCCAGGAACGTCGGGATCACGGCCATGGCGAGGACCAGCGCCGCGTTGTTGCGGAACGACAGCCAGAACGTCTCGTCCGCGAACAGCTTCCGGTACTGGTCGAAGCCGACGAAGTCCGGTTCGCCGACACCCTGCCAGCGCGTGAAGCTGATGCCGATGTTCATCACGAGCGGCACCGCGATCACCGCGGCGAACAGCAGCACGCCCGGCACGAGGTAGGGCAGGTACCCGCGCTCCCGCCGCCGATCGCCGGGAAAGGCGCGTTCGCGGCGTTCAGTGCTGTGCACGCGCCTTTCCCGGCTCTGGGTCTCAACCACCGACATTGGCGAGGTTTTCCTCGTACGGGCCGGCCAGCTCGTCCAGCACCTCGGCTGGCGACGCCGTGCCGTTGATCAGCTTCTGCGTCGCGGACACCAGCACGTCGTAGTAGCCGGGCACCGGCCAGTCCGGGTAGTAGGCGAGGCCGTCGCGGTCCACCAGCGTCTGGTAGTCCTCGATGAGCTTCTTGCTCTTCGCGTCCGTGATCGCCGACGGGTCGGCCGCCACCGGGATGCCACCGGAGTTGCCCAGCAGGTTCTGGTTCGCCTTCTTCATCGTGATGTCGATGAAGTCGTACGCCAGCTCCTTGTTCTCCGAGCCCTGCGGGACCACCCAGATGTTGCCGCTCGACCCGAGTGCCATGTCACTGCCGGGGAACAGCATCGTGTCCCACTCGAAGTCCTTCACCGTGGACTGCACGCGGCCGTACCACCACGAGCCGGACACCATGATCGGGAACTTGCCGGACATGAACGCGACACCCATGCCCTCGGCGTCGATGCCCGCCGCGTCCTCGCTGACGTACCCCTTCTTCACCCAGTCGGCGAAGGTCTCGGCGCCGTAGGTCCACGCGTCGTCGTGGAAGTCGACCTTCCCCTTGTACTGCTGCAGGTCGGCCACCCACTGCTTGTCCGCCTTGGACAGTGCGAGCTGGTAGAACAACTGCTGCGCCGGGTACTCCTTGCCGCCCATCGACAGTGGCGTCACGCCGGCCGCCACGAACTCGTCCATGGCGGCGACCAGGTCGTCGAACGTCTGCGGGATCTCGACCCCGTGCTGCGCGAACAGGTCCTTGTTGTAGTAGACCATCGTGTACTCGGCGTAGTTCGGGACGCCGAACCACTTGTCGCCGCCCATCACGCCGCGCTCGTCGTACTTGCACGTGGTCTGCAGGCTCGGCGACAGGAGCTTGTCCCAGCCGCGTTCGGTGACCTCGGCGGACATGTCGGTCAGCAGGCCCTGCTTGGACAACAGGCCCGCGGTCGCGTTGCCCTTGTTGTACTCCATGAGGTCGGGCGCCTCGTCCGAGTTCAGCACCATCGGGGCGTTCTTCTGGATCTGCTCGAAGCCCTTCTCCTCGAACTTCACCGTGACGCCGGGATGGGTGTCCTCGAACTCCTTGATCGCCTCGGCCCACGCCTTGCCCATGGCGCTGTCCGGGCCCTCGTAGTGCCACAGGCGCAGCTCGTCGGCGTTGCTGCCGCCACCGTCGTCGCCGCACGCCGCGAGTAACGGTGCGGCCAGCGCGAGTACCGCGAGCAAGGCCTTTCCTGGCTTGAACATCGTTGTTCCTCCCGTCTGTCGAATCGCTTCGACGACGTGCCTGCCGGATGGGTGGGGGAGTCGGGGGTGGTTACCTGGGGACGGCGGTGCTGGCTCGGACGGTCAGGTGCGGGGCGAGCAGGGTCGCGTCGGGAACCTGCCGGCCACCCAGCTTGGCCATCAGCAGCCCGACCGCCTGGCGCCCGACCTCCTGGGCCGGGATGGCCACGGAGGTGAGCGCGGGCATGGTGTACTCGGCGAGTTCGTCGGGGCAGATCGCCACCACCGACAGGTCGTCCGGCACCGAGCGGCCCGCCTCGCGGAACGCGGCGAGCAGCGGTGCGACGACGGGTTCGTTGTGGACGACGACGGCGGTGAGATCGGGATGCTCGGCCAGCAGCTCCGCCGCGACCTTCTGGGCGCCGGCCTGCGTGGCCTCGCACGCGTGCACGCTGGCGGCGATGCCGTGCCGCGCCGCCGCCTCGGTGAACCCGTTCGTGGTGCGGGAGGCGAACCCGGTCTCCCGCTCGTAGACCTCCGGCGGCGACCCGATCAGCGCGACCCTGTGGTGGCCCAGCTCGGCGAGGTGGTCCACGCAGGCCGCGCCCGCCGCCGTGAAGTCGAGGTCGATGCAGGTCAGGCCGTCGGTCTCGGCGGGGAAGCCGATCAGCACGGCAGGCCGGTCCAGCTCCTTGAGCACCGGGATCCTGGGGTCGTGCAGCTCGACGTCCATGACGATGATCGCGTCGACCATCGACGTGCCCGCCACCCGCCGCAGGCCCGCCTCGCCCTCGTTCTGCGTGAGCAGCAGGACGTCGTGGTCGTGCTCGCGGGCCGCGGTGACGACCGAGGTCGCGAACTGCATGATCACCGGCACGTGGATGCCGGTGCGCAGCGGCACGACCAGCGCGACGACGTTGCTGCGGTTGGACGCGAGTGCCCTGGCGCCCGCGTGCGGCTGGTAGCCGAGCGCCTTGATGCTGGCGAGCACCCGCTCCCGGGTCTCCTGGGTGATCGACCGTTTGCCGGACAGGACGTACGACACCGTGCTGGGGGCGACCCCAGCGTGGCGTGCCACGTCCTCGATCTTCGCCACGGTCATCACTCCGTCGAATCGCTTCGACGCTGAATGCTAGGTAGCCGTTCGGGGAGATCGCAATGGTTCGGGCTTGCTGAAAGTCGATGCAAGGTTTTACATGTCAGCCATGACCCAAGAGTGGTGGCGAGACGCCGTCATCTACCAGGTGTACGTCCGCAGCTTCGCCGACTCGGACGGCGACGGCGTCGGTGACCTCCCCGGCGTGCGCTCCCGGCTGCCGTACCTGGCGGAACTGGGCGTCGACGCGGTCTGGCTGACGCCGTTCTACGCGTCCCCGATGGCCGACGGCGGCTACGACGTCGCCGACTACCGCGCGGTCGACCCGCTGTTCGGCACCCTCGACGACGCGAAGGCCCTGGTCACCGACGCGCACGCGCTCGGCCTGCGTGTCATCGTCGACATCGTCCCGAACCACACCAGCGACCAGCACGAGTGGTTCAAGCAGGGCCTCAAGGACCGCTACATCTTCCGCCCCGGCCGCGGCGACGGCCCGCCGAACGACTGGGAGTCGATCTTCGGCGGTCCCGCGTGGACCCGCACCGAGGACGGCGACTGGTACCTGCACCTGTTCGCGCCCGAGCAGCCGGACCTCAACTGGGACAACCCCGACGTGCGCGCGGAGTTCCTCGACATCCTGCGGTTCTGGCTGGACCTGGGCGTCGACGGGTTCCGCGTGGACGTCGCGCACGGGATGGTCAAGGCCGAGGGCCTGCCGGACGTCGGCCGCCCCGACCAGAGCGCGCTGCTCGGTGCGGAGCCGCTCCCGTACTTCGACCAGGACGGCGTGCACGAGATCTACCGCGAGTGGCGTCGCGTGCTCGATTCCTACGACGGCGAGCGCATGGCGGTCGCGGAGGCGTGGGCCCCGACCCCCGCGCGGACCGCGCTGTACCTGCGTCCCGACGAGTTGCACCAGGCGTTCAACTTCCACTTCCTGAAGACCGGCTGGGCCGCGGAGCCCATGCGTGCGGTGATCGACGCGTCCCTCGCGACCGAGTCGCCTGCGACGTGGGTGCTGTCCAACCACGACGTGGTGCGGCACGTGACCCGGTACGGCGGCGGCGAGATCGGCCGCAAGCGGGCACGGGCGGCGGCGCTGCTGATGCTCGCGCTGCCCGGGTCCGCGTACGTCTACCAGGGTGAGGAGCTGGGGCTGCCCGAGGTGGCGGACCTGCCGGAGGAGGTGCTGCAGGACCCGGTGTGGGAGCGGTCCGGTCACACCGACCGCGGCCGCGACGGCTGCCGCTTGCCGATCCCGTGGACCGCGACCGGCCCGTCGCTGGGCTTCGGCCCGGGGACGCCGTGGCTGCCGCAGCCGGAGTCGTGGGCGAAGCTCGCGGTCGCCGAGCAGGAGACGTCGCCGGAGTCGATGCTGACGCTGTACCGCAGCGCGCTGCGGCTGCGGCGCAGGCTCGCGTTCGGCGAGTTCGAGTGGCTCCCGGCCGACGACGACGTGCTGCACTTCCGCCGCGGCGCCTTCCACTGCATGGTCAACATGAGCGAGTCGGTGGTGCGGGTGCCGGACCCGGGCCCGGTGCTGCTGGCGTCGTCGTACTACGGCCTCGACGGCGAGGTCGTGCTGCCGCCCGACACCGTGTTGTGGTGGGACGAACAGCGGTGACTCGCCTAGAGTCATCAGGTGTGACAGCCCGTCTCAGTGACATAGCCACGCAGGCGGGCGTCAGTGAGGCGACGGTCAGCCGCGTGCTGAACGGCAAGGCGGGCGTCTCGGCGGCGACACGTCAGGCGGTGGTCGCCGCCATGGACGTGCTCGGCTACGAACGCCCGCCCCGGCTGCGTGAACGCAGTGCCGGGCTGATCGGGCTGATCACCCCGGAGCTGTCGAACCCGATCTTCCCGGCGCTCGCGCAGGTGATCGAGCAGGTGCTGACGTCCCGCGGCTACACGCCCGTGCTGTGCACCCAGACCCCCGGCGGTTCGACGGAGGACCAGCTGACCGAGCTGCTGGTCGAGCGCGGGGTCACGGGGATCATCTTCGTGTCCGGCCTGCACGCCGACTCGACGGCCGACATGGACCGGTACGTCAAGCTCGCGGGCCGCGGCGTGCCGTTCGTGATGATCAACGGGTACACGGAGAAGGTGTCGGCGCCGTTCGTGTCGACGGACGACCGCGCCGCCATGCGGCTGGCGGTGTCGCACCTGGCGGAACTGGGGCACGAGCGCATCGGCCTGGCGATCGGGCCCCGGCGGTTCGTGCCGGTGGTGCGGAAGATCGAGGGGTTCGTGCAGCACATGCGGACGGTGCTGCCGTACACCGCCGAGCAGGCCGAGGAGTTCGTGCAGCACTCGCTGTTCACCGTGGAGGGTGGCCAGGCGGCCGCTGCTGCCCTGCTGGACAAATCCTGCACCGCGATCATCTGCGGCAGCGACCTGATGGCGTTCGGCGCCATCCGCGCGGCCCGGCAGCGCGGGCTGTCGGTGCCCGCGGACGTGTCGGTGGTCGGCTTCGACGACTCCCCGTTGATCGTGTTCGCCGACCCGCCGTTGACCACGCTGCGGCAACCGGTCGAGGCGATGGGCCAGGCGGCGGTGAACGCGCTCCTCGAGGAGATCGGCGGCACCCCGGCCCCGCACGCGGAGTTCGTCTTCATGCCGGAACTCGTGGTCCGCGGCTCGACGGCGGCGCGGGTACGCGGCTGAGCTGTCCACAGGTGGGGTGGTTGTCCACAGGCAAGATCGACATCCGTCCCCCTGTCGGTGGTCACCGGTAGACTGGACAGCGGGGTGCCCCCGGGAGTGGTGGGGGCTGCCCGTATGTACTGGGGCCGCGGTTTTCTTTCGGTTTTCGCTGGGTCAGCGGTTTGTGTCCCGGGTTTTGTGGTGTGCCTTGCCTGGGTTTTCCCTCCGGGGGGTCCTCGCCGGACGGGCTGGTCTCCGGGATGGCGGGGGTTTGGTCTCGGGTTGGGTTGGCAAGGACTGGTGTCGGTGGGTCTGCCTGCCATCCCGTCGACCTCCCGGAGGGCTATCACACCGCGTCAAGGGGGCCCGGGCGGTTTGGTCAGCTGGTTGCGTCGTGCATCCGGGCCCCCTTGACACGGTGTGATCGGGCTTCGCCAGGTCGACGGGATGGCAGGCAGCAGTCCTCGTGTGGTGGGCTTGCGCCCTTTGGGGGCTGTCCCGGTCATTGGGTCGGGAAGCCGTGGAGTGCCACTGTCAGGTGGTTGCCGAAGTCTGTTGGCAGGGGACCGGCCGGGGGCAGGCCTGGGCTCGGCATGAAGTGGACCGTGGTGCCCGTCGTGCCGGCCGAGGGGATCGGGGTCAGGTCCGTGACCGGGATGCCGTGTTCGTAGCGTTGCGTCCACGAGCCGTTGGCGCGGCGGTTCGTGTGGACCAGCCACTCGCTCAGCGCCGCCACCACCGACATGCCGCGCCTCGGATGACCGTCCGGCAGCAGCACCGACGGCTCGTCGAAGAAGCGGAGGTCCTTCGTCGCCATGACCGGTTTCCTCACCGTGCGGCCGGTCGCGTCCACGCGGGTGTCGGTGCCGCGGCCGTCGTCGGCGACCGAGATCGAGTCGTCGGCGTGCCGGGTCACCACCGCGTGGCCCGTGCCGCGTGCCGCGGCCTCGTCCGCGGCGTACGCGAGCACCTCCAGCACGAGGTGGAGTACGCCACCCGGAGCGAACTCCGCTGGCCCTTGACGGATCAGCTCCAGGTGGCGCACGTCGATGGCACGAGCCCAGTCGTGCGTGGTGTTCTGCCAGGTCACCTGCGGAACGTACCGCCGTCGATCGTCACCGCGCCCGAGCCGCCCGTGCGGTAGGTCCGGTTCGCGCCCGTCTCCCAGATCACCGGCTGCCCGTCCTGCTTGATCACGAACTTGTACTCGACATTCGTGTTCGCCGGGAGCGTGCCGCTGCCCTGCCAGCGCGGGTACGTCGACGAGTTCGTCGTCAGCGGCACCGCGTTCGCCGGGTTCCACGAACCCAGCTGCGGCACGTTGCCCACCACGAACACGTTCTGCCCCCACGACGTCTCCGCCCGCACCGTGTACGACACGCTCACCTGGTCCGGGTTCTGCGTGCCGCCGCCGGTGTGGAACGCGACCGCCGACTTCGCGGGCACGGTCAGCGCCGCCCGGCCGCCGGACACCGTCACCTGGCTCGCGCACGCCGTGATCACGTTGCAGTAGGAGCCGTCCGGCAGGCCGGTCGTGAAGGTGCCCGTGTACGCGCCGCCGCTGTTGTTGATCGCCACGAAACCGGCCGAGCCGCGGCCGAAGCCGATCACGTTCGACGTCGGCGACTGCCAGTTCGCCACCGCCGCGCCGCCGACCGCGTTGTGGAACGCCACCATGCCGGTCACCGCCCGGTCGCGGTTCAGGCAGTACCAGCCGTTGCCGCACGTCGTGTCCGTGACGAAGCCGCCCGAGTTCGGCGGCGCGCCCTCCGGGTTCGAGAACTCGAAGCCCGCGTACACGGTCGGCGTCGTGTGCTTGTACGCCAGCTGGAACACGTTCGCGAGCACCGCCGTCGCGCCGTCCTTGTACGTCAGGTGCCTGCCGTTGCGTTCGGTGTCGTGGTTCGTCACGAACGACACCGAGTTGTCCGCGGGCAGCAGGCCGTTCCCGAACGACGACAGCGACGCGATGTCGCCCTGGAAGGCGGACTTCAGCTTGTCGCCGTAGGTGAAGTCGAGGACGTCGCCGCTGCCGAAGTAGTCACCTGGCGACGGCGGCGTGCCGGGGAACACCTCGTGGAACACGTACGGGCGCGCGCCGGACGTCGTGTTGTTCAGGCGTGCCACCACGTCCGCCAGCTCACTCGCCGGGATGTGCTTGGCCGCGTCCACGCGGAAACCGTCGACGCCCAGCGCCAGCTGGGAGTTCAGGTAGCCGGCGAGCTTGCCGCGCACCCCGGGATCGCTCGTGTCGAGGTCCGGCAGGTCCAGCAGCTCGCAGTGCTGCACCTCCCAGAGGTCGCCCCAGTTGGCGATGTCGCGGTCGCAGACGTCCACGTTGTACTCGCCGCGGTCGTACATCGGCGGGTCGTACTTGTCGCCGATCACCGTGCCGTCGTAGCCGGTGCCGGTCATCGCCGCGGTGTGGTTGACCACCGCGTCCGTGTAGACCTTGACGCCGGCCGCGTGGCACGTGTCGATCATGGTCTTGAACTCGGCCTGGGTGCCGAACCGGCTGTTCAGCTTGTAGGAGTAGGGCTGGTAGACGTCCCACCACACGCCGCTCGGGTGCTTGAACGACTCGGCGGGCGGGGCGACCCACACCGCGCCGTAGCCGGCGGGGTCGAGGTTGGTCGTGCATTCGCGGGCCACGGAACGCCAGTTCCACGACCACAGGTTGGCGATCACGTCGCCGTTCGGTACTCCGGTGTCCGCCACCGCCGTCTGGGCAGAGGTGGTGACAAGCCCGGTCGCGCACAGGACCGCCACAGCCGACATCGCGACTGTGCGCAGGAGCGGTCGTCGTTCCATTTCAGGTCTCCTCGTCGAGCCGGTCATGGACCCGGCGAGCGGACGGTCACCGCTGCGCGCCCGCCCGCCGGGAGACTTTGCGCAAACTGCTGAAAGTTCTTGCAGACTAGACCGGCGCGACGACTCTGTAAACCGGCGGACGGCGGGTATCAGGCGTCGAGGAGGAGCTGGTGCGCACATGGGAGTGCCCGCGAGCCCGGCCTTGTCGCCGTGCTCGCGGGCACTCGTGATCGCCTGCCGAGCCCGCTCGCGTTCACGAGCGCAGGCGTCGTCCGGTCAGCGGGTCAGGACCTCCGCGATCGTGTCCACGCCGCGGTCGAGGTCCTCCTGCGAGATCACCAGCGGCGGGGCGACCCGCAGCGTCGTGTCGTGCGTTTCCTTGCACAGCACGCCACGCGCCATCAGCTCCTCGCTCGCCGCGCGGGCCGTCTTGCCGCCGGGCGCGATCTCGACACCGGCCCACAGGCCACGGCCCCGGACGTCCGCGACGCCGTGCCCGATCAGCTCGGTGAGCCGGGCGTGCAGCTGAGCGCCGAGCGTGGCGGACCGGGATAGGAAGTCGCCCTCGCGCAGCAGCTTGATCACGGCCCGGCCGACCGCGCACGCGAGGGGGTTGCCGCCGAAGGTCGAGCCGTGCTCACCGGGCCGCAGGACGCCGAGCACGTCGCGCTTGCCGACCACCGCCGACACCGGCATGATCCCGCCGCCGAGCGCCTTGCCCAGCGTGTACAGGTCCGCGGTCACGTCCTCGTGCTCGCACGCGAACAGCGTGCCGGTCCGGCCGAGGCCCGCCTGGATCTCGTCGGCGATGAACAGCACGTCGTTGTCGGTGCACAGCTGGCGCACGTCCCGCAGGTAGCCCGAGGGCGGCATCAGCACCCCGGCCTCGCCCTGGACCGGCTCGATCAGGACGGCCGCCGTGTACGGGGTGATGGCCGCCTCGAGCGCCTGCGTGTCGCCGTACTTGACGACCACGAACCCCGGCGTGAACGGGCCGAAGTCGTTGCGGGCGGTCTCGTCGGTGGAGAAGGAGACGATCGTGGTGGTGCGGCCGTGGAAGTTCGAGCCGGCGACGATGATCTCCGCCCGGCCGTCCGGCACGCCCTTCACCTGGTAGGCCCACTTGCGGGCGACCTTGAGCGCCGACTCGACGGCCTCCGCGCCGGAGTTCATCGGCAGCACCATCTCGGTGCCGGTCAGCTCCGCCAGCTCCTGGCAGAACAGGCCGAGCTGGTCGTGGTGGAAGGCACGGCTGGTCAGCGTGACCCGGCCGAGCTGCTCGATCGTGGCGGCGATCAGGTCGGGGTGGCGGTGACCGAAGTTCAGCGCGGAGTAGCCGGCCAGGAAGTCCAGGTATCTCTTGCCGTGCACGTCGGTGACCCACGCGCCCTCCGCCTCGGCGATCACCACAGGCAACGGGTGGTAGTTGTGCGTGCTCCACTGTTCGTCGAGCGCGATGAAATCGGCAGCAGTCATCGACATGTGAACAGGTTAAGTCCGTTCAGCGGTTGTTTCATCCGCAGACCGTTGCGTAAAACGCCACTTCGTTGCGTGCTTGAGCCTGATGTCAGCCGTTCGTTGCGAAGGCGGCGCGGTAGGCGTGCGGACTGGTGCCCACCACGCGCCGGAAACGTTCGCGGAAGGCCGTCGGCGAGCCGAAGCCGACGTCGCCCGCGATCCGGTCCACCGGGTGGGTGGTGTGCTCGAGCAGGTACTGGGCGCGCCGGACCCGCGCCCGGTGCAGCCACTGGAGCGGTGTCGTGCCGGTCTGTTCGCGGAAGCGGCGGTTGAGGGTGCGGGTGCTCATGCCGGCCCGCGCGGCGATGTCGGCGAGCGCGAGGTCGTCGCCGACGTGGTTCTCCAGCCAGGTCAGCAGCGGTTCCAGCGCGGCGCCACGCGGCACCGGCGGCTGGTCGTGGACGATGAACTGCGCCTGCCCGCCCTCCCGCTCGAGCGGCATGACCGACCGGCGGGCCGCGTCGGCCGCGACGGCGGAACCGAGGTCGCGGCGGATCATGTGCAGGCACAGGTCCAGGCCGGCGGCCGCGCCTGCGGACGTCAGCAGCCGGCCGTTGTCGACGTAGAGGACGTTCGGGTCGACGTCGATCTGCGGGTACCGCTCCGCGAGCTCGGCCGCGCCCATCCAGTGGGTGGTGGCACGCAGGCCGTCGAGCAGGCCCGCGGCGGCGAGGACGAACGCACCGACGCAGATCGACGCGATCCGCGTGCCCTTCGCGGCCGCGGCCCGGAGCGCGTCGACGACCTCGGCGGGGACGGGCGCGTCCGGCGTCATGCGACCGGGCACCACGATCGTGTCGGCGTCGGCGAGAACGTCGAGGCCGTGCTCGGGGGTGAGGGTGAAGCCGTCGGTCCGGACGGTCCCCGGGCCGCAGACCAGCACCCGGTAGGCGGGGCTCCCGTCCGGCAGCCAGGCGAAGCTGAACGCCTGCACCGGCGTGGCCAGGTCGAAGGTGATCACGTCGTCCAGCGCGAGCACGGCCACCGTGTGCATCAGTCCCCCTTGGCGAGAATCCGTCGGTGGTTGTCATTCTTGCCGATTCCGGCGGTCCGCTGCCGTGGCTACCGTCCCTCCCGTGACCAAGGTCCTGTTGTCGCTGCACGTCATCGCGGCGATCGTCGCCGTCGGCCCGGTGACCGTGGCGGCGAGCATGTTCCCGGCCGCCGTCCGCGCCGGGCGGACGGACCACCTGCCCCTGCTGCACCGGATCTGCCGGGTCTACGCCGCGGTCGGCATCGCGGTCCCGCTGTTCGGCTTGGCCACGGCGAGCGCACTCGGCGTGCTCGGCGACGCGTGGCTGATCACGTCGATCGCCCTCACCGGGGTGGCGGCCGCCGTGCTCGTGTTCGGGGTGCTGCCGGGTCAGGAGCGGCTGCTGGCGCCGCGGGAGGGTGCGGTCGCGATCCGCACCCGGCTCGCCATGCGGACCGGGGTGTTCAACCTGCTGTGGGCGACGGTCACGGTGCTGATGATCGTGCGCCCCGGCTCGACGACGGGGGTGTGAACGTGTACTTCCGCGTCGCGGCGGCGGTGGAGTGCGGGTCGCTGGTGGTCCTGCTCGTGAACCTGGCGACGGTCCACCTGCCGGCCATCACGTCCCTCGGCGGCCCGGTGCACGGCCTCGCGTACCTGGTCGTCGTGGTCGCGACCCTGCGCGCCGCGACGGCGTCCCGCACCGCGAAGGTGCTCGCGTGGGTGCCGGGGATCGGCGGGCTGCTGGTGCTCAGAGCCGCTGCTCGACCAACCGCATCCGCATGACGGCGGTGAGGTGCTCGGCGTGCTCGCGGGCCGTCCGGTGGTCGGTGCGCACCAGGTCGTGGTCGGCGGTCGTCATGAGCACGAGCGGGTCACCGGCGCCGGACAGGACCAGCGCGCACGGGAGCACCCAGTCGCCGACACCGAACCAGCCGGTCACGCCCGTCACGGCCAGCGGCAGCCCGGGGACCGCCGCAGGCACCAGCTCGAGCCACTCGTCCGCGTCCGCGCGTCCCATCGTGAGCCAGGGTTCGGTGCCCCACCGGACGTCGGCACGGTCGACCGGGCCGGTGCACGCGAGGCCGTCCTGGCGGTAGGAGAGCGAGACGAACCCGGCGTCGGTCTCGAGCACCAGCTCGCCCGGCAGGGGGATCACGCCGTCGTCCGACACCGCGGCCAGCTGCCAGAGGCCGGTCACGGTGGTGCCGAGCAACCGGGCGTACGGCTCGAGCACGTGCCTCAGCTCCGGTTCCGTCCTGCGATGGCGGCCAGGTTCCCGGCGTGGGCGGCGGCACTGCGTGCGATGTCTCGACACCGCGTTCCGCGATCAGCGCCAGGGCAGCGTCGACCAGCGTGGCACACCGGTCGCCGTGGTGGTAGCCCAGGCGACGATCTGCCTTCGAGGGGTCATCGGGGTGGCGGTGCCCCCTCGAAGGCGACTGTCGTCAGGCGGCGATCTCCTTCAGGCGGTCCGCCAGCTGGGTCAGGCGGTCGTACTCGCCCTGTAGTGCGCTCACCCGTTGCCGGATGCGGTCGGCTGCCTCGTGCCTGCCGTTCGCGTCGTAGCACTCCGCCAGGTCGATGCCCGCCGCGATGCCCGCCGCGATCGCTGACAGCAGTGCCAGGACCGAGCCGTACAGGGTGGCCGCTGCCACCGGGGTGAGTGCGCCCACCGAACCGGCCTCGATGATGCCTGACGCCACGATGCCGGCACCGCCCGCGCCGCCCGCCAGCACGCAGCCCGTCGCGACCATCCATTGCTTGAAACACGCCATGTCAGTCGCCCCCTACGCCAGCAGCTCGTCGTCTTCGGTCGGCACGTCCTCCTGGCTGATCCCCACGTAGTTGATCAGCCAGTCCTCCATGTCGTTGGCCTCGGCGAGCGCCATGATCTCCGGGTAGTACTCCCCGAAGTTGGCCATCTCGTAGCGCAGGTCGTCCGGCAGCGCCACCGCGCCGCCCTCGCCGCCCGAGTCACCTGCCGGCTGCCACTGGGTACCGTCCCACCGCCACTGGCCGTCGTCGGACAGCTGTCCGACCTCGGTCGTGTTCGGGTCGTAGCTCGCCTGCGGTCCGGCTTCCACCGGCTGCCAATCGGCGCCGTCCCACCACCACTGCCCGTCCTCGGACAGCGGCGCGTCGGCTGGTTGTTCGGGCATCGCCCCACCTCCTACTGGTCCGGCATCGACAGTGCCGGGGCAGGAGGTGGGGTCACACGGTCTCGCGTGCGTGCGGACGGACGTAAGGCGCCGCCCCAAAGGGCGCGCGGCTACGCCGTCAGTTTCGGAATGATCTCCGATCCGTATGCGGCCAGGGTCTGCTCCTTCTGGTCGTGCATGAGGTACAGCGCGAACTGGTCCACGCCCATTTCCGCCAGCTCGGTCAGCCGGTCCACGTGCGCCGACGCCGGCCCCACGAGGCAGAACCGGTCGACGATCTCGTCGGGGACGAAGTCCGTCGACGGGTTGCCCGCCTTGCCGTGGTGCGCGTAGTCGTAGCCCTCCCGGCCCCTGATGTAGTCGGTCAGCTCATGGGGCACCGGCCCCGACTCGCCGTACCGGGCCACCAGGTCGGCGACGTGGTTGCCCACCATGCCGCCGAACCACCGCAGCTGGTCGCGTTGGTGCGCGACGTCCTCGCCGACGTACGCGGGCGCCGCCACGCACATCGTGATCCCACCGGGGTCCCGCCCGGCGGCCCGTGCCGCGGCGCGCACGGACTCGATCGTCCACCGCGTGATCGCGGGGTCGGCCGTCTGCAGGATGAAACCGTCCGCGTGCTCGCCGACCAGCTGGAGCGCCTTCGGCCCGTACGCGGCCATCCAGACTTCCAGCTTCCCGTCCCGTACCCACGGAATCCGCACCGGTGCGCCATGAAGTGAAACCTCCCGTCCTTCCGCGAGATCGCGGATCGCGTGGATGGAATCACGGAGCACCGACAACGACGCGGGCTTCTGCCCGATGACCCGTCGCGCTGAGTCACCGCGGCCGATGCCGCACACCGTTCGGTTGCCGTACATGTCGTTCAGCGTCGCGAACAGTGACGCGGTGACCGACCAGTCCCGAGTGGACGGATTGGTCACCATCGGCCCCACGACCAGGGAATTGGTGCGCGCGAGGATCTGCGAGTAGATCACGAACGGTTCTTGCCACAACACGACCGAGTCAAATGTCCACCCGTACGTGAACCCTTGCTGTTCGGCCGACACCATCAGGTCCACGACCGCCGAGGCGGGCGGGTCCGTCTGCAGCACCACACCGAAGTCCATGCCGAACTCCCATCAGACCAAGTACTGCGACAGCTCGCGCGACAGGAACTTGCCGTGGCCCTCGTGGCCGTGGAACTCGCCGCCGTCGACCACGACGGACCCGCGCGACAGCACGGTCGACACGCCGCCGGTGATCGACATGCCCTCGTACGCCGAGTAGTCCACCGCCATGTGGTGCGTCTCGACACCGAGCGTGTGCTGACGAGCCGGGTCGTACACGACGATGTCCGCGTCCGCGCCCGCCGCGATCACGCCCTTGCGCGGGTACAGCCCGAACATCCGCGCGGGCGTCGCCGACGACACCTCGACCCACCGCCGCAGCGACAGCTCACCGGCCACCACACCCTGGTGCAGCAGGTCCATCCGGTGCTCGACGCCGGGGATCCCGTTGGGGATCTTGGAGAAGTCCCCGCGCCCCAGCTCCTTCTGGTCCTTGAAGCAGAACGGGCAGTGGTCGGTCGACACCACCGACAGGTCGTTGGTGCGCAGGCCGCGCCACAGGTCCGCCTGGTGCTCCTTGGGCCGCAGCGGCGGCGACGCCACGTACTTCGACCCCTCGAAGTCCGGCTTGGCCAGGTCCTCGATGGACAGGTAGAGGTACTGCGGGCACGTCTCCGCGAACACGTTCTGCCCGGTGTTGCGCGCCTCCGCGACGGCAGCGAGCGCCTGCGACGCCGACAGGTGCACGATGTAGAGCGGCGCGCCGGTCACCCGCGCGAGCTGGATGGCGCGCGAGGTCGCCTCGCCCTCCAGCTCCGGCGGCCTGGTCAGCCCGTGCTCCACCGGGTCGGTGCGCCCGGACGCCAGCGCCTGCGCGACCAGCTCGTCGATCGCGATGCCGTTCTCGGCGTGCATCATGATGGTGCCGCCGATGTCGGCGGCCTTCTGCATGGCGCGCAGGATCTCGCCGTCGGTCGCGTAGAACACGCCCGGGTAGGCCATGAACATCTTGAAGCTGTTCACGCCCGCGTCGATGCAGGACTCCATCTCCTTCAACGACTGGTCGTTCACGTCGGAGACGATCATGTGGAACCCGTAGTCGACGGCGCAGTGCCCGTCGGCCTTCTCGTGCCACTTGTCCAGCGTCGACAGCAGGGACGTGCCCTTGGCCTGCACGGCGAAGTCGATGATCGTCGTCGTGCCGCCCCACGCGGCCGCCCGCGTGCCGGTGAAGAACGTGTCGGCGGAGAAGGTCCCGCCGAACGGCATCTCCATGTGCGTGTGCGCGTCGATGCCGCCGGGGATCACGTACTTCCCCGCCGCGTCGATGACCGTGTCGGCCTCGGTGAACACGCCGGGCGCGGCGACGGCGGCGATCTTCTCGCCCTCCACCAGCACGTCCGCCGTGAGGGACCCGTCGGCGTTGACGACGGTCCCGTTCTTGATGAGGATCCCCATCGTCACGCCCCGGTGAGCTGGTCGTACGTGTCCGGCCTGCGGTCGCGGTAGAACTGCCACAGGTCGCGGACCTCGGTCAGCAACCCCATGTCGAGGTCACGCACGATGACCTCCTCTTCCCCGTCCGAGGCGGTTTCGCCCACGACCTGACCGCGCGGGTCCGCGAAGTACGACTGTCCGTAGAAGTCGTTGTCACCCAACGGTTCCACGCCCACCCGGTTGATGGTCCCGACGAAGTACTCGTTCGCCACCGCCGCGGCCGGCTGCTCGAGCTTCCACAGGTACTCCGACAACCCGCGCGAGGTCGCGGACGGGTTGAACACGATCCGCGCGCCACCGAGCCCGAGCGCGCGCCAGCCCTCCGGGAAGTGCCGCTCGTAGCAGATGTACACGCCGATCTTGCCGACCGCGGTGTCGAACACCGGGTAGCCGAGGTTGCCCGGCCGGAAGTAGAACTTCTCCCAGAACCCCTTGACCTGCGGGATGTGGTTCTTCCGGTGCTTGCCGAGGTAGGTCCCGTCGGCGTCGATCACGGCCGCGGTGTTGTAGTAGACACCCGGCTGCTCCTGCTCGTACATCGGCACCACCAGCACGACCCCGTGCTGGTCGGCCAGCTCGCACATGAGCTGTGTGGTCGGCCCGTCCGGGATCTGCTCGGTGTAGGAGTAGTAGTCGGCGTCCTGCACCTGGCAGAAGTACGGCCCGTAGAACAGCTCCTGCAGGCACACGACCTGCGCGCCCTGCGAGGCCGCGGTACCGATGTGGGTGACCGCGTTCGCGATCATCGACTCCTTGTCACCCGTCCACTTCTGCTGGACGAGCGCCGCCCTGACGATCTCAGACAACTGCCTCTCCTTCCGCCACCGGCTCGGGCGCCGGTGAACTCTCCCGCGTGGTGCTCCGCGCGGTCAGCAGCAGGTACACGAGCGATGCTGCCACCAAACCGACGACCCAGCTGTAGTTGTAGAAGCCCTTCAGGAACGGGATCAGCCCGTCCACGGGGAACGGGTTGCCCGACGCGCTGTGCGCGCCGCCGACCGCCAGCACCGCGCCGACGAGCGTGGCGACCAGGGCGGGGATGTTCCACCCGCCGGAGAACCAGTACCGGCCGCCCTCCTTGTAGAGGTCCTCCAGGTCGAGGTGGGTGCGGGCCCGCAGCCAGTACCCGGCGACGAGCACGCCCGCGACCGCGCCGAGCACGCCGCCGTAGAACCCGAGCCAGCCGTTGATGTACACGTCCGCGTTGGCGAGCAGCCGCCACGGCTGGATGACGATGCCGATGACCCCGGTGATCAGACCGCCGAGCGCGAACGTGATCCGCTTCGGGAACGCGTTCGAGAAGTCGTACGACGGGCTCACGACGTTCGCCGCGAGGTTCGCCGAGATGGTGGCCAGCACCAGGCAGAACAGCGCGATGACCACGACGACCGGCGAGGAGAACCGCGCCGCGAGCGTCGCCGGGTCCCAGATCACCTCGCCGAACAGCACCGCGCCACCGGAGGTGGTCAGGACCGCGACGATCGAGATGAACGTCATCGTGGTCGGCAGGCCGAGGATCTGGCCGCGGACCTGCTTGCGCTGGGAACCACCGAACCGGGTGAAGTCCGGCATGTTCAGCGACAGCGTCGCCCAGAACGCGATCATGCCCATCAGCGACGGCGCGAAGACCTGCCAGAAGTCGGCGCCCCAGCCGAGCTTCGACGGCTGCGACAGGATCGGGCCGAAGCCGCCCGCCTTGATCAGCACGTACGCCAGCAGGATCAGGAACCCGATGCTGACCAGCGGCGCGGTCCAGTTCTCGAACTTCCGCACGGCCTCCATGCCCCGCCAGATGATCAGCATCTGGATCACCCAGAACACGGCGAACGACAACCACAGCGTGATCGGCTGCCCGCCGACGGCCGAGGCGTTCACCCAGCCGTCCCCGGCGAGCTTGCCGACGATCACGTAGATCGCCTGACCACCGACCCAGGTCTGGATGCCGAACCAGCCGCAGGCGATGAACGCCCTGAGCAGCGCAGCCAGGTTGGCGCCGCGCATGCCGTAGAACGCCCGCGCGAACACCGGGAACGGGATGCCGAAGCGGGTCCCCGCGTGGCTGTTCAGCAGCATGGGGATCAGCACGATGATGTTGCCGAGCGTGATCGTGATCAGTGCCTGCACCCAGTCCATGCCGAGTGCGATCAGGCCGGACGCGAGCAGGTAGCTGGGGATGTTGTGGGCCATGCCCATCCACAGCGCGAAGTAGTTGTACGTGGTCCAGTTGCGCTGCGCCACGGGCACCGGAGCGAGCTCGGGGTTGTAGAAGCGGCTGTCCGCGATGCCGGAGTGGTCGGCTAAGTCGACCCGGCCGTCTGAGCTGGTGGTCGTAAGTGCCATCCTGGGATCCTGGGGCGCGGCGATCTCCCGAGGCAGTGTCACTGTGTACACCGTTGGCACCGTCGGTGCGCACTTTGTCAGTTGCGCGCGCCGGTCACCGCAGCGCCGCGGCGTACCGCACGAGCCCTTCCAGGTCGGGCTCGTCCGGGGTGGGCTGCAGGATCACCGCGTCCGCCCCGGCCTCCGCGAGCCGCTCGACCATCGCCGGGATGTCGTCGTTCGCGACGCCGAACTCGTCGGTCCGGTCGTTGTCGATCCGCTCCTGCGCGCCGTCGCCGATGGCGGCCCGGATGTAGACGGTGATGGGGGTGTCGCCGACCAGGTCGCGTGCCCTGCGCACCCCGTCGACGCCCGCGCGGGCCTCGATCACCACGCCGTCGGCCAGCTCACCGCACAGCGCGACCGACTTCGGGCCGATGGCGCCCGCCCAGATCTTCGCCGGCGCCGGCCACGTGAGCCGGACCTTGTCGAGCGTGACGTACCGGCCGGCGACCGTGACCTCCTCGCCGTCGAGCAGCCGCCGCAGCGCCGTCAGGTACTCGCGCAGCAACGTGAGCGGCGACTCGACCCGTGCCCCCGCCTGGCCCATCCACTTCTGCGCGCCGTGCCCCCACGCGATCATCGACCGGCCGGGGAACATCCGCTCGATGGTCGCGACCTCCATCGCGGCCAGGGCGACGTTGCGCAGCGGCACCGGCAGCAGGCCGATGCCGATGCGCACGTTCGTCGTCCACGCGAGCGCGGCCGCGGCGGGCGCGATGCCGCTCTCGTAGAAGCAGTCCTCCCACAACCACAGCTCCTCGAGACCGGCCTCGTCCGCGGTCCTGATCACCGACTCGAACCGTTCCGGCGGGAACTGCGGACGCAACACGAACCCGAGAGTGGTCATGGTCGTTTCATACCAGGAACGGGCGCACCCACGCCGCCATGCGGGCCAGCGAAGCGTCGGCGACCTCGTCGTGCCCGGCCGACATCTGGAACGTGTGCTGCTGCCCGGGGACGACGTCCAGGGTGGCCTCGACGCCCTGGCTGAGCGCCTTCTCGTGCAGGCGCAGGCTGTCGTCGAGCAGCATCTCCGCGTCGCTGACCGTGATGTAGGTGGGCGGGAGGCTCGACAGGTCGGCGTTGAGCGGCGACGCCTCCGGACCGGCGGGGTCGCCGTCCGGGCCGAGGTACATGGCCACCAGCGCCCGCAGGTCCATCGGGCGGTCGCCGCCGAACAGGACGTCGGTGGACACGTTCGTCGTCAGCGACTCGCCGCGGAACTCCATGTCGGTCCACGCCGAGAACGGCATGATCGCGACCGGTTTCGGGTCGACCCGCAGTGTGGTGGTGAGCGTGAGCAGCCCGCCTGCCGAGTCGCCGGTGATCGCGATCCGGGTGACGCCCTGGTCCCGCAGCCAGTGGTAGGCCGCGACGCAGTCCGCCAACGCCGCCGGGTGCCGGTGCTCTGGGGTGCGTCGGTAGTCGACGACCAGCGCGCGGACGCCGGTCTTCTTGGCGAGGTGGGCGAACATCTTGCGGTGCGTGTACATGGAGCCGCCGACGAACCCGCCGCCGTGCAGGCACAGCAGCACCCCGTCGTCGGGCACGCCGTGCGGGACCGCCCACAGGGCCCCGACGCCGCCCGCGTCGACCTCCAGGTAGTCCACGCCGCCCGGCTCCGCCGTCACGTCACCCCAGTGCGCGTCGATGACCCTGGCCTGGTCGAGGGGGAGGTTCCGGTGCGAGTTCGCGTTGCTGTTCCGGTAGTGCTCGATGAGGTTCATACCCGGGAAGACCGGACGTGGGCGCGGGAGGAATCGGTACCGTGTCGGCGTGCTGGTGGAGTTGGCGGTGGGGGACGCGTACGGGGCGGCGTTCGAGTACGCGCCAGCGGCGATGGTGGCGGAACACAACACGGTGACGGACTACTGCCGCCACCCCACGCACACCGGCATCGCGCCCGGCGACTACACCGACGACACGCAGATGACGCTCGCGCTCGCCGAGCTGCTGGTCGACGGTGCCGAATGGACGCCGCCGGTCATCGCGGCCAAGTTCGTGGAGGTGTTCCACCGGGATCCGCGCGTGGGGTACGCGTCCCGGTTCCAGGGCTTCCTGCGGGCGACGCGCACCGGTGCGGAGTTCCTCGCGACCATCCGCCCGGACAGCGACAAGAGCGGCGCCGCCATGCGGGTCACGCCGGTCGGGCTGCTGCCGTCGGTCGACGAGGTCCGCGAGTACGCGGCCGTGCAGGCGCGGATCACCCACGACACCCCGGCCGGGGTGGCGGCGGCCGAGGCGGCGGCCCTCGCCGTGCACTACTGCCACCACGAACTGGGTCCGCTGCGGGACGTGGCGGGGTGGGTCTCCGACCGGACCGGGGTGGACTGGACGCGCCCGTGGTCCGGCAAGGTCGGCCCGAAGGGCGAGATGGCCGTCCGCGCGGCCCTGACAGCGCTCGCCGCCGCGACGTCCATGCGTGAGCTGCTGCGGGCGTGTGTCGCGTTCACCGGCGACGTCGACACGGTCGCC
Organism: Actinophytocola sp. KF-1; assembly: GCF_054661535.1. Lineage (NCBI taxonomy): Bacteria > Bacillati > Actinomycetota > Actinomycetes > Pseudonocardiales > Pseudonocardiaceae > Actinophytocola > Actinophytocola sp. KF-1. The sequence continues at coordinate 58,290 of NZ_BAAFVK010000020.1, read as the reverse complement.
ACCATCGCGCTCGCGGCCGGGTCCCGGTCGCCGGAGGTGGCCGACGACCTGCCCATGGCGCTGTTCAGGAACCTGGAACGCGGCCCGTACGGCTTCCCCTACCTGTACGACCTGGACCGCCGCCTGCTGTCGGCCATGTCGCCACCCGTGACCGACCCGGCCGCGCTCCTCGGCACGTGGTCCGACGACGCGCTGTACCTGGGCGCCATGGCGGCCGAGTCGGTGACGTTCGAGGCCGACGGCACCGGGCACCACCTGTGGGAGAACGCCGCCGCGCAGGAGAAGACCCCGTTCCGGTGGGCGCTGACCGCACCCGGTGAGGTCCGCGTCGACGACGAGGTCCGCACGGCCCGCATCGGCCCCGGCACCACCGCCACCGGCGACCGGATCACCGTCCTCACCCTCGGCGGCACCCGCTATGGGCGCTGTCTCCCGGTGACTACAGCACCTGCGACAGGAACTGCTTGAGCCGCGGCGACTGGGGGTCGTCGAAGATGGCCTCCGGGGTGCCCTCCTCGACGATCACGCCCTGGTCCATGAACACGACCTTGTCCGCGACCCGCCGTGCGAACCCCATCTCGTGGGTGACCACGATCAGCGTCAGCCCGCGCCCCGCGAGGCCGGCCATGAGGTCCAGCACGCCCTTCACCAGCTCCGGGTCGAGCGCACTGGTGGCCTCGTCGAACAGCATCACCTCGGGGTCCATGGCGAGCGCACGCGCGATCGCCACCCGCTGCTGCTGACCACCCGACAGCGCGGCGGGCCGGAACGGCGCCTTCTCCGCGAGCCCCACCTCCGCCAGCCGCTCCCGTGCGATCGCCGCCGCCTCGTCCTTCCCGAGCCGCCGCACGTCGCGCAGCGGCAGCACGATGTTGTCCAGCACGGTCCGGTGCGGGAACAGGTTGAAGTGCTGGAACACCATGCCGACCCGCTGCCGCAGCTTGTCCGGGTTCGTGCGCACGACGCTCGTCCCGTCGAGCAGGATGTCGCCGGAGTCGGGCTCCTGCAGGCGGTTCGTCACCCGCAGCAGCGTCGACTTGCCGGACCCGGACGGCCCGATGACGCACGCCGTCTCCCCGGCCGCGACCGACAGCGACACCCCGCGCAGCACCTCGAGCGTCCCGAACGAGACGTGGATGTCCTTCAGCTCCACACTGGACGAACTCACGACCGCACCGTCCCCGAGGTCACCAGGTCGGGGGTGTCCGCGGCCACCTTCTTGCCCACCCGCAACCGTTTGTCGATGTGGTTGACCAGGTGCGTCAGCGGCACCGTGATCACCAGGTACACGAAGCCGGCGGCCACCAGCGGCGACAGGTTGCCCGTGTTCGCCGCGAGGTCCTGCCCGATGCGGAACAGCTCCCGCTGGTCGACCAGCAACCCGAGGAAGTACACCAGGCTGGAGTCCTTCACCAGCGCGATGAACTGGTTCACCAGCGCGGGCAGCACCCGCCGCACGCCCTGCGGGATGACCACCTTCACCATCGCGTTGCGGTAGGACATGCCCAGGGCGCGGCTGGCCTCCATCTGTCCTTTGTCGACGCTCTGGATGCCGGCCCGGAAGATCTCCCCGATGTACGCGGCCGCGATCAAGGACAGCGCGAGGATCCCCAGCGGGTACGGGTTGGTGCCGACGACGTCCCGCGCGACCGTGCCGAGGCCCTGGCCGATCACGAGGATCGTCAGGATCGCCGGCAGGCCGCGGAAGATGTCGGTGTACACGCGGGCGGGCCAGCGCAGCCACCGCTTGGTGGACAGCCCCATGACCGCCAGCACCATGCCCAGCACGGTGCCGATCACGGCGGACGCGCCCGCCAGGATCAGCGTGTTCAGCAACCCGGTCTTCAGCAGGTCCGGGAAGACCTGCCAGATGTACTCCCAGTTGAGGAACGTGTCGAGGAACTGGTCCATCTACTTGGCGGCGAACTCGGGTGGCGTGGGGGCGTTGGGTTCGAACCGCTTGTGCAGCTCCTCCCACGTGCCGTCCGCGATGACCTGCTTGAGCCCCGCGTTGATCTTGTCGATCAGCTCCGTGTTGCCCTTCTTGAAGGCGTAGCCGTGCGGCAGGTCGGTGGTGATCGAGTGGACCACCGTCAGCTTCGCGTCCGGGTTCTCGCTCGCGTACGTCTCGGCGGTCGCGAGGTCGAACACGGCGCCGTCGATGGCCTTGGTCTTCAGCGCCGACAGCGCGGCCGCGTCGTTCGGGAACCGGACCGCCTGCGCGGCAGGCTCGTTCTCCGCGAGCCACGAGTCCGACACCGTCCCCTGCACGACGCCGATGCGGTGGCCCGCGAGGGTGTTCTCGTCCGTGACCGGCGAGCCCTCGGGCGCCTCGATCCCGAGCGACTGGTAGTTGTACGGGTCGGAGAACGCGACCGTCTTCTTCCGCTCCTCGGTCTGCGAGATCGCGGAGCTGCCGATGTCGAACGTCCCGTTCGCGACCTGGCCGAGCAGCGCGGAGAAGTCCGTCGCCACGAACTCCAGCTTGAGGCCCTGCTTCTCCGCGATGGCCTTCAGCAGCTCGTTGTCGAACCCGGTGAACTCACCGTTCTCCTGGTAGGCGTTGGGCTTCGAGTCGCTCAGCGTGCCGACGCGCAGGGTCTCCTCGCCACCCGCGTCGTCGCTGCCGCACGCCACGAGCGACGCGGCGGTCACTAGCGCGGCCAAGGCCGCGAACAGGCGTTTCATGTCAGGCTCCTGGGTTCTCGACCGGCAGACCGGGTCCGCCCTCCGCCAGCTCGGCGGGCAGCGGGGTGTCCTGGTAGAACCTGGCGTGCAGCTTCGCGACCGTTCCGTCGGCGATGGCCGCGGCCAGGCCCCTGTTGAGCTTGTCTAGCAGCTCCTTGTTGTCCTTGCTCACCGCGTAGGCCGACGGCGTCTCCTTTGACTCGATCGTGTAGCCCAGCTCCAGCGGCACGGCGGCGTTCTGTTCAAGGTACTGCTGCCCGATGTCCTTCGGCACGACCCAGCCGTCCAGCGTGCCGTTGCGCAGCTGCGCGAACCCGGCGTTGTAGTCGGGGAACCGCACGACCTCGGCGCCCGGCACCCGGTTGGTCGCGAAGTCGTCCTGCACCGACGCCTGCACGACGCCGAGCCGCTTGCCCTTGAACGCGTCGACGCTGGTCAGGCCCGCGCCCTTGGCGGTGACGACCGTCGTGTACTCGGTGTTGTAGCCGTTGGAGAACGCGACCGTCTTCTTGCGCGCCTCGGTGGTGGAGATCGTCGAGCTGCCGATGTCGAACCGTCCATTCGCGACACCCGCGAGCAGGCCGGCGAACTCGGTGCCCACGAACTCGACCTCGAAGCCCTCCCGCTTCGCGATGTCGCGCAGCAGTTCGTTGTCGTAGCCGGTGAACTTGCCGTCCTCGAAGAAGATGGCGGGCGGCGCGTCGGTGAGGGTGCCGACGCGCAGCACCTGGCCACCGTCGCCGGAGTCGCTGCCGCACGCGGTCAGCGCCGCGGCGAGCACTCCGGAGACGAGCACGGCGAGGAGCCTGGAACGCATTGTTTCTCCCTGGAAATCCCGTTTGGCGGGCGCCAGGTTAGGCAGTCCGGGGCGGCGCGCTCATCTCGTTCCAGTATGTGGGCGGCACGCGGTGCCGTCGATCACACCGGGAATCTAGAGCTGGTTCAGCAGCCAGCGCGGGCCGAGCGTCTGCGCGCCTTCGGCCGCACAGCGGCGTTTCAGCTCCCGGTCGGCGGTCACGACGTAGAGGTCGGCGTCGCGGGCGGTGAGCTGTTTCACGGTCTCGACGATCGTGTCGTCGCCGTCGTGGTCCGCGCGGACGGTCCGGACGTGGTCAGCGTCACCGACCTCCCGCGCCTTGCCCTCCACGACCATGACCAGCTCGGGGTAGGCGACGTCGAACGGCGCGAGCGGCACCCCGTCGAGCTTGTCGATCTGGTCGCGCAGCCGGGTCGCCGCGCCGTGCCGGTCGCGCCACCAGCCGTCGTTGCGCGAACCCATCACGTTGGCGGTGTCCACGATGAGCACGGTCCTGCGCATGGCGGTGCGCACCCGTGGCCACGACGCGGCGAACGGTGCGAAGAGGTTCATGCCCTCGACCTCGTCGGCGGGCACCCAGCGGGCGTCCTTGGACTCCCAGTCGCGGGGTCCGACGTCCTGGTGTTCCGCCAGCTCGCCGACGACCGTGTCGTAGTGCCAGCCACCGTGGTCCTCGCGCACGTAGCCGTGCACCCGCACCGCCGACACGTCCAGAGTGGACTCCTCGGCGGTCTCCCGGAGCGCGGTCGTCACCGCCGCCTCGTCCCGGTCGCGGGCGCCGCCGAACAGCCCCCAGGTCTCGGGTCCCAGCGACAGCGCGGACCGCTGTTGGAGCAGCACCATGCCGTCGTGGTGCACGAGCAGCCCAGCGGCGCCGTACGCGCCCCAGTGCCGATGGCCGAGTCCACATTGGACGAACCGGTCGCCCTCCCGCAACATGCCGCCCATCGTACGCAGAGGGCACCTGGCCGAGAATATATAGACTGGTCTATTCTGTGCGCATGGCAGACACCAAAGGTGCCCGGACCAGCGCACGGCTGGTGGAGTCGATGCTCGAGCTGATCCAGACACGCGGGTACAGCGGCACCGGTCTCAACACGGTCGTGGCGCACGCGAACGCGCCGAAGGGTTCGCTGTACTTCCACTTCCCCGGTGGCAAGGAGGCGCTGGGGGAGCAGGCCGTCGCCTTGGCCGCGGAGCGCTTCCGCACGATGGTCACGGCCGACGGCACCCCCGGCGAGGTGGTCCGGCGCGTGCTGGACGCCCTGGCCAGGCTGCTCGAGGAGGGCGACTACCAGCTGGGCTGCCCGGTCTCCGTGGTGACCCTGGAGATGGGTGCGGAGAGCGACCGGCTGCGCGCGGCCTGCGCCGACGCGTTCGAGTCGTGGGTCGCGCCGCTGGCCGCCCTGCTGACCGCACACGGCCGCACGCCCGCCGAGGCCAGGTCACTCGCGACGGCCACCGTCGGCATGATCGAGGGCGCGGTGATCATGTCGCGTGCCCAGCGGTCGGTGACCCCGCTGCGCTGCGCCGCCGACACCGTGGTGCCGCTGCTGGACCGCCCGTGACCAGGCACGCGCTGGTCTTCGGCGCGAGCGGCTACCTCGGCAGGCACGTGGTGCGCGCACTCGGCGCGGCGGGTGTCCGGGTGACCGCGGCGCGGCGGGACGAGACGCCGGTCGGCGACGTCACCGAGATCCACCACTGCGCCGGTGCGTACCGGTTCGGCATGACCGTCGAGGAGGCGCGGGCCGGGAACGTGGACACCACCCGCACCGTGGTGGAACTGGCGGCGCGGCTGCCCCGGCTCCGGCGGCTCGTGTACGTGTCCGGATACCGGGTCAGCGGGCTCGCCGAGTGGGACTACCGGCGGCTCGGCGCGTACGAGGCGTCGAAGGTCGAGGCGGACGCGGTCTTCCGGACCCGGGCGGCCGAGCTGGGCGTGCCGTGGACGATCGTGAACCCGGCGAGCGTGATCAGCCCGGACTCGGACCAGCAGCTGGGCCTGGCGGCGAACGTGAAGCAGCTGTGGGAGGGCGCGCTGAAGGCCTTGCCGGGCAACGCGTTCGTGCCGGTCGTCTCGGCCGGCTACCTGGCCCGGTTCATGGCGTTGGTGCCGGCCGACCCGTCGACCGACGGCTCGGCGTACTGGCTGCTCGACGACGACACGCCTCTCCTCCCGGACCTGTTGACGCTGGTGGGGACCCACCTCGGCGTGCGGGTGCCGCGGCTGCGCGTCCCGCTCCCGCTGGTCAGGCGGCTGCCCGCGTGGCTCACGAAGGTGGACCCGGAGACCCGGTCGTTCCTGTCGGCCGACCGCTACCCGACGGCGTCCGCGCGCGAGTTCGCGGCGCGCCACGACCTGACGATGCCGGACGTCCGCACCCTGCTGTGCGAGTGGGCGGACAACCTGGTGGCGCGGTGGTCGCGCCTGTCAGGACACGGTGCCTGCGGGGCTAGCCGTTGATCTCGTGCACCAGCAGCGCCACGTGCAGGGACAGCACCGAGTCCGGGTCGTCCAGCGACACGCCCAGCACCTGCTCCACCCGCGCGAGCTGCTGGTAGTAGGCGGTCCGGGACATGTGCGCGGCGGAAGCGGCCGCCGACTTGTTCCCGCCGTGGGCGCAGAAGTGCCGCAGCGCGTCCACCAGCCGACTGCCATGAGTGGCGTCGCGGGCCAGCAGTGGACCCAGCTCGCGGGCGGCGAACGCGGTGACCCGGTCGTCGTCGGCGAGCAGGTGCAGCAGGCCGCGCAGGCGGACGTCGTCGAGCCGGTGGTACTGGCGGTCGTCCGGGGTCCGCAGTGACGCCTTCGCGACGTGCGCGGCCTCGATCAGGGTGCGGCGGGCGTCGGCGGTCGAGCCGACCGTCGTGCCGACGGCGACGATCACCGGCAGCGCCTTCGGCGCGCTGGCCGCGGCCTGGTGGATCTCCTTCGACAGCCTGCGCAGCACCGCGTCGGCGTCCGCCTGCGGGGTCAGCGACAGCAGCGCCCGCACGCTGATGTCGTCCACCACGCCCACCAGCGCGGCGACCCTGGCCCGGCGCGCGGCCAGCGCCGTGGCCTCGGCAAGGTCGCGCAGCACCTCCTGCGTCGCCATCGACGGGCGGCCCGCCGTCGCCGTGGACGGGCGGACCGACACGCCGATCAGCTGCCGCCGCTGCAGCGGGACGCCCAGGGCACTCGCCCGTGCCGTGATGTCCGCCGCGGTGGTCGTCGAGCCCAGCAGCTCGGTCAGCAGCGTCCGGTGCGCGTGCCGTTCCAGGCTCTCCCGGTCGCGCGCGACCAGCCGGTGCACGGCCAGCGCCGACGCCGCCCGTTCCACGATCACCACCTGCCGGTGCTGCGGTTCGACCGGGCACACCAGCACGAGGCGGCCCCAGTCGTTGCCCCGCGCGCCGACCACGGTGACCAGCCAGCCGGCCTCCGCGTGGTAGCTCGTGCGCGCGTCGACGGTCACCGCCCGCGACCTGGCCGCCCAGTCCGCGACCAGCTCACGCGGGTCGGTGCCCGCCGCGTCGTAGGCCAGCACGTCGTGGCCCAGCGTCTCCAGCACCACCGGCAGGCCCGACGCCCGCGCCACCTCCCGCAGCACCTCCGCGGGTTCGGCGCCTGCCACCGTCAGCGCCGTGAACGTCTCGTGCACCCGTTCCGCCGCCCGCAGCTCCGCGACCTGCGCGGCCACGATCAGCCCGACCACCGCCTCCGTCACCGCGACGAACCGGGTCTCCCGGGACAGCGTGATCAGCGGCAGCTCGTGCGCGTCGGCCGCCTCGACCAGCGCCGCCGGCAGCTCGCGGTGCCAGTGGCGGACCAGCTCGACGACCACGCCGACCACGCCCGCGCCCGCCAGCTCCTCGACGTACTTCGCCAGCGCCGCGGGGTCGTCCGGCAGTGCGATGCCGGTGGTGAGCACCAGTTCGCCGCCGTGGAGCAGGGGCGCGATGTCCGCGATCTCGGCGATGTGCACCCAGCGGACCCGGCGGTCGAGCCCGGCGGACCCGGCTACCACGGTCGCCATGCCCTGCCGGATCACCGGCAGGGTCAGCACGTCCGCGACGGTCGGGTACATGCACGCACACTGTACGGGCGGACGGCGTTCCGCGATACACACTGTCCATGGCGTGGCGGGGTCCCGCGTCGGCACACTCGAAGCCATGGACCGTCTGATCGACCGCCACCGCGCCGTGCTCCCGAACTGGCTCGCGCTGTACTACTCCGACCCGCTGGAGATCGTCCACGCCCACGGGCGGCGGGTGACCGACTCGAACGGCAAGACCTACCTCGACTTCTTCGCGGGCATCCTCACCAACGCGCTCGGCTACGACGTGGCCGAGGTGAGCGACGCGGTCCGCAAACAGCTCGACACCGGCATCCTGCACACCTCGACGCTGTACCTGATCCGCAGCCAGGTGGAGCTGGCGGAGGAGATCGCGAAGCTGTCCGGCATCCCGGACGCCAAGGTGTTCTTCACCAACTCCGGCACGGAGGCCAACGAGACCGCGCTCATGCTCGCCACCCAGTACCGGCGCAGCAACCAGGTGCTGGCGATGCGGAACTCCTACCACGGGCGGGCGTTCGCCACCGTGGGCATCACCGGCAACCGCGGCTGGTCGGCTTCCTCACTTTCACCGGTTCGTGTTTCGTATGTGCACGGCGGGTATCCGTACCGCAGCCCGTTCAAGGGCCTGTCCGACGCCGACTACATCGCCGCGTGCGTCGACGACCTCCGCGACGTGCTCCAGACCGCGACCTCCGGCGACGTGGCGTGCATGATCGCCGAGCCGATCCAGGGCGTCGGCGGGTTCAGCTCACCGCCCGACGGGCTGTACGCCGCGTTCGCGGAAGTCCTTGCCGAGCACGGGATCCTGTTCATCTCCGACGAGGTGCAGACCGGCTGGGGACGCACCGGCGCGCACTTCTGGGGCATCCAGGCGCACGGCGTGACGCCGGACATGATGACCTTCGCCAAGGGGCTCGGCAACGGGCTCGCCATCGGCGGCGTCGTGGCGCGCGCCGAGATCATGGACTGCCTGTCCGCCAACTCGATTTCCACGTTCGGGGGTAACCCGGTCGCGACTGTTGGCGCACACGCGGTGCTCGACTACCTCCGCGAGCACGACCTCCAGGCCAACGCCGCCGTACTCGGCGACCGGCTTTTGTCGGGGCTGCGGGATATATCTGTCGCGCACCCGGTCGTCGGGGACGTGCGCGGCAAGGGACTGATGGTGGGCGTGGAGTTCGTCGAACCGGGCGGCACGACGCCCGCCCCGGCCGCTGCCGCGCGCGTGCTCGAGGAGACCAGGGCGCGCGGGCTGCTCGTCGGCAAGGGCGGGCTGCACAACAACGTCATCCGGCTGGCGCCGCCGATGACGTTGACGGGTGAGGAACTGGACGAGGCGCTCGGCATCCTCGGCGACGCCATCGCCGAGGCTGGAAAGGACTACTGATGGTCGCGAAGATCAGCCACTGGATCGACGGCAAGACGTGGGGCGGCGTGGCCGCGCGCACCGGCGAGGTGTGGAACCCGGCGACCGGCGAGGTCACCGGGCACGTCGACTTCGCGTCGCAGGCGGAGGTCGAAGAGGCGGTCGCGGCGGCGGCGCGGGCGTTACCCGCGTGGCGCGACGCGTCCCTGGCCGCGCGGTCCAAGGTGCTGTTCGCGTTCCGGGAGCTGCTGGTCGCCAACCGCGACGAGCTCGCCGCGATCGTCACCGCCGAGCACGGCAAGGTCCTCGACGACGCGGCGGGCGAGGTCGGCCGCGCGATCGAGAACGTCGAGTTCGCGTGCGGCGTGCCCGCCCTGCTGAAGGGCGGGTTCAGCGAGAACGCGTCCACCAGGGTCGACGTGTACTCGATGCGCCAGCCCCTCGGCGTGGTCGGCGTGATCTCGCCGTTCAACTTCCCGGCGATGGTGCCGCTGTGGTTCGTGCCGAACGCGATCGCGTGCGGCAACACGGTGGTGCTCAAACCGTCCGAGAAGGACCCGTCGGCGGCGAACTTCATCGCCGAGCTGTGGCAGCGGGCCGGGTTGCCCGACGGCGTGCTGAACGTGCTGCACGGCGACAAGGTGGCGGTCGACGGGCTGCTCACGCACCCCACCGTGCGCGGCATCTCGTTCGTCGGCTCCACCCCGATCGCGCGGTACGTGTACGAGACGGGCACGAGCCACGGCAAGCGCGTGCAGGCGCTGGGCGGCGCGAAGAACCACATGGTCGTGCTGCCGGACGCGGACCTGGACCTGGCGGCGGACGCGGCGGTGTCGGCGGGCTTCGGCTCCGCGGGCGAGCGGTGCATGGCCGTGTCGGTGGTCGTCGCGGTCGACCCGGTCGGCGACGAGCTGGTCGAGCGGATCAAGAGCCGCATGGCCGCGCTGCACGTCGGCGACGGCACGCGGCCCGGCTGCGAGATGGGCCCGCTGGTGACGGCGGCGCACCGCGACAAGGTCGCGTCCTACCTGGACGCGGGCGTGGCCGAGGGCGCGTCGCTGGCGGTCGACGGCCGCGGCCACGAGGTCGACGGCGCCCCGGACGGCTTCTGGCTGGGCCCGACGCTGTTCGACCACGTCCGTCCCGGCATGTCGGTGTACCGCGACGAGATCTTCGGCCCGGTGCTGTCGGTCGTGCGCACGGAGAGTTACGAGTCCGCGGTCGCGTTGATCAACGACAACCCGTACGGCAACGGCACCGCGATCTTCACCAACGACGGCGGCGCGGCCCGCAGGTTCCAGAACGAGATCGAGGTCGGCATGGTGGGCGTGAACGTCCCCATCCCGGTCCCCGTCGGCTACTACTCGTTCGGCGGCTGGAAGGACTCCCTCTTCGGCGACACCCACGCCTACGGCCCGGACGGCCTGCACTTCTTCACCAGGACGAAGGTCGTCACGTCCCGCTGGCTCGACCCCTCCCACGGAGGTGTGAACCTGGGCTTCCCCCGCAACGACTGAGCGCGGCCGGGTCGGGTCCGCGAGCCGGGGTGCGGAGCGTTCCCCTCGCGGACTTGATCCGAAACGGAACCACGGCGCCCCGGCCCCCGTCATAATGCCCGCGTGTACTGCCTGGTCACGGGCGGTAAACTCGGGGCGATCAAGGGGTGACATGGACGAGGGGCGTGGTGGGCGTGCCTGACGGTGCGAACACGGACAACACGGACACTGAGCAGGAGCCGGGCACACCGGCGGAGCAGGTCGAGCAGGAGATCGCGTCGACCGAGGTGCTCAACTGGTGGCGCTCGCTGTTCGGACTGGGTGGACCGCAGCCGCACGAGTCGGGTGGTGGCGGCACCGGTGGGCAGTTCATGTTCGCGAGCCTGGAGGAGCTCGACGCGGTCATCACCAAGTGGGAAGAGGAGCGCGACGGGATCCTGTCCGACCGGGACGCGATCTACAAGGCCTACGACCACCTGCGACCACCCGCCGCCGACGACATGAGCAACGAGGCCACGAACGCCTCGCGGGACTCGCTCGCCAACCTGTTCCAGCACAACAACGCCATGCTGCGGTACGCGGAGAACTACATCGAGAAGCTGAAGGCCAGCCGCGAGCAGATGGCCGTCATGGACGAGGGCGCCCGCGACAACCTGCGTAGCATCCGCAACGTCGAGGCCTGAGGCGAGGGGATCGGGGCATGAGCTTCTGGGACAACCTCCCCTTCGGGGGCATGACCGGCGCGCAGATCTACCACAACTTCCGCGGCGGCACCGGCGACGACGGGTTCGGGCTGAGCGCCTCCGCGTTCTACGTGGAAGCGATCGTCAAGAACTACGAGGAACGCACCAAGTCGATCACCAAGCTGACCACGCGGATGGAGAGCGCGTGGGAGGGCGAGGGCGGTGGCGCCGCCCGGCGCGGCGCGGGTCCGCTGGCCGTCGAGCACGGGCTCGCCAAGGACAGCATGATGACCGCGCACACCACGATGCACGACCAGTTCGACGCGTTCCGGGTCGCGCAGCGCACGGTCACCGAGGTGCCGCCGACGCCGGACAAGCCGAGCGCGTGGGACAACCTGACGAGCCTCGGCGGCGCGGGCCGCGACTACGAGTCGCAGATGACGCAGGTCAGCGCCGCGAACGAGCAGAACGTCGCCGTGATGACGGCGTACGAGGGCGTGTCCGCGGCCAACGTGGAGCGGATGCCGACCTCGTACGGCCGGATCACCGACGACTACGCGGCGGTCGGCGTCGAGCGCCCGCCGCCGCCCACCCCGCCGCCCGGCTACGTGCCGCCGCCGAAGACGGGCCGCTACCCGACCGGCAGCACGCCCGGGACCGGCAGTGACACGGGGACGAACCAGAACGGCTCGTCGGACTCGTTCACCCAGGTGAACCCCCAGCACAACAACCCCACGAACCCGCAGCACAACAACCCGACGTACCCGAGCGAGATCCGGCCACCGTCCACGGTGGAGCCGCCGCGTGGTCCGCTCCCGCCAGGACAGAACCCCGGACAGAACCCGAACCACCCCGGCCTGCCGGGCATGATGCCGCCCGCGTTCGGCCCGAACGGCGGCGGTGGCGGCACGGGTGGCGGCCGTGGCTTCGGTCCCGGTGGCGGTCGCGGGTTCGGCCCGGGCGGCGGTCCCGGTGGTCCCGGCGCCGGTGGTTCCGGTGCTGGCGGCCCCGGTGCGGGCGGCCGTGGCGGCATGGGGTCCGGTTTCGGTCCCGGTGGCGCGGCGGCAGCGGCGGAAGGCGCGGGAGCGCGTGGCGGCATCGGCGGCCCGGGCGGTGCGGGCGGCCGAGGTGGCATGGGCGGTGGCATGGGCGGCGGTGGCCGCCGGGGTGAGGGCGAGGACGACGCCGAGCACGAGAGGCCGTCGTTCCTGGTCGAGCCCGACCCGCACGACACGTTCGGCACCGACGAGGTCACGGCGCCACCGGTGATCGGCGAGTAGGGGCACCGTGCTCGAGAAGCCGCTGAAGCTGCACATGGAGGCACTGGCCCGGCTGGTGCGCATGGAGAACCTGGGCGACCTGCACGTCACGCTGAAACCGCAACCGGTGTGGCGGCGCAGGGCCGACCAGGACCGGTTGGAGACCGAGGCGCGCAACGAGTTCCAGCGCCTCGGCCTGCTCGACCGCCGCGGCCGCGTGGAGGTCGAGGTCGCCGCGTCGCTGGCGGTGCTGTGCCGCGCGGGCGCGGAGTTCTACGGCTGGATCAACGAGGGCGACGACACGAAGGGCGTCCTGGCGGGCGCCATCGGCCGCGAGGCGATCCTGGCCGTCCGTGAGGGCGCGATGGTGACCGTCACGCAGATCCGCCCGGAGACGCTGCCGAACGCGCTGGTCGGCCAGACCCCGGAGGTGGGCGCGTCCCGCGGCGAGTCGGTGAGCGTCCTGCGCTCGGACATGCTCGCGACGGTCGGCGGCCGCCAGCGCACCGCGGCCGGCGTCGGCATGCGCCCGGCCCCACCCGAGGTCAGGATCGTCCAGCAGGTCATCGCCCAGCCGACCACCGGCGCGGGCGAACTGTACGTCGCGATCCGCGACCGCATGGGCCGCCGCGTCCCGTGCCGCGCACCCCTCCGCTACGCCGACACCCCCAACGGCCGCTGGCTCAACCACACGACCCCGACCCCCGACGGCGACGAACGAGTCCTCGTGGCCCCGGCGAGCCGCAGTGACCTGATCGGCCGCCTGCAGGAGATGCACAGGAACCTGACCGGCACCCGCTGATCGTCACGACGGCAGCCAGCCCGGCCACCACGCCGGCACGTTGTCCGGGCCGCACAGACCGGAGTCGCCGGGGTACCCGGCGATGGTTCCGGTGACCGCGAAGTCGTACAGGACGAGGCCGATCGGTCCGGCGACGGCGACCGCGACGCCGAGCGTGACACCGACGACCCGCCCTGCCGTACCCGCCCGCGAGAACAGCTTGTGCGGCAGCACGCCGAGAGCCGCGGCCACACACGTCACGACCGGCATCAGACCGAGCCGGGTCAGCAGGTGGAAGTTCAGTTCGAACCGGCCACCGGCGTCGAACCCGGCATCGCAGTACGCGCGCGCCGACCAGACCAGCCGGTAGTCCACGTAGGCGCCGCCGATGCCGAAGGCGACGACGACGCCGACCGCGCCCGCGCAGCCGATGAGCCGGGAGAACTTCCGCGCGGTGTCCATGTCAGACGGCATGGGACCTCCAGAGTCGTTTCCTGGAGGACGCGTGCCCGTCGGCCGGTGTTGCCGCTGGTCGTGTGGAGGAACGGTGGAGATGTGGTGCAGGCGTACGACCCCCGGGCATACCGTGGTCGCATGGAGACCATCGGGATGGTGCTCGTGCTCGCCGGGTTCGTGGTGCTGGGCGGGGCGGTGGTCGCGCTGCTGCGGTTGCGGCGGGAAGCAGGGGCGGTCGAGGCACGCGCCCGGCAGGTGGCCGAGCGCATGGACGCGCTGCCGCCGGAGCTGACCGGGCGGTTCGGGACCGGGGACCGGCACGTGATCGTGGTCGAGTTGCTCAACCTGTTCGAGCTCGCGCACCGCGAGAGCGCGCTGACCAGGCCGTTCACCGCGCTGACGCCACGGCTGGTGCGGGACCTGGTGCACCGCAGGCTGGTCGGCAAGGTGCGGGAGTCGCTGGCCGCGGCCGGGGTGACGGCCGACGTGCAGGTGCGCCGTGCTCGCTGAGCTGGTGGTCGTCGGGGGAGCCGCGCTGCTGCTCGGCTCCCTCGTGCTCCTCCGCGAGATCCAGGACCTGCGCGATCGGGTCCGCCGTGCCGGCTGGCTGCTCACCCGCGCGGACGCCGCGATCAGCGAGGCGCGCCGGGCGAGCGTCACGGTCGGTGGCCTACAGCTGGTCGATCACCTGCTGGGCGCGGTTGCTCGGAATGGCGAACCCGATCCCGACGCTCCCCGCTGACCCGTCCGGGCCCGACACCGGCGAGTACATGGCCGAGTTGATGCCGATGACCTCACCGGCGCTGTTGAACAGCGGCCCGCCGGAGTTGCCCTGGTTGATCGCGGCGTCGGTCTGGATGGCCTGGTAGGACGTCGCCTCGCCGCCGCTTTGCTGCTGGGTGAAGGGGAACGGGCTCTGCTGCTGTTCCTCCTCGGGCACGGTCACCTTGCGGTCCAGCGCCGACACGATGCCCGTCGTCACGGTCCCCTGCAGGCCGCCGGGCGAGCCGATGGCGATGACCTCGTCGCCGACCTTGACGTCGTCGGAGTCGCCGAACGTCGCCGCGGTCAGGCCGCTGACGCCCTTCGCCTGGATCAGCGCGAGGTCGCTGGACGGGTCGGTGCCCAGCACCTCGGCGTCGACCGTGCGGCCGTCGGACAGGGTGACCGTCACCGACGTCGCGCCCGCGACCACGTGGTTGTTGGTCAGGATCCTGCCGTCGGACGACAGGATCACGCCGGAGCCGATGCCCTCGCCGTTCGCCAGCCGCACATTGACCTGCACGACGCTGGGCAGCACCTTCGCGACGACCGCCGAGACGTCGGTGCCCTCGGTGCCGGTCGTGCTGGACGTGGTGGTGGCGCTCGCCGACGCGGTGGGCGTGCCGGCGCCGTCGGCGCCGATCACCGCGCCGAGCGTGCCGCCGAGCCCGCCCGCGACGAGGGTCGCGGCGATGACGGCGGCGACGGTGCCCCCGCGCACGCGCCGCGGCGGCTGCCGGCGCGGCGGCACGGGCGGCGGCGGGTACGCGGGTCCGGGGTAGGTCCACGGGGGAGTGTTGGTCATGTTCTCGCTCATGCACCCACCGTGCGCCCGCGCCATGAGAGAACGCTGTGAGAGCGCACAGGCTTGACTGAGAGTTGTGGTAAGTCGTAGCTTACCGTTCGTGCCGACTTACCAATTGGACGCGCTCGGCGCGCTGGGCGACCCGACCCGGCGCGCGATCTTCGAACTGCTCGCCGCCCGCCCCCGCGCGGTCGGCGAGCTGGCGAACGAGCTGCCGGTGAGCCGGCCCGCGGTGTCGCAGCACCTCAAGGTGCTCAAGGCGGTGTCCCTCGTGACCGACAGCGCCGAGGGCACGCGACGGCTCTACCGCGTCGACCCGCGTGGTGTGCACGCACTGCGCGACTACCTGGACCAGCTGTGGGACACCGCGCTGGCCGAGTTCAAGGCAGCAGTCGAAAGGGAAGAAGAGGAATGACCACCGGCATGCGGAACCTGTCAGTCACCAAGTCCGTCACCGTTCGTGCGGCGCGCACCCGTGCTTTCACCGTGTTCACCGAGAAGTTCTTCACGTGGTGGCCGGCGAGTCACCACATCGGTGACGCCGAACTCGCCGACGCGGTCATCGAGCCGGCGGTCGGCGGCCGCTGGTACGAGCGCGGCACCGACGGCGTCGAGTGCGAGTGGGGCCGGGTCCTCGCCTACGAGCCGCCCGACCGGATCGTCCTGTCGTGGCACCTGCAGGGCGACTGGACCTACGACCCCGACCCCGCGAAGGCCAGCGAGGTCGAGGTCCGGTTCGTCGAGGAGGAGCCCGGCACGACCCGCGTCGAGCTGTCCCACCGGCACATCGAGCGCCACGACGTCCCCGACGACGTGGTCCGCGGCGTCGACTCCCCGAACGGCTGGGCCGGGATCCTCGAGACGTACGCACTGTCGGTGCGGTGACCTAAGGTGCGGGGGTGACCAACTCTTTCCTCAGACTGCAGGCCAGGACCCAGCGGTTCACCCTCGGCACGCCCCGCGGCTTCCAGGTCTCGCCGGACGGCTCGCGCGTGCTCTTCCTGCGCTCGGCCGCCGGCGAGGACCGGCAGCACATCCTGTGGAAGCTGGACGTCGCGTCGGGCGAGGAGACGCGGCTCGCGGACCCGGAGGCGCTGCTCGGCGGGGACGAGGAGCTGTCCCCGGAGGAGCGGGCGCGGCGCGAGCGCAGCCGTGAGCAGGCGGGCGGCGTGGTCGGCAACGCGACCGACGCCGATGTCCGGATCGCGGCGTTCGCGTTGTCCGGCAAGGTGTTCGTCGCCGACGCGGTGACCGGCGAGGTCCGCGAGCTGGCGACCGAGGGCCCGGTGATCGACCCCCGGCCGGACCCGACGGGCACGCACGTCGCGTACGTCGCGGGTGGCGCGCTGCGGGTCGTCGCGGTCGACGGGAGCGGGGACCGGGCGCTGGCCGAACCCGAGGGGCCGGACCAGGCCTGCGGTGTCGCCGAGTTCATCGCGGCCGAGGAGATGGGCCGGGCGCGCGGCTTCTGGTGGTCACCGGACGGGACGCGGCTGCTGGTCGCGTTCACCGACAAGAGCGCGGTCCGCCGGTGGCACATCGCCGACCCGGCCAACCCCGGCGCCGAACCGAACGTGGTCGCCTACCCCGCGGCGGGCACCGACAACGTGACGCTGCGGCTGGCGGTCATCGGGCTCGACGGGTCGCGGGTGGACGTCGACCGCGGCGACGACGAGTACTTCGTCACCGCGCACTGGAGCTCGAACGGGCCGCTGCTGATCGCGCAGCAGCCCCGTGACCAGCGGCGCATGACGGTCCGGTCGGTCGACGCGGAGACCGGCGCGACGACCGTGCTCGCCGAGGACACCGACGACCGCTGGGTGGAGATCGTGCCCGGCGTGCCCGCGTGGACGGCCGACGAGCGCCTGGTCCGGGTCGCGGTCGCCGACGGCTGGAACCGGCTCGTGGTCGACGGCAAGGAGGTCACCCCGCCCGGCCTGCAGGTCCGCTCGGTCCTCGACGTCGGCGCCGACGTGCTGTTCACTGCGTCGGCCGACGACCCGACGCAGGTGCACGTGTACCGGTGGGCGGACGACGGCGTGACCCGCGTGTCCACTTCGGACGGCGTGCACACCGCGGCGCGCGGCGGCGACGTCACGGTGCTGGCGAGCTGGTCGCTGGACCACGCGGGGCCGAAGGTGTCGGTGCTGCGGAACGGCGCCGCGGTGGCCGGGATCGCGTCGCTCGCGGTGGCGCCGCCGCTGACGCCGAAGGTGCGGCTGATGACGGTCGGCGAGCGGGACCTGCGGGTCGCGCTGCTGTACCCGACGGACCACCGGCCGGGCACGAAGCTGCCGGTGCTGATGGACCCGTACGGCGGTCCGCACGCCCAGCGGGTGCTGTCCACGCGGAACTCCTACCTGGGCGCGCAGTGGCTGGCCGACCAGGGTTTCGCGGTGCTGATCGCCGACGGGCGCGGCACCCCGGGCCGTGGTGCGGAGTGGGAGCGGGAGATCGCGTTCGACTTCGCGGGCGTGACGCTGCAGGACCAGGTCGACGCGCTGCAGGCGGTCGCGGCGACGGAACCGGACCTCGACCTGTCCACTGTGGCCATCCGCGGCTGGTCGTACGGCGGGTACCTGTCGGCGCTGGCGGTGCTGCGGCGTCCGGACGTGTTCCACGCGGCGATCGCCGGCGCGCCGGTGACCGAGTGGCGGCTGTACGACACGCACTACACCGAGCGGTACCTGGGGCACCCGGACGAGCGACCCGAGGTGTACGACCGGAACTCGCTGATCGACGACGCGCCGGGGCTGGAGCGGCCGCTGCTGATCATCCACGGCCTGGCCGACGACAACGTGGTCGTGGCGCACTCGGTGCGGCTGTCGGCGGCACTGGTCGCCGCGGGCAGGCCCCATGCACTGCTGCCACTTCCGGGGGTCACCCACATGACGCCACAGGATGACGAGGTCGCGGAGAACTTCATGCTGATGCAGGTCCGCTGGCTGCGCGACGCGCTGGGGGTGGCGTGATGGACCGCTGGGGCCTGACGCTGCCGTTGACGGGCGTGCCGCTGCCCGCACACCGCGACCTGGTGCGCTCGCTGCCCGACCTGGGGTACACGGACGTGTGGTCCGCGGAGACGGCGGGCACGGATGCGTTCACCCCGCTGGCACTGGTCGCCGAGTGGGCCCCGGGCATGCGCCTCGGCACGGCGATCGCGCCGATCTACACCCGCGGCGCCGGCCTGCTGGCAATGCAGGCGGCGACCATCGCCGAACTCGCGCCGGGCCGGTTCGTGCTGGGCATCGGCACGTCGACCCCGACGATCGTGACGAACTGGAACGCGCTGCCGTTCGAGGCGCCGTACGCGCGGTCGCGCGACACCCTCCGTTTCCTGCGCGCGGCACTGCGCGGCGACAAGGTGACCGAGAAGTACGAGACGTTCGCGGTGTCGAAGTTCCGCCTCGAACGCCCGCCGACCCCGCCCCCGCAGGTGGTGCTGGCGGCACTGCGCCCGGGCATGCTGAAGCTGGCGGCACGGGAAGCGGACGGCGCGATCACCAACTGGCTGGCGCCATCGGACGTGCCCACGGTCCGCTCCGCCCTCGGCGACGAGCCGGAGCTGGTGGCGAGGATCTTCGTCTGCCCGACCACGGACGCGACCGCGGCCCGCGGCCTCGGCCGGTTGCTGATCTCCAGCTACCTGACGGTCCCGGTCTACGCGGCGTTCCACGAGTGGCTCGGCAGGGGAGAGGCGCTGCGCGGCATGCACGAGGCGTGGGCCGCGGGCGACCGCCAGGCAGCGAACGCGGCAATCCCGGACGAGGTCGTGGACGACCTGATCGTGCACGGCCCACCGGAGAAATGCCGCGAACGGGTGGCGGAGTACGTCGAGCAGGGCCTCACCACCCCGGTGATCTCCCTGCTCCCCACCGGCGACGACCCATCGGAGATGGTGCGAGCACTGGGCCGGACCTGACGGTTTCTCGCGTCCCGAAGGACGCTTTCGGGCGTTGCGTGTCCGGAGGCGTCCTTCGGGCGTTGGGGTGTCCTGAACGCGCCTGCCATGGCGCTGGCGGGGTTGCGTGTGCCGGGCGCTGCGGGGCCGCGCCCGGTCCCGTCTTGCCCCTGCCGGGCCGCTCCCGATCCAGCTCTGTGCGGGCGGACTGCGTCCGGTACAGCTTTTGCGCAGGCGGCTGTGCCCGATCCGGCTATGCCGGTTCGACTGTCCGTTGCCCGGCTCTGCCGGCCCTCGCTCGCGCTGCCCGGGCTGCGCTAAGCGCGGTTTGCTCGGTTCGGTTTCGCTCCGTCCGGTTGGCGTTACGGGGCTGTGCCCGGCCCGGTTTGGGTTGCGGGGTCTGCCTGGCCAGTGTGGACATCTGGGCTGTGCCCGGCCCGGTTTGCCCGACTTGCCCGGTGCTCGCGTTTGTGCAGGGCTGCGCTCGGGGGCTACGTCGGCCGGACGCTATCGCTGTGTGCGGGATTGCGCTGCCGGGCTACCCCCGGCCATGTCGGGGTGCTCGCCTTGCGCGAGGTTGCGTTGCCGGGCTGCGCCCGGCCGCGCGTTGCGCGGGTGCCAGGTGCGGCGTTTGCCCCGAAGTGCGGGCTGTGCGCCATCGCTGCCGGGCGCTCGACGTCTGTTCGGCCTTGCCGACCCGCGGGGCGCTTGGCCTTGTCGAGTTGCGGGCGCTTCGTGCCCAGTTCGGTCTCGCTGAGCTGCGGGCCACTGCGCGCCAGGCCGGCGTTTCGAGCGCACGGTGCCTTTTCAGCGTGCCGCGCGTCCGCAACCAGCCTGCTGCTGCAGATGGATCCGCCCGTCCAGCGTGAGGCTTCCGGCGTGCCGGGCGCTTCGCGCCCCGCTCAGCCTCCCTGCGCTTGTCCCACCCGCGCAGTCGACAAGCCGCAGCCCCAGACCCCCTGCCAAACCCACCCAGGCGGCCTCCGGCCCCCGGAATCCAGCCTACCGGCGAGCACCGACACATCACCCCCACCAGATCGTCACCTGTGGACAACCCGAGCACCTGTGGACAACCCCACCCAACCCGGGCCTCGTTGTCGGCCCCGCCCCGTACGCTGGAAACCGGGGGCCGGAGGCCGCCCCCGCAAATCTCGCCCTCAAGGTCGTTGGGCACGTGGCTTCGGCGTGCGACGCTGAACCCGGCGGTGCGAGCGGGGCTGAGGAGGCGATCGGTGCGGCCGGATGGCGCAGCCGGGTG
The DNA here is from genome assembly GCF_054661535.1 of Actinophytocola sp. KF-1. Lineage (NCBI taxonomy): Bacteria > Bacillati > Actinomycetota > Actinomycetes > Pseudonocardiales > Pseudonocardiaceae > Actinophytocola > Actinophytocola sp. KF-1. The sequence goes on along the minus strand of NZ_BAAFVK010000020.1, from coordinate 37,954 downwards.
CCCGGCGAATGGGGTCGCGCCCGCGAAGCGCCGCGTGGCACCGTCGTCTGCCTGGGGGTCCAGTACAGTCCCCCCAGAAGTTAGGTTTGCCTAAGAAGGAGTCCCATGCTGGCCAGTTCCGAGTCGGTTCGTGACCTCGTCACGGTGGCACTCGACGCCATGGCGGCGGCCGCTCCGGCCCGGCCCGTGCCGCCCGGCGGGCCCGCCGCCGTGGCCGCGACCCTCGACGTCGACCTCCTGCCCGACGACGGGGTCGGCGAGAAGGCCGCGCTCGACCAGCTGAGCAGGCTCCTCGCCGCCGGGTCCGTCGACACCTCGCACCCCTGGTGCGCGGCCCACCTGCACGGACCACCACTGGCGGTCGCCGCCGCGGCGGACCTCGTCGCCAGCATGCTCAACCCTTCCATGGACTCCTGGGACCAGGCGCCCATCGCGAGCGAACTGGAAGCCGCCCTGACCGCCGCCATCGCGCGGCTCGCCGGGCACGCCGACGCCGTGATCACCAGCGGTGGCACCGAATCCAACCTCCTCGGGCTGCTCCTCGCCCGCGAGGCGCACGGCGACGTCCAACCCGTCTGCGGCCGCAACGCCCACCACAGCGTCGCCCGCGCCGCCTGGCTCCTCGGGCTCCCCGCGCCGGTGCTCGTCGACTGCGATCAGGGGCGCATGCGGGTCGATCACCTCGAGAAGACCCTGGCCGCGCTCGGCCGGCCCGCGGCCGTGTTCGCCACCGCGGGCACCACCGACACCGGGGCCGTCGACCCCATCGCCGGCATCCGGGCCGCGGCACCGGACGCGTGGCTGCACGTCGACGCCTCCTACGGCGGCGCCGCCCTCTTCAGCGACCGCCTCGCGCCGCTGCTCGACGGCCTCGCCGACGCCGACTCCGCCGCCATCGACCTGCACAAGTTCGGCTGGCAGCCCATCGCCGCCGGGGTGCTCGCCACGAAGCGGCCGATGACGGCGCTGGACGTCCGGGCCGACTACCTCAACGCCGAGGACGACACCGACGCCGGGCTGCCCGACCTGCTCGGCCGCTCGCTGCGGACCTCCCGCCGACCGGACGCGTTCAAGATCGCCGTGACGTTGCGCGCGCTGGGGCGCCGGGGGATGGGGCAGCTCGTCGAGCACTGCTGCGCGGTCGCCGCCGAGGTCGCCGACCTCGTCGAACGGCATCCCGGCCTCGAGCTGTGGGCACGGCCCGAGCTGTCCACTGTGGTCTTCCGGCCGACCGGCGCGTCCGACGACGACGTGGCCGCGATCCGGCGGCGGCTCCTCGAGGACGGCACCGCCGTGCTCGGCCGCGCCACCATCGACGGGCGGGTGTGGCTCAAGCTGACCCTCCTGCGCCCCACCGCGACCGCCGCCGAGTACGCCGGCCTCCTCGACCTGGTGGTGCCGTGATCCGCGACGCCACCCACGACCTCGTCGGTGTCGGCATCGGCCCCGCCAACCTGTCGCTCGCCGCGCTCGCCGAACCGCTCGACGGGCTGCACACCGCGTTCTTCGAGCGGGAGAGCGCGTTCCGCTGGCACCCCGGCCTGATGATCGACGGCGCCGCGCTGCAGGTGCCGTTCCTCGCCGACCTCGTGTCCCTCGTGGACCCGACGAGCCAGCTGTCGTTCCTCGCCTACCTCCGCGACCGCGAGCGGCTGTACCCGTTCTACTTCGCGGAGAAGTTCCACATCCCGCGCGCCGAGTACGCCGACTACTGCGCGTGGGTGAGCCGTCGCCTGCCCACCCTGCGGTTCGACCAGACCGTGCGCGCGATCCGGTGGTCGGCGGCCGACGACGCGTTCGAGCTGGACGTCACGCCCGCCGGGCGGGTGCTGGCCCGCAACGTGGTGCTCGGCGTCGGGACCGAACCGAAGATCCCGGCGCCGCTGCGACCGTTCGCCGTGCACTCCGCCGACTACCTGCCCGCCCGCGACCGGCTGGTCGCCACACCCGACGTCACCGTCGTCGGGTCGGGGCAGTCCGGCGCCGAGGTGTTCCTCGACCTGCTGCGGGCACGCCCGGCCGGTCAGGGCAGGCTGCGCTGGCTCACCAGGACCCCGGCGTTCGCGCCCATGGAGTACTCCAAGCTCGGCCTCGAGCAGTTCACCCCGGACTACACGCGGTTCTTCCACGGCCTCGACGAACCGGTCCGCGACCGGCTCGTGCCCGCGCAGTGGCAGCTGTACAAGGCGATCAGCGCCGAGACCATCGCCGACATCTTCGACGAGCTGTACCAGCGGACCGTCGGCGGCGGCTGGCCGGACGTCGTGCTCGCGCCCGGGGTCGAGGTCACGGCAGCCGAGCAGAAGCCCGGCGGTGTCGAGCTGACGTTGCGGCACGTGCAGCAGGGCGGCCAGGCGACCGTCACGACCGACGCGGTCGTGTGCGCGACCGGTTACCAGGAACGGGACCTCGGCGACCTGCTCGGTCCACTCGCGACGGAGCTGGACCGGGACGCGGCGGGCAGGCTGGTCGTCGACGCCGACTACCGCGTCGGCACGGCCACGCCGGGCGCGCTCTACGTGCAGAACGCCGAGCGGCACACGCACGGCGTCGGCGCGCCCGACCTCGGGCTCATCGCGTGGCGGGCCGCGACGATCCTGAACTCGGTGTGCGGCAAGAAGGTCTACCCGCTGCCCGAGCGGACCGCGTTCACCACCTTCGGATTGTGAGGACTCCAGTGCTGACGACCTGGCGGGACGCCGGTGCCCTGATCACGCACAAGATGCTCGGGGAGCTGAGCTACGAGGGCCTGCTCGTGCCCGAAGCGGACGGTGACGGGTACGTGCTCGCACTGCCCGGCGCCACCTACCGGTTCCGGGCGCGGCGCGGCGCGTTCGAGACGTGGCACGTCGAGCCCGGCAGCGCCACCCGCGACGGCGAGCCCGTCGCGGACCCGAGACAGCTCGTCGTCGACGCGCGCGCACAGCTGGGGCTGACCGGCCTGCGGCTCGCCGACGTGCTGAGCGAGATGACCGCGACCGTCGCCAACGAGGCCGCGCGGCTGGCGCACGCGCCCACCGCGGCCGAGCTGATCGCCATGGACTACGACCACGCCGACGGCCACCTGACCGGCCACCCGCGGCTGGTGCTCAACAAGGGCCGCGTCGGCTTCTCCGCACGCGACCGCGAGGTGTACGCACCCGAGGCTGGCAAGGCGTTCCCGCTGCGGTGGTTCGCCGTGCACCGCGACTTCGCGTCGTTCCGGTGCGTGGCCGAGCTGTCCGAGGAGCAGCTGCTGACCGAGGAGCTGGGCGAGCAGTACGACGAGTTCCGCGCCGGTCTGTCCAACCCGGACGACTACGTGCTGGTGCCGGTGCACCCGTGGCAGGCGGACGAGATCATCGGGACGCTCTACGCCGCCGAGGTGGCGGCGGGCACCGTCGTGCCGGTCGGGCACAGCGCGGACGCGTACCTGCCGCACCAGACCGTCCGCACGCTCGCGAACGTCACCCACCCGGCGCGCCGCGACGTGAAGACCGCCGTCTCGGTGCGCAACACCCTCGTCTACAGAGGACTGGCAGCGGCGGCGACGCTCGCCGCGCCCGCCGTCACCACTTGGCTGCGGCAGATCAGCGCCGCGGATCCCTTGCTGGACAAGGAGTACCGGTTCGAGCTGCTCGGCGAGGTCGCCAGCGTCTCGGTGAAACACCCGCTGTTCGGGCACATCGAGGAGCTGCCGTACCGGTTCCACGAGACGCTCGGCGCGCTGTGGCGTGAGCCGTTGCGCGCCCGCGTCGGGGCTGGTGAGCGCGCGTTGTCGTTCGCCGCCCTGCCCTACCGCGGCCCGGACGGCGAGGCGGTGATCACCAGGCTGATCCGCGAGTCCGGTGTGGACACCGAGGAGTGGCTGGGCACGTGGCTCGACCTGTTCCTCACCCCGCTGCTGCACTGGCTCCTGCGGTACGGCGTCGGGTTCTGCCCGCACGGCCAGAACCTGATCCTGATCACCGACGAGCGCGGCCTTCCGGTGCGCGTGGCGATCAAGGACTTCGCGCAGGGCGTCGACCTGATGGACGAGGAACTGCCCGAGTACGCGACGCTCGCGCCGGAGGCGAACGCCGACATGCTGCGCTGGGCGCCGCACCTGCTCGCGCAGTCCCTGTTCAGCTCCGTGTTCGCCGGTCAGCTGCGGTTCCTGGCGGAGATCCTGCACGACGACCTCGGCTACCCGCGCGCGGCGCTGTGGGCGCGGGTCCGCGAGGTCGTCCGCCGCTACCGCGACGAGCACCCGGAGACCGCGGCCCGGTTCGACGCGTGCCTGCTGTTCGCGCCGGACGTCGAACGCGTCACCCTCAACCGCGAACACCTTGCGGGGCAGGGCTTCGACAAGGTCGACCGGGACGACGAGTTCGACGTGCGCTTCGGCCGCGCGAAGAACCCGCTCCACGCCCCCGATCCGGACGGCGCCTGGTGATCGTCGGTCCCCGGCCGCGCGGCCCGCGCACGCTGGCGGCGCGCGCGTCGGCGGCGGAGCCGGTCGCGGCGGAGCTGCGGGCGCGGATCGACGACGGCACGGTCCGGCGGGTGACGTTGCTGGTGCCGGACCCGCACGCGCGGTTCGCGGCGGTGGAGCTGGGCGCCCGGTTCTTCGCCGACACGGTGCTGGCGGACGGCTACGGGCTCTGCACGTACGCCTTCGCGTGGAACCCGGAACGCGCGGCCGTCGCGGCGCCGGTGTTCGAGCCGTACACCACGACCTACGGCGACCTGCGGCTGCGCCCGGACCTGTGCTCGGCACTGCCGGACGGCGACGACGGCGTGCTGGTCGTGTGCGACGCGGAGGACGTCGAGTTCGCGCCGCGCACCGTGCTGCGGCGGCAGGTGGAACGGGCGGAGGCGGCGGGCTACGTGCCGTCGGCGGGCATCGAGCACGAGGTCACGTTCACCACGCCGTCGGGTGCGCCGCTGGTGGCCGACGGCCTCGACTACGCGGCGGGCGGCCTGGACCCGCTGCGCCCCGTGCTGACCGCCGTCAGGTCCACAGTGGACGCCCTGGGCGTCGAGTCGCTGCGCGGCGAGTGCCACCCCGGTCAGTACGAGGTCGTCCTCGGCCACCGGGACGCGCTGGCCGCGTGCGACGACGCGTTGCTGCAGCAGCTGCTGGTGCGCCGGATCGCCGCCGAGCACGGGGTGCGGGCGGGATACCTGGCGGCGGAGCGGCCGGGCGCGGGCAGCTCGTGCCACGTGCACATCTCGCTGTCGCCCGGTTTCCCGCTGGAGCACTTCGTCGCCGGGGTGCTGCGGGCGGCGCCGGACCTGACGCCCTTCTGGGCGCCCACGTGGAACTCCTACGTCCGGCTGCGGACGGCGGACTTCTCGCCGCGGGTGGTGCGGTGGGGCGTCGACGACCGGACGGCGTCGGTCCGCGTGGCCGGGACGGGTGCGTCGAGGCGCGCCGAGGTCCGGTTCGCGGGGGCGGACGCGCAGCCGCACCTGGTGGTGGCGGCGATCCTGGCGGCGGGGCTGTGGGGGATCCGCGAGGAGCTCGACGTGCCCGCGCCGGGTGAGCTGCCGTCGACACCGTGGCAGGCACGGGCGGCGCTCGCGTCGTCGGACCTGGCCAGGGAGCTGCTGGGGGAGGCCGTGGTCGAGGCGCAGCTGGCACACCTCGACGAGGAGATCGCGGCGGGCTGCGACGCGGTCACCGACTGGCAGCGCCGCCGGGGTGACCTGCGTCGGTAAAAACAAGCATGCTTGCTTGATTGCGTCGCGCGTGCCATCGTGGACCGCGTGGTGGAGCTGAACGCCCTCGTCGCTGACCTGCGTGCCGAGGGGGACGAGATCGACGCGCTGGTGCGGGACCTCGCGGCGGACGGGTGGGCGCGCCAGACGCCCGCGGCGGGGTGGACGGTCGCGCACCAGATCGCGCACCTGGCGTGGACGGACGAGCGGGCGCTGCTGGCGGCCACCGACCCGGAGGGCTTCCAGGCGGAGTTCGCCGAGCAGGCGGCGCGGGCCGCGGAGGAGGGGCTCGACGGGGTCGTCGACGCCGAGGCCGCGCGGCTGGCGCAGCGGCCGGATCTGCTGGACTGGTGGCGCGCGGGCCGCGACCGCCTGGCGGCGACGCTGCTCGAACTGCCCGCGGGGACGAAGCTGCCGTGGTACGGCCCGCCCATGTCGGCGGCGTCGATGGCGACCGCGCGGTTGATGGAGACGTGGGCGCACGGCCAGGACGTGGCGGACGCGCTCGGTGTCCGGCGCACCCCGACGGCGCGGCTGCGGCACGTGGCGCACATCGGCGTGCGGACCAGGGACTTCGCGTTCATGGTGCGGGGCAAGCAGCCGCCGGCGGAGGAGTTCCGGGTCGAGCTGATGGGGCCCGGCGGGGAGTTGTGGACGTGGGGGCCCGAGGACGCCGCGCAGCGGGTGACCGGGCCCGCGCTGGAGTTCTGCCTGCTGGTGACGCAGCGTGTGCACCGCGCGGACACCGCGCTGGTGGCGGTCGGGGACGACGCCTCGGTGTGGCTGGACATCGCGCAAGCGTTCGCCGGTCCGCCCGGCACGGGGCGCGAAGTCGGGAGTCGGGGATGAGCGGGGGTGCGGCCTCCGGCCCCCGGATCCACGCTACCGGAGGGCACCGACAGTTTCGCGCTTGCGGAGGATGGTTGTCCACAAGGGGCTTCGTCGAGGGGTTGGCCTCCGGCCCCCGGATCCACGTTACCGCGGGGCACCGACAGAACCGGATCGGCGGAGTGCGGTTGTCCACAAGGCAGTTCGTCGGAGGGCTTCCGGTGGCCTCCGACCCCCGGATCCACGTTACCGGAGGGCACCGACAATTCCGGGCTTGCGCAGGACGGTTGTCCACAACGGGGTTTGATGAGCGGGGGTTGGCCTGCGGCTCCCGGCACCGCGTGAGCGGAGAGCACCGCGGAGTGTGGCCGGAGTTGGCCTCCGGCCCCCGAATCCACACTACCGGTGGGCACCGACAGTTTCGGGCTTGCGGAGGATGGTTGTCCACAAGGGGCTTCGTCGAGGGGCTGGCCTCCGGCCCCCGGATCCACGTTACCGGAGGGCACCGACAGTTTCGGTGCCGCGGCGGAGGGTTGTCCACAGCTTGGATGGCCCGCGTGGTTGAGGGGCGACCGGCTTGGCGTGGTGGGACTGGCGGACCGGGTCGCGAGAACCGCGTAGGGCGTGCCCGGGAGCGGCTCGCGTGCGTGCCTGCAGCGCACCGGGGTGCGGCCTCCGGCCCCCGGAACCACACTACCGGGGACCACCGACAGCGTTGTGCGTCCCGCGGCGGGTTGTCCACAGGGGTCGCTCCCGGATGGGCTGGATTGTCGGTGTCATGCCGTAGCGTTGAACCGGGGGCCGGAGGCCAACCCTCATGACTGTTCGTATCGGTAACGCGTCCGGGTTTTACGGGGACCGGCTCTCCGCCATGCGGGAGATGCTCACCGGTGGCCCGCTCGACTACTTGACCGGCGACTACCTCGCCGAGTTGACGATGTTGATCCTCGGGCGGGATCGGATGAAGGACCCGTCCCGCGGCTACGCGCGGACCTTCCTGCGCCAGCTCGAGGACACGCTCGACATCGCGCTCGAGCGGGGCGTTCGGATCATCACCAACGCCGGCGGGCTCAACCCCGCGGGGCTCGCCGCCGCCATCCGGGAGTTGCACCCGCACGTCACGGTCGCCCACGTCGAAGGGGACGACCTCCTCGCCCGCGGTTTCGACGGGGCCCTCACCGCCAACGCCTACCTCGGGTGCTGGGGCATCGTCGAGTGCCTGAACGCGGGCGCGGACATCGTCGTCACCGGGCGGGTCACCGACGCCTCCCTCGTCGTCGCGCCCGCTGCGCACCACTTCGGGTGGGGGCGGGACGACTTCGACCGGCTCGCCGGGGCGACCGTCGCGGGGCACGTCATCGAGTGCGGGACCCAGGCGACCGGCGGCAACTTCGCCTTCTTCACCGAGGTCGCCGACCTCACGCACCCCGGGTTTCCCATCGCGGAGATCGAGGACAGCGGCTCTTCCGTCATCACCAAGCACGACGGGACCGGCGGCGCGGTCACCGTCGACACCGTCAAGGCCCAGCTGCTGTACGAGATCGCGGGCCCCCGCTACCTCGGGCCCGACGTCACCAGCCGCTTCGACTCGATCCGGCTCAGCCAGGACGGGGCCGACCGCGTGCGGATCGACGGGGTGGTCGGGGAGGCGCCGCCCGGCACGCTCAAGGTGTGCGTCAACACCCTCGACGGGTTCCGCAACTCGATGACGTTCGTCCTGTGTGGACTGGACATCGACGCCAAGGCCGCGCTGGCCCGACGGCAGCTCGAGGACACCCTCGGCGCCGATGGTCTGGAGTGGACGCTCGCGCGCACCGACCACGCGGACGCCGACACCGAGGAGGCCGCCTCCGCGCTCCTCCACGTCACCATCCGCACCCCGGATCCCGGGCGTGCCAAGGCGTTCTCCCGCGCCGCCGTCGAGCTCGCCCTCGCCTCCTACCCCGGCTTCACCCTCACCTCCCCGCCCGGCGACGGCTCACCCGTCGGCGTCTACCGGCCCGAGTACGTGCCCCAGGACGCCGTCGAGCACGTCGCCGTCCTCCCCGACGGGACCCGCACCACCATCGCGCCGCCCGGGGTGACCGCGGTGGCGCCCGTCGCCGCCCCGGAGGACGACAGCCCGGTCCCCGGTGGACCCACCAGGCGGGTGCCCCTCGGCACGATCGTCGGCGCGCGGTCCGGGGACAAGGGCGGTGACGCCAACCTCGGCGTCTGGGTCCGCGACCCGGCCGCCTACCCATGGCTCGCCGCCGAGCTGACCGTCGACCGGGTCCGGGAGCTGCTGCCCGAGGCCGAGGACCTCGACATCGAGCGGCACCCGCTGCCCAACCTGTCGGCGCTCAACTTCGTGTTCCACGGGCTGCTCGGCAAGGGCGTCGCCGCCTCCAGCCGGTTCGACCCGCAGGCCAAGGCGCTCGGGGAGTGGCTCCGCTCCCGCCACGTCGACATCCCGGAGGAACTCCTGTGAGCGAGCGCGACGGCGTGCCAGCGGCAGAGCGAAGCGAACCATTCAACACCGTGAACCCCTTCGACACGCCCGAGCGGCGGGCGTTGCGGGAGACGACACGGCGCTTTGTCGAGAAAGAGGTACGGCCACATCTCGACCAGTGGGAGCGCGACGGCGAACTGCCGCGCGACCTGCACCGCAAGGCCGGTGAGCTGGGGCTGCTCGGCGTCGCCTTCCCGGAGAGCGTCGGCGGCGGGGGCGGGGACGTCATCGACGCGACCGTCGTCACCGAGGAGGTCCACTACGCGGGCGGCTCCGGCGGGCTCGTCGCGTCCCTGTTCACCTCCGGCATCGCGCTGCCGCACATCGTCACGGCGGGCGACCCCGAGCACGTCGAGCGCTGGGTCAAGCCGACCCTCGCGGGCGAGAAGATCGGGTCGCTCGCCGTCACCGAACCGGACGGCGGTTCGGACGTCGCGAACGTGCGCACCACGGCCAAACGGGACGGTGGCCACTACGTCGTCAACGGCGCCAAGACGTTCATCACCTCGGGTGTGCGCGCCGACTTCGTCACCACCGTCGTCCGCACCGGCGACGCGGGCGCCCACGGGCTGTCGTTGCTGGTGGTGGAGAAGGGCACGCCGGGGTTCACCGTCACCCGCAAGCTCGACAAGATGGGCTGGCACTGCTCGGACACCGCCGAGCTGTCCTACGTGGACGTCCGCGTCCCCGCGCGGAACCTCGTCGGCCAGGAGGGGCAGGGGTTCGCGCAGGTCGCGACCCACTTCGTCACCGAGCGGCTCGCGCTCGCCGTCCAGGGGTACGCCACCGCGCAGCGGGCGCTCGACCTCACCGTCGAGTGGTGCCGGCTGCGGGAGACGTTCGGGCGGCCGCTCATCAGCCGTCAGGTCGTGCAGCACAAGCTCACCGAGATGGCCCGGCGCGTGGACGTCGCCCGCACCTACACCCGCAACGTCGCGCTCCGGCACGCCGCCGGTGAACACGTGATCGCCGAGGCGTGCTTCGCCAAGAACACCGCCGTCGAGACGGGCGAGTGGGTCGTCAACGAGGCCGTGCAGCTGCACGGCGGGCTCGGCTACATGCGCGAGTCCGAAGTGGAACGCCACTACCGGGACGTCCGCATCCTCGGTATCGGCGGTGGCACCAACGAGATCCTGACCGGGCTGGCCGCGAAAGTGCTGGGTTACCACGCATGACAACGATCAACTCCACCGTGGACGTCACGTCCGCAGAGCACAAGGCCAACCGCGAGGCCATGCTCGAGAAGCTCGCCGAGATCGAGGCCGAGCACGCCAAGGCCGTCGCGGGTGGTGGCGACAAGTACGTCGAGCGGCACCGCAAGCGCGGCAAGCTGCTCGTCCGCGAGCGCATCGAGCTGCTGCTCGACCCCGACTCGCCGTTCCTGGAGCTGTCGCCGCTCGCCGCGTGGGGCACCGACTACAAGGTCGGCGCCAGCGTGGTCACCGGCATCGGGGTGGTCGAGGGCGTCGAGTGCCTGATCAGCGGCAGCGACCCGACGGTCAAGGGCGGCGCGAGCAACCCGTGGACCACCAAGAAGTCGTTCCGCGCCGCCGACATCGCCGCGCAGAACCGGCTGCCGACGATCAACCTCGTCGAGTCCGGCGGCGCCGATCTCCCCACGCAGAAGGAGATCTTCATCCCCGGCGGCCGGATCTTCCGCGACATCACGCGGGCGTCCGCCGCGGGCTGCCCGACCGTCGCGCTCGTCTTCGGCAACTCCACCGCGGGCGGCGCGTACCTGCCGGGCATGTCCGACTACGTGGTGATGGTCAAGGAGCGCGCCAAGGTGTTCCTCGGCGGGCCACCGCTGGTCAGGATGGCGACCGGCGAGGAGTCCGACGACGAGTCACTCGGCGGCGCGGAGATGCACGCCCGCACGTCCGGGCTCGCCGACTACCTCGCCGTCGACGAGGAGGACGCGATCCGCATCGGGCGCCGGATCGTCGCGCGCCTCAACTGGCGCAAGCAGGGCCCGCAGCCGGCGAGCGTCTACAGTGAACCGCTCTACGACGCCGAGGACCTGCTCGGCATCGTGCCGACCGACCTCAAGGTGCCGTTCGACCCGCGGGACGTGATCGCCCGCGTGGTCGACGGCTCGGACTTCGACGAGTTCAAGCCGCTCTACGGCACGAGCCTCGTCACCGGCTGGGCGCGCGTGCACGGCTACCCGGTCGGCATCCTCGCCAACGCCCGCGGGGTGCTGTTCAGCGAGGAGTCGCAGAAGGCGGCCCAGTTCATCCAGCTCGCCAACCAGATCGACACGCCGCTGATCTTCCTGCACAACACGACCGGCTACATGGTCGGCAAGGAGTACGAGCAGGGCGGCATCATCAAGCACGGCGCCATGATGATCAACGCGGTGTCGAACTCGAAAGTGCCGCACATTTCCATCCTCATGGGCGCGTCCTACGGCGCCGGGCACTACGGCATGTGCGGCCGCGCGTACGACCCGCGGTTCCTGTTCGCCTGGCCCAGCGCCAAGTCGGCGGTCATGGGCCCGCAGCAGCTCGCCGGTGTGCTGTCCATTGTGGCCAGGCAGGCGGCCGCGAGCCGGGGCCAGGAGTACAACGAGGAGCACGACGCCGCCATGCGGGCCATGGTGGAGAACCAGATCGAGGCGGAGTCGCTGCCGATGTTCCTGTCCGGCATGCTCTACGACGACGGCATCATCGACCCGCGCGACACCCGCACGGTGCTCGGCATGAGCCTGTCTGCCATCCACAACGGACCGATCAAGGGCGCCGACGGCTTCGGCGTCTTCCGGATGTGAGCGGGATGATCACCACACTGCTCGTCGCGAACCGGGGCGAGATCGCCCGCCGGGTCTTCCGCACCTGCCGCACGCTCGGCATCTCGACCGTCGCGGTGTTCTCCGACGCCGATGCCGACGCGCCGCACGTGCGGGAGGCCGACTCGGCGGTCCGGCTGCCCGGTGTGTCGCCTGCCGACACCTACCTGCGCGCCGACCTGCTCCTCGACGCGGCCCGCGAGTCCGGCGCCGACGCCGTCCACCCCGGCTACGGCTTCCTGTCGGAGAACGCGGCGTTCGCCCGTGCGGTCATCGACGCCGGGCTCACGTGGGTCGGGCCGACGCCCGGGGCCATCGAGCAGATGGGCTCGAAGATCGAGTCCAAGCGGCTGATGGCCGAGGCCGGCGTGCCCGTGCTGTCCGAGCTGGACCCGGCGGCGATCACCGAGGCCGACCTGCCGGTGCTGGTCAAGGCGTCCGCGGGCGGCGGCGGTCGCGGCATGCGTGTCGTCCGGTCGCTGGCCGAGCTGGCGGACCAGGTCGACGGCGCGCGCTCGGAGGCCGCGAACGCGTTCGGCGACGACACGGTGTTCGTCGAGCCGTACCTCGCGACCGGCAGGCACATCGAGGTCCAGGTCATGTGCGACCGGCACGGGACCGTGTGGGCGGTCGGCGAGCGTGAGTGCTCCATCCAGCGCCGCCACCAGAAGATCGTCGAGGAGTCGCCGTCGCCGCTGGTCGAGCAGATCGCCGGGATGCGTGACGAGCTGTTCGCCGCCGCCCGCAACGCCGCCAAGGCCATCGGGTACGTCGGCGCGGGCACCGTCGAGTTCCTCGCCGACGAGACCGGCCGGTTCTACTTCCTCGAGATGAACACGCGCCTGCAGGTCGAGCACCCCGTCACCGAGTGCGTGACCGGTCTCGACCTGGTCGGTCTGCAGATCGGGGTCGCGGAAGGACGGCCGCTCCCGGCCGGGCCGCCGCCGTCGCAGGGCCACGCGATCGAGGTCCGCCTCTACGCCGAGGACCCGGCCGCGGACTGGCGCCCGCACAGCGGCACGCTGCACCGGTTCGAGGTGCCCGGCGTGACCGCCACGTTCGCCGTCCCCCTGGGCACGGGCATCCGGCTCGACTCCGGTGTGGACGACGGCAGCGTCGTCAGCCCGCACTACGACCCGATGCTCGCCAAGGTCATCTCGGTAGCGCCGACCAGGGACGTCGCCGCCCGCGCACTGGCCGCGGCGCTGACCAAGGCGAAGATCCACGGCGTCACCACCAACCGCGACCTGCTCGTCAACATCCTGTGCCACCCGGCGTTCCTCGCGGGCGACACGGACACCGCCTTCTTCGAGCGGCACGGCCTCGGCGACCTCGCCACCCCGCTCGCGACCGAGCCGACCGTCCGGCTGTCGGTGCTCGCGGCCGCACTCGCCGACGCCGCCGCCAACCGCGCGAGCGCTACGGTGCTCGGTCGCATCCCCAGCGGGTGGCGCAACGTGGTGTCGGCACCGCAGCGCAAACGCTTCACCATCGGGGACACCGAACACGAGGTCACCTACCGGCTCGGCCGGGACGGGCTGATCGGACACGACGGTGTCCGGCTGGTCGAGGCGACGCCGACCACGGTCGTGCTGGACGTGGACGGTCTGCGGCGGCGGTTCGACGTGGCCGCGTACCCGAAGCTGTCCGTTGTGGACTCGCCGTTCGGGTCGGTCGCGCTGGTGCCGGTGGAGCGCTTTCCCGACCCGGCCACGCAGGTCGCGGCTGGGTCGCTGCTCGCCCCGATGCCCGGCACGGTCGTGCGGGTCGCGGTCGAGCAGGGCGAGAAGGTCACCGAGGGCCAGCCGCTGCTGTGGCTGGAGGCCATGAAGATGCAGCACCGGATCAACGCCCCCGCGGACGGTGTCGTCACCGAACTCGGTGTCACGGCGGGGGACCAAGTCGAGGTCGGCCGCGTACTGGCCGTCGTCAGCGCTGAGGAGGAACAGTGACCGGTTTCAACGAGTCCGAGGAGCGGCAGGCACTGCGTGCGGCGGTCGCCGACCTCGGCAGGCGCTACGGCGGCGAGTGGTTCCTGAAGAAGGCCCGCGCGGGGCAGAAGTCCGCCGAGCTGTGGGACGAGGCGGGCAAGCTCGGCTACCTCGGTGTGAACGTGCCCGAGGAGTACGGCGGCGGTGGCGGCAACATCGGCGACCTCGCCGCGGTCGCCGAGGAGCTGGCCGCGCAGGGCTGTGGCCTGCTGCTCATGGTGGTGTCCCCGGCGATCTGCGCGACGATCATCACCCGCTTCGGCACCGACGAGCAGAAGCAGCACTGGCTGCCGCGGTTCGCCGACGGGTCGCTGCGCATGGCGTTCGCGATCACCGAGCCGGACGCGGGCTCCAACTCGCACAAGATCACCACGACCGCCCGCCGGGACGGCGACGAGTGGGTGCTGAACGGTCGCAAGGTCTTCATCTCCGGCGTCGACGAGGCGGCCGCCGTGATGGTCGTCGGCCGCACCGAGGACGCGAAGACCGGCAAGCTCAAGCCGGCGTTGTTCATCGTGCCGACGGACACGCCCGGGTTCGAGTGGCAGCCGATCGAGATGGACATCGTCTCGCCGGACAAGCAGTTCATGCTGTTCCTCGACGACGTGCGCCTGCCCGCCGACGCGCTGGTCGGCTCCCAGGACGCGGCGCTGCTGCAGCTGTTCGCGGGCCTCAACCCGGAGCGCATCATGGCCGCCTCGTTCGCGATCGGCATGGGCCGCTACGCGCTGGACAAGGCGGTCGACTACGTCAAGTCGCGGCAGGTGTGGAGCACCCCGATCGGCGCCCACCAGGGCGTCGCGCACCCGCTCGCCGAGGCGAAGATCCAGCTGGAGCTGGCGAAGGTGATGACGCAGAAGGCGGCGGCGCTGTACGACGCGGGCGACGACATGGGTGCGGGCGAGGCCGCGAACATGGCGAAGTACGCGGCGGCGGAGGCGTCGATCAAGGCGGTCGACACGGCCGTCCAGGTGCACGGCGGCAACGGCCTGACCGCCGAGTACGGCCTCGGCGCGCTGGTCTCGGCGGCGCGCGTGAACCGGATCGCGCCGGTGAGCCGCGAGATGATCCTCAACTTCGTCGCGCAGAACACGCTCGGGCTCCCGAAGTCGTACTAGTCCGCCTCCCCGCATTCACAAGTGTTGGTCCCGACCCAGCGAAACCGGCGGACCGCGGGCGGTCAGTGGCTGAGTGCCGTCACGTTCCCCTGAGGCAACTGCTGATCAGGCCAAGACTTCGCACAAAGATCCAAAGGACACGCGCTAATGACAGAAGTCCTGCGCGAGCCGCGCCAGGACCGCAGCCGGGCCACCCGGCAGCGGCTCCTGGAGGCGGCCATCGAATGCCTGGCCGAGGTCGGCTGGTCGGGCAGCACGGTGTCGGTGGTGGCCGAGCGGGCGGGCGTCTCGCGCGGCGCCGCCCAGCACCACTTCCCGACCCGCGAGGACCTGTTCACCTCGGCGGTCGAGTACGTGGCGTCGGAGCGCCTCGCGGTGCTGCGATCCAAGTCACTCGACCTGCCCGCGGGCCCGGACCGCACGCGGGCCGTGGTCGGGATGGTCGAGCTGATGTACACCGGCCCCCTGTTCCGCGCGGCCATCCACCTGTGGGTGGCGGCGTCGTCCGACGAGCGGCTGCGCGCGAGCGTCGTGCAGCTGGAGGAGCGGGTCGGGCGCGAGACGCACCGGACCGCGCTGGAGCTGCTCGGCGTCGACGAGTCACGCACCGGTGTGCGCGAGGCGGTGCAGGCGACCCTCGACATGGCCCGCGGGCTCGGCCTCGCCAACCTGCTGACCGATGACAGCAAGCGACGGCAGCGCGTGCTGGACCAGTGGTCGACCATGCTATCGGACGCGCTGCACGAGGAGCCCTGACCGGCTCGTTTGGCAAATGGTCCACGTCAAGCCATAATCAATGGCTGGCTTTTGTGCGAGAAATTCGGCGAATGCCAGAAAGTGCGTTGATTATAGCTGATGAGGGGCCCCTTTGTCAAAGAGCGATTACGACGCGGAATTGCAGGCCGAACGGGAACACATCGCGTCGTTGTACGCGCACCTGGACGCCGAGCGGTCGACCGCGTCGGGCAAGCTCGACGGCGTGCTGATCGACAGCACCGCGGAGACCACGGAGGCGCGCTGGGAGCGTGACGTGGCCGCGACCACGCTGACCAGCCAGATCTCCCGGCTGAAGGTCGCCGACAACGGGCTGTGCTTCGGCAGGCTCGACCACACCGGCGGCGGCACCACCTACATCGGCCGCATCGGGCTGTTCGACGAGGAGAACGACTACGAACCGCTCCTCACCGACTGGCGGGCGCCGATCGCGCGGCCGTTTTACGTGGCCACCTCCGCCAATCCCGAAGGGGTCACGCGCAGGCGCCATTTCCGGGTCCGCGGCCGCCGCGTGCTCGCATTTCACGACGACGTGCTCGAACACGGCGTCGCCGACAGCGACGAGGTGCTGCTCACCGCGCTCAACGCGCCCCGCTCGGACACGATGGGTGACATCGTCGCCACGATCCAGGCCGAGCAGGACGAGATCATCCGCCTCGACCGCGCAGGCGTGGTCGTCATCGACGGCGGCCCCGGCACCGGCAAGACGGTCGTCGCGCTGCACCGGGTCGCCTACCTGCTCTACACGCACCGCGAGCGCATGTCCCGTCGCGGTGTGCTCATCATCGGCCCGAACACCGGCTTCCTGCGCTACATCGGCGGCGTGCTGCCGTCCCTCGGCGAGACCGACGTGGTGTTCGCCACCACCGGCCAGCTGATGCCCGGCGTGCGCACCCGCGCGGCCGACCCGGACCGCGAGGTCAAGGGCAGCCTCGCGATGGTCGACCTGGTGCACGCGGCCGTCGCGAACCGGCAGGAGGTGCCGGAGACGCCGATCGAGGTCGAGCTGGACGACGTGACCGTCGAGATCGACGTCTCGGTCGCCGGCCGGGCGCGGGAGCGGGCCCGCGGGTCGGGGCGGCTGCACAACCGGGCGCAGGAGATCTTCCGCGACGCGCTGATCCTGGAGCTGGCCGAGCAGGCCGTCGACCGGATCGGCGAGGGCTGGCTCGACGTCCGCGACACGCCCGACCTGGCGAAGGACCTGGCCGCGGACGTGCGCCGCGAGCTGATCTCCAGCGAGGCGCTCGCCGCGGCCGTCGAGCTGCTCTGGCCGCGGCTGACGCCGCAGAAGCTGTTCGCCGACCTGTACACCTCGCCGGAGCGGCTCGCCGCGATCCGTGCGCCGAAGTCGTTCCACCGGGAGCGCGGCGACGCGTGGACCGTGTCCGACGTGCCGCTGCTCGACGAGGCGGCCGAGCTGCTCGGCCCGTACGAGTCGGACGAGGAGGCGGAGCGGACGCGGCTCGAGCAGGAGGCGTACGCGCGCGGCGTGCTCGACATCCTCGACACCGACGAGGACCCGGACGAGGAGATGCTGCGTGCCGTCGACCTGATCGACCCGACGGCGCTGGCCGAGCGGCAGGAGGAGCGCGACCACCGGTCGCTGGCCGAGCGGGCGGCGGCGGACCGCGAGTGGACGTACGGGCACGTGGTGGTCGACGAGGCGCAGGAGCTGTCCGAGATGGACTGGCGGGTGCTGATGCGGCGCTGCCCGAGCCGGTCGATGACGATCGTCGGCGACCTCGCGCAGCGCGAGTCGCCCGCCGGCGCGCGGTCGTGGGCGGACATGCTGAACGAGTACGTGCCGAACCGGTGGACCTACCGGCAGCTGACCATCAACTACCGCATGCCCGCCGAGATCATGGACGTCGCGGCGTCCCTGCTGTCCACGATGGACACCGCGGCGCAGCCGCCGAAGTCCGTGCGCTCGACCGGGGCCCAGCCGTGGTCGCGGTGGACCACGCGGGAGCGGCTCGCGGCCACGGTGACGGAGATGGTCGCGCGCATGGAGGAGGAGATCGGCGAGGGCACGGTCGCGGTGATCGCGCCGGACGGCTCGACGCTCAACGTGGACGCGCTGGTGCTGCCGCCCCGCTCCACCAAGGGCCTCGAGTTCGACGGGGTGATCGTGGTCGAGCCCGCGGCGATCATGTCCGGCGACGCCGGACCCGCCGAGCTGTACGTGGCGCTGACCAGGGCGACGCAGCGGCTCGGGGTCGTGCACACGGCCCCGTTGCCGGACTGCCTGCTGCTGCTCGATGATGTGACCCCGTGAAGATCTCCGCCAGGACGGTGGCACCCGCCGCCGACGCCCGCGCCCTGCTCCCGTACGCCACGGTCACCGACGACGGTCTCATCGAGGCCGAGGTGCGGGACCGCGAGTTCACCCAGCGCTGCCTGGAGATCTCGAACGCGGTCGACGAGCTGGAGGGCCGCCCGGTCCTGCGGTTCGACGAGACGAGCACGACGGTCGACATCGCCGCGCCGGTGTCCGCGGTGTTCGCGTCGCTGACCGAGCGGGAGCTGTTCCGGCGCTGGTTCGGTCTGCCGCTGTCGCTCGAGCCGCGCGCGGGCGGGCGCTGGGAGATCGAGGGCGGCGGGCCGGTCGGGACGGTCGTCGAGGTGGTCGCGGACCGCCGGCTCGTGCTGTCCGAGGACACCGGCGTCAGCACGTGGGAGCTGTCCGAAGTGGATGGTGGGACGCGGTTGACGGTCAGCATGAGCCTGCGTGGCGGTCCGCCGCCGCAGCGCAGCTGGTGCGGGTGGCTCTCCGGCATCAACCAGCTGCGCAGGTTCCACGAGGTGCCCGACCGCTGCCCGATCTGGGTAACCTGACCGGGTGGAGCTGACACTCGAGCTGGCCAGGCAGGTGCTCGCCGCGCAGCCGTTCAGCGTTCTCGTCGGCGCGCGCGTGGTCGCCTTCGGTGGTGGCGGCGCCACGCTGGAGATCGACACCCGCGACGAACTGAAGCAGCAGAACGGTTTCCTGCACGGCGGCGTGCTGGCGTACGCGGCGGACAACGCGATCACGTTCGCGGCGGGCACCGTGCTCGGGCCGTCCGTGCTGACCGGCGGGTTCGCCATCGACTACCTGCGCCCGGGTGTCGGCCGCACGCTGGTCGCGCGGGCCGCGGTGGTCCAGTCGACCCGCCGGCGGGCGGTCGCGCGCTGCGACCTGTCCGTTGTGGACGAGGAAGGTGCCGAGACGGCCGTGGCGTTCGCGCAGGGCACGGTCGTCGTGACCGGAGGATGAGTATGCGAGTGCTGTGGCTGTACGCCCATCCCGACCCGCGGTCGCTCAACGGGGCGCTGCGGGACCACGGGATCGCGGTGCTGCGGGAGCACGGCCACGAGGTGCGTGAGTCGGATCTCTACGCGATGGACTGGGACCCGGTGGTGCGCGCCTCGGACTTCGCGCATGATCCCGCCGAGCGGATGGACGTGCTGGAGGAGTCCGAGCGGGCGCTGAACGACGGGTCGCTGCACCCGGACATCCGTGCCGAGCAGGAGAAACTGCTGTGGTCGGACACGCTCGTTGTGCAGTTCCCGCTGTGGTGGTTCGGCATGCCCGCGATCCTGAAGGGCTGGTTCGACCGGCTGTTCGTGCAGGGCTTCGCACAGGGCGTGCTCGACCCGGCCACCGGCCGCGCCCGCCGCTACGGTGACGGCGGGCTGGTCGGCAGGCGGGCGCTGGTGATCACGACCGTCGGCGCGAACGCGGCCACCACCGGCCCACGCGGCATCCACGGCGAGCTGGACGAGGTGCTGTTCCCGCTCACGCACGGCACGCTGTGGTACTCCGGCATGACCCCGGTGCCGCCGTTCGTGGTCAACGGCGCGGTCGCCCTGTCCGACGACGAGTACGCCGACGCCGCCAAACGCCTCACCGAACGCCTGGTCACGCTGCCCGACGCGCCCCCGATCCCGTTCCGCCACCAGAACGGCGGCGACTACGACAGCCACCTCGTGCTGCGGGACGAACACGCGCCGGGGGAGACCGGGGTGGGCATCCACTACGTGGGCGGCCAGTGCGACCGCACCGGTGGCGACACCGAGGCGCCGCGTTAGCCCTCGCTCGGCTCTGGTCACAATTCACCGCGGCCCGCAGGTGCCGGTCGGCTACCTGGCCAGCACCAAGCGACTCGCACTGACAGTCGGGTACGACATGAGGATCGAGGCGAGCCCGGATGTCGGTGACCTCGTCTGTTCGTGGGTCGAAACGGAACAGAACAGGTGCGGCTGCTCGGGCAGGCCGAGGCATACGACTGGACGCGGAACCCGCGGGTCATGGCTCCGCTCGGGCTGCCGACGCACCGAACACGAGGCACTGATCACCGCACGGGACGCGACGTGCTCGGCGGATGGTCAGCCGACAGGGACGCGGGTTGGTGCTCGAGATCGACAACACGACCGTGGACCTCGCGGCGTTGTGGGAGCCAGGCCCCTGACGCGCCGCCCTCGTTGCGGGTGGCCTTCGTGGAGTTCGTGCGGCTGTGGGCCGCGGGGCGCACTCGACCTGGAAGGCGCCGCGTCAGTCGCGCACCAGGACGGTGTGGCCGCCGCCGCTGTAGTCGTAGGTCAGGGTGTCGCCGGTGAGGGTCAGCGTGACGGTGCCCTTGTCGGGGCAGTTGCCGTAGGCGTCGATGCTCTCGGTCTCCGCGAACACCACCGTGGTCGCGGAGATCTCGGTGGCGTCGAGGTCGGCCGAACAGGACAGTTCGCCCACGCCGGCCAGGTTGTCGAAGTCGTCGCTGTAGCCGCTCACGCCCTCGGAGTCCTCGCCGTCCGGGAAGTCCTCGCCCCACAGTTGGATCCGGACGTAGTACGGCGTGCCCAGGCCCGCTCGCGCCATCGGTTCCGGCGACCGCCACGTGTCGAGGAACGCCTCCGGGATCCGCGCCGGCTCGTCCTGCGGGACGGACGGCCCGGGCGACGCCGTCGGATCCGGCAGCGGGCCCGCGCACGGCTTCGTGGCGAACACCGACTCCTCCCGGTCCGGGTGCGGCCCGCGCGGGCCGTTGGAGCCGGGAACCCCCTTCTGGTCACCCCAAAGACCCCGGTAGCCCCACCACGGCTGCTCGACCACGGACCGGGCGTGCTCCCACGTGTGCCACTCGGTGCCCCGCGACGTCGTGTCGGTCACCGGCTGGAACGCGTCCGGGCCCTGGGCCGTGGCGTCGTAGCTGCCCTCCCAGGGGTACGAGCCGTGCGAACCGGTCGCGGCGTAGGTCACCGGGTGCCCGTCGCGCTTGTCGACGTCGTCCCACGCGGCGCGGCAGGGCCCCTCTTCGTGCTTCCAGAAGGTCAATCCGTCCGGTTCGCCGTCCTTCAGTTGCACGGCGACCCGTTCCCAGTCGCCCTCGTGCTTGTTGACGAAGTCGTTGTAGCCGTAGAACAGCCAGTACACGAACGCGGTGGTGTGCCCGTCGCGCTTGTCGTAGAACTGCCAGTACACCGGCGCGGACGGGCCGTCGCCGCGGCGGAGGTCCTCCTCGTTCCCGAGGTCGAGGTAGAAGCCGGGGGACTCCGCGGAGCCGCTGAACGAGTCGGACGCGACCTCGGGCTCGGACTTCGCGCTGCCGCATTCCCGTGCGGTGTAGGCGCCGTCGCGGCCGCCCAGCTTCCGTTCGTCCACGTCGGACGCGATGCGCTGCCGGTCCGCGACGTCCCCGCACCGGCCCAGGAACAACAGCTCCGACGCCGCGACGAACCGGCTCGCGTCCATCGGGCCCCGGTCGTCACCCGCGGCGAGCCAGACCATCGGCGCGAACCGGGCGGCGTCGGCCGCGCTACCGGGCTTCGGCGACGGTTCGCCGGCCGACCTCGGCAGTTCCTCGTCGTCGCAACCGCTTGCGAGCAGCGCGAGCACGGCCAGACCCACGACCGCGACGTGCCGAAGCGCACCCTGTGACATTCGATCCCCTCTGTCCCCGACACTGCCTTTATAGCGGATCGTTCGCGGGGGTGCGCCGGACACCGGCAGCTCTCATGCCGAACAGGACTGGCGAGGGCACCGGGTCGGTCTGTGGAGCGGGTTCACAACAATTCGGCGTGGGGCTCGCTGATGTACCACCGAGTCCGGTTCGGACGATGCGGACGGTGATTGACACGAGGATGAGACAGGTTCTCAGTTGGTGAACTCTCAGAACCGCGGAAGAGCCAGGAGGTTGTTGGGCCATGGGGTGGTTCGGTCGCGGCCTGGTTCGTTCTGCTCTCTTCCAGCCAGTTCACGATGCTGGCGCGAGACGATTCTTCTTGGTGGAAGCTGCCGTCCAGGTGCCAGCGCAGACGCGTGATGTGCTCGTGGTTTTGCCCGCCGTCGAGATGCACCTGCGTGATTCGTATTGCCGTGATCGACTCCCCTTTGTTGTGTCTCTGACCCGGACCGCAGGTCCCTGAACCGTGATGCTCGGCGATGTCGTCCCATTGCATCTTCAGTCGCAACCTGATCCAGGTCGCGGACGTCTCAGTGGCATGGGGAGACGGGTGACGCGGCGGGTGCTCCTGCTCGGGGGAGCGGCGGGTGTGCTGGCGGGAGCGGGCGTGGTGACCGACGTCCTGCCGGGCGGGCCCGCGGTGCGCCGTGCGCTCGGCCTCACCGGGCCCGACGGCGAGATCCCCGACGTCCCCCCGGTGCCCGTGACCACCGAGCGCGTCCGGTCGGCGGCGCGGGGACGCGACGTCAGCCTGGTCGTCATGGGTGAGCGTCCGCCCGTGTGCCTTGCCCTGCACGGACGTGGCGGCAGCGCCCACTCATGGCTCGACATGGGCACCCCGAAGTTCCTCACCGCCGCCGTCGACGGCGGGGTGCCGCCTTTCACCGTGGTCGCTGTGGACGGTGGGGACACCTACTACGTCGACGACGCCCTGCGCATGCTGCGGGACGACCTGCCGGACTGGCTCGCCGCGAGGGATCTGCCCGCGCCCGTCGCCGCGCTGGGCATCTCCATGGGGGCGTTCGGTGCGTTGCGGTACGCCAGGGAACGCGATCTGCGCGCGGTCGCCGTTGCCGGGCCCGCGGTGTTCCGGTCCTGGGACGAGGCCAGGACCCGGCACGTGTTCCGCGACGAGCGGCACTGGGCTGCCAACGAACCCCTGCGCCACCCGCCGGACGTGCCGCTCGGGATCTGGTGCGGCACCGAGGATCCCTTCGTCGACGCGGCGCGGGAGCTGGCCGGGCGGACCGGTGCGCACGCCGACATCGGGCCCGGCGCACACGAAGACGGCTACTTCCTCCGTGTGCTGCCGGACATGCTGCGGTTCGTCGGGACGGAACTCAGCGGCGCCTGATCGAGATCGGCAGGCCGTCCTTGGGCAGCGGCAGCGCCGTCGGATCCCAGCGCACCTGGTAGTCCGCCGGGACCGTCCACTCGAAACGGCGGACCAGCTCGTGCGCGATCGTCTTGACCTCCTGCGTGCCGAAGTGCATGCCGATGCACTTGTGCACGCCGCCGCCGAACGGCATGTACGCGAAGCGGTGCGACTTGTCCTCGCGGCGGTCCTCGGCGAAGCGCTCGGGGTCGAAGCGCAGCGGGTCGGTCCAGTACTCCGGCAGCAGGTGGTTCAGCCACGACAGCGTCGTCACGAACACGCCCTCCGGCACGTGGTGGCCGAGCAGCTCGGTGTCCTTCACCGTCTTGCGCACCATCCACGGCACCGGGGCCACGAGGCGCATGGACTCCTTCAGCACCAGGTCCAGCGCGGGCAGCCGCTCCAAAGTGGACACGGTGAGCGGTTCGTCGCCCAGTGCGAGGGACTCCGCCCGTACCTGTGCCTGCCACTCCGGGTGCTTGCCCAGGTAGTACACGAGCGCGGACGTGGCGATGGTCGACGTGTCGTGCGCGGCCATCATCAGGAAGATCATGTGGTTCACGACGTCGTCGTCGGTGAACATCTCGCCGTCGTCGGTGCGGGCGTGGCACAGGGCGGCGAACAGGTCGTCCGAGTCGGACGCGCGCTTGGCCGGCAGGCTGCGGCGGAAGTAGTCCTCCAGCACCTTGCGCCCGGCGAGACCCGCGCCCCAGCGGCCGATCGGCAGGCGGACCAGCGCGGTGCCCGCGCGGACGGTGTCCACGAACGCCTTCGTCAGCTTCGTGGCCTCGCCGCCGAGCGTGGTGGCCATGAAGATCTTCGTCGCCACGTCCAGCGTCAGCTGCTTGAGCGCCGGGTAGACCAGGAACCCGTCCCTCGGCGACCACGCCGACACGCTGTCCCGCACCACGTCCCCGACCTGCACCATGTAGCCCGACAGCCGGTCCGCGGTGAACGCGAGCTGCATGAGCCGCCGGTGGTAGATGTGCTCGTCGAAGTCCAGCAGCATCAGGCCGCGGTGGAAGAACGGGCCGATGAAGTACTCCCAGCCCTTCTGCGAGAACGCCTTGTCCCGGTTGGCGAGCACGACCTGCGTGGCCTCCGGGCCGGACGCCGACACCACGTTCACGCCGAACGCGCGCACCCACGACACCGGGCCGTACTGGTCGTACCGCTTCATCGCGTAGTCGAGGCCGAGGCGCAGCATCTCCAGGCTGTGCCCGAGCAGGGGCAGACCGGGGTCACCGGGGATGGGCTTGAGGCCGGCAGGGGCCTTCGCCAGGTCCTTCCTGGGCCACGCACGGTCCATGAGCCAGCGGTCGAACGCGTTCTTGTCGACTTCGTAGGGCGCGCGCAGCGCAGTGGACATGACTACCTCCCGGTGTCGATGGGTAGCTCCGCTCCCGGGTCGACAGGTCGCTCCGCTCCGGGGTCGACAGGTCGCTCCGCTCCGGGGTCGACAGGTCGCTCCGCTCCGGGGTCGACAGGTCGCTCCGCTCCCGCGTCGAGAACCGTCACCGCCAGCTCGGTCAGTTCGGCCGCGATCCTCGGCCGCCGCAGCAGCCTCGGGGTCCGGGCCAGGTCGTTGACGATCGTCAGCGCCACGTGCACGACGACCTTCGCGTCCTGCTCGGGCAGCTCCGGCGCCACCGTGCGCAGCAGCTGGTACCAGTGGCCGACGTAGTGCCGCTGCAGCCGCACCAGGTCCTTGCGGTCCCGTTCCGGCAGGTTGCGCAGCTCGTTCGCGAACGTGGCCATGATGTTGTCCGACCGCAGCACAGTGTCCACGTAGGACGTGGCGAGGTGGTTGAGCGCCTCCGCGGGCGGCAGCGTCATGGCGTGCGCGGCCGTGCGGGCCAGCTGGTCGGCCATCCGGTAGCCGCCCGCGACCAGGATCGCGGCCTTGCCGGGGAAGTACCGGTAGATGCTCGGCCCCGCCATGCCTGCGCGGGCGCCGATGTCCTCCATGCTCACCGCCGCGTACCCGCGTTCGCGGAACAGGGAGATCGCGGCGGTCAGCAGCTCCTCGCGCCGCGAGCCCGGCGTGCTCGGCGTCGGTTCGGGCAGCGGAACGGGGTCGCCGACGGGCACCCGCCACGAGGTGACCGCCTTCGCGAGCGTGGTCAACAGCTCCTCGAACCGGCGGCGCGGCGGGCTCGTGTGGTGGTCGGAGAGGCTCCCGTACACCGACAGGGTGGCCCAGCAGAGCAGCTCGGAGTCGCTCTTGGACAGCTCCGGCCGCACGTCCCGCAGCGCGATGGCCCACTGCGCCATCAGCTCGGCGCCCCGGTGGCGGATCTTGGTGCGGTCGGCCTCGGCGAGGTGGCGGCCCTCCCACCGCCACAGGGCGGTGATCTCGCGGCGGTCGACGGCGAGCGCGGCGACCGCGCGCAGCAGCGCGTCGAGCTGGTCGGCCGGCGTGCCCGGGGTGGCCAGCGCACCCTCGGTGACCAGGCCGAACGTGTCCATGCCGGACAGCAGGACGTGGGCCAGGATGTCCTGTTTGCCCCGGAAGTGCCGGTAGACGGCCGGCCCGGTGACGCCCGCGGCGTGGGCGATGTCGTTGACGCTGACCTGGTGGTACCCGTGCTTGCGGAACAGTTCGGCCGCCGCGTCGGCGAGTTGTGCCTTGCGGTTGCGTGGCCGCCTGCCCGGCGGCCGGGATGTCTCCGCCACGGTTCCTCCACGGTGCGGTGCTCGTCCAAGCTAACCGACGGGGGCGTTGTTGGCAAACTGTCAACGAGACGCGAAGTGAACTCAGATTAGCGCGATGACGTCGACCTCGCGTCCTGCTGTGAGCTGAGTGTGGCCCACACCCCAAATCGGGTGGCGGGCGTTGACAACGGCCGGGACAGTGCCAACATGTTAATCAGTATTAGCCCTCGAGAGGACCCCTAGCGTGGCTACCGAAGCTTTCGTCTACGACGCGATCCGCACCCCGCGCGGCCGGGGCAAGAAGAACGGGTCGCTCCACGGAACCAAGCCGATCTCCCTCGTCGTCGGCCTGATCGACGAACTCCGCAAGCGCAACCCCACGCTCGACGTCGACCGGGTCTCCGACCTGCTGCTCGGCGTGGTCACCCCCATCGGTGACCAGGGCAGCGACATCGCCAAGACCGCCGCGATCGCGGCCGGGCTGCCCGACACCGTCGGGGGCGTGCAGCTCAACCGCTTCTGCGCCTCGGGCCTCGAGGCCGTCAACATCGCCGCCCAGAAGGTCGCGTCCGGGTGGGACGAGGTCGTGATCGGCGGCGGCGTCGAGTCCATGTCGCGGGTCGCGATGGGCTCTGACGGTGGCGCATGGGCCATGGACCCGGCCACCGCGTACGACACCTACTTCGTGCCGCAGGGCATCGGCGCCGACCTGATCGCGACCATCGAGGGCTTCTCCCGCGAGGACGTCGACGCCTACGCGCTGCGCTCGCAGCAGCTCGCGGCCAAGGCGACGAGCAACGGCTACTTCGCGAACTCGATCATCCCGGTGGTGGACCAGAACGGCATCACGGTCCTCGACCACGACGAGCACATGCGGGCCGACACCACCATGGAGGGCCTGGCCAAGCTGAAGCCGTCCTTCGAGGCGATCGGCGAGATGGGCGGCTTCGACGCGGTGGCGCTGCAGAAGTACCACTGGGTCGAGAAGATCAACCACGTCCACCACGCGGGCAACTCCTCGGGCATCGTCGACGGCGCCGCGCTGGTGCTCGTCGGCTCCGAGCAGGCGGGCAAGGACATGGGCCTGACCCCGCGCGCCCGCATCGTCGCCACCGCCACCTCCGGCGCCGACTCGACGATCATGCTGACCGGCCCGATCCCGGCGACCGAGAAGCTGCTCGCGAAGACCGGCCTGACCGTCGACGACATCGACCTGTTCGAGCTGAACGAGGCGTTCGCGTCGGTGGTGCTGAACTACCAGAAGAAGCTGCACATCCCGGACGAGAAGCTCAACGTCAACGGCGGTGCCATCGCCATGGGCCACCCGCTCGGCGCGACCGGCGCGATGATCCTCGGCACCATGGTCGACGAGCTGGAGCGCCGCCAGGCGCGCCGGGCCGTGATCACCCTCTGCATCGGCGGCGGCATGGGCGTCGCGACCCTCATCGAGCGCGCGTAAGGCCTGCTTGCAGGGCCTTACCATTGAGCACTGAAGGAAGACGACACCTCAATGACTGAGACCATTCGCTGGGAGAAGGACGCCGACGGGATCGTCGTCCTCACGTTGGACGACCCGAACCAGTCGGCCAACACGATGAACCGCGACTACGCGGCGTCGATGCACGCCACGGTCGAGCGCCTGCACGCCGAGAAGGACGACATCACCGGTGTGGTGATCACCTCGGCGAAGAAGACGTTCTTCGCGGGCGGCGACCTGAAGGACATGATCGAGGCCAAGGCCGACCAGGCCAAGGAGGGCTTCGAGTTCATCCAGGGCATCAAGGCCGACCTGCGCCGCCTGGAGACGCTCGGCAAGCCGGTCGTGGCCGCCATCAACGGCGCCGCGCTCGGCGGCGGCCTGGAGATCGCGCTCGCGACGCACCACCGGATCGCCGCGGACGTCAAGGGATCCAAGATCGGTCTGCCGGAGGTCACGCTCGGCCTCCTGCCGGGCGGTGGCGGCGTCACCAGGACCGTGCGCATGCTGGGCATCCAGAACGCGCTGCTGCAGGTGCTGCTGCAGGGCCAGCAGTACGCCCCGGCCAAGGCCAAGGACGTCGGCCTGGTGAACGAGGTCGTCGGCTCGGTCGACGAGCTGCTGCCCGCCGCCAAGGCGTGGATCAAGGCCAACCCCGAGGCCGCGCAGCCGTGGGACGTCAAGGGCTACAAGATCCCCGGCGGCTCGCCGTCGCACCCGGCGTTCGCGGCGAACCTGCCGGCGTTCCCGGCGAACCTGCGCAAGCAGCTCAAGGGCGCCAACATGCCCGCGCCGCGGGCGATCCTGTCCGCCGCGATCGAGGGCGCGCAGGTCGACATCGACACCGCGCTGACCATCGAGTCCCGGTACCTGCTGGAGCTGCTGTCCGGCCAGGTCGCGAAGAACATGATCAAGGCGTTCTTCTTCGACCTGCAGCACATCAACTCCGGCGGCTCCCGCCCGGACGGCTACGAGAAGTTCACCGCCCGCAAGGTCGGCGTGCTCGGCGCGGGCATGATGGGCGCGGGCATCGCGTACGTCTGCGCGCGCGGCGGCATGGAGGTCATCCTCAAGGACGTCTCGCAGGAGGCGGCCGACAAGGGCAAGGACTACTCGGTCAAGCTGTTCGAGAAGGCCGTGTCCCGCGGCAAGGTCACCCGTGAGAAGGCCGACGAGACGCTGGCCCGCATCAAGCCGACGGCGGTCGCCGAGGACCTCGCGGGCTGCGACCTCGTCATCGAGGCCGTGTTCGAGAGCACCGAGCTGAAGCACAAGGTGTTCGCGGAGATCGAGAACATCGTGGCGCCGGACGCCGTGCTCGGGTCCAACACGTCCACGCTGCCGATCACGGGTCTCGCGGAGGGCGTGAAGCGGCAGGAGGACTTCATCGGCCTGCACTTCTTCTCGCCGGTCGACAAGATGCCGCTGCTGGAGATCATCGTCGGCGAGAAGACCTCCGACGCGACGCTGGCCAAGGCGTTCGACGTGGCGCAGCAGATCAAGAAGACCCCGATCGTGGTCAACGACTCGCGCGGCTTCTTCACCTCGCGCGTCATCGGCACGTTCATCAACGAGGCGGTCGCCATGGTCGCCGAGGGCGTGAACCCGGCGTCGGTCGAGCAGGCCGGTTCGCAGGCGGGCTACCCGGCGCCGCCGCTGCAGCTGCTGGACGAGCTGACGCTGACGCTGCCGCTGAAGATCCGCAAGGAGACGCAGGCCGCGGTTCTCGCCGCGGGCGGCGAGTGGAAGTCGCACGCCTCCGAGCCGATCATGGACCGGATGGTGGAGGAGTTCGACCGCAAGGGCCGCTCCTCGGGCGCGGGCTTCTACGAGTACGCGGACGGCAAGCGCGTCGGCCTGTGGAAGGGGCTCTACGAGCACTTCACCAAGGAGGGCCACGAGATCCCGTTCGAGGACATGAAGGAGCGCATGCTCTTCGCGGAGGCCCTCGAGACGGTCAAGTGCTTCGACGAGGGCGTGCTCCGGTCCGTGCCGGACGCCAACATCGGCTCCATCATGGGCATCGGCTTCCCGCCGTGGACCGGTGGTGTCATCCAGTACATCAACGGGTACGAGGGCGGCGTCGCCGGGTTCGTCGCGCGGGCGCGTGAACTCGCCGAGCGCTACGGCGACCACTTCCTGCCACCCGCCTCGCTGGTCGAGAAGGCGGAGAAGGGCGAGATCTTCGAGTAATCCGTTGGTGCCGACGATGCCGCCGTACCCCCTCCGGGGTGCGGCGGCATCGTTGTGAGCCGGATCAACCGGTTCTGCCCTTTTGGGGTGTATCTCCGCGGGCCGCTCACGGCGGCGGTGGGGTGCGACGACTCACCGGTCGTTGTCGCAACCCACAACAAGGGGATTCAAGGGATGAACAAGTTCGTTCGCGTCCTCGTCACCGCGGCCGCCGTCGCCACGGCCGCCGTCGCGGTGCAGACGACCGCCGCCGCCGCGCCCGGGCGTTCCGCCGTGGCCGACGAGGTGCTCGCCGCCATGCAGCGGGACCTCGGCCTCACCGCCGCGCAGGCCACGACCCTGCGGGCCCAGCAGGACCGGGCCGTCGACCTCGACGTGACGCTGCGGGGCAAGCTCGGCGCCGACTTCGGCGGCTCGTGGTTCGACGCCGCCACCGGCAGGCTGACCGTCGCCGTCACCGACGTGGCCCGGGCCGCCGAGGTACGCAAGGCAGGTGCCGACGCGAAGGTCGTCCGGCACAGCGCCGCGGAGCTGGACGCCATCCGCGCCGAGCTGGACTCGTTGTCCGGCAAGGCATCCGGGCCGTCGCGCGGGAAGCCGGGCGCGTCGTCGCTGCGCGGTCTCGCGAGCTGGCGGGTCGACCCGGAGACCAACTCCGTCGTCGTCACCACGGTCAAGGGGCAGCAGGCCACGCTGTCGTCGCTCGCCAGGTTCGGCGACGCGGTGCGGTTCGAGCAGACCGACCGCGCCCCGGTGCAGACCGCCAACTACCTCGACGGCGGCGACGCCATCAACTACGGCAGCTGCTCGGCCGGTTTCAACCTGCGCAACCACTCGACCGGCCAGGGCTACCTGCTGACCGCCGGCCACTGCGTGTCCACCGGCGCCACGGTCACCGGCCAGGACGGCACGTTCCTCGGCACCACCGTGTCCAGCTGGTTCCCGAGCTACGACGACGCCCTGATCCGCAACGACAACCCGTCGTACTGGCTGCAGGGCTGGTGGGTCGACACGAACCCGTCCAACGGCGGGATCATCACGGTCAGCGGCTACAGCGACTCGCCGGTCGGGACGTACGTGTGCAAGTCCGGCATCACGACGAAGTGGACCTGCGGCTACATCACCGGCAAGGACGAGACGGTGAACTACAGCCAGGGCGCCGTGTACGGCATGACCCGCCACTCCGCCTGCGTCGAGCCGGGCGACTCGGGCGGCGCCAACGTGGCGGCCCTGTCGTCCTGGACGCCGGAGGGCGTGACGTCCGGTGCGCAGCTGTACTGGGACGGCAGCCGCTACCGGTGCGCGGCCGCGGTCGGCGCAGGGCAGAACGTGTCGTGGTACTTCCCGATCGCGGACAGCCTCGCGTACTACGGGCCCGCGTACGGCGTGTCCATGTGGTGACCGGTCGGTAGCAGGCCACGGTCCCGGCAGCATGGCTGACCGGGACCGTGTGCGTTGACGTCCCGCGGCCGGCCAGGCACCCCTGGGCGCGTCTGCCACGGGTGCGGGCCCGCCAGGGGCCGGTACTCCACGCCCAGCGCGTCCAGCCGCGGCAGGTGGTGTGTGACCAGCCGGCGCTCGAACTCCTCGTACGAGCCCCCGGGTCCGCTCCACACGACCTCCGCGAACGCGGCCAGTCGCGGGAAGACCGCGTAGTCCACCCGCCGCGGCGTGTCCAGGTGCTCGGTCCACACCTGCGCCTGCGCGCCGAGCACCGACCCCGGCGGCTCGAACGCGTACACGTCCGCCAGCGTCCGGACGTAGCCCACCGGGATCGGCTCGTCCGGGTGGTCGGACTGGCGGTGGTCCAGGTACACGTGCTCCTCCGGGCACAGCACCACGTCGTGGGCGCCGGTGTCGACGCCTGCGTGCCACGCCGCCACGATCGTGCGCGGGGGCAGCGCCGGGGACAGCGCCTCGTCCCACACGGACGCCCTGCGGCCCAACGACTCCACGTGCGCGGCCAGCTCGGCGACGAACCAGCCGTGCAACGACCCCACGTCCGGCAGGCCCAGGGCGGCCGCGCGGGCCACCGACGCGGGATCCGCGGCCCATCGCGTCGTGGGCACCTCGTCGCCGCCGAGGCAGATCACCTCCGCCGGGAAGACGTCCGCCACGTGGGTGAGCACCCGGCGGTAGAAGGCCACGACCTCGTCCGTCATCGCCAGGACGTTGTCGTTGATGCCCCAGCGGGTCAGGACCTCCAGCGGCCGTCCCGTCACACCCAGCCACGGGTACGCGGCGATCGCCGCCTGGCTGTGGCCCGGCACGTCGATCTCCGGCACCACCGTGATGTGCCGCTCGGCCGCGTACGCCACGATCTCGCGCATGTCCTCGACGGTGTAGAAACCCCCGTGCGGGCGCCCGTCGTGGCCCGGGGTGCCGTCCGGCGGCCTGCCGGTCCACGACCCCGCACGCCACGCGCCCACCTCCGTCAGCCTGGGGAACTCCGGGACCTCGACGCGCCAGCCCTGGTCGTCGGTCAGGTGCAGGTGCAGCACGTTCAACCGGTGCGCCGCCATCAGGTCCAGGAACCGCAGCACCCCGTACTTCGGCATGAAGTGCCGGGCCACGTCCAGCAGACAGCCGCGCCAGCCGAACCTCGGCCAGTCCTCGACCACGCCGCACGGCAACGGGTCGCCGGGGCCGGGCACCGCGCGGAACGCCGACGGGCCGCGCAACTGCCGCAACGCCTGCAGGCCGTGGCACGAGCCCGCGGCGTCGGCCGCCTCGATCCGCACCGCGGAGTCGATCGTCAGCCGGAACCCCGACGGCGGCAGGGACGCGTCGACCACGATCACCGGTTCGGGCGGGTCCGGCAGCGTCCCACCCGTCGACGTCGCGCGCACCGGGCGCGGCAGCAAGCCCTCGAACACGGTAATCCCTTCACCGCTCCCGCCATGCCGGACACCAGATGTCGTTGCACGATCAGGAAGAACACCAGCACCGGCACCGTCATCAGCGTTGAGCCGGCCATGATCGCACCCCAGTCCTGCTCCTCCGGTTTGAAGAACACCAGCAGTCCCAACGGGAGCGTCCGGTTGTCCGTGCCGGAGATCAGGAACGTCTTCGCGAACAGGAAGTCGTTCCACGCGTGGATGAACGACACCACGCTCGCCGCCACCAGACCGGGTGCGACCAGCGGGAACAGCACCTGCCAGGTGAAGCGGAACCGGGACGCGCCGTCGAGTGCCGCCGCCTCCGCCAGGTCGTCCGGCACGGTCGCGACGAACCCGCGCAGCAGCCAGATCGCGAACGGCAGGCTGAACGCCAGGTGCACCACCACGAGCGACCCGAGCCGGTTCAACCCGATCGCGGGCACCACGTCACCGAACGAGCGCACCAGGAAGAACAGCGGGATGGTCAGCGCCTCCACCGGCACCATCTGCGCCACCAGCAACATCACCACGAGCACCGTGCGGCCGCGGAACCGGAACCCGGTCAGCGCCACCGCCGACAGGAACGACACCACCAGCGACAAGGCCACCACCAACAGGGCGACCACGAGGCTGTTCACGAAGTACAGCCCGAAGTCCGCCACGTCCAGCACCCGCATGAAACTGTCCACAGTGGGCGCCGCGGTCCACGGCCGGGCCGACCGCAGCTCGCCCGCCGGTTTGAGCGCCGACAGCACCATCCAGTACAGCGGGAACGCGACGACCACGGCGATCACCACGCACACCGCGTCGACGACGAGCTGCCCGCGCCTCACCGCGCACCCCGCTGCGCCCGCACGTAGAGGCCGGTGATCAGCAGCAACAGGACGGTCATGACGACGCCGATCGCCGCGCCGAGGCCGTACTGCTCGCCGGCGAACGCCTTCTGGTACGCGAACACGTTGAGCACCAGGTTCTGCCCGGCCACGCCGCCGCCGTTCGTCATCACGTAGATCTGCGTGAACACCTTGAAGTCCCAGATGATCGACTGGATCGTGGCGATCACCAGCAGCGGCCGCAGGATCGGCAGGAGCACCGACGTCGCCGTGCGGCGGGCCGACGCGCCGTCGAGCGCCGCCGCCTCCACCACCTCACGCGGGATCGCCGTGATGCCCGCGTACACGGTCACCAGCACGAACGGGAACGAGCACCAGATGATCTCCGCCGCGACGAGCC
Source organism: Actinophytocola sp. KF-1 (assembly GCF_054661535.1). NCBI lineage: Bacteria > Bacillati > Actinomycetota > Actinomycetes > Pseudonocardiales > Pseudonocardiaceae > Actinophytocola > Actinophytocola sp. KF-1. The sequence goes on along the minus strand of NZ_BAAFVK010000020.1, from coordinate 4,531 downwards.
CGAACGCCGGGAACCGCTCGAACGTCCAGGAGTGGCCGCGCATCCCGTCGAACCCCAGCCCGGCGAGGACCTCGTTGACCAGCCCGAAGTCCTGGTCGAACAGGAACAGCCACACGTACGAGCCCGCCATGGTCGGCGTCGCCCACGCGCCCAGCGCGGCGAGGAACAGCAGCGTCCTCGGCACGGTCCGCGCCCGGCTCGCGAGCACGGCCAGCGCGGTGCCCACGAGCAGCGTGCCCGCCACGCAGAACGCGGCGAACCCGATCGTCGTGACCAGCACGTCCCAGAACTGGGGATCGGACAGGAGCGTGGCGTAGTTCGCCAGGCCGAGGAACTCGAGTGGCGCCGCGCCGCTGGCCTGCGGCTGCCCGTAGTCGTACAGCGAGATGACGACCAGCTGGTGGATCGGGTACGCCAGCAACGCCAGCAGCACGACCGCGGCGGGCAGCAGGTACAGGAGCGCGGCGCGCCCGTCCCGCCGGTGCGTGACCGCCATCAGCTGCCGAAGGCTTCGTTCATCTCGGCGGCCGCCACGCTCGTCGCGGTCCGCACGTCCGCCTGCCCGGTGGCGACCTGCTGGACCATCGTGGGCAGCACACCGGCCGCGTCGATCTTCGTCCACGCCGGTGTCGCAGGCACGAAACGGGTCCCGCTCTGGACGGTCTCGATGAACGGCGCGAGGAACCGGTCGCCGGCCGCGACGCGGTCCTGCACGTCGGTGAACGTGGGCATGGTGCCCATCGCGCCGTACATCTTCTCCTGGTATTCCTTGCCACCGAGGAGCTGCACGAACTCCAGTGCCAGCGCGCGTTTCGTGCTGGAGCGGAACACGCCGAGCAGGTTGCCGCCCGCGAACGCGGGGGCGATCGAGCCGGGTTCCTTGCCCGGCAACGGAACCACGGCGTACTTGCCCTTGACGGCGCCCGCGTCGACCGCGGCCCGGTTGAAGTCGCCGCCGATCGTCATCGCGGCCTTGCCGCCCGCGAACGCGGCGACGGACTGGCTGCCGGTGAGCTGCGCGCACGAGGCGGGCGGGCAGATGTCGTCGCTGATCAGCTCGGCGTACTGGGCAAGGCCGTTCCTGGCGGCCGGTGAGTCGACCGCGGCCTTCCAGGTGGCACCGTCCTGTTCGGCCACGTCACCGCCGTTCGCCCAGATGTAGGGCAGCAGCGCGAACTGGTACTTGCCGCCGACCGCGATGCCGTACAGGTCGGGCCTGGCCGTCCGGATCGCGCGGGCGGTCTCGGTCAGCTCGGCGAGCGTGGCAGGCGGCGTCAGGTTCAGCTCGGTGAAGACGTCCGTGCGGTAGTAGAGCGCGCGGGTGCCGGTGAACCAGGGGACGCCGTAGGTCTTGCCGTCCACCTTGGCCGTGTCGAGAACCTCGGGCACCAGGTCCTCGCCGTCCGGCCACGTCCCGAGGTCGGCGGTCAGGTCCGCGAACCCGTTGGACGCGGTGTAGCCCGCGAGGTCGGTGTTGCCGAACTCGGCGACGTCGGGCGCGCTGGCCTTGTCGTTGAACGCGCCGTTGAAGCGGGTGGCGCGGCCGTCGACCGGCAGGTACTCCACGTTGACGGTGACGCCGTCGTGCGCCTTCTCGAACTCCGCTGTGGCCTCGTCGACGACCGCTTCCTTGGCCGCGTTGGACGCCTCCTGGAACAGCCAGACCCGCAGCTCGCCGGTGGTCTCCTGCGTGCCGGTGCCGTCCGATGCCCGCGGTGGTGCGCAACCGGTGGCGAGCGCGCCGAGAGCGAGGAAAGTCAGTGTCCGCCGGAACCTCATGTGCGACCCCCGTTGCACTATGCGCAATGGACGTTCTGCTCTATGCAACGGATGCTAGAGAGCAGTCACCACCCGCACAAGGGTCTGGACCAATCAGCGCGCGGCGACCAGCACGGTCACGACCACGACCACGCACGCGAGGAGGATCGCGGGCACCCACCACCCGGCGACGAGCGCCCCGAGCACGACGACGGCGCCACTGCCGAGCACGAGACCGGTGCCGTTGCTGCGCCCGTCAGGGGTGTCGGCGGCCGGGCGGCTGCCCGGCGTCGCCTCCCACGCGTCCCGCTCCTCCCCGATGAGCGGATGCGGCGACGGCAGATCGGCGAACACCGCGCGGAGCTCGCCCCGGGTCCGCGCGTCCCGGACGAGATCACCGCGGCGGTCGTGTTCGGCCGGGGTCAGGTGTTCGGCGTCCCGGTGCTCGGCCAGCGCGCGCAGCGCCACCTTCCGGTCGGCGCTGTCCACCCAGAGCTCGTCGTCGTCGTTCATGACCGGGCGACGATACCCAGCCGCAGTGGCTCGTGCCGTGCCGGTGGCGAGGTCGCCGGGGGGACACGTGACCATGCCGGGGTCCTGGTTCGACACGTACCTCCACCGCTCGTCCGGACTCCCAGCCGGTCAGGACGTCTGTCGGTGGTGGTGGTCGTCTGCGGTTCGACGACCTGCACATGCAGGTACAGTCCAGCGCTGATCCGGGTACGTGATGCATCATTGTTGTCGGTGAGGACCAGTCCTCGTCGAGCCTGAGCGAGCTGATGCGGTGAGCGAAGGCAGCTGGCGCCGATTCGACCCGGTGCCGCAGAGGTTGGCGGCAGCCATGCCATGCATGGCTGCGCTAACCCATCCTCAGCGGGCGTCCGCGCATTCGCACGTCAACCTGCCGAGTTCGGCTCGGATTCCGTCGGCTTCCGCGGAGCCGAGTTCGTCGAATTCCGTCATCGCGTCGCGCCAGACCGTTGAAATGTGGCGATCGGTCTCGTGCAGGACGATGGCAATGCGGTGATTGCTCCTCGCTCGTTGGGCTCGGTCGCCGGTGCCGCTGGAGATGTCCAAAGCCGCGCGGAAACAATGGAGAGCCGCATTGTGGTCGCCCATGGCGCGGGCGGTCTCCCCCCGGTCGAAGTAGAGCTGCGTACGCAGGTTCGGGTCGACGATCAGATCAGCGACCACTCTTGCCCGCTGCTGGTAATCCACGGCTTCGTCCAGCCTGCCTGCGAGGCGGTGGGTATTGCCCAGATCGTTCAGTGCATAGGCCTCGCTGGCATGGTCACCCAGTTCAACGGCCAGTTCGTGTGCCTCGGTGTGATTGGCGAGCGCGGCGTCGAGCAGGCCGAGTCGTTGTCGTATGGCGCCCAGGTTGTTGAGCGAATGGGCGAGACCCGGTTGGTGGCCGAGTTCGCGGAGGATGCCGGTGGCGGCGAGGTGCTGTCGCTCGGCGCTGGAGAGATCGCCACGCCGTTCGTTGACGAGGCCGGACAGGTCCAGGGCGTGGGCTTGGCCAAGCCGGTCGCCGATCTGCTCGAACCGCGCCACCGCGATGTTCAAAGTCGTGGACGCACCGGTGAAGTCGCCGGTCATGTATGCGTTGGTCGCGATCTCGGTCAAGGTCGCCGCCTCGCCGCGTACGTCGCCCAGTTCGATCCAGAGCGGCAGTGCCTGTTCGGCCAGAACGCGTGCCTCGGTGAGCGCACCCGAGGTGCGTCGTGCTGCGGACAACCGGAGCCACACGTGGGCAAGGCCGAGGGTGTTCCCGGCGACGACGTGTGCGGCCCGACTCAGCGTCTCGTTCCAGTCGCGCAGGTGGCCGCGGACGTTGAAGTAGCGCCACAGCAGGACGGCGAGCTGCCACGCGTGCTCTGGCCGGCCATGGTCGGCGGCGTGACGGATCGCCGCGACGAGGTTGCGCCGCTCATGGTCGAGCCAGCTCATCGCCGATTCGTAGCCCGAGAAGGACATGGCGGCGCGACTGGTCGCCGTCACCTCGGGTCGGTTGCGATCGAATGGGTACAGCGTGGTCACTGCGGCAGCAGTGCTCACCAGGTAGAAATCCAGCAACCGGTCTATGGCCTCCACGTGGTCCTCGGCCGGGTGCGTGGCGAGGACGTAGTCGCGGACCGGGTCGAGCAGCTGGAAGCGTTCGGGAGCTGACTCCTCGAGGAGGCTCACGCGTTGGAGGTGGTCGAGAACCTCGGCGATCGTGGTCATGTGGTCGCCAGCGAGCGCCGCCGCTGCAGGCGCGGAGATGTCGACCCCTGGAGCCAGAGCCAGCACACGGAACACGGACTGCTGCAGCGTGGTGAGTTGGTCGTAGGAAACCGCCATCGTTGTCGCGACAGCCTCGAAAGGGCGTGCGTGAAGGCTGGTGGGGGGTGTCGTCCGCAGCAGGTCGAGCAGGTGTGCCAGCGGCCAGCGGGTGTGCCGCTGGAACTGGGCCGCGACGAGGTGGATGAGCAGCGGCACGTGCCCGCACAGGGCGACGATCTCGCGGACCTGGTCGAACGCATCGTGCACGCGTTCGGCGGTGACGAGTTTGCGGAACAACTCGATGGCCTCGTGCGGTGGTAAAGGCTCGAGGCGGATATGTTCGGCCGCCGGAACCGCTCCTTGCACGCGGCCGGTGACGATCGTGAGGGTGGCGCCGAGCAGGGGCTCGACCTGGTCCTCGGAGGCGGCGTTGTCGAGGACGACCAGGGTGCGGGTGCCGTCGACGGACGACCGGTACAGGTCGGCGCGGGCCGCGGTGGACTCG
>NZ_BAAFVK010000019.1:0-151355 GCF_054661535.1 Actinophytocola sp. KF-1 | reverse complement strand
GGTGAGCTGGCGGGCGTCGGGTTCTCCGCCGACGGGAAGACGATGTTCTTCAACATCTACGACCCCGGCATCACCTTCGCCGTCACCGGCCCGTGGAACCGCAGGCACGACTGAGCACCGGTCACGACCGGTGGGGGCCCGTGCCGGGCCCCCACCGGTCGGCACTCCTGGGCCACCTCCTCGACCCCGGTGACGACTGAGCGAGGCAGGTCTCGTTGTGTATCCGGCAGGAGTTCCGTAACGTTGGCAATGTCTCGTGGCCACACACACGAGCTCCAGGTCGAGTGACACGGGTTAGGCAGTAGCTCGGTTGCCCAGCGCCGCAACCAGGAGGTGCCACCGTGCACGAAACCGTTCGCCTGCCGATAGCCACCGTCCGCACCGAGGAACTCGACGGTGCCGCCGTCGTCGAGGTAACCGGTGACGTCGACATGAGCAACGCCGCCGAACTGCGGGCGGCCCTCACCGCGGCCCTGGACAGCGGTCCGGCGGTCGTGGATCTGACGGGGACCACGTTCTTCTGCTCGGCCGGGATCAACGTGCTGGTCAACGCGGCCATCCTGGCCCGGGACCACGAGGTGCGGCTGGCCGTGCAGGCCGCCCACGGCGCCGTGCTCCGGCCGTTGCAGCTCGCCGGCGTGCACGACATGCTGACCATCTGCCCGACCAGGGAGGCAGCGCTCGCGGCCGTGCTCCGCTGAGCCGTTTGCCGGAGTTGCACCACCCGCCGGTACAACCCCAGCACCGGCGGCCGCCCCCGCTTCGCAGGGATCAACACTTCTGAATGAAGCTCGCCCGTTCGACGCACCCGGTCGGGTGATCGTCGGGCACTGGTCGTGGCGGGGAAAAGACGATCGACACGGTGTGACACACTTCGCATCCCCGCAGCGATGTACCCGGCACGGAACAGGGCGGGTGCGGACGCGCGCCGTCGTGGGGTGACCAGTGTTGGGGTGTGGACCGAACTCATGACGCACGTCTTCCTCAGTTACGCGGAAGAGGACTCGCCGGTCGCGCAGCGGCTGGTCAGCGCGTTGGTCCAGGCGGGAGCCACGGTGTTCTGGTGGGAGGCCCCGGAGAACCTGGGCAACCGGTTCATCTTGCGGATCGAGGAGAACATCCGCGCGGCGGACCGTTTTGTCGCGGTCATGTCGCCGGACTACCTGAAATCCACGTGGTGCCGCCGGGAGCGGGAACTCGCCCTCCTGCGTGACGACGACCCGGACAACCAGTTCATCTCGGTGATGTCGGTCCGGGAAGCGCCGTACCGCGCCAGCGGGTTTCTCGGGGCCTACGCGTGGATCCCGCTCGGGTCCGCGCCCGCCGACGAGCAGATCGCCGGCGCCGTGCGGCAGGTGCTGGCCAACGCGGGCTCGACGGCAGGTGGCGGACAGCAGCACGGCATCAGCCTGACCTTCCGCAACCGGGCCGACGAACTGCACCAGGTCATCAGCGCGCTGCAGACCACGGGAGGCAAGGACCTCTGGGTGGTGACGTCCCCGCCCCGCATGGGCAAGTCGTGGTTCCTCGACCAGATCCAGCGCGGCCTGGCCGAGGAGGAACGCCGGGTCCGGCTGGTCGACCTCGCGGTCCACTCGACGGACCTGCGCACGGACCCGCTCGCGCTCGTCGTCCACCTCCTGGACGTCGCCGCGCCGGACGCGGGCACGGCAGCGGACGCGGGCACGGCGCGGAAGATCCCGGACGAGGTGTTGCGGGACATCGCCGCGGAGATCAGCAACAGGCACCAGCAGCAGCTCTTCCTGCTGGACAGCGCGGAACTGCTGGCCCCGGACTGCGCCGGGGTCGTCCGCCAGGCGCTGAGCGAGATCTACTACCAGGTCAAGCGTGCCGGCAACCGCAAGACCCGGCTGAGCCTCATCGTCGGGAGCCGCAACATCGAGAACTGGACCGGCATCGGCCGCGGTCCCGGCAACCGCTTCTGGAAGGTGGAGCTGTCCGAGTTCGGGCCGGACATCGTCGAGGGGGCGATGCGGGAGCTCAACCTCGACATGGGCGCCGCGGAACGCTGGGCGCTGGCGGAGCGGATCCAGCTGATGAGCGAGGGCCTGCCCGCGTTGCTGGTCAAGGCGCTGAAGTGGGGCGAGCGCACCGCGTTCCTGAAGTTCGACGGCCCCGCGGACGAACAGGAACGGGTCTTCGACGGGCTGGCCCGGCCCTACGTCGAGCACGACCTGTTGTCCTCGGACAGCCTGCTGCCGCTGGGCAGCGTCAACCAGGCCGCCGAGAAGGCCGCGATCGAGCGGGCACTGCGGGCCATCGTGCCCTACCGGCTGTTCACCCTGAGCCACCTCGGCTACCACATCGACCAGGACCCCGAACTGCGCAGCGCGCTCGACGATGCGCGCTGGCAGCGTGCGGAGCTCTGGGAAGCGCTGGGCCGAACCGCGCTCGTCCAGCAGTCGTCCCAGGAACTGTGGAACGTCATCTCCCGGCCGATCCGCCGGTTGCTCTACCGCCTGTACTACCCGACGAACGAGGACCGGGCGCGGGCGAACACGACCGCCAGGCAGTTCCACGAACGCTGGGCGGAACGCGACGCGGGCAAGGAACAGAGTGCCGTGCTCATCGAATGCCTGTGGCACGAAGCGGCGCGGATGATGGCCGTGAACGGCGCCGCCGCGCCAGGTCAGCTGCCCGCCGTCGCCGCGGAGATCGCCAACGAGTTCGTGAAGTCGCCGATGTACGAACCGATCGAGGTGAGCAATTACATCGATCGGCGGTTGCGCGAGGACGACGAACTCCAGCGACTGTTGAGTGGGTACGACGAGCTGTTCGAGCAGACCCGCTCGTCGGTGTGCGCCGCACTGCGAGGTGAGACGTGATGCACCACGATCGATCGCTCGGCGGCGCGTACATCCGCAGGCACGAGGAGGACTTCGTCCACGGGCAGATCGACGAGGTCCGGGCCGACGGCACGTCGCGCGCCGTGCTGCTGTACGGACCGGGCGGCGTCGGCAAGACCCGGCTCGTCCGGACGATGGCGAACGCGGCGCGCAGCGGCACACCCGCCGGAGCCGGGGCAGCCGTGCGGTGGGTGCGCCCCATCGACGTCGACGACTCCGAGTACTGGCTGCTGGCGAACCTGGAACGGGACATCGCCGAAAGCCTCGACCCGGAACGCCGTCACTTCGCCCGGTACTTCGACCACATGACGCGGTTCTCCCCGGAGAAACGCAGAAGTGCCTCCATCGAGGAGGTGCTCGGGCACCTCGGCCGCATCCAGAGCAGTTTCGTCGAGTGCTACAGCTCGTTCGTCGCGGCCACGGACGACGTCGTGGTGATCTCGCTGGACACCGTCGAGGCGATCCGCAGCATGTACCTGCTGTTCACCGTCACGCAGTGGATGAAGTCGTTGCCCCGCACGGTGTTCATCCTCGCGGGCAGGCCGCCGGCGGAGAACCAGCGCGACCCCATCCGCGAGCACCTCGGCGACCCGCACCACTCGCTGCCCACGGTCGCGCTGACGATGCGCGGGTTCGAGCACGCCGAGGCGCGGCAGTACCTGGACACGGGCCCGCTCGGCGAAGCGCTGTCGGATGACGAGAAGGACGTCATCATCGACCTGACCGAAGGTCACCCGCTGTGGCTCGCCATGACGGTCGAGTTCCTCCAGCACGCGGACCCGCCGCCGGAGATGACCGACGACGGGGACCCGCTGCCGTTCCGCCGGGAGGGGTTCCGCAGACGGCTCGTGACTCCCTACCGCGGCACCGGCTTCTGGCCGGAGGCCATCAAGCGGCTCGCCGTCGTGCGGCACAGCGTCAACGAGCAGGTGTGGCGGCGGATCATGGCCGACCACACGTTGCCGGACGACCTGAACGGCGACTGGCACGAGGCGTGGCGGCAGCTCCTGCGCACGCCGTGGATCCGGCCGAGGGCCAACAGCCGGTACGTCACCCTGCACGACGCGCTCGCCGAGGAACTCGCCCAGCGCCTCATCCCGTTGCACGACCAGGACGAGCGCTGGCGGCAGTCGCTCTGGCGCGACGCGGCGACGATCTACACCGAACTCGCCGAGCGGCACGAGGCGCGGCTGGCCGAGCAGTTCGACGCGGCGCGGTCGCCGGGCGACGAACCGCCGGGGGATGCCGAGTTCGTCAACGCCGTGGCGCGGCTGGACGCCGAGAAACGCGAGCGCGACCTGCTGCGCACCGCGCAACTGCACTACCGGTTGCTCAGCGACTTCGTCGAGGGCACCGCGTTGTTCGAGGACCTGTACCACCAGGCGGCGGACGACCAGGACGTGCTGTTCCAGGAGCTGGTCTGCCACGAGCTGGAGCGGTTCCTGCCGCACACGGTGTCCCAGCAGCCGCTGGAGGACGTGCTCGGTTCGGTCACCAGGCGGTTCCAGCACTGGCTCGTCCACGAGGAACCCGGCCGGTACCTGGAGATCGGGCTCCTGGTGGCGCGGTTCCTCATCCACAACGACCAGCCGGCGCCCGCGCTCGACCTGCTCGCGATCCTGCCGGACGACGCGGCGACCAGTTTCGAGCTGCGCTACCGGCTCGCGAACGAACTGGGCAACGCGTGCCTGCGCATCCCCGGCGAGGTCCGGCGGGCCAAGGAACACTTCGAGACCGCGTTGTCGGAGACCGTCGCCGCGGACGTGCCGGACCAGCCGCGGCGCTACGCCCAGGCACTCAAGGAACTCGGGTTCTACTACCGGAACCTGGGCCAGTGGGAGGACGCCGACGACGCGTACGACCGGGCCCGTGCGGCCATGTCCGACGTGCTCGGTCCGGGCAGCCCGGCCGAGTACCGCGAGGAGATGGCGTCGATCCAGACCAACTGGGCCTACCTCAAGGCGCTCTACGGCAGCTACGAGGAGGCGCGCAACCTCGTCGAGAGCGCCATCGCCATCCGCGAGCGCATCGACAACCGCGCGGGGATCGGGCTGTCGTTGAGCGTGTCCGGCGAAGTCCACCGCTACGACCGGAAGTTCCAGGCCGCGTGGGACGCCTACGCCAGAGCGGAAACCGTGTTCCAGAGCCTGAAGAACATCCCGCGACTGGGCCTGATCTACCAGGAGCAGGCCATCTGCCTGCACCAGGCGTCCGACGAGGGCATCGTGCTCGTCGACGACCAGACCGGGCGGGCTCAGCTGCTGATCAAGCAGGCGCTGGACGTGTGCCGGGAGCTCGCGGTCCGCTCCTACCCGTCCGCGCTGAACCGGGCGGGCCGCATCTTCAGCCGCGAGGACGCGGACACCGGCCTGCGTTACTTCGAGGAGTCGATCGACGTGGCCGGCCGGATGGGCGACGGCTGGTTCCTGTCCGCCACCCTGATCGAGTTCCTCGAACTCAGCTACACCGCGTGGCGGCTGACGGGCGACGAGGAGTACCGCCGCAGGCTCGACGGCCGCGTGCCGAGCGTGGAGAAGGCGATCGAGGACTACACGTTCGCCGACCTCCCCGCGCGGTGGGACCTCCTCCAGGGGCACCTGATCGTGCACGACGTGCTCGAGGAGCGGCGCGCCGGCGACCTGGACACCGCGATCTCCCATTATTCCCGGGGTTTCCGGCTCCTCACCGACAAGCGCATCGGGTCGCACGGGTCCGTGGCGATCGCGAAGGAGTTCCGGCGCTTCATCGACATCTACAACACGCTGCCGGAACAGGTCAGGAACGGGTGGTACCGGCGGCTCAAGTCGGACTGGTCGCGGCTGAAGCCACAGCGGCACGCGACGTCACTCCTCGCCAGGCTCGAGGAGCTCTACTAGACCGTGCTCGGTCCTCATGAGAGGCTTCGGCCCATGGATGCAACCCGGCCCCGGGTAGCTGCTTTGTCCACTTCGGACGTGCCACACCGGATCGACCTCGTGGTGCACGACTGTGAGGACTGTGCCTGCGCGGTCAGTTCGACGGTCGTGGCGCGGGACCGGACGACGGCGCTGCCGGACGGGCCGCTCGTGCAGGCCCCGAACGTCGTCGAAACGGTCCTCGACGAACACCACTCGGTGTTCTTCAGCCCGTTCGGCAACGGCGGCGCGGTGGTGCTGAACACCGCGGCGGCCGAGGTGTTCCGGGCGTTCGCGACCCCGGTGTCCACAGCGGACGTGCGCATCGGCGTGGCCGAGGCCGACCTCGAACCGGTCGTCCGGCGACTCGTCGAACAGGACCTGGTCCACCCGGTGGGCCGCGCTCCGCGCCCCCGGTACGCCGAGAGCAGCCAGCTGACCGCGTGGTTGCACGTCACCAACGCGTGCAACCTCCGGTGCCCGTACTGCTACGTGCACAAGACGGACGACGCGATGGAGGAGGAGACCGCAAGGCGCAGCGTCGACGCGCTGGTGCGGTCCGCGGTGGACCACGGCTTCCGGTCGTTGCGGCTGAAGTACGCCGGCGGCGAGGCCAGCATGAACCCGGCGGTGGTGCTCGCCCTGCACGACCACGCGGTCGCGTGCTGCGCGGCCGCCGGTCTCGGTCTCGACGCGGTCCTGCTGTCGAACGGGGTGGCCATCCCGGCCGCGTTCGCCGACGGGCTGAAGGCCCGCGGCATCCGCGTGATGGTGTCCCTCGACGGCATCGGCGCCGCGCACGACGCGCAGCGCCCGAACCTGGCGGGCAGGCCGACGTCGGCGATGGTGCAGCGCACCGTCGAGCGGTTGATCGAGATGGGCCTGCCGCCGCACATCTCCGTCACGATCACCAGTCGCAACACGGAGGCCGTCGCCGACGTCGTCCGGTACGCACTCGAACGCGACCTGACGTTCAGCTTCAACTTCTTCCGGGACAACGAGTGCTCGACGAGCCACGCGGACCTGAAGTACGAACAGGACGCCATGATCGACGGCATGCGGTCCGCGTTCGCGGCGATCGAGGAGCGCCTGCCGCCGTGGAGCGTGCTCGGCACGGTGCTCGACCGCGGCCAGCTCGTGGAGCCGAGGCAGCGGCCGTGCGGCGCGGGCCACGACTACGTCGTCATCGACCAGCGGGGCGGCATCGCCCAGTGCCACATGGACCTCGGCGCGTCCGTGGGCCACGTCGACACCCACGACCCGGTCGCGGCGGTCCGCGACGAGCGGGCGCCGCTGCGCAACCTCCTGGTCGACGAGAAGCAGGGGTGCCGGGACTGCGAGTGGCGGCAGTGGTGCACCGGCGGCTGCCCGCTCGCCACCTTCCGCGCCACCGGCCGGTTCGACGTGCGGTCCCCGAACTGCGGGATCTACCAGACGATCTACCCCGAGGCGCTGCGGCTGGAAGGCCTGCGCCTGCTGAAGTACGCGGTCGCCGGGCAGGAACGGGCGGAGTCATGACGGAATCCACTGTGGACACCCAGGAGGAGACGTTCGCCGTCGGCCTCGCCCGCGGTTCGTTCGAATGGTACAAGTCGCACGCCATCCGGACCCGCCGGTCGTACAAGCTCAACGAGACCGCCCTCATCGTCGTCTCCGGTGCGATCCCGCTGTCCGTCGCACTCGCCCCGGGGACGACGGCGATCCCGGCCGTCCTCGGGTTCGCGGTGGTCGTGCTGTCCGGGCTGCGGACGGTCTTCCACTGGCAGGAGAACTACCTGCGGTACTCCGCGGCCAGGGAGGCCGTGGACGCGGAACGCAGGCGCTACCGGATCGGCGCGGCGCCGTACGACGACCCGGCCACCCGCGACACGGTGCTGGTGGCCGCGGTGACGAGGATCGAGCAGGACGAGATGAACGGCTGGATCCAGATCGCCACCGAACGCCCGAAGGCCTGACCTCACGTCACCTGGGTTCCGCCCGGCGGCGAGGATGAGATCGGGGAACCGGGCCGGGTAGCGGTAGTGGTGCCCGTCATTCTCCTTGAGCTGGTGAGAGATCGGCCTGCGTCATTCCCGTCTGGCGGCTACCGCCGGACCAATCCTGGCCGCGGACGGACTCGTGAAGTAGTCCCCAGATGATCGCGGAGCGGAGACCGTTCGTTACATACCGGGGCCATCCGGTCGCCGGGTCGTAGGCCGTCCGCCGCCGGGGGTGCGTCTGTTCGGGACAGTGGGGTGCCCAGGTCGGCCAGATCACGTCGGAAATCCTTGACCGGCAAGGGTTTTGGTGCCTGGCTCCGGGTGTGTCGCTGTGCGTGACAGTTGTCCGAAGGCCGTAACACGGCCCCCGCCCGCGTCGACCTGCTTGACGGTTCGCGATCACACAAGCTCCCGCTCGGGGAGCCCGAGCGACAGGCAGGTGGATGAGCGATCCGGAGATCATCTGTGGTCCCGTGCTGCGACGGGTCACGCCGACCGCGGTGAGCGTGTTCCTGGCCCTGCGGAGCCACCGCAAGGTCACGCTGCGGGTGTACTCGGGGGAGACCCCGGACGGCACCGGCACCACGGTCGTGCAGGTGGGTACCGCTGAGACGGTGCGGTTGGGGGAGCGGCTGTTCGTCGTGACGGTCACCTCGGCCGTGCCGGAGGGCACGACCGCGCCCGCGGCCGGTGCCGACCTGCGGTACCAGGTGTTCCTCGGCGCGGCCGACGGCACCGCGGCACCCGTGCCCGACGGGCCGTCGGCGACCACGCTGTTCACGCCCGGCGTGCTGGTCGCGGGGGACGTGAGCAGCGACGGGCGCGGGGTGGTCGGCTACCGCCTGACCGGGCGGCAGCTGCCCGGTTTCCAGGTCCCGCCGGACGATCCCGCGCAACTGCGCGTGCTGCACGGCGGCGACCGCAGCCCCGACGGCGAGGGCCGTGACGCGCTCGCGACCGCCGACCGGCTCGTCCGGGACGCGCTCACCGACCCCGCGACGGGCGCCCGCCCGCACGCGCTGGTGCTGACCGGCGACCAGGTACGCACCGACGACGGCTCGGCGCTGCTGCTCGCGCTGGCACGGGCGGCCGCCGCGAAGTGGGGGGTCGCGCACGACCCGCTGCCGGGGCTGGTCGACACCGAGCAGCCCGCCGTGCTCGGCCCGCACCGCCGGGCCGACCTCGCGAAGCGGATCGGCTTGCGCCCCACCGCGAACCACCTGCTGTCCTTCGCCGAGCACGTCGCGTTGCACCTGCTCGCGCTGTCCGACGCGGCGTGGCCCGAGCTGCCGACCGTCGAACAGGTCCACCCCGGCCTGGACTGGCCCCGGCTGACGCCCGAGCTGCGCACGAAGATCACCACCGGTGCGCCGTACACCGCGCCGGTGGTGCTCGAGGGCGAGGTCGCGTTGTTCACCGCGTACGTCCGGGCGAAGGAACGCCTCGTCGCGTTCCGGACCTCGCTCGCGGCCGCCCGTCGTGCGCTCGCCAACGTCCCGGTGCTGACCGCCATGGGCGAGCACGAGGCCGCCCCCGGCTGGAACGCGTCGCGGGCCGCGGCGACCAAGCTGATCGGCTCGCCCGCGGGCAAGCGGGTGCTGGCCAACGCCCTGTCCGCCGCCGCGGTCGTGCACGCCTGGGGCAACACCCCGGAGCAGTTCGCCCCCGCCGCGCCGGGCGGGCAGCTGCTCACCAAGCTCAAGACCTGGCTCACCCCGGCCACCCCCGCGGCGGCGGGCGCGGACGTCGACGGGCTCGTCGGCGTGCCGTCGGCGGCGCTCGCCCGGCCGACCACCGCGCTCACCTACACGTGGGCGCTGACCCGCGAGCGGTGGCAGCTGCTGTTCCTCGACACCCAGACCGACCGGGGTTTCCCGACCGCCGCGGGCGACGCGGCCGCACCGCTGCGCGACCAGGGCGTCGTGGCGGCGCTGCAACTGCTGCCCGCCCCCGCCGCCACGACGCTGACGGTCGTGGCGTCGGCGGTGCCGCTCGTGCTGACCCAGCCCAAGGAGTGGGCGGACCCGCGGGTGCGGCCCTACTCGTGGTCGGCGAACGCCGCGTCGCTGCACCTGACCATGACCAAGCTGACCACCGAGAAGGTGCCGGGCGGCACGGCCAAGAAGCGCACCCGCCGCGTCCTCGTCCTGACGGGCGGGCAGGAGCACGGGTCCGCGGTCCGCATGCGGTTCTCCGCCAAGGCACCCGCCTACGACAGCGGCACCGACACCGTCGAGGCCGTCGTCGGCCAGCTCACCGCCGCCCCGCTGCGGCACACCACCCCGCTGGGCCGCAGGCTGCACCTGCAGGGCTACGAGTCCCAGGCCGTGGTGGCGCCGTGGCGCGACTTCGTGGGCTGGGACCAGGTCTACACACCGGGCGGCACCACGCAGAAGCCGATGCCGGTCGGCTCCCAGCTCACCGGCGCCGAACGCACCCCCGCGGTGTGGACGATCGCGGGCAAACCGCAGCTCGCCGAGGCGACCCCGGACCAGCTCGTCGAGGTCAGCCCGCACTGGGCGTGGCGCGCCGAGTACCAGCGCAGCGCGCTCGTCCCGCCACCCGTGCCGGGGCAGCTGGAGGAGGTCGAGCCGGTCCGCGCACCGTGGGACCGCGGCGACGACGAGGACGCGCCCGACCCGGACACCTCGACACCACCCGCCGAGGCGCCGCCGGTCTGGAACCTCGGCCGGTTCCGGCGCGCGGCCTACAACCACGCCCACCACCGCACGTGGTGGGCCGCCGGGTCGGACCTGGTCGGCGAGAACGCGTTGGCGGACCTCGCTTTCACCACCGTCCCGGCCGACGCGCCCGCGACCACGCCACCGCCGGTGCCGGGTGCGGTCGCGACCGTCAAGGCCACGCAGTGGTGGTGGGCCGACGACGGCAAGGACACCGCGGCGCGGACCAGGTTCGACGTGCGGCTCGACCCGGGCTGGGGCTGGTACGACGGCGACCGGTACAGCGGCCGCGCGCTGCGCCGCGGCGACACCGACGCCAAACCCGGTGTGCAGGCCTCGTACTGGGGCGTGCGGCAGGCCGCGGGCACGTACGTCGCCGACCTGCAGAAGGACCTGTCCGACCTGGGCTTCAAGATCGTCGACCGGGACACGCGGGGTGAGTTCGCCGAGCACACCGAATGGGCGGTGCGGGAGTTCCAGATCTACGCCCGGTCGAAGAAGGGCGTGCGGGAGAAGACCTACACCGGCACCGTCCCGAGCCGGTACGTGGACCGGCTGGAACCGTTCGACGTCGAGGTCGACATGCGCTACGACGGGCCGCAGGACAAGGTCACCGGCGTCGTGAACCGCAACACGCGCAGGCTGATCGGCCACTGGGTGGCCAACCGCCTGCGCTGCCCGGTGGTGATCGAGGCCATGGTGATCACCGGCGGCAACCCCGCGCCGCCGACGGCGGGCCGGGGGAACATCTGGCACCACACGGAACCCGGGGTCAGCGCGCCGAGGGCGTTCGCGACCGACTTCACCGGCCGCTACACCGTGGCCGCGACCGAGTCGTACGCGCAGCCCGCGTCGACCGACCCGGCGGGCGGTCCGGACCTGCGGCCGCGCCTGGTGATCCTCGCCGGCTGGACCGACGACAACGACGTGCTGGTCCAGGCGGCCAGCAAGTCGACCGACCCGCTCCCGCACAAGCCGCAGATCAAGGCGCAGATGGACGGCGGGCAGTTCAGCAGGCCGAACACCATGTTGCCGCGGCTGGAGATGAAGCCGGAGACCATGCTCACCGGCAACCCGACGGTGGCCACGCTGGTGTCCGACATCGCGACCCCGGCGGGCACGGACGCGGCGGCCCGCGAGGCGGCGCGGCTCGCCGCCCGGCGGCGGTTGTCGACCTACAAGGTCATCCGGTCCGTCGCCGAGGTCGAGGCGATCGGCTTCTTCGACGGGATCAACGGCTACGACAACGCGTTCCTGTCGATGGGCCCGTGCCACTGGACGATGGGCAAGCTGCTGCCCGAGAAGCCCGTGCCCGCGCTGGCCATGCCCGGCCCGCACGTGATCGCCGTCGAGAAGGGCTGGAAGGTCGAGCAGGGCGAGTTCTGGGGGTTCCTCGCGCTACTCGAGCACCTCTACCCGGAGACCTTCCACGCGCACTTCGGCATCGACGGGATCCGCCCGGCCAAGAAGTGGACCGCGCCGACCCTGTGGGACTCCTCGGGCCGCAAGTACGCCACGTTCGCCATGCTCACCAACGACCTCGCGCCCAAGCAGCTGGACGACAAGGTCCGGGAGTACAACTACTTCCACTCCTGGCACAGCTTCTACCGGATGCTGATGGCCGTCCGCACCGACGACAACGTGCGGCGCGCGATGTACCGGATGGCCGGGCAGCGGATCTGCGACGTGCTCGCCGCCACCTGGCCGACGGCAACCGGCGAGGACATGCCACCGGAGACCACCCCGGCGGGCGGCACGGCGCGGCGGCCGAGGATCGGCGAGGTGGTCAACTCCGAGCGGGGTGTCGCGCTGCTCTACCGGTGGCACATCCTCAGCCCGGCCGGGCTGTTCAGCCCCAAGGAGAACACCAACCAGCTGCGGCCCGCGTACCGGTTCGCCGTGCACGGCGAGTGCGGTTCCTGCGGTGCCGCCGAGAAGCGGCACCCGATCGACCCGTGGTCGCCCTCCGGCGGCGCCCGCGTCGACCCCGGGTGGACCGGCGACCCGGCCACGTGGGGCGACGCGCACGAGCACGCGCTCGTCGCCGGGATCGTGCACCGCGCCAACCACCACTCGAACGACAACATGAAGGACACCATCAACACCGTCCGGGACTGGCCGAAGTGGTTCGGCGGGACCACCACGGACTTCACCCTCGAGGTCGGCCAGCTGCCCAAGCCGGGTGACGCCGGTGTCGACCCCGCCGTGTTCCCCGTCAGCGAGCAGCAGCTCAAGCGCGGCCGCGGCTCGTTCCTCCTGGACTCCGCGGGCCTCCCGTACCCCGACGGCCGCGCCAACACCACCGTCGGAGGCGGTTCATGAGCACCGAACAGGACCTGCTGAGCCAGTTGTGGCTGGAGCTGCGGCGGTTCGCCGAGCCGCTGCTGATCGCCGCGGGCGGGCCGGAGCAGCGCGCCGAGCTGGCGCGGCGCCTCGGCTGGGACCTCGACGCACTCGGCGAACGCCTCGGCGTCACCGACATCGCCACCCTGGACACCCAGATCACCACGTGGATCGCCGGTGTCGAGTCGGCGGTCGCGGCGGTCGAGCAGATCATCGACGGCGGCATCCCCGATTCGCTCGCCGACGCCAAGGAACACGCGGCGGCGGTCGCGGCCGCGGTCAAGCAGCTGCGCGGCCTGCCGCAGCCGTGGAAGGCGACGCTGCCGCCGATCGTGCTGGCGCACATGGGAGAGGACCTCGTCGAGCACCTCACCGACGGCTACCTCGCCGACCGGGCACCGCTGCTGCGCCGCGTGCTCGCGCTGCTCGGCACGCTCGACCCGCGCGGGTCCGGCCCGCTCGGGCCGCCCGACCCGGACACCGGCCGCCCGGTGCGGTTGCCCATGCGGCGCGCGGAGGTCCGCCCCGACCGGCTGGTCGGGTTGTTCTCCGACCCGCTCGCCGTGCTGCGCGAGACCTACGGCACCGGCGACGACCTCGCCGCGCTCGCCGACGCGCTCTTCCCGCGTGTCGCCGACCTGCTCACCGAACTGGGGCTGCGGGCGTCCTACGGCGTGAAGGCGGGCGCCGGGGTCGACGTCGGCGGTGGCACCGCCGACCTCGCCGCGCACATGCTGACGGTGCGCGGCACCGCGGGCGCCGGGGAGGCGGCGGTCGCGTGGGGCGTGAGCGTCGGGCTGTCGGCGGACGAGACCGGCGGGCTCGGGCTCGTCGTCGTGCCGCACGGGGAGATCGACTTCACGACCGTCGCCGGCGGCTGGAACCTCGGCGCGTCCGTCGGCGCGGGCGGCGCCGCGTTCGCGCTCGGCCGCGACGGGTTCCTCGTAGACGGCTCCGCCACCGAGGTGGACGTCGAGCTGACCGCGGCGCGCCGCACCGCGGAGGACCGGCCGGCACTGCGCATCGGCGCGGCGAACGGCACCCGGTTCGAACTCGACGAGTTCCTGGTGCGGCTGTTCGCGAACCTCCGCGCGGACGGGCCGGACTACGGGGTGTCGGTCAGCGCGGACAAGGCGGCGCTGGTCGTCGCGCCCGCCGCCGACGGGGACGGCTTCCTCGCGAGCGTGCTCAAGGGCGTGCAGGTCCGGGTGCCGATCACCGCGGCGCTGGGCTGGTCGCGGTCCGGCGGGCTGTCGATCGCGGGCGGCGCGACCCTGGACACCGGATCGATGCCGCTGCACCTGAAGCTCGGCCCGGTCACCGTCGAGGCCATCCGCCTCGCCATGACCGCGTCCGTGGCGGAGAGGAAGCTCGCGCTCACCGCGTCCACCAACCTGGCGCTGGACGTCGGGCCGGTGCACGCCACCGTGGACGGCATCGGCGTCACCGGCGCCCTGACCTTCCCCGACGGCGGCGGCAACCTCGGCCCGGCGCACTTCGGCGTGGACTTCGCACCGCCGAAGGGGATGGCGCTGCGCATCGACGCGGGTGCGGTCACCGGCGCCGGGTTCCTGGCGTTCGACCCGGCCGCCGGCCGCTACGCGGGTGGCGTGGACCTGGAGTTCGCCAAGCTGCGGCTGTCCGCGCTCGGCCTGCTCACCACCAAGCTGCCCGGCGGCAAGCCGGGGTTCTCGCTGCTGCTCGTGGTCAACGCCCGGTTCCCGCAGCCGATCCCGCTGGGCTTCGGCTTCAACCTGGCCGCGGTCGGCGGCATGCTCGGCGTCAACCGCGCCTTCGACAAGGCACACCTGCAGGCGGCCGTCGGCGACGGCTCGCTCGCCGCGATCCTCTCGCCGGGCGACGTCATCGGGCGCGAGAGCGACCTGCTGAACCGGCTGGAGTCGATCTTCCCGGTCGCGCCCGGCCGGGTGATCTTCGGCCCGACCGCGCGGCTCACGTGGGGCACCCCGACGATCATCACCGCCGACCTCGGCCTCGCCGTCGAGCTGCCGAAGCCGGTGCGGCTGGTGGCGATGGGCCGGGTGAAGGTGCTGCTGCCGCACGAGAAGGCCCCCGTCGTGGAGATCAACCTCGACGCGGTCGGCTTCCTCGACTTCGGCGCGGGCACCCTCGACATCGACGCCCGGCTGTACGACTCGCGGATCGCGCAGTGGACGCTCACCGGCGGCATGGCGCTGCGCGCGCGGTGGAGCGGCGACGGCGACTTCGTGCTCAGCGCGGGCGGTTTCCACCCGCGCTACACGCCGCCGCCGTCGTTCCCGAAGCTCGCGCCGCTCGCGCTCGCCATCGGCAACCCCGGCTCGTCGGTCAGCGCCCGCTTCAGCTCCTACCTCGCGGTCACCACGAACACGTTGCAGCTGGGCGGAAAGGTCGAGGTGCACGCGAAGGCGGGCAAGTTCACCGCCGACGGCTCGCTCAGCCTGGACGTGCTCGTGCAGCTCGACCCGTTCGGGTTCGAGGCGGACCTGAACCTGCTCATCGCGGTGCGCTGGTCGGGGCACCTGCTGCTGGGGGTCGCGGCGTCGCTGTACCTGCGCGGGCCCGGCCAGTGGCACGTCCGCGGCCACGCCAAGGTGGAGGTGCTGTTCTTCTCCGCGGAGGTGTCCTTCGAGAGCCGGTTCGGGCGGGCGCCGACCCCGATCGCGCCCACCCCGCAACCGGTGCTGGCGCTGGTGCGGGACGCGCTGGGGCAGCGGGGTTCCTGGCAGGTCACCGACACCGCCGCCCTGCCGACGATCACCGTGCGGCCCGGCGCCACGGCCGAGGGGCTGCTGGTGTCGCCGTCGTCGCGGATCGTCGTCCGGCAGCGGGTGGCCCCGCTCGGCGGGCTGCACCTCGACCACTTCGGCACCGCACCGGTCAGCGGCGACACCGAGATCGCCATCACCGCGGCCGACCTCGGCGGGCGCGCCGCGCCGGTGACCGAGGTGCGGGACCCGTTCGCGCGCAGCCAGTTCTTCGAGCTGAGCGACGAGGAACGGCTGTCGTCGCCGTCGTTCGAGCCGATGCCCTCCGGGGTCGCGTTCACCGCGGCGGGCGGCACCGGCACGGTCGACACCGCGGGTGTGGTCGTCGACGTCGGCTACCGCACCACGGTCGTCGACGCCCCGGACGCGGCCAGGACCACGTTCGCCGCCACCGCCGCCACCGACGGCGCCGACCACGTCATGTCCGCCGACGACGTGCTGGTGCTCGCCACCGGCGGCGCGGCGGCCAGGGCCGCGACCCGCGACAGCGGCACCGCGAAGTTCACCGACCCCGCCGCGGGCATCGACCTCGGCGTGCGCGACAACGCCTACGCGATCGTCGACGCCGGGACGCTGTCGGGCGTCGCCCGGCTCGCGGGCCTCGCCGAGGCGCCGCGGCTGACCAGGACCGAGGCGCTCGACCAGCTGCGGCGCACCGCGTCCGGCGCGGCGCCCCTCGTCGTCGTCCCCGTGAGCGAGACCGCCGACGCGGTCGCCGCCACCACCGAACGCCGGGCCGCGCGCCCGGAGAAGGAGACGGTGCCGGCATGACGGCACTCAGCGAGCGCCCCGCGGCCGTGACCACGGGCCAGCCCGCCCGCCGCCACCTGCTGTCGTGGGTCCGCGACCCGCTCGCCGCGCAGCTCACCGAGCGCGACGACGGCACCCGCCCGGTCCCCGCCCGCGGCACGCTCGGCACCGGGGTGACCGTCAACGGCCAGCGCGTCGAAGGACCCGGCGTCGAGCTGCACGGCCCCGGTGACGTCATGGGCATCGACCTGCGGCAGATCGTGCGCACCGAGCCGTCCGCGGACGCCACCGCGGCCGAACCGGAGTACCTCGCCGCGATCGACTTCGACGACCCGGCGCTGCCGTGGCGGCTCACCCCGCTCGCGCCCCGCGAGCCGGACGGGCTGCTGCGGCCGTGGCTGGTGCTCGTGGTGGTCGACACCGCCGAGCCCGGGGTGGAGTTCGAGACCCCGCGTGCCGACCGGCTCGCCGTGCTCACCACCCCGGGCAGGCTGTTGCCGTCGCTGGCCGACAGCCCGGCGTGGGCGCACGCCGACGTGATCACCACGGGCGCCGAGACCGTCGAGGACGTGCTCGCGAACCACCCGGAGCGGGCGGTGTCCCGGCTCGTCTGCCCCACCCCGCTGACGGCGGGGCGCCGGTACCTGGCGTGCCTGGTGCCCGCGTTCGCCCACGGCGTGGTCGCGGGCCTGGGCGGCCATCCCGACGGCGCCACCACCGGCAAGGCGTGGCAGGACGGGGCCGCGCAGGTGCGGCTGCCGGTCTACTACTCGTGGCGGTTCACCACCGGCCCCGGCGGCGACTTCGCGACGCTGGCGGCGAAGCTGCACGCGGTCGTGCCCGCCGACGGCAGGCGCAGGCTGGCCTACCGGGGCGCGGACGCCGAGCTGGACGAGGTGCTCGGAGCCGACGAGGGCGTGGCCACCGTGCTGCCCGCGTTGCGGCCCGCCGCCGCCGACCCGGACCAGCCGGTGCCGTCGTCGTGGCCGCTCGCCATGCGCGTGCTGCTGCAGCGCGGCGTGACCGAGCTGGCGCCGCCGGTGCACCTCGGCGGGCACCTCGGCACGCCCCGCGGGCTGGCGGGCGACGCCCCGCCGTGGCTCGTCACGCTCAACACCGACCCGCGCATGCGGGCCGCGGCGGGCATCGGCGCGCAGGTCGTCCGCGAGGAGCAGGAGGCGCTGATGTCGGCGGCCTGGGCACAGGCGGCCGCGCTGGAGCAGGCCAACACGGAGCTGCGGCAGGGCGTCAACGCCCGTGCCGTCGCCGAGAACCTGCACCGCCGCCACCTCGCACCGGGCGGGACCGCCGGGTTCGCCGCCGCCGCCACGGCGGACCGCGAAGCCGACGTGATGCTCCAGCGCGCGGCGCCGGTGCTCGACCGGCTGCCGTCGGTGAACGGCGCCGACGCGGGCACGGTCGCCGGTGAGCTGGCCACGCACGACGCCACCGCGGCCGCGGTCACCGCCGCCGCGACCCGCGCGCTGCGGCCGACCACGACCGTCGCCAAGCGGGCCGGGGCCACCGTGCGCGCTCCGCTGGTGGCGCCGGTGAGCAAGCTGGCCAGGGCCGACCTGCCGCTCATCACCACGAGCCCCGGCGACATCATGTACCGGACCCCCGACTGGGTCCGCTTCCACACCGGCGTGGCCCGCCCGGCGGGCGACACCGTCGCGGGCGCGCCGAAGTGGTGGCAGGCCTGGCTGCAACCCGCCGCGCAGCGGCCGCTGGTCACCCCGGGCAGGCACGCGCGGATGGCCGACGTCGTCACCCTCGAACCGGTCGCCGGCCAGCCGGGCGCGCTGCGCGTGACCGTGGACCGCGACATGGGTCCCGACGGGGTGTGCCGCGTGCCGGGCGGCCCCGCGTTCACCGTCCCGGCCCCGGCGGGGATCACCGCGGACACCGAGTTCGTGGGTGGCGCGCTCGTCCGAGGGCGGGACAGCGAGCCCGCGCTCGCCGTGCTGTACCGGCGCAACGAGCTGGTGACCGGCAAGTGGACCTCCTACCGCACCCACCACCTGGTGCGGTGGATCACCAAGGTCACGCCGACCGGGTACGCGACGGCCTCCGGCCTCACCGAGCTGGGCACGGCACGCTGGAGCCAGGAGAGCCCGTACCAGTTCGACGGCGCGCTGAGCCTGTCCGCCCGGCGCGTCGCGGGCGGCCCGGACGAGATGGTCGTCTTCGCCGCCGACCCCCAGGGTGGTTCGATCACCGGCTACGCCTCCCGGCCCGACGGGTCGGTCACCAGGGCTTTCGCCTACATTCCGCCGTCCCTCGTCTGGCCCTACAGCGTGTGGGGCACGAACCTCAGCATGAAGGCCGCCTTCCTGCCGCCCGTGTTCACCGGCGTGGACACCCCGCCCACAGACGTCGTGGTCGCCTGGCTGCACGAGGGGACCGACGAGTACGGCGCGCCCGTGTGGGAGCTGCGCTACTGCGGCATCCGCAACTTCTTCGGCCCCGGCCAGGTGCTCGGGCAGTCGTTGTGGGGCGGTGCCGTCGCACCGCGTTTCGGTGGCGAGGAGAACTTCCCGTCGCTCGATCTCACGGTCACCGACGTCGACGGCGGGCTCGGCCCGCAGCTGCTCGTGCACGTCACCCACGCGTACGTCTCGCCGTACAACGGACAGGTCGAGTGGCAGACCGTGCAGGTGCGGCCGCAGGTGGACGACCGTGCGTGGGAGCCGATCCCACCACCGGAGGAAGAGCCGTGGCCGTCCGACGGCTCGCCGGACGGCAGCCCCAAGCCGATCCCCGAACCGGACGAGTCACCGGCCCCGAAGCCGCCGCTGGAGGAGGCGTTCGCACCCGCGGCCGTGACCGCGGAGGCCGCCGCGACGACGGCCACCGCGGCGAACCTCCCGGGCCGGTACGCGGCCGGGCCGAAGACGCGGCGGGTCGTCGGGGACATCGACGAGACCCGGCTGACCCGGCTCGCCCGGTACGCCGAGCGGTTCGCCGCGGCCGCCGAGACGCACCAGCGGCGGATCGTGACCACGCTGACCGACCAGCCGGGTGACGTGTGGACCCCCGCCGCCTACCAGGTGTCGTCGCTGGTCGACGAGGTCGCCCAGGGGCTGGCGCCGGGGGAGACGATCAACCGCCGGGTGCTCGACCGCGTCGTGTTCGACGGCGGCCCGCTGCCCGACGCGCCCGCCGGCCTCGCCGCCGACGGCGAGGCCCCGGACCCGCTGCGGCCGCGCTTCTACGAACCCGTCTTCACCCAGCCCATGTCCGGGCCGCTGCTGAGCAGGTTCGCCGAACTGGTGGCCCCCGGCGCGGACGCGCTGCCGCCCGACGGGCTCGCGCTCATGACCGGCAACGCCGAGCTGATCGCCGCGTACCTCGCGGGCGTCAACTCCGAGTTCGGCCGCGAACTGCTGTGGCGGGGCTACCCGACGGGCGGCCGGGCCACCTGGTTCCGGCGGTTCTTCGACATCAGGGGCACCGCCGCGAGCGCACGCGACGGTGATGTGCTGCCCATCGACCAGTGGGGCGACAAGGAGCTGCGCGACGTCGCCACCGGCACCGCGTCCGGCGACGGCGTCACCCTGCTCGTGCGTGCCGAGCTGCTGCGCCGCTTCCCGAACACGGTGGTGCAGGCCGTGCCCGCGGTCCACACCGAGCACGGCCGCCGCCCGGAGGGCGTGGGCGTCAACCCGACCGCCACCGGCGTCCTCGGCGACGACCTGGCCGTGTTCACCTTCCCGGTCGACCCCGACGACCTCGTCGGCGGCGCGACCGGCGCGGCGGGCTACTTCTTCGTGTTCGCCGAACCCCCGACCCAGCCCCGGTTCGGGCCGCGGGCCACCCCCGACTGGTCCCGCCCCGGCGGTCCGACCGCGGGTGACCTGCTGCGCCTCCCGCACCGCGTGGCCATCCACGCCTCCGACCTACTCGATGGAGCCACCGCATGACCACGCCCGCCTACGACTGGCGCACGGCGGTCGACACCCCGATCGCACTGCTGCCGGTCCGCCTGGAGACGCGCTTCGCCGGGTCGGAACTCCTCGTGCGCGTCTACCCGGACACCATCCACGTCGACACCCACGAGCCGGCGCTGACCGCGGACGAGACCACCGCCGGGCTGACGTTCTGGCAGGTCACCCGCGCGAACACGCCGCCGGAGACCGCCGACCAGGCCACCCGCGACCGCATGGCCGCCGAGTGCGACCGCGCCTGGCGCGAGCTGGCCGACCGGTTCGGCTCCGCCCGGGGCGCCTGGGTCGCGCGCAGCACCCGCAACGGCGCGCCGACCGGGACACCGCGCGCGGGCAGCTGGACCCGCCCGCCGCTCGCCCGGCTGCTGCCCACCCGCTGGCAGGTCCGCGGCTACCGGGCGGCCCGGCCCGCCGCCCAGGCACCGGAGGTGACCTGGACGGTGACCGGCGGCGAGATCCGGCCGGACCTGGCCGTCGGGCCGGACCCGAACGCGGTCCTGCCCGGCACCCCGGCCGACGACCAGGTGCTCGTCGACCCCGGCATGCGCTGGATGATCGACTTCGCGGAGGCGGAAGCCGCGGGCATGGCGGTCCGCGTCCCCCTCAGCGTCGACCCCAAGCTGTTCGACCTCGGTGTCGACCGGCTCGTGGTGGTCGGCGTCGACGAGCGCCGCGACCCGTGGCGTGCCGCCACCGGCCTCGCCGACCTGTTCGAGGCCCACCACTACACCGACGGGTTCTGCGTACTCGAGCCCGGCACGCCCACGAACGACCCCGACGGCACGGTGTCGGAGACCAGCCCGCGTGGCCAGGTCCGCGACGCGCACCACCGCAGGATCGACGCCTCCCGGTACCAGGTGGCGCCCCACCCCGCGGGCACGGTCGGCGCCGACCTGCTCGGCGCGCTCGGCGTCCCGTTCGGCTACGGCGGCGCCGCCGCCCGCGCCGCCGGTGGCGACCGGGTGGACCACCAGCGCGACGCCGCCGCCGCGCTGTGGTCGGTGACCTGGGGTTACTTCCTGTTCCACGTGCTCGACGGGGTGCCGTTCGCGAGCATCCGGGAGGCCCGGCGGCACTTCGTCGACCACGTCCGCCCGCGCGGGCACCTGCCGGTGGTGCGGATCGGCGACCAGCCCTACGGCGTGCTGCCCACGATGGGCCGCACCACCTCGTTCCGCACCGGCGACACCGCGCCGGTGCGGATCATCCGCGACGTGCTCGACCGCATCGGCCGCGACAAGGTCCGCCGCGTCAGCGACCGCTACTGGTGGCCGCCGAGCGGCACCCCGGACACCCGCGACCCCGCGACGCGCCTGGTGCAGGCACTGACCATGCAGCCGATCTCGCACGCCGTGCTCGGCCAGCCGGTCGCCGGACCCGAGTACGCGCACGGCCTGTGGCGCTTCGGCGGGATGGGCCGCGACGTGTTCGGCCGGTGGGACGCCGTCCTCAGCCCGGAGCTGCGGACCGTGTTCCGCGACCTGGGCCTCCCTGCCGAGCAGGCGCACCTGCGGGCCGAGTTCGGCCACACGTTCCCGCTGCCCGTCGACCTCCTGCCCGCCGCACCGGGCACGGCGCTGCGCGAGCTGCTCGCCATGACCACCCAGCAGCTGCGTGATCTCGCGCTCGGCCCGGACGCTTCGCTGCTGCAGCGGTTGCTGCGCCAGGCCGCGCTGGAGGAGGTGCGCAACGCGCTCATCCAGTACGACGGCGGCGACCGCCGCCACCGCGAGACCGAACTCGTCGACATGGACCCGGACCGGCCGCAGTCGGCCACGCTGTGGCGCGAGCTCGCCCGGTCCGTGCCGCCCGGGTACACCGGCGCCGCGAAGAACCTGGGGGAGTGGCTGGTCGAACCACGCACCGGTGACCCCGTGCAGGCCGACCGCGCGGAGTTCCGCGCCGCCGTCGGCAGGCTCGCCGACCTCGACCCCGCCGAGCTGGAGCCGCTCGTCCGGGCCACCCTCGACACCGCCGCGTACCGCACCGACGCGTGGGAGACCTCCCTCGCCGCCCGGCGCCTGTCCCTGGCGCGTACCGGCGCCATGCCCACCGGGGTGCTGGTCGGCGGGTTCGGCTGGCTCGCCGACGTCCGCAAGGCGGCCCGGACCGTGGTCACCGTCCCGCCGGACGGCGAGTCCGGCACGACGCTGTACCGCGACGACGCCAACGCCGGGTACGTGATGGCGCCGTCGATGCACCACGCCACCACGGCCGCCGTGCTGCGCGCCGGGTACGCCGCCCGCGGCGGTGGCGTCGGCGCGCCGGGCAACGGCACCCGCCCGGTCGCGGTGAACCTGTCCGCCGACCGGGTGCGGCTCGTGCGCCACCTCGTCGAGGGCGTGCAGGCGGGACAGCCCCTCGGCGCGCTGCTCGGCTACCGCTTCGAGCGCGCCCTCGCCACCTCCGGCGGCGGGGTCGCGGTGCGCGCCTTCCGCGTGCTCGCCCCGTTCACCGCGCAGACCCTCCAGACCGAGGGCGGCCCGAGCGAGCTGCGGCAGGCCGGGGTCGTCGCCGACGGCATCGCGCTGGAGAAGCTGCACCGGGAGAACGCGGTGCCGTGGGGACAGGGCGTGGACCCCGGGCAGCCCGACGAGCCGTCGCTGCGGCTGCCCGCCGTGGGCACGGCCGCGCACACCGCGTGCGTCGCCGCGCTCGACGGTGTGGTGGCCGCGCTCGACGCGCTCGCCGACGCCACCCTCGCCGAGGGCGTGCACCAGCTGCTCGGCGGCAACACCGTCCGGGCGGGCGCGGTGCTCGACGCGCTCACCAAGGGCGACATGCCGCCGCCCGACCTCGACGTCGTGCGCACCCCGCGCGTCGCCGCCGTGCAGGACCACCGGCTGCTGTTCCTCGGCACCGCGACCACCGCGAACACCGCCGCGGACGCCGCGGTGTGGCCGGCGAGCACCACCACGCCGCCCGCCCGGCCGCGTGCGCTCGCGTCGCCGACGCTCAACGGCTGGGCGGCGGCGCTGCTGCCCGACCCGTCGCGGGTCGTCGTCCGCGGTGAGTGGCTGAAGGACGGTGTGACCGTCGCGGTCAGCGCGCTCGACCTGCGCGTCCTCGCGCTCGCGCCGCTGGACGTCGTGTTCATGACCGACGACGAGCTGATGCGCCGCATCATGACCGCGTTCCGGTCGAACCGCCCGAAGATGGTCGGCATCTCGGAGCTGCCACGCGTGTCCACCGGCCGCGCCGTCGGCTACAACCCGCCGGCGTTCGCGTCGGTGGACGAGCTGCGGCACGCGGCCCGCGGCGTGCGGGAGCTGCTGCGGAAGGTCCGGCCGGTGCGCGGGACCGACCTCGCCCGCGAGGCGGGTCTGACGTTGACCGCGAACGTGGCCGAGCTGGCCGCGCGTGCCGACGCCGCCCGCGCGTCGCTGACCGCGGAGCTGACGGGGCTCGACGACCAGCTGGCGGCCCAGCAACCGGACACGAACCTGCTGGTCGCCCGTCTGGACGGACTGGCACGGCACGGCATCGCCGACGCCTTCCCCGAGGCGCTCCGCGACACCGAGTGGCTCACCCGCACTCGCACCCACGCGGTCACCATCTCCTTCGAGGCGCGGCGCAGGCTCGACGCCGAGGCCGAACTGGTCGCACCACCGGCCGCCGACGGCCCGGAGGCCGCCGTCCGCCACCACACCGCGCGGTTGCGGGCGCTGCTGGGCGACGACTTCCCGGTCGCGCCGACCGTCACGGTCGCGCCCGCCGACCGGGCCGCGCTGACCGACCTGCTCGGGAACAGCGGCGCACTGGTCGGGTCCGACCCGCTCGCCGTGGACACCTGGCTCACCCGGCTCGCCAGGGTGCGGCCCGGCGCGAAGGCGCTGCGCACCGCGCTCCTGCACGCCGACGCCGTCGGCGCCCCGGCGCAGCCGCTGGTGGTCGGGCAGACGCCGAGGGCGGCGACCGACCGGTGGGCCGCGCTGCCCGGGCCGTCGGCAGGCGCGGACGTGCTCGCCGTCGCCGTCCACACCACCCGCACCGTCGACCCGGCCGCCCCCCTCGCCGGTCTCGTGCTCGACGAGTGGGCGGAGCGGATCCCCGCCGCCAAGGAGGTGACCGGCGTGGCGTTCAACCACGACGCGCCCGGCGCGCGGGCGCCGCAGTCGCTGCTGCTGGCCATGCCCACCGCGCAGGACGGCAAGTGGACCGTCGACCAGGTCGTCGCCGCCGTGGAGCAGGCGTTCCACGTGGCCACGAGCCGGACCGTGCCGTGGGGGCAGGTCCGCGACGGGCACTTCCTGCCCGCCACCTACGTCCCGTTCAACTCCGACGGTGCCACCGCGAGCACCGACCTGACCGCAGCCAACCTGGGAGCGAGCTCGTGACCCCCTCGGTGACCACCTGGACGCGGCTCACGCCCCGCGTCACCTCGCCGGACATCCGCCAGAGCGTCGCCGCGCGCGTCGAGGACCCCGCGTGGCTGCTGTGCCGCCAGTGGCAGCTCGGCGAGTTCGACGGCAGCGACGGCGGCTCGCCGGTCGGCGCGCGGCTGCGCATGCAGGCGGGCAAGCTCAGCGGCTACCGGGGGCTCGGCGACGGCGGGACCGTCGCGCCCGAGTACCTCGACACGGCCACCACCCCGCTGGAGGCGGTGGTCGAGCGCGGCGCGCCGGACCCGAACGACCTGGCCCTGCGCGCCGACGGCGGCCAGCGGTTCCTGCGGCTGCTCGGCCCGCTGCGCGGCAAGTACGGCCAGCTCTTCACCGAGGCGTACCCGCTGCCCGCGGTCGCGGCCGGACCCACCGCCGACGCCGGCACCGTCGCCGAGATCGCGTTCCTGCGCGGCCGGGTGCCCGACGCCGCCGCGCTCGTGGCCGCGTTCGGCGACCCGGTGCGGCTGCCCGCGCGGCCCGCGGTGGAGGCCGCCGACCAGGCCGCGGTGCTCGCCGCGGCCACGCAGTTCGGCACGTGGTGGCGGGGCCTGGTCAGCCGCCCCGGCGCCGGCGCGACCGGCTGGTCGTCGCACCGGCTGGAGCACTCGTTCGTCCTCGGCACCCGGCTCGGCACCGACGACGTCGCCGTCGTGGCACCGGAGTACCCGGGCGGCACCCTCGACTGGTTCGACCTGCGCATGGCCCCGGCGGGCACGACGGTGCCGAACAGCTCGCCGTCGCAGGACATCGTGCGCACCGGGATGCCGGGGCCCGTCCGCTACCCGGGCATGCCGACCGACCGGTGGTGGCAGTTCGAGGACGCGCCGGTGTCCTTCGCCGGTGCGGAGACCGGCCCCAGCGACATCGGCAGGCTGCTGGTGCTCGAGTTCGCGACCCTCTACAGCAACGACTGGTTCGTGGTGCCGGTCGAACTGCCCGTCGGCACGGTCGCCAGGGTGCGGTCGCTCGTCGTCACCGACACCTTCGGCGTCCGCACCCTCGTCGACCCGGCCGCCCGCGCCGACTGGGACATGTTCCGACTGCCCGGCTCCACCCAGGCGCAGTCGCTGTTCGTGCTGCCGCCCGCACTGCCCGGCGCGCTGGAGGGCGACCCGGTCGAGGAGGTCGTGTTCCTCCGCGACGAGGCCGCCAACATCGTCTGGGCGGTCGAGCAGAGCGTGGAAGGCGCCGCGGGCGTCGCCGTCGACCGCGTGGGCCGCTACCACCCGGCGCCCGCCCCGTCCGAGGCGCCGGACGCCGACCTGGCCTACGTGCTGCGCACGGCGCTGCCCCCGGACCACTGGGCGCCGCTGCTGCCCGAGTTCAGCGCCGAAGGCGCCCGGCTGAACCGCGTGCTGCTCCCCGTCCCCGACGGTCCGCCCGCCCGGCCCGCCGGCCGCACCCTGTCGGCCACCGACTGGGTCGCGGCGGAGGAGGTCCCGCGCGAGGGCGTGCGCGTGGTCCGGCAGTGGCAACTGGCCCGCTGGACCGACGGCAGCACCCACCTCTGGCTGACGCGCCGCCGCCTGCCCGGCCGCGGCGAGGCGGACAGCGGCGTGCGGCACGACATCGTCACCCGCCCCGCCACGTGAGCGGTGGTCACCGGACCATCGCGAGGGCGGCGCGTTCCGCGCGGAGCAGAAGGGTGAACACGAAGTAGACCGCGGCGACGCACGTGCCAGTGGTGCCGACCGGGGACTCCGGTGCAGCGCCCGGCATGCCGGGCGCGAACGCGACCGGGATCCCGAGGTCGTGCGCGATCTCCGGCGGGTTGCCGACCGGCGTCGTGAAGGGCGGGGCGGGCTGCGGGCAAGTAGAGGCGTGACAGGGACAACCGCGAATTCAGTGGACCACGGCGAGTCGCCGCCGGCCGGGGCCGGCGTCGACCTGTCGGCGCCGGACCCGGGGCCGGTGTTCGGCACGCTCTTCGACGAGCACGCCGGGGCGCTGCACGCGTACCTGGCCCGCCGGGTCGGGGACGAGGTCGCCGACGACCTGGTCTCGGAGACGTTCCTGGTGGCCCTGCAGCAGCGGCACACCTACGACCCGGCCCGGGCGGGTGTGCGGCCGTGGCTGTACGGGATCGCCACCAACCTGCTGCGGCGGCACGTGCGGCAGGAGGTCCGGGGCTGGCGGGCGCGAGCACGGGTGGTCGGCACGGAACGGCTCCACGCCGAGTCGCACGAGGTCCGCGCCACCGAGCAGCTCGCGGCGCGGCAACGGGTCCGGCAGCTGGCCGGTGCGCTCGCCGCGCTGGAGCCCGGGGACCGGGACGTGCTGCTGCTGACCTCGTGGGGACACCTGAGCTCGGCCGAGGTGTCGCAGGCGCTCGGCATCCCGGTGGGCACGGTCCACTCGCGCCTGCACCGGGTGCGGCGGTGGTTGCGGTCACACAGTCCGGTTGCGACCAGCGGAATGGAGGACGGCGATGCGTGACG
Organism: Actinophytocola sp. KF-1; assembly: GCF_054661535.1. Lineage (NCBI taxonomy): Bacteria > Bacillati > Actinomycetota > Actinomycetes > Pseudonocardiales > Pseudonocardiaceae > Actinophytocola > Actinophytocola sp. KF-1. The sequence continues at coordinate 124,303 of NZ_BAAFVK010000019.1, read as the reverse complement.
GCGAGCGGCAGGTGTGGACCGAGGACGAACTCGACCGAGCGCTGGGCGGTCTGTACGTGGAAACCAAACCCCGGCAACGGAACCTGGCCGAGGTGCGGAAGACCGTGATGGCACACGTGGCCGGTGCGCCGGGGGCGCGCAGGCGGCCGGTGCGCCGCCGGCTCGCCGCGGCGGCCGCGGTCGTGGTGCTCGCGACGGCGGGGGTGCTGGCGCAGACGGTGTTGTTCGCCCCGGCCGAGGCCACGGCCGCGGCGCGGGAGGCGTTGACGAGCGCGGCGGACCTCGCAGGCCGGGTCGAGGACCCGGTGCTGTCGCCGGGCCAGTACCGCTACGTGGCCACCCACGCCTGGTGGATGCGCACGACCGGCGCGGAGGACGAGAGTTTCTCCTTCCTCAACGAGAACCTCGTCGAGGTGTGGATCCCCGCGGACCCCAGCGGGGAGTGGCTGATGCGGCGCCGCGAGACGGGCAACCGCCAGTGGGTGACCGGCAACGAGGCCGAGGCCCGCGCGGCCGGCGTGGTCATCGACGAGGCGCCGTGGCCCGAGCAGCGCGCCCTCGGCGGCGCCTTCACCCGGAACGCGCCGGTGCACGGCAACTGGCAGTTCCCGAAACCGGAGTTCCTGGCCGGCCTGCCCACCGACCCCCGGCAGCTGTACGACCGGCTACGCGCGGACAGCGGCGGTGGCGCGCAGGCACTGGTGTACGCGGCGGACGCGTTGCGCACCGGGCTGATGCCGGCCGCGACCCGGGCGAACCTGCTGCGCGCCCTGGCCTACCTCCCGGGTCTCGACGTCACCGACGACGCCGCCGACCTGGACGGCCGCAAGGGCGTGGCGCTGGGCATCTCGGCGGACGGGGAGCGGCAGGAGATCATCCTCGACCCCGGCACCGGCGAGGTCATCGGCGAACGCAAGGTGTCGGACTCGATGTTCGCCGACATCCCGAAGGGCACCGTGACGGGCTACTCGTCCGTCACCACCGCGGTGGTCGACCACATCGGCGCCAAGCCCGGCCGCTGATCCGCACGACCTGGTGGTGGGCGCGTGGACAGCGTCCACCACCAGCCGGCCACAGTTTCGAGCCCCGCCGAGAACGTGCCCGCCACCGTGCTCAGTCGCCGACCGGGAAGTTGGCGCGGAACACGCCCTTCGGGTCGCGGGCCGCCTTCACCGCGCGCAGGCGGGCCAGGGTGTCCGGGGAGAAGGCGCTCGACACGTGTTCCCCCGCCACGAGCTGGGTCAACGGCTTGCGCCCGGTCGTGTACGGGCCGACCGACTCGGCGAGTGCGGTCTGCCGTTCCCGCACGCCGTCGCCGGGGATGCCGTACAGGTAGAGCGCGTACGGCTCGTCGATGTGCCCGGCTGCGGTGTCCGCGGGCCGGGTGAACGCGCCGCCCAGGTGCCGCAGCTGCACGGTGACGAGCGGTGCGATCGGCCGCTCCAGCAGGCACGCGGCGACCCGGTCGTCGAGCGCGGTGAGCAGTTCCGTGCGGGACGTGCCGGGGCGCGGGTCGACCGGCTCGGCGGTGATGTCGCCCAGGTCGGCGATCGCCATCGGCCGGCGGGTGTCCGACAGCGCGCCGTCGATCCGGTCGAGGTCGCGCAGCAGCGTCCGCGCCTCCTCCGGGTCGCCGAGGTGGGTGACGTCCACGCCGACGAGCGGCGGGCCGCCCGGGAACGTGAACAGCCCGAACCACACCGTCAGCGGTGCCGGGGCGGTCGCGGTCAGCTCGCGGTACACGTCGAGCACCCGCGCCGCGTGCTCGGCGGGCCACAGCACGCGGCCGCCGTAGAGCGACGGCGCCGGGTGCAGGTCGAACTCGACGGCGGTGACGAGCGCGAAGTCGCCGCCACCGCCGCGCAGCGCCCAGAACAGCTCCGGGTCGGTGTCCTCGGTGACCCGGGCCGGCGTCCCGTCCGCCGTGACGACGTCGAACGCGCGCACGCTGTTCGCGGCGAGCCCGTGCGCGCGGCCGAACCAGCTCAGGCCGCCGCCGAGCGTGTAGCCGGTCACGGTGACCGCCGGGCTGCTGCCCGCGAGCCCGGTCAGCCCGTGCAGGCCGGCCACCGCCTGCACCTGACCCCATTTCACGCCCGCGCCGACCCGTGCGGTGCGGTCCTCCGCCCGCACGGTCAGCTCGTCGAGCGCCCCGGTGCGCAGCAGGATCGCGCCTTCCGTGTCACCGGTCGCGCCGTGGCCGCTGGGCTGCGCGGTGATCGTCAGCCCCTCGGCGGCCGCGTACCGGACCAGCGCGGCGACGTCGCCGGCGTCCGCCGCGTCGACCACCGCCAGGACCGGCTGGTCGACGGCGAGGTTCCACGGGCGGCGGGCCTGCTCGAACCCGTCGTCACCGGGTTCGAGCACCCGGCCGCCGGCCACGCGCCTCAGGTCGGTCCCGATGGTCATCACGTGCCTCCCTCACACCCGGGCCCCGCCTGCCACCGTCGCACATCCCGCACGGGCCTGCGCGTCACGCGGTCTTCGTCGCGCAGAGGATGCCCTGCACGGGGATGACGTCCGGCGGCGTGTCGGCGGGGTCGTTCGCGATCGCCTTGGTGACCTCGAACCCGCACTCCTCGAGCCAGCGCCGGTACGTCGACAGCTTCTGCGGTCCGCCCTGGCCCATCGTGCCGCCGAGGAAGAAGGCCGGGAAGAAGTCGACGTTGTAGTTGTCGCGGTCGGTGATGTCCTCGGGGTAGACCGGCACGAGCACGTTGACCTGGCCGCCGACGTCGAGCGCCTTGCTCACGCCCTCGAGGATCCGGACCACGTCGTCCTTGTCGAACATGTCCAGGAAGTGCTTGATCAGCACGACGTCGAACCCCTGGGGGACGCTGTCGAAGACGTCGCCGCCGATGAACGAGCAGTGCTCCTCGACGCCGTGCTCCCGGAAGTTGCGCAGGCACGCCTCTTCCTTCTCCGGCAGGTCGAACGTGGTCACCCGCAGCCCCGGCGAGGTCTTCATGCGGTACGTGTGGATCGCGCCGAGGCCGGTGTTCCCGGCGAGGTCGAGCACCCGCGCGCCGGCCGGGATGTCGATGTTGCCGAAGAACCACGGGTCGATGTTGGCGGTGACGGCGTCCATCACCGTCGAGAACGCGACGCGCAGGTCCTCGTGCTCGCCGACCGCGCCGTAGAGGGTGCCCTCGTAGCCGTACAGCTCCTTCAGCCCGACGAGCGTGCCGGTCCGCGCGCTGTCGGACAGGTAGAACACCTGCCGCAGCGCCAGGACCTTGATGAGGTTCATGTAGTTGCGCGCACGCCGCAGGTCGCCCTCCGCGACGCCCGCGAGCGCGTCGAGCCGGTAGGCGCCGGTGGTCTCGTCGCGGGCGACGAAACCCTCCTTCACCAACAGGTTCAGCAGCTGCTCGACCGCGTCCGGCTTGACGCCGGCGGCCGCGCCCAGCTCGGCCGCGGTCAGCCCCGGCCGCGTCCTGAGCTCGTCGACGATGCCGAGTTCGAAGCAGGACAACAGGTTCATGAACCGCGTTGGTCCCACCATGTACTCGCGAAAGCGGGCGAGGGTGGCTTCCGGTGTCGCGGTCATCGCACGGTTCCCTTCGATTCGGTCTGCTGGTGGAGCTTGCGGGACAGCTCGACGCGCCGGACCTTCATCGTCGCGGTGCGCGGCAGCTCGGCGAGCGGGATCTGGACCGGCTCGGCCAGCTGGGGGAAGTCGGTGACCGCCGCCCGCCAGCGCTCGCGGTCCAGCGGCTGGTCCCCGTCGGTGCAGATCACCGGGATCGGCTCGGCGTCCGGGCCGGGCACCACGACGAGCTCGCTCAGCTCGGCCAGCCTGCCCAGCACGACGTCCTCGATCTCGAGGCTGCTGCGCACGCCGGGGATCATGTCGACCTCGCGGTCGAGCAGGTGGACGCACCCGAGCTTCGTGCGGTAGCCGACGTCGCCGCTGCGCCACCAGCCGCGGTGCATGTTGGCGTCGAAGCGTTCCTGTTCGCCGAAGTAGCCCTTCGCGATGGCCTGCCACCGGATCTCGATGAACCCGGGGTTCTGCTCGGTCGGCCGCCTGCCGTCGCGGCTCACCACGCGGACCCGCGCGGAGCCGGGCAGGTGGAACCCGACGCAGCGGCCGTCGGCGCGGTGGGCGGACCAGCGGAAGTACGGCCTGCCGACGGTCGGGCCGACCTCGCTCTGCCCGTAGATCTGGAAGAACATCGGCAGCCGCCGGGTGGACGCCCGCAGCAGCCTGCTGATCGTCCTGGGGTGGATCGCGTCGAACGTGCTGCTGAAGTACCGCACCGACGCGAACGGCCTGCGCTCGTCGCCCGCGACCTCCTCCCACTCCATGAACGCGCCAGGCAGCGCCTCGATGAAGCCGGGCCGGTGCGCGCCGAACAGGCTGGCGATGTGGTCGGCGCCGGAGTCCTTCGCGAGCACCACGGGCATCGACCGCAGCAGCACCAGCGCCATCGCCGCGTACAGCCGCGAGTGCACGAACGGCACGTTGATCGCGACCGTCTCCCGCTTGCGCATCAACGACAGCAGCAGCCACTGGGGGCGCAGCCGGATGCGCATCCGGCGCGGGGTGTGCACGACGAGCTTGGGCACCCCGGTGGTGCCCGAGGTGTGGGTGATCAGCGCGGCCTCGTCGACCGGGCGGAGCACCGGCCGCACCCGGGGCGCGCCCGCGAGGTCGGCGAGCGACACCACCCCCGGCCTGCTCCCGGTCCCGATGATCACCTGCCGGGTGCGGCCCGCGACCGGCACGTCGGCCAGCGCGTCGAGCTTCTGCCCGTCGGTGACGAGGTGCGGCTGGTCGAGCCGGGTCAGCAGGATGCCGACGGTCGGCGCGTCCAGCAGGGGCGACAGCATCACCGGGACCGCGCCGATGCGGGCGATCGCGGTGGCGAGCAGCCAGACGTCGAAGTTGGCGGCCTTGTACACCGCGACGCGCTCGCCTTCCCGGACGCCGGCCGCCGCCAGCCGGGCCGCGAGGTCGTCGACGTGCTCGGCGAGCTCGCCCACGGTCATGCGCCGTCCCGCCTCGGGGAGGACGTCCAGGTCGTGGTCGAGCGTGAGCGGCGTCGATGCGTCCCTGGCCGCGGCCGTCTCCGGCACGAGGCCGAGCTGGAGTCCGTGCTTGCGCATCGAACTGTAGATCAGGAAGCCCTTCATCCGTATCAAACCCTTCCGCTGCTGCGTGCCCCCACCGTGCGCGCGGGGACTTGGCCGCGACTGTGCGACGGCTTGGCGCGCGGTTGGTGGCCACGCCAACCCGGCGCCAAGTCACCGGCAAGCGCGACCGGCCACGGTGCTGGGTGGAGCTGAGGAAGGGGAGATGCCACGCATGTCAACGTTGTGCAAACCGGCGACGAGCGTGCCGGAACACGTGATCACCATGGAAGAGACGCTGGAGTTCGCGGCACGGATGCACTCCGGCAAACCGCAGCTGCCGCTGGCGCTGCGGCTGATCCAGAACACGGGGGTGCGCAAACGGCACATCGTGCAGCCCATCGAGCAGACGCTCGAGCACCCCGGGTTCGAGCAGCGCAACCTCGTCTACGAGGCCGAGTCCAAGAAGCGCTGCCCCGGGGTCATCGACGACGCGCTGGCGAACGCCGGGCTGCGGGTCGGCGACATCGACGCGATCATCTACGTGTCGTGCACCGGGTTCATGATGCCGTCGCTGACCGCGTGGCTGATCAACCACATGGGCTTCCGGTCGGACACCCGCCAGATCCCCATCGCGCAGCTGGGCTGCGCGGCCGGTGGCGCGGCCATCAACCGCGCACACGACTTCTGCACGGCCTACCCGGACAGCAACGTCCTGATCGTGTCGTGCGAGCTGTGCTCGCTGTGCTACCAGCCGAGCGACGACGGCATCGGTTCGCTGCTGTCGGACGGGTTGTTCGGGGACGCCGTCGCGGCGGCCGTGGTGCGCGGGCGCGGCGGCAGCGGGATCGAGCTGGAGCGCAACGCCTCCTACCTCATCCCGCACACCGAGGACTGGATCTCCTACGCCGTGCGGGACACCGGCTTCCACTTCCAGCTGGACCGCCGGGTGCCGGGCACGATGGAGCCGCTCGCGCCGGTGCTGCGCGAGCTCGTCACCGACCACGGCTGGGACGTCGGCAACCTCGACTTCTACATCATCCACGCGGGCGGCCCGCGGATCCTCGACGACCTGAGCAAGTTCCTCGGCGTCGACCCGGGCATGTTCCGGCACAGCTGGTCGACCCTGACCGAGTACGGCAACATCGCGAGCGCCGTCGTCCTCGAGGCGCTGCGCAGGCTGTTCGACGAGGACTCGCCGATGCCCGGCGCCAACGGCGTGATCGCGGGGTTCGGCCCCGGCATCACCGCCGAGATGGCCGTGGGCAGCAGGACGGTGGAGCTGCCGAGGATGGCGTCGGACCCGGAGGAGGCCGCGTCCTACCGCGAACGGGACTACGCGAGGACGACGAGGAGGCGGATCGCATGAGCGGCGTGGTCGTCCCGCCCGGCCAGGGCAGGAAACTCGTCACCAAGGCGCAGGAGGTGACCTTCAAGGTCACCGGCGCGGACGGCGCGTTCGCGTCGTGCTTCGAGGTGGTGGTGCCGCCCGGGTTCGACGTCGGTGCGCACACCCACCACGCGTCGCAGGAGTTCTTCTACGTCCTCGAGGGCGAGCTGGAGCTGTTCGCGTTCGAACCGGTCGAGCGCACCGGGGACCGTTGGCAGGACTGGAAGTCCGCCACCGGCGAGCGCCCGCTCCGCGCGGGCCCCGGCAGCTGCATGTTCGTGCCCGCGGGCTGTCCGCACGCGTTCACGAACCCGACGGGCGAGCCGACGCGGATGCTGTTCCAGAGCGCCCCGCCACCCGACCACGAGCGGTACTTCGAGGAGATCTGCGAGATCTTCTCGTCCGGCCGGACCGTGGACTCCGACGCGGTGCAGCGGCTGCGCGACCGGTACGGCCTGACGCAGCTCACGCCGCTGCGCTACGGCCCCGCTCCCGAGGAAGACGGCAGGAGGTGAGCACGGTGGAGACGATTCCCCTGGTGCGCGCCAGTCTCGGCGCGCAGGAGCTGGCCGCCGTCGCGGAGGTGTTCCGCTCCGGCTGGCCCGCCGGGCAGGGCCCGTACGGGCACGCGCTGGAGGACGAGCTGGCGGAGCGGTACGGGGTCGGTGACGCGGTCGCGGTGAGCAACTGCGGTGCCGCGCTCCACCTCGCCCTGCTCGCGCTCGGCGTCGAACCGGGCGACGAGGTGATCGTCGCCGACTACACGTTCCCGGCGCCCGCGCACGCGGTGCGCTACGTCGGTGCCACGCCGGTGTTCGCCGACGTGCGGCCCGACACCGGCACCGTGGACCCCCAGGCGGTCGAGGCCCTGATCGGGCCGCGCACCGTCGGGGTGATCGCGGTGGACACGGTCGGCCTGCCCGCGGACTACGCGGAGCTGTCCGCGATCACCGAGCGGTACGGGCTGTTCCTCGTCGAGGACGCCGCGTGCGCGGTCGGCGCCACCTACCGCGGCATGCAGGCGGGGTCGCTCGCGCCGGTGGCGTGCGTGTCGTTCCACGGCCGCAAGGGCGTCACGAGCGGTGAGGGCGGTGCGCTGCTCACCGTCGACCCGGCGCTGGCCGAGGACGCGCGGCTGCGGTCGTCGTTCGGCATCCAGAGCATCTTCGACCAGGCCCAGGTGATCGGCCTGCCGATCTCGGAGTTCACCGACGTCGGCTACAACTACAAGCTGTCCGACATCGCGGCCGCGATCCTGCGGGTGCAACTGGGCCGCGTCGACGAGCTGCTGGCGCGCAGGAACGCGTTCGCCGCCTACTACGCCGAGCTGCTCGCCGACGAGGAGCTCGTCACGACACCGCACGTGCCGTCGGACCGCACCCACTCGTGGCAGTCGTACCTCGTGAAGCTGGACCCGCGCGTCGACCGCGCCGCGGTGGCCGCCGAGCTGCGGTCCCAGGGCATCGGGTGCGGGCACGGCACGTGGGCGTGCCACCTGCAGCCGGTGTACGGCACGGCGCGGCCGTGCCCGGTCTCGGCCGAGCTGTTCCGCCGCCAGTTCGGCATCCCCATGCACGCCGAGCTCACGATGGACCAGGTCGAGCGGGTGGCGGACGCACTGCGGGCCGCCGTCCACGCCCACGCGCGGATCGAACAGAAGGGAAGCGTGCTGTGAACGACCCCGTGAAGGTCAGCGTCATCTACTACTCGGCGACCGGGACCCTCACCGAGCTCGCGCGCACGATGGCCGACGAGGCGGAGAAGGCGGGCGCCGAGGTGCGGCTGCGCCGGGTCGCCGAGCTCGCGCCGGACAGCGTGGTCGACGGCAACCCGGCGTGGCGCGCGAACGTCGAGGACACGAAGGACATCGCCGTGGCCACCCCGGACGACGTGGTGTGGGCCGACGCGGTGATCTTCGGCAGTCCCACCCGGTACGGCAACGTGTCCGCGCAGCTGAAGATGTTCATCGACGGGCTCGGCGCGTGCTGGCAGCGGGGCCTGTTGCAGGACAAGGTGTACAGCGGCTTCGCCGCCAGCTCCACGCCGCACGGCGGTCAGGAGTCCACGCTTCTCGCGCTGTACAACAGCATCCACCACATCGGCGGCGTCGTCGTGGCGCCCGGCTACACGGATCCGACCAAGTTCGCGGACGGCAACCCGTACGGCACGAGCCACGTCAGCGCGCAGGGGAAGCTCCCCGTCGACGACACGGCCCGCACGGCGGCCGCGGTGCAGGCCAAGCGGGTGGTCAGGATGGCGAGCGCACTGCGCGACGGCCTGGCCCGCCTCTGACGGCGACCGCGGCCCGGGCGGCGGGCCCGCGCACACCCGCCCCCGACCGGGTCCTGGACGGCACGGCCTACCCCTCCTCGGCGCCCCGCTCCGCGCGGGGCGCCGAGCCTGTGTGCGGGGTGGTGTCGAGGTAGCGGACCTCGTAGACGCGTTCCGCGAACCGCCAGCCGTCGTCGGTGCGGCGGTAGCGGTCGTGGTACAGCGAGTGGTTCAGCTGTGCCTTGCCGTCCTTCATGCGGCCCAGCTCCGAGACGTAGGCGCGGCCGGTCGCGGTGTCGCCGTCGAGCCGGATCACGCCGCGGTGGGTGTTCTGCACGAAGTACTCCCACAGCCCCTGCAGCCGCTCGACGCCGGCGCGGATGTCCGCCCGGCCGGTGAACTCCTCGTCGATGTGGGGCATCCGCCACGCACCGTCCACTGTGAACAACCCGGCGAAGCGGTCGAAGTCGTGCGTCATCACCGCGTCGGTGAACTCACCGCGCAGCGTCTCGATCGCGAAGCGGTCGGCGAACTCCCGCTCACTCATGGTTCCCTCCCTGTCGTCGGATGACACGAGCGCCCGCCACGGGTCTGCCGGATCCGTGGCGGGCGCTCGTGCGAACGGTGGTGGACCGGCCGTCAGGCCGAGCCCGCGGGCCAGGCGACCGCGTCGTCGGGGCCGCCGAGGTCGTCGACGTCGTCCGCGGTGCCGGAGTCCAGGATCGAGCGCTGCAGCCGCTGGACCGGGAGCGACGGCTCGATGCCCAGCTCGCGCACGAGCGTCTTGCGCAGCACCTGGAACACCTCGAGCGCGCGCCACTTCATGCCGCACACCGCCAGCGCGGTCATGTACTGCGAGCAGAGCTTCTCGTGCATCGGGAAGCGCGCGGTCAGCTCGGCCAGCTCCTCGAGCAGCTGGTGGTGGCGGTGCAGCCGGAGGTCCGCGTCGATGCGGGACTCCAGCACGCTCAGCCTGCTCTGCTCGAGCCGGGTGACCTCCACCCCGAGCTGGAAGCCCTTCGGCAGGTCGATCAGCGCCGGACCGCGCCACTGCGCCAGCGCGGCGCCGAGGAGCCGGGACGCGGCCTCGTAGTTGCCCTCGGCCAGCTCGTGCTCGCCCTCGGCGGCCGTCTCGCGGTAGCGGTGCACGTCGACCAGCGGGCCCGGGATGTCCAACGTGTACCCGCCGGGCCGGGTGACGAGCACGTCCCGGGGATCGCCGGTGAACGCCGCGTCGTCGGTGAGGCTTTTGCGGAGCTTCAGGATGTAGGTCTGGATCGTCCCCACCGCCGTGCGCGGGACGTCCCGGCCCCACACCTCCTCGATCATGGCGCTGGTGGTGACCAGCTCGCCGGGGTGCAGGGCGAGCAGGGCGAGGACCTGTCGCGGTTTGCCCGCGGTGGGGGCGAACGAGTGGCCGTCGAGGCTGGCCTCCATCGGGCCGAGGAGGCGGATGTCCATGGCGATCTCTCGCTCGTCACCCGGTAAGGCGATGCCGGTGATTTCTGCCGTGGTCATGGGTTCTCCTTGCTTCGGTGTCAGGAGTTCTGCCGTGCTGCCATCGGCCGCTTCGCCGCGGGCGCGGGCTCGTCGCGGTCGGTCCGCACGAACAGGAACACCGCGATCCCCGCCACGACCCCCAGGCTCGCCGCCACCACGAAGGTCACGTCGAGTGCGTGTGCGAACGCCCGGCGCACCAGCTCCGACATGTCGGCGCCCCGGTCGATCACCGTGCCGGCCTGGCCGCCGCTGAGCGGGCCGGCCAGGCCCTCGCCCGCCTCGTTCGCGAGGCCGGTGCGGAAGACCGCGCCGAGCACCGCGACGCCGAACGCGTAGCCGAGCTGGCGGAACGTGTTGACGGCGCCCGCCGCCATGCCCGCCCGCTCGGGCGGCACCGCGGCCATCGCCGTCGAGGACACCGGGGCGAGCACCAGACCCGCGCCGACACCGACGATGAACAGGCCGGGCAGCTCGACCGCCCAGCTCGAATCGGGCCTGATCACGCCCTGGGCGAGCGCGCCGGCCCCGACGGTCAGCATGCCGACGCCGATCAGCACGCGGGGCGAGGTCGTGTGCAGCACCCGGCCGACCGCGATGGACACGCCGAACGCCGCGAGGCTGCAGGGCAGCAGCACCAGGCCGGCCTGGATCGCGCTCAGGTCGAGCACGGACTGCAGCCACAGCGACTGGTAGGCCATGGCGGCCCAGGCGGCGGCCGGCAGCAGCGCCACCGCGACGAGCAGCGTGGTGAAGGTGGCGTTGCGCAGCAGCGACAGGTCCAGCATGGGTTCGCGCTGGACGCGTTCCGCGACGACGAACGCGATCAGGGCGACGGCGGCGACGGCCAGCAACCCGAGCGTCGTGCCCGACCCCCAGTCGCCCCGGATCAGCGCGTAGGTCAGCGCCCCGGCGGCGACCGTGAAGGTCACCATGCCCGCGACGTCGACGCGGCGGGGGCTCGGGTCACGGGACTCGCGCACCACCAGCAGCGTGAGGACGACCGCGCCGACGGCGATCGGCAGGTTCACGAGGAAGATCCACCGCCAGCCGAAGTGCGTGGTGAGCAGCCCGCCCGCGAGCGGTCCCGCGGCGGACGCGCCGCCGTTGACCGCGGCCCAGACACCGAAGGCCACCCCCCGGTCCTTGCCGGAGTACGTGTTGCTGATCAGGGCCATGGTGGTGGCGAACATCGCCGCCGCCCCCAGCCCCTGGACACCACGTGCCGCGATCAGCACGCCCACGCTGCCGGACAGGCCGCAGACCAGCGACGCGGCCGCGAAGATGCCGAGACCCCCCAGGTAGACGGCTCGTCGCCCGACCCGGTCCGCGATCGAACCGGCGGTCAGCACCAGCGCGGCCAGCACGAGTGCGTAGAGACTGAGCACCCACTGCAGGTCCGGTAGCGAGGTGTCGAGACTGCTGGCCATGTCGGGCAGTGCCACGGTCACGATCGTCACGTCGACCAGCAATATGAAGGTGCCGGCGCAGACGGCGACGAGCGGCAGCCACTTGCGCATCGTCCTGGTCCTTTCCTTCGCCGATGTGTGTTCCCCTACTCATGTCGACACGGCGGAGCGGCCTGGTGTGACAGCTCAGTCGAGGAAGCCGAGGTCGAGCCGCCGGATCCGCTCGGGGTCGGCCATCGTGTCGATCTCGACGATCCGGCCGTCGGAGACGGTGAACCCGAGGATGGAGACCACCTGCCCGTCGACGATCACGACCGCGCCCGCGGCGCCGTTGACCAGCGCGGGCCGCACCTGGGAGGCGGGCCGGTCGAACATGACCGCCCTGCCCGCGACGACCGCGGCGCCCCGGACCTCCACGGACGCGTCCGGCACGCCGGTGTCGGACCGCAGCACGACGTCGGGGTCGAGGACCGTGACGAGCGCGTCGAGGTCACCGCGCCGCGCCGCCCCGAAGAACGCGTCGACCACCTCGCGCTGGCGGTCGAGGTCCGGGTCCGGGGTCGGCACGTCGGCGCCGCGCACCCGGCGCCGCGCCCGGCTCGCGAGCTGCCGGGCGGTGGCGGGTGCGCGGCCCACAAGTGGGCCGATCTCGTCGAACGACAGGTCGAACATGTCGTGCATGACGAACGCCAGCCGTTCCGCGGGCTTCAGCGTGTCGAGCACGACCTGCAGCGCGAGGCCGACCGAGTCCGCCAGCAGCGCCTCGTCCTCGGGTGTCGGACCGTCCGGGGCGCTGACGATGGGGTCGGGCACGTGCACCCCGAGCGGTTGTTCACGCCGGGAGCTGCGCGAGCGCAGCACGTTCAGGCACACCCGCACGACGATCGTGTTCAGCCAGGCGTCGACGTTGCGCACCTGGCTGTTGTCCGCCTGGCTGAAGCGCAGCCACGCCTCCTGGACGGCGTCGTCTGCCTCGGCGAGGGAACCGAGCATCCGGTAAGCCACGGCCCGGAGGCGGGGCCGGTTCTCCTCGAAACGATCCACCAGCCCGTCGGGCTCGCTCATCGGTCACATTCCTCCGCCGCCGCGTGTCATACAGGTGACACTGATCCGCTCGACGTGACAAGGAGAGATCATGGCAGCCCCGATCGCCGCCGGCCGCTTCCCGCGGCAGCGGCACGCCGCGCCCGCTGAAGTTCCGCATGTCGTTCTCCTGGTCGAGACACAGAAACTCCCGCGATTTCCCCGGCGGTCCACCGCTAAACCTGGTTAGCGGTTTTCTTTTCCAACGCACACGGCATTCTGTCCAATTCGGACCAGTCGCGATACCGGCCGTCCCGGGCCGCTCGGCTTGACAGTCAAACCAGTGGGTGGTTAGTTCTTGAAATGCCCACCTGGGGGCAAAGGTGGCTGTTCTGGGGCTGTTTGTTCGTCGTTTTTGTTCGCCGGTTTGATCCGGCGCTGCCTTTTGGGTGGCGTCGTCGTCGAGACTCGTCCCGTCGTCGCTTCGGAAGAAACAACGATATGACCAACGCAGAACTCGTCGCGACCGCGCGTCGCACGCCGCCCGACGCCGCCGGGCGGCCCAACGCCGATCACGCCATGGTCGAGTTCCGGGCGCTGGGCCCGGTGGAGGCAGTGGTCGCGGGCAGGCTGGTGGATCCGGGCACCCCCAAGCAACGCGCGTTGCTCGCGTTGCTGCTGAGCCGGGTCGGCAGGCCGGTGTCGGTCGACGTCATGCTGGAGGAGCTGTGGGCGGGGAACCCACCGCCGTCGGCGACGACCTCGCTCCAGGCCTACGTCGCGAACCTGCGCCGGGTGCTGGAACCGGAACGGCAGCCGCGCACACCCGCCCGGGTGCTGCGCACCGTGGGCCGCGGCTACCTGCTGGAGAGCGACGTCGTCGAGGTCGACGTCACGCGGTTCGACGAGTGCGCGAAGGCCGGGTGGCAGGCGTGGGACCGCGGTGACGCCCAGCGCGCGCTGGCCGAGTTCGAGGCGGGGCTGGCGTTGTGGCGCGGGCAGGCCTATGCCGACGTCGCCGACGCGCCGTACGTGGAGCCGGAGGTGGCGCGGCTCGAGGAGTTGCGATTATCGGTCGCCGAACGGCGGTGCGCGGCGTTGCTCGCGGTGGGCGCCCACGAGGTCGCGGTGGCCGAATTGGAGGCTTTTGTCCAGGCACACCCGTTACGCGAATACTGCTGCGAGTTGCTGAGCCGGGCGCTGTACCGCGCGGGCAGGCAGGCGGACGCGCTGGCGGTGCTGCGCACGAACAAGAAGCGACTCGCCGAAGAATTGGGCATAGCGCCCAAACCGGCATTGCAATGTCTCGAACAGGAAATCCTGAACCAGGCGCCGGGCCTCGACCGGCAGCCCGCGCCGCCCACCGCGACCACCACGCCACCGGCGACCACGCCGCCCGCGGTCGCGCACCAGGCGCCCGCACCCGTGCCGGCGCCGCGGCGGCCCGCCGACGACGAGGTCCTCGTCGGCCGCGAGACACCGTTGCGGCAACTGGGTGAGGCGCTGGCGGCGGCGGCAGGCGGGCGCGGCCAGGTGGTGGCGGTGTCGGGGGAGCCGGGCATCGGCAAGACCAGCCTGCTGCGCCGGTTCGCGAGCACCGCACCGGTGCCGGTGGTGTGGGGCACGTGCCCGGAACACGTCGCGGCGCCGCCGTTGTGGCCGTGGGAACAGGTGCTGCGCGCGGTCGGCCACCACTGCCCGGACACCGCCGTGCCCGGCCCGGTCGCGCGATTATCGGCAGGCGACACCCGCCTCCTGGGGGACGACGACGCGACGCTGCGGGATTTCGAGGCGGTGGTCCAGTACCTGACCGACGCGTCGCGCGGCACGCCGCTCGTGGTGGTGCTGGACCACCTGCACCGCGCCGACCAGACGTCGCTGCGGCTGCTGGCCCACCTGGCCGGGTCGGTGTCGGCGGGACGGCTGCTGGTGGTCGCGTCCTACCGCTCCGGTGAGGCGGCGACGGTCGCCGAGACGTCGGCCGCGCTCGCGCGGGCAGGCATGACCCGGATCGAGCTGACCGGACTGAGCATCCCGGAGACGCGGGCGCTGGCGGCGGGCATCCTGGGCCGCGAGGTCAGCGACGCCACCGCGGCGGGGCTGCGCGCCCGCACCGAGGGCAACCCGTTCTTCCTGCGCGAGCTGGTCAAACACGTCGCGGGACGGCAGCACCTGGACCACCCGGAGACCACCCCCGTCCCGGCCCCGGTCCGCGACGTCGTGCTCGAGCTCGTCGCCCAGCTGCCCGAGGCCGCGACCGAGGTGCTCGCGGTGGCCGCCGTCGCGGGCCGCTACTTCGCGATCGACGTGGTCGCCGAAGCCGCCTCGGTCGAGATCGAGAAGGCGCTGGACGTGCTGGACACCGCGGTGGAGGCCGGCCTGGTGAAGGAGGACCAGCGCAGGCTCGGCTGGTTCCGCTTCACCCACGCGCTGACCGCGGAGGCGCTCCGCGAGACCACCGGCCGCCTGCGCCGGGTCCGGCTGCACCGCAAGATCGGCGCGGCGGCGATGCGGGCGTGGCGCAGGAACGCCGAGCGGATGACCCACATCGCGACCACCAGCCCGGCGGTGCCCCGGCCCCCGGCGGGCACGGCACCGCCCGCGGCCCCCACCACCCCGTAGCCGCACCGGGTGCCGCCGACCGCGCGGCGGCACCCGGTCGAGGTGCGCTCATGCCGGCTGGATGCCGGCCACCAGGTTGAACGAACCGGTGAGCAGGTTGAGCGAGACCAGGCCGACGACGTCGGCGACGGCCCGGTCGGTCCACCCGTGGCCGCGGAGCTCCGCCACGTCGTCGGCGGTGATCGTGGCCGGTTCGGCCAGGACACGCACCGCGAACGTGAGCAGCGCCGCCTCCCGGGGATCGGTCGCGGTCGCCTCGCGGGCCAGCGCGATGTCGGTGTCGGAGAGCCCCGCGGCCCGCGCGGCGGCGGTGTGCGCCGCCATGCAGGTGCCGCAGCCGATCCAGCCCTGGGCCGCGAGGGAGACCTTCTCGCTGAGCTGCCGGGGCAGCTTCACCCGCTGCACCGCGCGGGACAGGTCGAGGTAGCCCTGCAGGAGCGCGGGGGAGTGGGCCATGGTGGCGACCATGTCCCCGGCCGAGCCGTGCCTGCCGATGATCCCCTCGAGCAGCTCCCGCGACTTCTCCGGCGCCTGGTCCGGGGTGAGCGGTGCGATGGCGCGCATCGTCCGTCCTCCTCACGCGGCCGTCGCGGCAGCGGCGGCCCGGTCGCGGGCCCGTCGTCCGCGCAGCGTCACGCCCGCCAGCAGCGCGCCCGCGACGGCGATGGCGGCGGCGCCTGCGAACGCCGCGGACAGGCCGTCGGTCAGCGGCGCGGTGTCGCCGGTCCGGCCCGCGCCGAACGCGCCGGCCACGGCGGTCATCGCCGCGAGGCCGAGTGCGGAGCCGACCTGGTAGCTGGTGTTGACGATGCCGGACGCCAGCCCGCCCTCCTCGGGCCGCGCGCTCGAGATCGCGGTGCCCAGCGACGGGATGAACGCGAGCGCCATCCCGGCGGCGGTGACGAGCGACGCGGGGAGCACGTCGATCCAGAACGTGCCCGCCGGGCGGACGAACGACAGCCACCCCAGGCCGGTCGCCAGCACCACGAGCCCGGCGACGACCATCGCCTTGGCGCCGAACCGGGCGGCGAGCCGCGGCGCGACCACGATCATGATCAGCATGATGACCGTGGTCATCGGCAGCAGCGCGGAGCCGCTCGCGAACGCCCCGAGGCCGAGCACCTGCTGCAGGTAGAGGTTCAGGAAGAACCACATGGGGATCCAGGCCGCGCCCAGCAGCAGCTGCGCGAGGTTCGCGGCGGCCAGGTCCGGGGTGCGGAAGATGCCGAGCCGCACCAGCGGGTCGCGGCGCCTGGCCTGCAGTGCCACGAACGCGCCCAGCAGCACGACCGCGACGACCAGGCCGGTGACGGTGGTCGCCGAGCCCCAGCCGGCCTCGGGCGCCCGCACGATCGCGAACACGGCCGCGGCGAGGCCCGCGGTCACCGTCAGCGCGCCGAGCAGGTCGACCGAACCGCGGCGCACCGCGCCCGCGGGCATCAGCGCCGGCACGGCGGCGAGCACGACCAGCGCGATCGGGACGTTGACGTAGAAGACCCAGGGCCAGCTGACGTACTCGGTGATGACGCCGCCGAGGAACACGCCCGCCGTGCCGCCCGCCGGTGCCGCCGCGCCGTAGAGGGCCAGCGCCTTCGCCAGTTCCCTCGGCGTGCCACCGAACAGCACCATCAACAGGGTCAGTGCCGACGGCGCGATCAGCGCGGCGCCGGCGCCCTGCACGGCCCGTCCGGTCAGCTCGACCCAGGCCGTGCCCGCGGCACCCGCGACGACGGAACCCGCCAGCAGCACCGCCCAGCCCGCCGCGAAGACGCGCTTGGCGCCCAGGAGGTCCGACAGCCTGCCGCCGAGCAGCAGCAGCCCGCCGAACGCGATGACGTAGGCGTTGAAGACCCAGGACAGGTTCTCCTGGGAGAAGCCGAGCTCGGCCTGGATGCGCGGCAGCGCGACGCCGATGATCGACGTGTCCATGATGACCACGAACTGGGCGGTCGCGATCAGTGCGAGCGCCCACCACCTGCGTGAATCGGGGGTTCCCATGACTACTCCATACCGGTAGGGGGTATCCGTGGGACGGGACAGTACGTGGCTGTCCGTGATTCGCCAAGGGATCCGGTGGTGACGTGCGTCTCCCGCTCACGGGTTGACGGATATACCCCCCATGGGTATATGTTCTGGGTGTCGACGGGATACCCGCCAGGGGTATCCCGGGGGTGAGGAGAAGGACATGCGGGGATACACCAGCGGCAAGGACGGCTACCTGACGCGGCTGCGCCGGGTCGAGGGGCAGATCCGCGGTCTGCAGCGGATGGTCGAGAACGACGAGTACTGCATCGACGTCCTCACGCAGATCTCCGCCGCCACCAAGGCGCTGCAGGCGGTGTCCCTCGGCCTGCTCGACGAGCACCTCAAGCACTGCGTGGCGGAGGCGGTCGCCGAGGGCGGCGAGACCGCGGACGCCAAGGTCCGTGAGGCGAGCGACGCGATCGCCCGCCTGGTCCGTTCCTGAACCACCGAAAGGAAATCCGTGATGATCGAGAACACCTACACCGTGACCGGCATGACCTGCGACCACTGCGTGCGGTCGGTGACCGAGGAGGTCAGCGCGCTCGACGGGGTGACCGGCGTTTCGGTGGACCTGTCCACCGGGCGCGTGACGGTCGCCAGTGACGAGGAAGTCGGCGTGGCCGAGGTGCGCGCCGCCGTCGAAGAGGCCGGATACCAGCTCACCGCGTAGCGCGGGAGCCCAGTACACACGGAACGGACAAGGATCTGTCATGAACACTGCGGGAAAGCTCTCCGCCTACGGTGTGGCGCTCGCCCTGGTCGCCGGTGGCGCCTGGGCGATCGGCTCCGCTGTCGGTCCCCTGGACGAGAAGAACGCGGCGCCCGCCAAGGACGCCGGCCACGGGGACGCTCACAGCGGCACTGTCGCGGAGACCGGGCAGGCCGCGTCGTCGGCACTGCCCGCCGGGCTGGCGTCGTCGCGGGGCGGGTACACGTTCACGCCCGCCGCCACCACCCTGGCGAAGGGCCCGAACACCTTCTCCTTCCGGGTCACGGGCCCGGACGGCAAGCCGGTCACCCGGTTCGACGTCGAGCACGAGAAGCGGATGCACCTGATCGTGGTGCGCCGGGACACGGCCGGCTTCCAGCACGTGCACCCGACGATGGCGGCGGACGGCACGTGGTCGGTGCCGCTGACGCTCGACGACCCGGGCAGCTACCGCGCCTTCGCCGACTTCGCGCCGACCGGCGGCGAGGCGACCACGCTCGGCGTCGACCTGGCCGTGCCCGGCGACTTCCGGCCTGCGGAGCACGCCGCGTCCCGGGTGTCCACGGTGGACGGTTATCAGGTGACGCTCGACGGTGACCTCACGCCCGGCAGGACCGCCGAGCTGACGCTGACCGTCAGCAAGGACGGCAAGCCCGTCACCGACCTGCAGCCCTACCTCGGCGCCTACGGCCACCTGGTGGCGTTGCGCGTCGGCGACCTCGCCTACCTGCACGTCCACCCGGACGGCGAACCCGGCGACGGCAGGACCGAACCCGGTCCGACCGTCACGTTCTACGCGGAGGTCCCCTCGGCCGGCGCGTACCGGCTGTTCCTGGACTTCCAGCACGGCGACACGGTCCGCACGGCCGAGTTCACGCTCGCCACCGACGGGCACGCGCTGCCGCGGCCCGCCCCGGCGCCCGCCGGGAGCGGCGGGCACGCCGACGAGCACGCCGGCGATGACGCCGACGGCCACGGCCACAACTGATCTCGCGAAGGAGGGCACACCCATGACCGCGGAAGCACCACAGCGGACCCGCGAGATCGAACTGGCCATCGGCGGCATGACCTGCGCGTCGTGCGCGAACCGGATCGAGCGCAAGCTCAACAAGCTCGACGGCGTCACCGCGACGGTCAACTACGCCACCGAGAAGGCGAAGGTCGTCTTCCCCGACGACGTCGACACCACCGCGCTCGTCGCGCAGGTCGAGGCGGCCGGCTACACGGCCGAGCTGCCCCGGCCGCCGCGCGGGGAGACCGCCGAGGAGTCCGAAGAGGACCCCACGCGTCCCCTGCGGCAGCGGCTGATCGGCTCCGCGCTGCTGTCGGTGCCGGTGATCGCGCTGGCGATGATCCCGGCGATCCAGTTCGAGTACTGGCAGTGGATCTCGCTGACGCTGGCCGCGCCGGTGATCGTGTGGGCGGCGTGGCCGTTCCACCGGGCGGCGTGGCAGAACCTGCGGCACGGCGCCGCGACCATGGACACGCTCATCTCGATGGGCACCCTGGCCGCGTTCGCGTGGACGGTCTACGCGCTGCTGTGGGGCACCGCCGGGATCCCGGGAATGAAGCACCCGTTCGAGTTCACCATCGAGCGGATGGCCGGCGACGGCAACATCTACCTCGAGGTCGCGGCCGGCGTCACCACGTTCATCCTCGCGGGCCGGTACTTCGAGGCGCGCGCCAAGCGCCGCGCGGGTTCCGCGTTGCGGGCGCTGCTCGAACTGGGCGCCAAGGACGTGACGGTCCTGCGTGACGGCAGGGAGGAGCGCGTCGCGATCGAGACCCTGGTCGTCGGCGACCGGTTCGTCGTCCGGCCCGGCGAGAAGATCGCCACGGACGGTGTGGTCGAGGACGGCAGCTCCGCGGTCGACGCGAGCATGCTCACCGGCGAGTCCGTCCCCGTCGAGGTCGGGCCCGGCGACACCGTCGTCGGCGCCACGGTCAACGCGGGCGGCAGGCTCGTGGTGCGGGCCACCCGCGTCGGGTCGGACACCCAGCTCGCGCAGATGGCGCGGCTGGTGGCGGACGCGCAGACCGGCAAGGCGCAGGTCCAGCGGCTCGCCGACCGCATCTCCGGGGTGTTCGTCCCGATCGTCATCGCCCTGGCGCTCGGCACCCTGGCGTTCTGGCTCGGCGCGGGCGGCACCCCGGCGGCCGCGTTCACCGCGGCGGTGGCGGTGCTGATCATCGCCTGCCCGTGCGCCCTGGGCCTGGCCACGCCGACCGCGCTGCTCGTCGGCACCGGCCGGGGCGCCCAGCTCGGCATCCTGATCAAGGGGCCGGAGGTGCTGGAGTCCACGCGTCGCGTCGACACGGTGGTGCTGGACAAGACCGGCACCGTCACCGAGGGCCGGATGTCCCTGGTCGACGTGCACGTGACCGACGATGTCGACGACGCCGAGGTGCTGCGGCTGGCGGGTGCGCTGGAGAAGGCGTCGGAGCACCCCATCGCCGCCGCCATCGCCCGTGCCGCCGAGGACAAGGTCGGCGAGCTGCCGGCGGTCGAGGGCTTCACCAACGTGGCAGGCCTCGGCGTGCAGGGGGTGGTCGACGGGCACGCGGTCGTCGTGGGACGCACGGCGCTGCTCGAGGACTGGGCGCTGCACCTGTCCCCGGCGCTGGCCGCCGCGAAGGCCGAGGCGGAACGGCAGGGCAGGACGGCCGTGGTCGTCGGCTGGGACGGGCAGGCACGTGGCGTGCTGGTCGTCGCGGACACCGTCAAGCCGACCTCGGCCGAGGCGATCGCGGGCCTGCGGCAGCTCGGGCTGACGCCGGTGCTGCTGACCGGCGACAACGAGGCCGCGGCACGCGCGGTCGCGGCGGAGGTCGGTATCGACGAGGTGATCGCCGAGGTCCTGCCCACGGACAAGGCCGACGTGGTCACGCGGCTGCGGTCGGAGGGCAAGGTCGTCGCCATGGTCGGCGACGGGGTCAACGACGCCGCCGCCCTCGCCACGGCCGACCTCGGCCTGGCCATGGGCACCGGCACGGACGTCGCGATCGAGGCGAGCGACCTGACCCTGGTCCGCGGCGACCTGCGCGCAGCGGTCGACGCGATCCGGTTGTCCCGCCGCACCCTCGCCACGATCAAGGGCAACCTGTTCTGGGCGTTCGGCTACAACGTGGCGGCACTGCCGCTGGCCGCGGCGGGCCTGCTCAACCCGATGATCGCCGGCGCCGCGATGGCGTTCAGCTCGGTGTTCGTCGTGGGCAACAGCCTGCGCCTGCGCGGCTTCCGCAGTTCGGTCAGCTGACCCCGCATCCCTTCGCGGCCCCAGCCGGATCCACCGGCTGGGGCCGCGGTGGTCGCGCCGCCGCACCCGCGCAGGTGGACCGCGCTCGTCCTGCTGTGCCTGGCGCAGCTGATGCTGATCGTGGACATCACGGTCGTGCAGGTGGCGCTGCCCAGCATCGGCGAGGAACTCGGGCGGGGACGGGAGGCGCTGACGTGGGTGTCACCGCCTACACGCTGGTGTTCGGCGGGCTGATGGTGTTCGGCGGCAGGCTCGCCGACGCGTTCGGCGCCCGCCGGGTGCTGCTGGCGGGGCTGGCGCTGTTCACCGTCGCGTCGCTGGTGTGCGGGCTCGCCGCGAGCGGTGGGCTGCTGATCGCGGCCCGGGCGGCGCAGGGCGCCGGTGCGGCGCTGATGTCCCCGGCCGCGCTGTCGATCATCACGACCACGTTCCACGGCGCCGAGCGCAACCGGGCGCTGGGGGTGTGGGCGGCGATCGGGGGTACCGGCGCCGCGGTCGGTGTGCTCGTCTCCGGCCTGCTGACCGCGGGGCCGGGCTGGGAGTGGGTGTTCTTCGTGAACGTGCCCGTCGGTGTCCTGGTCGCGGCCGCCGTGCCGGGTCGCGTCCCCGCTGACCGGGTGGGGGAGCGGCAGCGGGTCGACGTCCCGGGCGCGCTGCTGGTCACGCTCGCCACCGGGCTGCTCATCCACGGCCTGGTCAACGCCGGTGACGGCGGCTGGGGCGGGGTGGGCACGCTGGTGCCGGCCGCCGCCGCGGTGGCCGGGTACGTGGTGTTCGTCGTGGTCGAGTCACGTGTCCGCGTGCCACTGATGCGACCGAGCACGCTGGCGCGGCGGCCGGTGGTGTCCGGCGCGTTCCTGATGGTGGTCGCGACCGGGCTGCTGCTCGGGCTGTTCTTCCTGACCTCGCTGTACTTCCAGCACGTGCGCGGGTTCAGCCCGCTGAAGACCGGGCTGATCTTCCTGCCCGTCGCGATCGCCATCACCGTCGGCGCGCAGGTGGCCGCGCACCTGATCAGCAGGGTCGGCGGCCGTCCCATCGCGACCGCGAGCCTCCTGCTCACCGCCGTCGGCGCGCTCCTGCTCAGCGGGATCTCCCCGGACGGCAACGTCTACACCGAGGTGCTGCCGGGCTTCCTGCTCGCCGCGCTCGGCATCGGGCCCGCGTTCGTCACCGCGACCACCACGACGCTGGCGAACGTCCCGCACGGCGAGGCGGGCGTGGCGTCCGGTGTGGTCAACACCTGCCACGAGCTCGGCGGCAGCATCGGCGTCGCCGTGGTGTCCACGGTGGCCGCCGCCGGCCTGGCGTCCACATCGGACGTCGACGGGTTCGCGGGCGCGTACCTGGTGTGCGGGATCGCCGCCGCGGTGGCCGCGCTCGTCGCCGTCGTCCTCGTGCCGGCGGGCAGGCCCCGCGCGGTGACGGGCCACGGACACTGACCGCCGCCCGGCCGCGACAATGTGCGGTGGACAGCAGTGCCGAGGGAAGGGACCACCGTGTCCGACGTGCAGCACCGCCGCCGCGCGGACGCCGAGCGCAACATCGCGACCATCATCGACGTGGCGAGCGGCCTGTTCGGCCGGGGCCAGTCACCGTCGATGGCCGAGGTCGCGGCCGCCGCGGGCGTGCGCAGGGCCACCCTGTACGGGCACTTCCCGTCCCGCGAGGAACTGGTCGACGCCGTCATCGCGCACGCGATCACCCACACCGACGAGACCCTGACCGCCCTGGACCTCGACCGCGACCCGGCCGACGTGGCGCTGGAGCGGCTCGTGCGCACGTCGTGGCCGATCCTGGACCGGTTCCGGCGCCTGCGCACGGCCGCGCTGGCGGAGCTGGGCGCCGAACGCCTGCGCCGCCACCACGACCGCACGCTGCACCACGTCAACCAGCTGATCCGCCGCGGCCAGGACGACGGCCTGTTCCGCACGGACCTGCCCCTCCACTGGCTGGTGACCACCTTCTACGCGGTCCTGCACGCCGCCGCCGACGAGGCCGACGCAGGCCGGGTCGCCCCGTCGGACGCCCCGGACCTGCTCGCCACGACCGTGCTGGCGCTGATGACCCGGCAGCCCGGTCACCCACCGGAGGAGCCGTGAGGCCCCGCGGTGCGTCAGGCCGGTGCCGGCTTGCCGCGGTTGACGGGGAACCGCGCGCCGCTCAGCCCCGGCGGTGACGGTTCGGGGGTGATCGTCGCCGGTGGGAAGGGGGCGGTCACGGTCGTGCTGAACGTGTCGGTGGCCGGGTTCGACATCGAGAAGTACGGCGTGAACGTCTGGCCGGCCGCCGCGGTGCCGATGTAGTCGCCGACGAAGAAGCCGCGTGCGTTCGGCGCCTGGCGCATGTCGAAGGACGTCGGCGTCACGCGTTCCTCGCTCCACGTCGCGCCGCCGTCGGCGGAGCGCAGCACCCACACGTCGGTGTCGAGCGACGTGCTCGCCGTCGTGTCGTTGCGGAAGTCGTAGTGGGTGACGGCGATGTTGCCCGCGTCGTCCACCTCGATGGCGGGGGTGAACGCCTGGGTCGCGGCGACCGCGTTGATCCGGACCGCCTGCGACCAGGTGCGGCCGCCGTCCGCCGACTTCGAGAACGCGATCTGGTCCCGTTGGAAGCCGTTCCACCGCGCGTCCTGCCAGACCGCGTACACCTCGTCGTGGCCGGGCCGCTCGTCGGTCGCGATCGACGGGATGATGTCGCCGGTGCGCACGTCGGCGCCGTCGCGCGGGTCGCGCACCCCGACGGTGCCGAGCCGGTCCACCACGATCTCCCCGCTCCACGTCGCGCCGTCGTCGGCCGAGCGCAGCACCGAGATCGTGCCGCCCTGCCTGCCCGTGGCGTTGTCGTTGCGGAACACGGTCATGATGTTGACGAGGTCACCCTGGCCGGTGACCGAGATCTGGTTGCCGATCGTCTGGTCGTTCTGCCCGGGGTCGAAGATGTTCCGCGCCGGCTCCCACGTCGCGCCACCGTCGGTGGTGCGCGTGAAGTAGGTCGGCCCGCGGAACGCAGCGGCGGTCAGGAACGACACCCCGCCCGCCCGCTCGTTGGGGAAGACGAGCCGGTCCCACACCGCGTAGACGTTGTCCGCGTCGTGCGGGTCGGCGGTCATCGAGTTCTTGTCGTTGAACACGTGCGGGTTGGTGTCCTTGATGAGCTCCTTCGGCGGGCCCCACGTGGCGCCGCCGTCGGTGGACTCGCTGACGAGCATCGCGTTGTCCAGGTTGCGGGTGTCGTTGAACGACAGGCTCATCTGGTAGGCGTGCCCGTCCGCGCCGAAGGTGACCCACGGGTCGGTCGCGCGCTCGTAGTCGCCGGCACTGCCCGCGGCGGCACCCGCGCAGCGCGAGAACAGCGGCAGCGCACCGACCCCCAGCTGGGTCCACGAGGCGCCACCGTCACGCGAGACGCTCGTCCCGAGCCCGTTCGCACCGCCGGTCGAGATGCGGTCCTGCTGGTAGACACCGATCAGCCGCCGCGCGTCGAGCGGGTCCACGTCGATCCACGGCTCCACCTCGGTGTTCCGGAACGTCGTGCCGCTCTGCGGAGCCCCGTTGCAGCCGACGGGGAAGGCACTGGCACCGCTGGCCTGACTCAACGGCCCGACGACGGCCACAGCGGGCTGAACGCTCACCGCCACCACGAGCACACCGACAGCGGTCACGGTCAATGCTGGATGTCGGGACATGCGAAACCACCTTCCTGTGCCCCGTTGAGACTGTCGGCCCCCGGAAGCCCGACGTTGCGCCCGCGGCGGGTGGTAACCACTCGACCACGCGCGTGGCGACAGCGGTCTCGGCGCGGTCCGTGCGTTCCAGACTTTCCAGACTTCCCCGATCGCCTGGCTCTGACGCTGCGTCCATGGTGCGCTACCCAGCGAAACCGACGACGAGGAGGAGCTTGATGAGGAGAAAGGTAGCCGCGCTGGTGACCGGCGTGCTGATGGCTGCCGGGTTGTCGATGGTCACCGCGGCCCCCGCGCAGGCGGCCCCGTGCGGTGGCACCTACACGATCGTCGTGGGCGGGTTCAACGACCCGACGTCGAGCATCTTCACCGGCAACGTCAGCCAGCGGGTCGGCTACTCCGCCGCGCTCAGCGGCCAGAGCGCGCGGGAGGGCGTCAACGAACTCAACCGGCTGATCCGCGACCAGCGGCGGCTGTGCCCCTGGCAGCACGCCAAGGCCATCGGGTTCTCCGAGGGCGCCGCGGTCGTGCACATCTGGGTCACCGAGAACTGGCAGACGTTCGGCAACGTGAACGCCGTCCTGATCGCCGACCCCAAACGGGCCGCGGGCCCGGGTGCCGCCGGTCTCGCCGGGCAGTTCTACGCCGGCATCGTCGGCCCACCGCTCGCGGGCGCCGACGCCTTCTTCGGCAACGTGCCGACGGTGACCATCTGCACCGACGACGTGATCTGCGACAGCACGGCGGCTTCCGGCTGGCTCGGGTACCCGCGCAACCACATGAACTACAGCTTCAACGTCGACGACTACTCCGACAACGGCAACGGGCAGTGGTTCAACGGCATCTTCATCCCGCGGTGACGGTGCGCGGCGAGGGGCGCGATCCCGGTGGAACGCGCCCCTCGCCGGTCACGACGACGCCGGAGCGCGGCGGTCCGCGGCGTTCTGGGTCACCCGCTCCACGGCATCGGACAGCGGACCGGCGACGACTCCCGCCGCCGCACCCCACAGAAACGTCGTGACCAGGTCGACGCCGGTGCCCCAGGACTTGTCGATGTACCAGGCGGCCAGCCCGCTCCACACCGCGAGCACAGCGGCCACGAAAAGCAACCAGCGGTCGGTGTTGCGGGTTCGCCGCACTATCTCGTCCGGTGTGGATCCCAGCATCGCCCGGACCCGGTCGAAGACGGCGACGCCGGCGGCGGGGACGGTCGGGACGAGAGTGACGCCGATCGTCCGCACGCGGGAGCCCGTCGACGTGGTCCCGGAGGGTGCGGGGAGCCGCAGGGCGATCCGCCGCGCCTGCTCGAGCGTGCGGTCGAGATCGGCTGCCACCAGGTCCCTGCCCGACGCGGCCTTGCCCAGGGCCTCGATCACCTCGTCCGCGAGAGCGCGGGATTCGGCGAACCAGATCTGCTGCCACGTCCGGTACTCCGGCAGGTCGGCGCGGCGCGCGTCGAGCGCGGCAGCCAACTGCAGGACGGTCGGCAGAAGTGCCAGCGCCGCCTGGGTGGCCTCGGCATCGGCCAGGAACCCCGGCACGGATCGGAGCTCGAGTTCGTTCGTGCCACCGGGGGACAGGAGCTCGTCCGCGTGTTCGAGCAACACGGGCGCGTGGGAAGACGCGTTCGCCCGCTGTTCGTCCACAGTGGTCGACAGACGCTTGAGGACACCCGGCGCACGTGTTCGCCAGGCGGCGATCGCGTCCTCGGCGGCGGTGACGTCCTTGGTGATCGACTCGACGGTGAGCACGTCGTCGTCCGCGGGGTGGGCGAAGAACCCGAGCAGACCCGGATGACGTTTCTGGACGTCGGCCGCTCGCTCGGCCAGCGCGTCGGCTTCCCGCTCGGCGCTCGGCCCGAGCACGTGGCCCACCGGGGGGAAGTCGCGTTTGACGGTGGCGTCGGCCCTGCGGCCTGCCATCGTCACGGCTTTCGCCTTGGTGATGAGCCGGCTGATCGGCCGGCGGTTGATGAGGTAACCGCGCTGGACCAGACCGGCGACGAGACCGAGCAGGGTGATCACCACGGCCCACACCCAGCCCGCGGCGGTGGTCACGGTGATCGTGACGTCCGAGCCGCCCAGCTCGATCGCGCCCGTGTAGGTGCCGTACGCGGGAGGCGGCGCGTCGCTGGTGATCTCCAGTTCCGTCGCGTCGCGGCCGTCGCACCGCGCGGTCGCCGTGGTGCTGTCCGATCCGGACTGGAGCACGACCGGCGCGCTCCAGTCACCGGGGCAGGTGCTTGCCGCGATCGGCACGGACAGCCGCACCGGTCGTTGCGGCACGACCGGCACGTCGACGGGCCCGCTGAGACCCAGCGACCTGGTCGTGACCTCCCCGGTCGGGGAGCCGGCAGCGAAACTGACGGCGGCGTGCCGCGCGGACCCGGCCGGGTCGGTCACGAGCGTGACCACACCGGACGCCTCATCGGGTACGTCGCGCTCGACCGTCAGGGCGACCGGGACGGAACCGTACCCGTCGACCTTGGCGGTGAACGGGCCGTTGCCGCTCTTGCCGCCGACCTCGAACGTCACGGGCCGCCTGGTGCCCGCCCACGCGACCGTGCCGTCCAACGTCACCTCGGCCGCCGTCGCCGAGTGGTTGACCAGCAGGAACTCGCCCGTGCCGTTGACCACCGCGATCTCGCCCGGCTCGATCACCACCTCGGCGCCCTCCGCACCGGCGACCGGCGCCGAGCCGAACAACACGACCGCGGCGGCGACGACACCACCGGCCCGGGACCACCAGGTGCGCATACGCTGCTCCCCGCACTCGTTCATGCACGGGGAGTCGCGGAAACCGGCCCATCCGTAACATCGCGTCACCTCGACGGGCCGGCGTGGGCGGCCGCCAGCGCCGTGGCGCGGTCACGGGTCACCGGCACGGATGGTTGACTGGGGATCATGCTGGTCGGTGCGTACGAGGTCGCGGTGTTCGAGGCGGCCAGGGGGCGGTTGGAGGCGATCGCGTACCGGCTGCTCGGGTCGGCGAGCGACGCCGAGGACGCCGTGCAGGACACGTTCCTGCGCTGGCAGGCCGCCGACCGGTCGGTCATCGAGACGCCCGAGGCGTGGTTGACGAAGGTGCTCACCAACATCTGCCTCAACCGGCTCACCTCGGCGCGGGCCCGGCGTGAGACGTACGTCGGCCAGTGGCTGCCCGAACCGGTGTTCGCCGGGGACCGGATGCTCGGGCCGTCCGACACGGTGGAGCAGCGGGAGTCGGTGTCGATCGCGATGCTCACGGTGATGGAGCGGCTGTCGGCGAAGGAACGGGTCGTGTACGTGCTGCGCGAGGCGTTCGGCTACGCGCACGGCGAGATCGCCGAGGTGTTGGACCTCACCGAGGCGAACTGCCAGCAGATCTACCGGCGTGCCAAGCAGCACCTGGCCGCCGACCGGCGCCGGGTGGCGGTCGACGCCGCCGCGGCCCGCAAGATCGTCGAGGAGTTCCTCGCCGCCGCGCTCAGCGGGAAGACCGACTCACTGGTGCGGATGCTGACCGACGACGCCGTCAGCATCGGCGACGGTGGCGGCGTGGTGTTCTCGGTGCCGCGCCCGATCACCGGCGCGCTGCGGGTGGCGAGGTTCCTGCGCACGCTGTTCACGCCCACCGAGGCCAAGTGGGACATGATCGGCGGGCGCCCCGACCTGTACGCCGAGGTCGTCAACGGTGCGCCCGCGCTGGTGATGGCGGTCGGCGACCGGGTCGCCGGGGTGTTCACGCTCGACGTGACCGTCGACGGCATCGCGGCCGTCCACGCCCAGGCGAACCCCGGCAAGCTCGACCGCGCCACGCGCCGGTGGGCCCTGTCCGGCCACGGCGCACCGCTCACCGGGGACTGGTGACGCGGGTCACAGCTCGCCGCTGTCAGGTTTCGCTCCGCTGCCCGGTTCAGGAGGCACCACACGCCAACCGGACAGGAGCGAGACCATGAAGCACCGCATCGTCGTCCTCGGGGCCGGATACGCCGGGGCCAACGCCGCCGGGCGCCTGGCCAAGCGGCTGCACCCCGCAGGCACCGAGATCACCCTCGTCAACGCCGACGCCGAGTTCGTCGAGCGCGTCCGCATGCACCAGCTCGCGACCGGCCAGGACCTCAAGCCCCGCCCGCTGGCCGACGTCTTCGCGGGCACGGGCGTGCTGGTGCGGCAGGCGCGGGTCACCGGCGTCGACGCAGAACGCAAGACCGTCGACGTCGTCGGCGAGGACGGCCCCGCCGAGATCGCCTACGACACGCTCGTCTACGCCCTCGGCAGCACCGCGGCCGACCACGGCGTTCCCGGCGTCGCCGAGCACGCTCACCACCTCGCGGTCAAGCAGTCCGCGCTGCGGCTGCGCGCACGGCTGGCCGACCTCGCCGCGGGCGCGACCGTGCTCGTCGTCGGCGGTGGCCTCACCGGCATCGAAGCCGTCACCGAGATCGCCGAAGCCCGGCCGGACCTCGACGTCGCGCTGGCGGCCCGCGCCGGGCTCGGCGACTGGCTGAGCGAGAAGGCCCGGCGCCACCTGCGCAAGGCCGTCGACCGGCTCGGCATCACCGTGCACGAGCACACCGCCATCGCGCGCGTCGAACCGGCCGGCGCGGTCACCACCGACGGCCGCGTGCTCCCGGCGCAGGTGACCGTCTGGACGGCGGGCTTCGCCGTCCACCCCATCGCCGCGGCCACGACGCTCGCGGTGTCCGCGACGGGCCAGATCGTCGTCGACGACACCATGCGGTCGGTGTCGCACCCGGACGTGTACGCCGTCGGTGACGCCGCGTGCGCACGGGGCGTGCACGGCACCCCGCTGCGCATGTCCTGCGCCTCGGGCGTCCCCACGGCCCACTTCGCGGCCGACGCCATCGCCGCCCGCCTGACCGGGCGCCCGGTCCCGCCGAACAAGATCGGCTACTCGGGCCAGTGCATCAGCCTGGGCCGCGGCGACGCCATCGTGCAGTGGGTGACCCCCGACGACCAGCCAAAACCGTCCGCGGTCACCGGCAGGACGGCCGCGCGGATCAAGGAGATGATCTGCAAGACCGCGGCCTGGAGCGTCTCCCACCCGACCGCGATGCTCCCGGTCCGCCGCCGCCACGCGATCCCCGCCGAAGACACCGCCGCGGTGTGACACCCGATCGCGGCCGGCCCCAGCAGTTCACCATGACCCGCGGCGACCGGACCCGCCCCCGGCATCCGAAGTGGACGGCCGGGGGCGGGTCCGCGAGCAGCGGTCAGAGGTTGCGCAGCTGGGTGGCGAGCTCGTCCTTGCTCATGGCGGAGGCACCGGAGATCCCGGCGTTGCGTGCCTGCTGCTGGAGCTCCCGGCTGGTCGCCTCGCCGGGCTGGTCGCCGAGGTGCTTGGCGCGGCTCGTCGCGAACGCCGCGCCCAGTTCGGTGCGGCGCCGCTCGTCGAGCCGGTCACGCATCTTCGGCAGCACGGTCGACTCCTCCTCCTGCACGTGGTGGCGGACCGCCTCGCTCAGCTCGCCGAGCAGCCGGTCGTACTCCGGCGACTCCGGGTCCGCCCCGGTGAGCCGGACGAGCATCTCCTCCGCCTGGGCGTGCTCCTGCTGGCTGTGGGCGACCTCCTCGTCCTCGCCGGCCTCCTTCTTGGCGACCGGGTACACCTCGGACTCCTCGGCCCTGCTGTGCGCGGTCAGCATCGCGGCGAGGACCGGGGTCAGGAGCGGGCGCTTGTCCCGGTGCTGCTTGAGCTCGTCGAACAACCGTTCCACCTCGCGGTGGTCCTGCATGATCAGATCCACGACGTCGCCGGTCACGGCAACCTCCCTCGTCGGCTCAACGGGCCCGCTGAATACCCGCGACGTCCGCGTTCATGCCGGGGTGCGAAACCGGGGTGAACCCGGGTTTCGACCGCCGCGACCCGGGTAGCCGGGGGTGCACGAA
The DNA here is from genome assembly GCF_054661535.1 of Actinophytocola sp. KF-1. Taxonomy (NCBI): domain Bacteria; kingdom Bacillati; phylum Actinomycetota; class Actinomycetes; order Pseudonocardiales; family Pseudonocardiaceae; genus Actinophytocola; species Actinophytocola sp. KF-1. The sequence goes on along the minus strand of NZ_BAAFVK010000019.1, from coordinate 93,448 downwards.
GATCGCGCGCGGAGGAGCCGGGCATGGGTGTCGGGGAGTGGATCCGGTCGTGGCCGGTCTACCGGCAGCTGACCGGCGCCGACCGGCTCGGGCGGGGCGCCGCCGCGAAGTCCCCGAAGACCACCGCGCGCACCGCGCGGACGGCCACCGCCGATCGCGTCACCGGGTCGGTATGTCCGTTCTGCGCCGTGGGTTGCGCGCAGCACGTGTACGTCCGGGACGAACAGGTCGTGCAGATCGAGGGGAACCCCGACTCGCCGGTGTCGCGGGGGCGGCTGTGCCCGAAGGGCTCGGCGAGCAAGCAGCTCGTCACCGGCCCGCAGCGGGTGGAACACGTCCTCTACCGCGCCCCCTACGCGACCGACTGGCAGCGGATCGACCTGGACACGGCCATGGCGATGGTGGCCGACCGGGTGCTCGAGGCGCGCCGCAAGGGCTGGCAGGACCACGACGAGCACGGCAACCCGCTGCGCCGCACCATGGGCATCGCCGGGCTCGGCGGCGCCACCCTGGACAACGAAGAGAACTACCTCATCAAGAAGCTCTTCACGGCGATGGGCGCGGTGCAGATCGAGAACCAGGCCCGCATTTGACACTCCGCCACGGTTCCCGGTCTGGGAGCCTCCTTCGGTCGCGGTGGCGCGACGGACTACCAGCAGGACCTCGTGAACGCGGACTGCGTCGTGATCATGGGGTCGAACATGGCCGAGGCGCACCCGGTCGGCTTCCAGTGGGTCATGGAGGCCAAGGCACGCGGCGCCGAGGTGATCCACGTCGACCCGCGGTTCACGCGCACGAGCGCGCTCGCCGACCTGCACGTGCCGCTGCGCGCGGGCTCGGACATCGCGTTCCTCGGCGGGGTGATCCGCCACATCCTGGAGAACGACCTGGACTTCCGGGAGTACGTCACCGCCTACACCAACGCGTCGTTCCTGGTCGACGAGCGGTTCGCCGACACGGAGGACCTCGACGGCCTGTTCAGCGGGTACGACCCGGCGAGCGGCTCCTACGACATGGCGACCTGGTACTACGAGAGCCACGCGCCGGACGGCGCGGACGGGTCGCGGCACAAGGAGCAGTCCTCCGCCTACCAGCACGGCTCCGGTGGCCCGGTGCTGGAGACCGGCGCCGCCGAGATCGCCAACGACCCGACGCTGACCCACCCCCGCTGCGTCTTCCAGATCCTGAAGCGGCACTTCGCGAGGTACACGCCGCAGGTCGTCGCCGAGATCTGCGGTGTGCCGGAGGAACGGTTCCTGCGGGTGTGCGAGGCGTGGACGTCGAACTCGGGCCGGGAGCGGACGGCGGCGCTCATCTACAGCGTCGGCTGGACCCAGCACACCACCGGCCCGCAGAACATCCGCGCGGGTGCGATCATCCAGCTGCTGCTCGGCAACATCGGCCGGCCCGGCGGCGGGCTGTACGCGCTGCGCGGGCACGCGAACATCCAGGGCTCGACCGACATCCCGACGCTGTTCAACCTGCTGCCGGGCTACCTGCCGATGCCCGACACGTCGCACGAGTCGCTGGCCACCTACCTCGAGAGCATCCAGGGCACCTGCCAGAAGGGGTTCTGGTACAACGCCGACGCCTACTTCGTGTCCCTGCTGAAGGAGTTCTTCGGCGACAAGGCGACGCCGGAGAACGACTTCTGCTTCGGCCACCTGCCCCGCATCGACGGCGACCACGGCACCTACCGGACCGCCATGGACATGGTCGACGGCAAGGTCTCCGGGTACTTCCTGCTCGGGCAGAACCCGGCGGTCGGCTCGGCGCACGGCAAGCTGCAGCGCCGCGGCATGGCCAACCTGGACTGGCTCGTGGTGCGCGACCTCGCCATGATCGAGAGCGCCACGTTCTGGAAGGACGCACCCGAGGTGGAGACCGGCGAGATCACGCCGGAGACCTGCCGCACCGAGGTGTTCTTCTTCCCGGCGGCCGCGCACGTGGAGAAGGCGGGCACGTTCACCCAGACCCAGCGGATGCTGCAGTGGCGGGACAAGGCCGTCGAACCACGCGGTGACCAGCGCTCCGAGCTGTGGTTCTTCTACCACCTCGGCCGGATGCTCAAGGAGCGGCTGGCCGGGTCGGCCGACGAGCGGGACCGGCCGCTGCAGGACCTCGCGTGGGACTACGCCATGGACGGCGACGAGCCGTCGCCGGCGGACGTGCTGCGGCGCGTCAACGGCATCGACCTGACGACCGGCCGCGCGCTGAACGCCTACACCGAGCTGAAGGCCGACGGCACCACGTCCGCGGGTTGCTGGATCTACACCGGGGTCTACGCGGACGAGGTGAACCAGGCCGCCCGCCGCAAGCCGCACGACGAACAGGGCCCGTACGAACCGGAATGGGGCTGGACGTGGCCCGCGAACCGGCGCGTCCTCTACAACCGCGCGTCCGCCGACCCGGACGGGAAACCGTGGAGCGAGCGGAAGAAGCTCGTCTGGTGGGACGCCGAGCGCGGCGAGTGGACCGGCCACGACGTGCCGGACTTCGAGAAGACCAAGCCACCGGACTACCGCCCGCCCGAGGGCGCGGTCGGGCCGGACGCGATCCACGGCGACGACCCGTTCATCATGCAGGCCGACGGCAAGGCGTGGCTGTTCGCGCCGAGCGGCCTCGCGGACGGCCCCCTGCCGACGCACTACGAGCCGCACGAGTCGCCGGTGCGCAACCGCCTGTACGGCCAGCAGGGCAACCCGGTGCGGAAGGTGTACGGCAGGCCCGACAACCCGGCGAACCCGTCGCCCCCGGAGGCGCACACCGACGTGTTCCCGTACGTGTTCACGGCGGCCCGGCTGACCGAGCACCACACGGCGGGCGGCATGAGCAGGCAGCTGCCGTACCTGGCGGAGTTGCAGCCGGCGCTGTTCGTCGAGGTCTCCCCGGAGCTGGCGGCCGAACGCGGGCTCGCGCACCTGGGCTGGGCGCACGTGGTCACCAGCAGGTCCGCCGTGGACGCGCGCGTGATCGTCACCGACCGGATGGCGCCGCTGCGGCTGGCCGACCGGGTCGTGCACCAGGTGTGGATGCCCTACCACTGGGGGCAGACCGGGCTCGTCCGCGGCGACGTCGTCAACGACCTGATCGGCGTGTTCACCGACCCGAACGTGTTCATCCAGGAGAGCAAGGTGCTGACCTGCGACGTCCGGCCCGGGCGCAGGCCGACCGGGCCCGCGCTGCTCGCCTACCTCGACGACTACCGGCGGCGCGCGGGCGGTGACCAGGAGACCGGGACGCGCATCGCGACGGCGAAGAGCGCCGAGCACACCGAGGAGCCGACATGACGCGCAAGCACAGCTGGTCCGGCCCGCTCGCCGACCCGGCGGCCGACGCGGGCCACACCGACCACCCCGAGCGGGTCGGCTTCTTCACCGACACGTCCGTCTGCATCGGCTGCAAGGCCTGCGAGGTGGCGTGCAAGGAGTGGAACGGCGTCCCGGACGACGGGTTCGACCTGCTCGGCATGTCCTTCGACAACACCGGGATGCTCGGCGCGAACTCGTGGCGGCACGTCGCGTTCGTCGAGCAGCCGAGGCGGCTCGGCGGCCAGGACGCGGGCGTCGGCGGGCTGCCGACCGGGCCGTCGCGGGTCGCGGAGACCACCGACGTGGTCGGCTCGGCGCTGCGGGACGCGCCGCGTGGCGGCGGTGGGCTGGGCACGGAGTCCGTCGACCTCGGGTTCCCGTCGTTCGACCTGCCTGGCGCGGGGACGGGCGAGGAGGGCCGCACCGACTTCCGCTGGCTGATGAGCTCGGACGTGTGCAAGCACTGCACCCACGCAGGCTGCCTGGACGTGTGCCCGACCGGCGCGCTGTTCCGCACCGAGTTCGGGTCGGTCGTGGTGCAGCAGGACATCTGCAACGGCTGCGGCTACTGCGTCTCCGCCTGCCCGTACGGCGTGATCGACCGGCGCGAGGACGACGGCAGGGCCTGGAAGTGCACGCTCTGCTACGACCGCCTCGGCGAGGGCCTGGAACCCGCGTGCGCCAAGGCGTGTCCCACCGACTCCATCCAGTTCGGCCCGCTCGACGAGCTGCGGGAGCGGGCACGGGCGCGGGTCGAGCAGCTCACCGCGGACGGCGTGCCCGAGGCCCGCCTGTACGGTGCGGACCCGGACGACGGGGTCGGCGGCGACGGCGCGTTCTTCCTGCTGCTCGACGACCCCGAGGTGTACGGGCTGCCGCCGGACCCGGTGGTGCCGACCCGCGACGCCGGGTCCATGTGGCGGCACGCGGCCGTGGCGGCCGCCGCGTTCCTCGCCGCGGGTGTCTCGGCGTTCCTCGGAAGGGGCAGGGGATGAAGCGCGGGACCGGGCACCGCGCGGCGCGGAGCGACACCGGCGCGGCGGGCAGGCGGGCGCGCGTGTTCTCCCGCCGCGGCGCGGACGGCGCCCGGGAGCAGGCGGTGGTGCCCAAGGCCGAGTTCCGCACCTACTACGACCGGCCGGTGCTCAAACCGCCGGTGTGGGAGTGGAAGATCCCGGCCTACCTGTTCACCGGCGGGCTCTCCGCGGGCGCTGCCGTGCTCGGCGCGGGCGCCGACCTGACCGGGCGGCCGTCGCTGCGCCGCGCGAGCCGCGCCGGCGCGCTGGGTGCCCTGGGCGTCAGCATGTACCTCCTCGTCGCCGACCTGGGCCGCCCGGAGCGGTTCCTGCACATGCTGCGCGTCGCGAAGCCGACGTCGCCGATGAGTGTGGGCACGTGGCTCCTCGTCGCCTACGGCCCCGGCGCCGGGCTCGCGGGGGTGGCCGAGCTGCTGCCCGCGCGGCTGCGCGGGACGTGGCCCGGGCGGGTGCTGCGGTGGGCGGCGCGGCCGGCCGGGTTGTCGGCCGCGGCCATCGCGCCCGGGGTCGCGTCCTACACGGCGGTGCTGCTGTCCCACACCGCGGTGCCCGCGTGGCACGAGGCGCACCGGCAGCTGCCGTACGTGTTCACCGGGTCGGCGGCCGCGAGCGGCGGCGGGCTGGGCATGCTGTGCGCGCCGGTCGCGGAGGCGGGACCCGCCCGCGTGCTCGCCGCGCTCGGTGCGGCCGCGGAGGTGGTGGCGGCCAAGAAGGTCGACCGGGAGCTGGGGTTCGTCGGCGAGGCGTACACGACGGGACGCGCGCACCGGCTGCGTTCGTGGGCGGAACGGCTGACCGTGGCCGGGGCCGTCGGCGCGCTGACCGTGGCGCGGCGCGGCAGGCTCGGCGCGGTCGCGTCGGGGCTCGCGCTGCTCGCCGGTAGCGCGCTGCAGCGGTTCGGGGTGTTCGAGGCCGGGGTGGCGTCGACGAAGGACCCCCGGTACGTGGTGGTGCCGCAGCGGCAGCGGCTGAACGGGGACTGAGCAGGCGCCGGGCGTCAGCGCAGCGTGCGGGTGCCGTCCCCGTGGCGCCGCGTGACGCCCGCCGAGTCGAGTTTTTCCAGCAGTGGCACGGCGACCCGCCGGGTGGTGCCGAGCGCGCGGCGTGCGTCGCTCACCGTGAACGGCGGCGACAGCGTCGCGAGCACCTCGGCCGCGCGGGCCGGTGCGTCGTGCGCGAGGACGACGGACCCGGTGAGCCGCACGAGCCTGCCCGCCCGTTCCGCGGCGGCCAGCTCCCGGGGACCGAGACCGAGCGCGGCGAGGTCGTCGGAGTCCGGTGCCACGAACGGGGTGTCGGCGAACCGGCGCTCCAGTTCGGACACCGCCCGGGAAACGTGGTCCGGCAACGCGTGCCGCGCACCGGTGCCGATCAGTCCGTTGTGGACGGAGAGGTCGGTGGCGCCGATCGCCGCCAGCAGCACCGGCTCCGGCACGCCGAGGGCCTGGCGGAGCGCGTCGACCGGCATGCCCGCGGCGACCGGGTGGGCGGCCGCCCACGCGGTGACGTGTCCGGCGATCCGGCGCGGCAGCTCCTCGTGCAGCTCCGGGTCGACCAGCCACTCACCACAGTGGACACCGGTCGGCGCCCAGCCGAGCACGCGGAGTCCCGCGGCGCGGACCGTGCCGTGCGCGCGGAGGTGCGCGGCGGCCGGATCGGTGAGGTCGGCCGCCCGCCGCCGGGCGGCGCCGCGCCCGGCGAGCCGAGGCGGGAGCGGGTCCAGCACCTCGGCGCCCGCCGGGATCCGGTGCTCGCCGGGGTCGCGCAGCAGGCCGGTGTCCCCGGCACGCAACGGGAGCGCGGTGCGCAGCGTGAGCCGTGCGGTGTCCGTCCCGAGTGGACGCACGCGGCACGGCACGGCCGCGGCGCCGACGTGCAGCACCAGCTCGCGGTGGAGATCGCCTGCCTCGTCGCCACGCAGCCGCACGTCGACCTCGGTGGTCGTGCGCCACGCCGCCGGGGTCAGCAGGGCGTCGCCGCGCCGGACCTCGTCCCGGTCCACGCCACGCAGGTTCACCGCCACCCGCGCCACCGCGGCCACCGTGTCGTGCGGCTGCCCCAGTGCCTGCAGGCCGCGTACGGTCACCCGCCGCCCGCCCAGCTCCAGCTCGTCGCCCACTCGCAGCGTGCCGGCGGCGAGCGTGCCGGTCACGACCGTCCCGGCGCCCCGGATCGTGAACGCCCGGTCCACCCACAACCGCACGTCCGCGCCGGTGTCCGGGCGGGGCAGCCCGGCGGCCGTGGCCAGCAGCGCCCGGCGCAGCTCCGGGAGGCCCGCGCCGGTGCGTGCGCTGACCGCGACCGCCCGGATGCCGGCGAGGCTGGTGCCCGCGAGCCGGTCGCGGGCCAGTGCGGTGGCGGCCGCCGGGTCGGCGCGGTCGGCCTTGGTGACCACGAGCAGGCCGTGCCGCACGCCGAACGCGTCGAGCGCCGCGAGGTGCTCGCCCGACTGCGCCTGCCAGCCCTCGTCCGCGGCCACGACGAACATGACCGCCGGGACGGGCCCGGTGCCCGCGAGCATGGTGGGCACGAACCGTTCGTGCCCCGGCACGTCGACGAACGCGAGCACCTCGCCCGCGACCGCCGTCCACACGAACCCGAGGTCGACGGTCAGCCCCCGGCGCCGCTCCTCGGCCAGCCGGTCCGGTTCCATCCCGGTCAGCGCGCGCACGAGCGTGGACTTGCCGTGGTCGACGTGCCCCGCGGTGGCGATCACGTGCACCGCGCCACCACCGCCGCCAGCAGGTCGTCGTCCTCGGGCGGCACGGTCCGCAGGTCCAGCAGGCAGCGCCCGCGCTCGACCCGGCCCACGACCGGCGGGTCGGCGGCACGCAGCCGCGCCGCGAAGCTCGCGGGCAGGCTCAGCGCCGCGCTCGGCAGCTCGACGCCGGGCGCGCCACCACCCCCGACGACGGCGGCCGACGCCACGACCGCCACCTCCACCCCCCGGCCGACGAGGTCCGCCGCGAGCCGTTCGGCCCTGGCCCGCACCACCGCGGGGTCGGCGTCGAGTGCCTGCCGCACCGGCGGCGCCGGCCCGCGCAGGGTCGCCTCCAGCGCGGCGAGCGTCAGCTTGTCCACCCGCAGCGCCCGTGCCGCCGGGTGCCTGCGCAGCCGTTCGACCAGCTCCGCGCTGCCCAGCAGCAGCCCGGCCTGCGGGCCGCCGAGCAGCTTGTCGCCGCTGGCCGTCACCAGGGCCGCGCCGTCCCGCAGCGCGCTCGCCGCGTCGGGTTCGTCCGGCAGCAGCGGGTGCGGCCGCAGCAACCCGGAGCCGATGTCGGCGACCACCGGCACGCCCAGCTCCGCCAGCTCGGCGACCGGCGCGCCCGCGGTGAACCCGGTGACGAGGAAGTTCGACGGGTGGACCTTCAGCACGAACCCGGTCTCGGGGCCGATCGCGGCGGCGTAATCGGCGACCGTGGTGCGGTTGGTCGTGCCGACCTCCCGCAGCCGCGCACCGGTCGCGGTGAGCAGGTCGGGGATGCGGAACCCGTCGCCGATCTCCACCAGCTCGCCCCGGCTGAGCACGATCTCCCGCCCCTGCGCCAACGCGAGCGCGCACAGCAGCAGCGCGGCCGCGTTGTTGTTGACCACGTGCACGGCCTCGGCGGCCGGCACGGCGTCGGCCAGCGCGGCCAGCGCGCCCCGGCCCCGGCGGGCCCGCTGCCCGGTGGCGAGGTCGAACTCCACGTCGGTGCCGGCGCCCGCGGCACGCACCGCGTCGAGCGCGGCCCGTGACAGCGGCGCGCGGCCGAGGTTGGTGTGCACGACGACACCGGTCGCGTTGACCACCGGCCGCAGCGACGACGCCGTGGCAGGCAGGTCCGCCAGCACCTCGTCGACCACCGCGGCCGGGTCGAGGTCACCGCTCCTGACCCGCTGCTGCGCGGCGGTCACCGCGTCCTTCACGAGCGCGGGGCCGAGCGTGCGTGCCGCCCGCGCGATGCGCGGTTCGGCGAGCAGCACGTCGGTGCGGGGGACGAGCCTGCGGGGATCAGGCATCGCCCGTCCCGCGGCGGAGGCGAACGGGAATCGAACCCGCCAGCGACAGCGCGTGCCGCTCAACGGTTTTGAAGACCGCGCCGGTCACCAGGCCGGAAGCGCCTCCCCGGGACATGTGGTCATCCTCGCAGAGCGGCTCCCGGCACGCACCGCCAGGATGGTGCCCATGGCCTACCGACTCACCCAGTACGCGCACGGCGGCGGCTGCGCGTGCAAGATCCCGCCCGGCGAGCTGGAGGCGGTGGTGCGCGGCCTGCGTCCCGCGCGGCCGGCCGACGACCTGCTGGTGGGCCTCGACGACGGCGACGACGCGGCCGCCGTGCGCATCGACGGCGACCGCGCGCTCATCGCCACCACCGACTTCTTCACCCCGGTCGTGGACGACGCCTACGACTGGGGCCGGATCGCCGCCGTGAACGCGCTGTCCGACGTCTACGCCATGGGCGGCACCCCGGTGGTCGCGCTGAACCTGCTGGCGTGGCCGAGGGAGACGCTGCCGTTCGAGCTGGCGGCCGAGGTGCTGCGCGGCGGCATGGACGTGTGCGCCGCGGCGGGCTGCCACCTCGCGGGCGGGCACAGCGTGGACGACCCGGAACCGAAGTACGGCCTCGCCGTCACCGGCATGGCCCACCCGGACCGCCTGCTGCGCAACGACGCGGGCCGTGCCGGCATGCCGCTGTCGATCACCAAACCGCTCGGGCTCGGCGTGCTCAACGCCCGCCACAAGGCCACGGGGGAGCGGTTCGAGGAGGCGATCGACGTGATGACCACGCTCAACGCGACCGCGTCCGCCGCCGCGGTCGCCGCGGGCATCACGTGCGCCACCGACGTCACCGGCTTCGGCCTGCTCGGCCACCTGCACAAGCTGGCGCGCGCGAGCGGGGTCACCGCGGTGCTCGACGCGGCGGCCGTGCCGTTCCTCGACGGCGCGCACGAGGCCCTGCGCGACGGCTTCGTCCCCGGCGGCTCCCGCCGCAACCTCGACTGGGTCCGCCCGCACCTCGACGCGGGCGGCGTGGACGAGGACACCGCGCTGCTCCTCGCCGACGCGCAGACCTCCGGCGGGCTGCTGCTGGCGGGGGAGATCTCGGGCGCCCCGGTGATCGGCGAGCTCGTGCCCCGCACCGGCACCACCACGATCGTCGTGCGCTGACGAAGGGGTCCCGCAGCACCCCAGGCCCGCCCACACGAGCGGACCGTTTCCGCGCGCGCCGGGATTGTCGGTGTCCCGTGGGACGATGGAAACCGGGGGCCGGAGGCCGGGCCCCTCATCGGGTCGCGCCCGGGGCCGGTGGCAGGGACAGGTCCGCCGACGTCGCCCGCCCGGGCGTCCCCGCGGGCGACCGCACGGTCGCGTGTGCGATGACCCCGCGGCGCACGAGCACCTCCTTGTGGATGGCCCACGCGACCCCCTGCTGCAACCCGCACAGGATCAGCGGCAGCAGCCTGGTGAACGCCGCCCGCGTACTCCGCCAGGCAGAACTGCGCGTTCTGCCCGCCCAGCACCGCGAACTCCGGATCCGCCACCGCGTCCACCACGGCCGCGACCTTCGGGGCGGTCGGCGGCGCCTCCACATCACCGACGTCATGCCCGGGTCAGCCCTCGTCCTCCACGGTGAGCAGGTTGTTCTCCCGGACGGCCGCGATCGACAGGGTCTTGTAGCCGTTCTCGTCGAACAGCACGGTCATCCGGTCCGGTTCGGTGGAGATCACCACGCCGTGCCCCCACTCCGCGTGGTGCACCGAGCTGTCGCGGGGGAACTCGCCGGACGCGGGCCGCAGGGGCTTCGCGGTCCCGGCCTCGCAGGTGTCGCAGTTGCCGCACGGCTCGTCGAGCTCCTCCCCGAAGTAGCCGAGGAGGTACTGGCGGCGGCAGCCGGTCGTCTCGGCGTAGCCCCGCAGCATGTCCAGGCGGGACCGCACGAGCCGGTGGTGGTGCTCCGCCGACTCCAGGGCCGCCTCGGTCGCCTGCTCCGGCGTCCGCCGCGGATCGGCGTAGGTGAGCCGTCCTTCGGTGTCGGCGGTGAGCACGTCCGCCTGTTCCAGGAGGTTGATCGCGCGGGTGCGCCGTGCCGGGACGGCGTCCACCCGGTCGGCGAGGTCGGCGGGCCGCACCGGTTCGCCCGCCTCCCGCACGGCCCGCGCGACGGCTTCGACGGTGTCCCGCGGTGGCTTGCCGCCGGTGAGGAAGTTCTGCAGCGCCAGGTCCTCCGGCCGGTAGAACAGCGTCGCGGTCGCGGGTGCGCCGTCCCGGCCCGCCCGGCCGATCTGCTGGTAGTAAGAGTCGAGCGAGTCCTGCACCGACGCGTGCACGACGAACCGCACGTCCGGCTTGTCGATGCCCATGCCGAACGCCGAGGTCGCCACCACCACGTCGAGTTCGTCGGCGAGGAAGCTCTGGTGCACGCGGTCGCGTTCGCCCGCGGCGAGGCCCGCGTGGTAGACGGCCACGCGCACCCCCGGCCCGGCCAGCTCCTCGGCGTACCGCTCCGCGTCCCGGCGGCTCGCCGTGTAGACGAGGCCGCGCCGGGTCTCCGGGTCGGCGGTCAGCGCGACGATCCGGGCGACGACGGCCGAACGCTTGCCCGCGTCGTCGGTGCACCGCTCGACGGCGAGGTGGAGGTTGGGCCGGTCGAAGCTCGTGACCACCTCCCGGTGGTCGCGCAGCCCGAGGCGGTCGGCGATGTCGCGGCGCACCGGCAGCGAGGCGGTGGCGGTGAGCGCGACGACGGGCGGGTGCCCGAGCTGTTCGACCACCGGGGCGAGGCGCAGGTAGTCGGGCCGGAAGTCGTGGCCCCACGCCGACACGCAGTGCGCCTCGTCGACGACGAACAGGGAGACGCCGAGGCCGGCCAGGTCGGCGACGAGGTCGTCGCCGGCGAGCTGCTCGGGGGACAGGAAGACGTACTCCGCGCGGCCGTCGCGGAGGGTCTCCCACGCCGCGCGGCGTTCCGCAGCGCTCTGCGTCGAGTTCAGCGCGACCGCGTCCGGCGCGCGGCTCTCCTCGATGCCGTCGATCTGGTCGTGCTGCAGGGCGATCAGCGGGGAGACCACGACCGTCGGGCCGGGGAGGAGCACCGCGGGCACCTGGTAGATCGCGGACTTGCCCGCCCCGGTCGGCAGCACGGCCAGCACGTCGTGGCCCGCCAGGACGTGCTCCATCGCCTCGACCTGTTCGTCCCGCAGGCGCGCCCAGCCGAACCGTTCCTCGGCGACACGCCGGATGTCGTCGTTGCGCGGCACCCCCGTCACCGCGCCGCCGCCAGGGACAGGCTCTCGCCGCGCTGCAGCAGCCGGACCTCGGTCGCGGGTTCGCGGTCCCGCACCTCGGCGAGGAAGTTCGACACCGGCGAGGCGAACACGCCGTAGTCGTCGTGGTGGATGGGCACGACGCGGTCCGGGCGGAGCAACTCCACCGCGTCCGCGCCCTGCTTGTGGTCCATGGACAGCAGCACACCCAGCACCCGGGTCCCGCCGAGGTGCAGCAGCGCCACGTCGAGCCGGGGGAAGCGGTCGCGGATCAGCGCCAGGTCCCGGTGGTACACGGTGTCGCCGGAGACGTAGACCCGCAGCGGCGTGGCGCCGGGCCCGGCCTGGTACTCGAGCACGTTGCCGTTCACCGCCGGGAGGACCACGTTCAGCGGGCCCGCTGTGTGCCGGGCGGGCACCGCGGTCACCCGCAGGGTCGCGTCCCCGTCGGTGAACGTCTCCGTGCCCCACGTCCGCAACGCCGCGCAGGAGCGGAACCCGCCGCGCGTCAGGCTTTTCGCCGCGTGCGCGGTGGTGACGATCGGCAGGTCCCGGTCCAGCTCACGCCGCGCGACCCGGTCGAAGTGGTCGCCGTGCAGGTGGGACAACACGACCGCGGTCAACGGCGGCAGGTCGGCAGGCTGCGCGGCGGGCTCCGTGCGCCGCCGCGAGAACAACCCCTGGCCGAAGTACGACCACTGCCCCTGGTGCAGGAAGTTCGGGTCGGTCAGCACGGTGAACCCGCCCAGCCTGACCAGCGTGGTGGCGGTCCCGATGAAGGACACCGAGTCACCGGTGGTGTTCAGTCGCATGCCCCGGTGTACCCACCGGCGTGGGCGGTACACGACCGGCCGCACACGGGCCGCGTTCAGCCAAGCGCTGTGGACACCGTCGGGAGGACATCGGCGATGTTGCGGTGGTGGACGTGCGCGGCGTGCTCGGTGACGAAATCGCGGAGCGGGATGGCACGGGTGCCGTAGCGGTTGTGAAAGCGGGCGCGGAGGTGGTGGGAGGCCCGGGACAGCAGATCGCTGACGGAGCTGGTGCTTGTCCGGAGGAACCGGGTCGGCTCAGTGCCGGCTACCCAGAGTTCAGGGCGGCGGCCGGACTGGTCGAGGGCGAGGTGGACGAGGTCGGCGGTCAGAGTGCGTTTGCGCATCATGTCGCCGCCGGACCAGAGCGCGACCTTGAACTCGGCGACTCGGCGGTTCGTTTCCAGGTCGAAGGGGCGGGTCTTGTCGTTGCCGGGGCCGAGCGAGGGCCGGTTCGAGATGACTTCGCCTGGTTCGAGGATCTTGGGGAGCACGAGGGCGATGACGGTCGCGTGGATGACGTCGCTGACCCGGCCGACGTCACGGCGCACGATCAGTGCGGCGGTGAGTAGTTCCTCGGTGAGCCCGGCGGCGCGGGTCACGGCAGGCGCGGTGGAGCTGTCGGTCTCGACCAGGTCGCGTTCGAGGCGGTCGACGCCCGTGGTGAACGGGGCGTGGCGCAGGAACGCGACCAGCGCCGCGAACGCTTCCCCGGCTTGCTCGATGCTGACCGCCGAACTCGGTGCAGGCGGGTTCGACGGCCGCGGCTCCAGGCGGCCGTGTGCCCGGTCCGGAACGTTGCTGGTCGGGAAGCCGAGCTTGGCGAACTGGGCGCGTGCCATGTGCGAGGTGAAAGTCGCGCGACTCACTCCAAGCACAGCCTCGAGGGCCTGCTTCACCGGGAAACGCACGCCGCCGACCTCGACCCAGTGAACCTGTACAGGTTCCGGTTCTCGACCCAGCAATCGGCCGGTCACCGTATCGGCGTCGACCTCGAAATGATCGCCATTCAACGTCAATCGCACTGACCCCAACACCTCTCCGTGGATCCTCGGCCCACGAGGGGAATCGGCATCGACTCGATCTCGTTTCACGGGCTCGGTGTCGGACCGTTCGGCGTGGCGCGCTGGTCAGCGGGCCGACCAGCGTTGCGCGGCGGTGCCGTTGCACTGGTAGAGCTGCACGAGCGTGCCGTTCGCGGTGCCGCCCGCCGCCACGTCGACGCACTTGCCGGAGCCGGCGCCGACGATCGTGCCGTCGGCGTTGACCGTGAAGCGCTGGGCGGGTGTGCCGTTGCACGTCCAGATCTGGATCTTGGTGCCGTTCGCGGTGCCGTTGCCGTTGACGTCGAGGCAGCGGTCGCCGTAGACGCGCAGTTCACCGGCCGCGGTGCGGGTCCACCGCTGGTTCACCCCGCCGTGGCAGTCCCACAGGTGGACCTGCGCGCCGGGGGCGGTGCTCGCGCCCGAGACGTCCAGGCAGCGGTTCGACTGGGGGTTCACCCACGACGCGGCCGTCCCGACGGGCGGCACGGCCGGGGCGAGGCTGCCCGGCACCGACTGCAGCGCCGAGTACCAGCGGGCGCCCATCTTGTCGTACCCGGTGGCGTTGGGGTGCACGCCATCGGCCAGGTCGGCGGTCGTGATCGCCGAGTGCATGTCGACCAGGTGCGTCATCGGGCCCTTCTGCGCCACGATCCCCGGGATCGCCGCGTTGTACGCCGCCACCCGCGCCTCCAGCGTCGGGTTGGTCTCCGGGGTGATCTGCGCGACGAACAGCTCCACCATCGGCGCGTTCGCCCGGATCTTGTCGATCAACGCGGACAGGCGGGCGGGCGCGTTCGCCACGTCGTGGTTCTGGTTCATGTCGTTCGTGCCGATGTGCAACAGGATCGTGCGCGGCGACGTCGCGGCCAGCCACGCCACGACGTTCGCGTCCAGCTGGTCGATCCGCCAGCCCGAATGCCCCTCGTGGTCGTGGTCGCCGAGCTGCGCGGGCCCGTTGAACCCCGAACCCACGAAGTCGACCGTGTACCCGCCCGCCGCCATCCGCTGCCACAGGTTGATCCGGTACCCGCCCGGCACGTTGAACCCGTCGGTGATCGAGTCGCCGAGCGGCATCACCCGCACGCCGCCGTTCGACTCGGCCACCGCGGGGGCGGCCGCCGTGACACCGAGACCGAGACCGAGCACCAGCGTGAGCGCGGCTGCCCCCAGCCGCCGAAGGGTCGAGCGCATGCCTGATCTCCTCGCCGTCGAGTGCCCAGGGATTTCCGCACTGTGACAAGGAAACTGACCGCGCGCCGCCACTGTCAAGGACTAGCCCGGCTTGCGGCCCCAGGCAGTGATCATCGGCGCGAGCATGAGGTCCAGGTCGCCGCGGGTGAGGTTGGCGAGATGGGTCTCGATCTCCTCGGGTGTCGCCAGTTCCGCGGCCAGCAGCCGGTCGCGGACGTGCCGGACCGTGGCCGCCTCGAGAACCGAGCACGCCGGTGACGCGATCGGGAAGTAGGCCTCCGCGCGCACGTCCGCCAGCTGCGACGCCCGCAGCAACCGGGGCAGCGTCCGGCCGTAGGCGAGGTCCGCGCCGCGCTCGGCCATCAGCGTGCGCATGCGGGTGCGCAGCCGGTTCGCCAGCTCCTCGGCGGGGCCGCGTTCGTCCGGGCACGCGAGCGGCTGCAGCGCGGGGTCGGCGTCCTCGAGCACCAGCCACCCGCCCGGCCGCAGCGCGCCGATCATGACGCGCAACGCGGCCGCCCGGTCTGCCAGGTGGACCAGCACCAGCCGGGCGTGGACGAGGTCGAACGTCTCGGCCGGCGGCGGATCGCGGGTCACGTCGTGCTCGCGTACCTCGAGCGCGCCGCCCGCGGCGGGTTCGGTCCACGACACGTCGATGTCGGTGGCCAGCACCCGGCCGGTCGGCCCCACCCGCTCCGCGAGGCCACGCGGCACCGAGACGCCGCCCGCGCCGACCTCCCAGCAGCGCCACCCGGCGCCGAGTCCCAGGTCGTCGAGATGACGGAACGTCCACGGGTCGAACAGTTCGGCGAGCGCCTCGAACCGTGCGCCCGCT
Source organism: Actinophytocola sp. KF-1 (assembly GCF_054661535.1). Classification (NCBI taxonomy): domain Bacteria; kingdom Bacillati; phylum Actinomycetota; class Actinomycetes; order Pseudonocardiales; family Pseudonocardiaceae; genus Actinophytocola; species Actinophytocola sp. KF-1. Next base: position 77,965 of record NZ_BAAFVK010000019.1, on the reverse strand, counting down.
TCCGGGCGGCTGTTGTCCAGGAGGTAGCGGTTCACGGCACCAGCATGGTCCTCCGAGCCGGGAGGACCTACGGGTCCGCGGCGATCTAGCCCGTGATGTTTCGCACCATCCGGTCGGCGACCGCCACCGCGAGCGCGCAGGCGTGCTCTCCGCCGTCGCTGGCCAGCACCTCGATGCCCTGCCGCGCGGCGAGCCCGACGGTCACCTGGCAGGCGGGCTGCGGATCGCTCCCGTTGACCACGGCGGGCTGCCCCGCGACGTCCACGAGGAACCCGTCGTCGCCGCCCTGCCGCCGCCGGTCGCCGAACTGCGCGGCGAACACGTCGGAGCCGGGCCACAGGTTGTACTCGACGTCCCGCTCCGTGCCGAAGTCGTTGCGGCTGCACGTCAGCAGGCTGCCGTCGCTCGCCCGGTACGGGTTCCCGGCGCCTTGCAGCCCGAACTCGGCGGCCTGGTCGTCGGTCAGCAGGCCGCACACCGTGTCCTTGGTGGCGTACCGGCTCGCGTCCAGCGACCGGGAGATCGGCGGGGGCGCGGGCGGCAGCGCCGTCACCACCGGCGTGGCGAGCGGCGACGTGGTGGTGGGCACCGTGGTCGTCGGTGTGGTGTTCTCCTCCGGTGGGGCCGCCGTGCACCCCGCGAGCACACCGGCCACGACAACGCAGAGCACCATCTTCGCGGACAAGCCGATACCCCCGGTTCGCCGACGTTGCCACCCGACCGTACCGGACTTTTCGGCGGTCCCACAGGGGCTGGATCGCGGCCCCGGACCACCCCGGCACGGGCTCGGTCAACCCCGTCCGGTGTGCTTTCCCTTGGCTTTTCCCGGAACGCGGGTGTTGTTGCCCTGCCCGCGGTGGTCCGGGGCGCGGCGCGTGACCGGCGCGTTGTCCGCGGACGTCGCGGGTTCCGCGACCGGGGTCGCCTGCGGCCGGGGTGCCGGTCGTGGGGCTCGTGCCGGCGGTTCGGTGCTCGGGACTGCCGTCGTCCCGGTCGGTGGTGGCTGCTCCGGGGATTCGCTCGTCGGGCTGCCGGAGACGCCGGCGGTGGTGGTGCCCGCGACGGCGAACGCGGCGGCCAGTGCGAGCACGGTCAGGCCGGCGTGGACGGGGCGGAGCCGTGCCGGGCGGGCGTCGTCCGCGTGCCGTGGCGCGGGTATCGGCAACGTCAGCTTCGGCGTGCGCCCCTCCGCGATGGCGCTCAGCACCGTCGCGCAACGGGCGGCGCTGGGCCGGGCCTTCGGGTCCCGCGCGGTCATGGCGGTCAGCAGGGTTCGCCACGCGTGCGGGAGCGCGCCGGGAATCCGGGGTGGTCGGTTCAGGCGGGCGAGTGCGGCCTCGACGGTGGTGCCCGTGTACTCGGTGCGGCCGGTGAGGCATTCGAGCAGCAGCAGCCCGAGCGCGTAGACGTCGGCGGCGGGACCGACCTCGGCGTCGGTGATCTGCTCGGGCGCGAGGTAGGCGGCCGTGCCGACGAACTCGCCGGACACGGTCAGGTGGACGGCCCGGAGTGCCCTGGCCAGACCGAAGTCCGTGAGGTGGCAGTCGCCTGCCGCGTCGATCAGGACGTTGGCGGGCTTGAGGTCGCGGTGCACGATGTCGCGTGCGTGGACGTGGGCGAGGACGTCGGCCAGCCGCGCGCCTGTCCTGGCGACCGCGGCCGGGGCGAGGGGACCGCGGTCGAGCAGGTCCCGCAGGGTGGGGCCGTCGACGAGTCGCATGACCATGAACGGCGCGTCGCCGTCGAGGCACACGTCGTGGACGGTGACGAGCCCCGGGTGGCACAGGTCGGCGAGCAGCCGCGCCTCCGCGGCGAACCGGTAGCGGGCGCCCGCGTCGCTGCCCGGCTGGAACACCTTCACCGCGACCACGCGGCCCAGGACGACGTCGACCGCCTCGTACACCCGCCCAGAACCGCCGCGGCCGAGCAGCGGACCCAGCCGGTACCGCCCGCCCAGCAGGCGCGTGCCCGCGGTGGCCGTGCGGCTGTCGTCCAGGTCCACCCGATCGCCCTTCCCGGTCGAGCCCGAAGCCCTAGACGTTGACCCAGAACGAGCGCTCTGTCAACACCGCATCGCGCTTGGTCACCGTCCCGGCACGGCGGCCGGGCACCACCGCGTGACGTTTGTGACGCGCCGTGCGCCGAAGAGGGTGAGGCGGAGTGCACACTTCGGGAGGTTGTGGTTTCGGCATGGCTTCCGGTCAGGCGGCGGCTGACCTGAGAGCGACGGTGCGGGCGGCGCAGCGCGGGGACGAGCGGGCGTTCCGCACGTTGTACCGCGAGGTGCAGCCGGAGTTGCTGCGTTACCTGCGGGGCCTGGTGTCCGCACAGGACGCGGAGGACATCGCGTCGGAGACGTGGCTGCAGATCGCGCGGGACCTCCGCGACTTCCGGGACCAGGGTGCCGGGTTCCGCGGCTGGGCGGCGCGCATCGCCCGGCACCGGGCGCTGGACCACCTGCGGTACACGCAGCGAAGACCGGTCGCGGCGTTCTCGGCGGACGTGCTGGTCGAGGTGCCCGCCGACGCCGACACCGCCGACCAGGCCATCACGGCGGCGGCCACGGACTCGGCCATCGCGTTCATCGCCACGCTGCCGAGGGACCAGGCCGAAGCCGTGTTGCTGCGGGTCGTGATGGGACTCGACACCAACGCGGCCGCGCGGGTCATGGGCAAACGACCGGGGGCGGTCCGCACCGCGACGTGGCGTGGGTTGCGCAAGCTCGGTGAACGGCTCGAGCGGGGCCGGGGAGGGCGCGTCGACGCCACGACGGGCGTGACGTGGCCATGGCGTTCGACGCCAAGGAAGACAGGATGAGTACGCGATCATCACGGCACGACTGGCGGCCCGACGGGATGTTCCCCACCGGGGAGGCCGGTGAGCGGCTCGCCACCGTGCTCCGCGCTGCCACCGCGCCCGCGCATCCCGGGGAACTGGCAGGCGAGGCGGCGGCGGTGGCGGCGTTCCGCGCGGCGGCCGCCGAGAAGGCACCGGGCCGCCCCTCGAAACTGCGGTCCGTGCTGGCCAAGGTGCTCACCGTCAAAGCCGTGATCGTCATCGCGGTGGCCGGATCCGCGGGCATCGTGGCGGCGGCCACCGGCGTGCTGCCCGCCCCGTGGTCACCGGTGCCGCCCGCGGAGCAGAGCAACACCTCGGCACGGCCGACCGCAGAACGTTCCGTCGCCACACCCACCACATCGGACGCGCCCCGTACGGCACGGTCCTCTCCGGACACCGACAGCACCCCGGAGCCCACCGGCAGACCGGCGGCCAGGGGCAAGACGGAACCCGCCGGCACACCCGAGGACACCGCGGTCACACCGACGAAACCCGGCAAGCCCGAGGAAACGGGCAAGCCCGCGCGCCCGCCCGTCGCGACGCCGGAGAAGCCCGGTGGCGACAGTCACGCGCCGGCGATGGGCAAACCCGAGAACACGGACAACACCGGCCAGGCAGACAATTCCCGGCGACCGGTCCCCGCGCCCGCTCGTCCCTCGACTCCGGACCGTGCTGCCCACGGCACCGCAGGTCCCCCTGGCGGGCCCACCCACCTCGGGTCCTCATCGGAGCGGAAGGGCCACGCGGGCCGGGTGTGACACTTCGGACGCCTCGTACGCCTAACAGATGAAGTGGACGACTACAAGCAACTCCGGCCAGTCCGCCGGTGGCGCCGATCCGTTCCCCCGGCGGCGCCGGACCGCGGTCTCGAGGCGGCTGACCGGAGAGGGGTGGGCCGGGCGGTAGTCCCCCTGGCTCCGGCGCCCGGTCCCGCCCCGCTCGTGACGCGAGAAGGAGGTGCCGACTGGTCGACGACGGGCAGGAGAGTCGATCTCGTGGTCGGGGAGGACTTCGCGTGGGATTCACCAGTGGCGGTCATCGGCAGACGCGTTGCCGTCGGGCACGGTCGTGGCGGGTTCGGGCGGCGTCACCGCCCGCACCGCCCGAACCCCTGCCCTCAGCGACGGGCGCGCGTCGCCGAGGTGGCCTTCACAGCTTGCTCTTGGTGCCGAACACGCCGCGACGGCGTCTGCCGAGCAGCGCGGCGGCGATGCTCACCGCGATCGCGGCCATGACGACCTGGATGATGACCTCGATCCAGTCGATGCCTTCGGTGTTCTCGACGCCGATCGCGCGGGCGATGGCGGTGCCGACGAAGGCAGCGGCGATACCGGCGAGGATCGTGAGCCAGATCGGGATCCGCTGCGCACCGGGTGCCACCATCCGCCCGAGAATCCCGAGCACCAATCCGATCACTATCGCGCTCAGCACTCCTGCTATGTCCATGATCTCTCTCCTTTGACTGGCGAGTGACGGTTCGCGCCAGGACGATCAACCGAATATCAAATATGTCACGGTTGTCGAGTCTGTGGCATCGGCACCGTCGTGAGAGTGCTCGTCACTCCTTTCATCAGGTAGGCTGTTGAATTGCCCACAGGTGCGTTCAACAAAACCTGATCAATTTGCCTTTTTGGCACCCCCGTGGCTCTGACCTGCGCAAATTAGCGCAAAGTAGGCGTGACTGTACGGAGTGGACAGTAGAACGTTTCACGCCGAAAAAGAAGACCGTACGTGTCCTCCCAATCACTACTCGACGGTTAACCAGCTGGTCCATTCGGCCCAATTTCCGCGATGTGGTTTTCGCGCTTGATAAGCACGGGTACCAGATGTGCACGGCGCTATCGATCGCCGACCCCGGTGCGCACGGGAGATCACTCAGGCATGGAGGACAGGCATGAACTCTCGAACACGCCTCGCTTGTGGCGTGGCGATCGGGTACCTGCTCGGCCGCACGCGCAAGATGCGGCTGGCGCTGATGGTCGCGGGCGCGACCGGTGCGGCGGGCTCGCCGCGCCAGCTGGTGGAACGCGGGCTGAAGCAGCTCGCGTCGGTACCCGAGGTCGGAAAGCTCGCCACGGTGGCCAGAGGCCAGCTCGTCGACGCCGCCAAGACCGCGGCGATGACCGCGGCGAGCAGCCGGATCGACGCCCTCAACGAACGGCTGCAGGGCAAGGCCGGCGGTGACGACGAGGAGAAGAAGCCCCGGCGCGCGTCCGGCAAGGAGCGCGCGGAAACCGACGACACCGGCGAGTCCGCTCCCCGGCCGGACGACGAGGACCGGTCCGACGAGGAGTCCGCGGAGGACAGTGCGGACGACACCACGGAAGACGGTGCGGAAGACAGCACGGAAGACCGCACGGAAGACAGCGAGGACAGCACGGCGGACAGTGCCGAGGAGACCGAGGAAGACAGCGACGAATCGCCGCGGTCGCGGAGGCGGACGAGCACGTCCCGGCGCCGCGCGAGCACGGACGACTCGGACGACAAGCCACGCAGGGGCAGCACGCGCCGCGGTTCGCGGGCGCCGGTGCGCCGGGCCGGGAGGTGACGACAGTGGTGACTGACACCGTCGCGAAGACCGCCAAGGGCACGGCGAAGAAAGCGAAGGACACAGCAGGCGCGGTGTCCGGTGGTTCCTCACCGCTGGCCGACTCGGTGCGCAGGCTCGCGCAGACGGTCACGACCCGTGCGGCCACCTCGCTGACCGACAAGGTCAGCTCGACGGCCGGGCGGCTCGGTGAGTACGGGTCCGGCAGCGGTGGCTCCGGCCTGCTGGGCGCCGTCACCGGCAAGGCGCCCGGCGCGGGCAGGAAGGCCGCGGCCGGTGCGGTGAAGGGCGCGCTGTCCGGTGCCGTGGAAGGGATCAAGGACAAGATCAGCGGTGCGCTCGGCGGCGGCGGCAAGGACAAGATCAAGGTCACGAACATCGTCGAGCACATCGACGTCGGCGTGCCGGTCGACCTCGCCTACGACCAGTGGACCCGCTTCACCGACTTCCCCGGGTTCATGAAGAAGGTCGAACACGTCGAGCAGGTCAGCGACGAGAAGCTGCGCTGGAAGGCGCAGATCTTCTGGTCCCACCGCTCGTGGGAGTCCACGATCATCGAGCAGGTGCCCGACGAACGGATCGTGTGGCGGTCCGAAGGGGCCAAGGGGCACGTCGACGGCGCGGTCACGTTCCACGAACTGGCGCCCGACCTGACCCGCATCCTGATGGTGCTCGAGTACCACCCCCAGGGACTGTTCGAGCGGACCGGCAACCTGTGGCGCGCGCAGGGCCGCAGGGCCCGCCTCGAGCTCAAGCACTTCCAGCGCCACGTGATGACGCAGACGTTGCTGCACCCCGACGACGTCGAGGGCTGGCGTGGCGAGATCCACGACGGCCACGTGGTCGACCAGGAGGACGAGCACGAGGACGAGCGCGACGAACGCGACGAACGCGACGAACGCGATGCCGAGCAGGCGGACGACACCGATGCCCGCGACGAGGAACCCAGCGAGGAAGACGAGCGCGAGGGTGCCGGCGCGGGCAGGAAGTGAGGAGCGAACCGCATGACGACAGCCGTGCAGCCGGCCGGTGGCGGTGGTGGGGTCGAGCGCCCCACCTCCTCCAGCCTGGCCGACGTGATCGACACCATCCTGGACAAGGGCCTGGTCATCGACGCCTACGTGCGCGTCTCGCTCGTCGGCATCGAGTTGCTGACGATCGACGCCCGCGTCGTGGTGGCCAGTGTGGACACCTACCTGCGGTTCGCGGAGGCCGTGAACCGGCTCGACATCTCCGACGACGACACCAAGGGGCTGCCCGACCTCGTCGGGGACATGCAACAGGGCGGGGCCAAGCACAAGACCAAGGGCGCGCTCGAGGCGGCGGGGGAGAAGCTGCGCGGCTTCCTCGGTGACGAGGAGGGCGAGCGGGCCGGGAACCGGGAGAGGAAGTGACGGGGATGGCCGAATCGCAGCAGGGGTTCTACGTCTACGGGATCGTCCCGTCCGATGTGGAGACCGAACCGGACGCGCGCGGCGTCGGCGACCCGCCGGGCGAGGTGACCACGATCAAGCACGGTGACGTGGCCGCGCTCGTCAGCACGGTGGCCACGGACTCCTCACTCGGCACGCCCGAGGACCTCGCCGCGCACGCCGCGCTGCTCGACGGCGCGTCGGCCGCCGCGCCCGTGCTGCCGATCAAGTTCGGTGCCGTGCTCACCAGCGAGAAGGACGTGGCCGAGGAACTCCTCGCCGCCCACCACGACGAGTTCGCCGCCGCGCTGCGTGAGCTGGAGGGCAAGGCGGAGTACATCGTGCGCGGCCGCTACCGGTCCGAGGCGGTGCTCAAGGAGATCCTCGCGGAGAACGCCGACCTCGACGACCTGCGCGAGGCGGTCCGGGACAAGCCGGAGGACGCCACCCGCAACGAGCGCATGGCGCTCGGTGAGGCGATCACGAACGCGATCTCGGCGAAGCGCGACGCCGACAACCAGACCGTGCAGCGGGCCCTGGACGGGCTCGGGTTCATGACGCTCGTCCGGGAACCGACGCACGACGAGGACGCCGTGCACGTCGCGTGCCTCGCCGAGACGGAACAGGAGTCCGAGCTCGAGGAGGTGGTCGAGCGGCTGGCCGCCGACTGGGACGGCCGGGTGGAGCTCCGGCTGCTCGGCCCGCTGGCGGCCTACGACTTCGTGGTCAGCAAGGCGGCGGAGTAACGCCATGGGCCTCGTGTCCGGCCTCCTCGGCCTGCCGCTCGCGCCGGTGCGCGGTGTCATCAAGCTCGGCGAGCTGGTGCAGCGGCAGGTCGAGGAGGAGCTCTACCACCCGGCGTCGGCCCGGCGCGAGCTCGAGGAGGTCGAGCGCAAGCGCGCCGAGGGCGAGCTGTCCGAGGAAGAGGAAGCCCAGGCACAGCGACGGGTGCTGCGCCGCATGACCGCACAACCGGGAACGAAGGGGCGGTGAATGCCGAGTGGCCACAGACGCCAAGAACGCCAAGGACGACGCCGAGAAGAGAACCGACGAGGCCGGCGACCGTGACACCGGGCAGAAGCCGTCCGCGTCGCGGATCGCGGCACAGGCGAGCGACCACATCAGCGCGCTCACCGCGAAGAGCGTCGTGGGCGTGACCTCGGTCGAACCGGCCGACCAGGGCTGGCTGGTCGAGGTCGAGGTGATCGAGGACGCGCGGGTCCCGTCGTCGTCGGACGTGCTCGCGCTGTACGAGGCCGAGCTGAACGAGCACGGCGATCTGTTGTCCTACCGCCGGACCAGGCGGTACCCGCGGGGCAGCGGCGACATGGGGAGGAGCTGAGATGACGACGCCCGCACAGCCCGGCGCGTTGACGCAGCAGAGCGCGAACGGCGGCCACCAGACCGCCAACCTCGGCGACATCCTCGAGCGCGTACTGGACAAGGGCCTGGTCATCGCCGGTGACATCCGGGTCAACCTGCTCGACATCGAGCTGCTGACGATCAAGCTCCGGTTGGTCATCGCGTCGCTGGAGACCGCCAAGCAGGTCGGGATCGACTGGTGGGAACACGATCCCTGGCTGTCCGGCCGGGCCGACCGGGACGACCGGAGCCTCGAGCGGGAGAACGAGGAGCTCCGCGCACGCGTCGCCGAACTCGAAGGCCGTGCGCCCGAGAAGATCGAGGGAGGTGGTCATGCCTGAGCACGGAACCTGGGTCTACGCCGTCGCCGAAGGTGTGGACCCGAACCTGCTCACCGGCATGACAGGCGTGGCGGGGGAACCGTTGCGCACCACCGGCGCGAACGGGCTCACCGCGGTCGTCGGCACGGTCCCGCTGGCGACGTTCGGCGAGGACGCGTTGCGCCGCAACCTCGAGGACCTCGACTGGCTGGCCCGGGTCGCGCAGGCACACGACGCCGTGGTGGCGGCCGTGGCCCGCGCGGTGCCCGCGGTGCCGTTCCGGATGGCCACCGTCTACTTCGACGACGACGGGGTCGGGTCGCTCCTGGACGGCCTGGGTGAGGGCTTCCGCGCCGCACTCGCGCGCGTCGCGGGACGTGCGGAGTGGGGGGTGAAGGCCGTCCTCGACGTCAGCGGGCTCGGTGGCGCCGAGCCGGTCGGTGCGGGCGACCGGCCGGGGAGCGGCGCCGAGTACCTGCGGCGCAAGCGCGAGCACCACCTGGCGCGCGAACGGGTGGACCAGCTCGCGGTCGAGCACGCCAACGAGATCCACGCGGCGCTGACGGCGCTCGCCGTGGACGCGTGCCTCCACCGGCCGCAAAGCCCTGCCCTGAGCCGGCAGCGGTCGCCGATGATCCTCAACGCCGCCTACCTCGTCGACAACGACGCGGTCGCGGAGTTCGCACACGAGGTCGGCCGCCAGGACGAACGACGTCCCGGCGTCGAGCTCGAGCTCACCGGTCCGTGGCCCGCGTACTCGTTCGCCTCGATCGGAGCCGAGTCATGAGCGAACCCGTGCCGATGCCCGGCACCGAGCGGCGCATCGCCCTGGTCGACCTGCTCGACCGGGTGCTGGCGGGCGGCGTGGTGATCCACGGTGAGGTGACGCTGTCCATCGCGGACGTCGACCTCGTGCACATCTCCCTGCGCGCCCTGTTGACCTCGATCAGCGCACTGGAGCAGAACCCATGACCGAACGGCTCAGCCACCACATCAACGCCGACCCCGACACCGCGCAGCAGAGCCTCGCGGGCCTCGTGCTCACCGTCGTGGAACTCCTCCGCCAGCTCGTGGAACGCCAGGCCATCCGCCGCGTCGACGACGACACCCTCGACGACGAGCAGATCGAGAAGATCGGCCTGACCCTCATGCGGCTCGACGAGGGCATGGACGAGCTGTGCGCCCACTTCGACCTCCGCCGCGAGGACCTCAACCTCGACCTCGGTCCACTCGGGACACTGCTGCCACCCGAGTAGGCGGCTACTTCGGCGGAGTGCGGCCCGGGGTCACGTCGATCACCGGGCTGTCCCGCCACGTGACCTTCGGCGGCGCGCTCTCGAGTTGGTACACCCGCGCCCTGCCGTGCTCCCGCACCACCACGTACCACCAGCCGTTGTGCTGGACCAGCGACATCATGTGAGCCTCCCGAGCGACTGACCCAGGGAGTACCCACAGGACGGCACCGGAATGCGTGTGAGGTGGGTCTCGATGGGCCCCGATCCCACCGCCGCCGGCCCAGCCCTCATAACCGGTGGGTTATCGCTCCGTGTGCGAAGTCAGCGTTGTTCCACGTCGGAAGCCGCATGAAGGTGAGTGCACGCGGCTCGACGGGAAGAAGGGTGACCACGCACCATGGACCGACTCGACGTCATCGACACGTGCACGCGCATGGCGTGGTACGCCGACCGCCGCGACTGGGACCGGCTGGCGGACGTGTTCGCCGAGACGGTGACGCTGGACTACACCAGCCTCGACGGCGGCGACCCGGCCACGCGCACACCGGCGCAGATCGTCGCCGGGTGGCGGGAGGCGCTCGGCGGCTACGAGGCCACGCAGCACCTGATCGCCAACCACCTCGTCACGATCGACGGCGACACGGCGGTGTGCACGGCCGCGTTCCAGGCGACGCACTACAAGAACGCCGAGTTCGGCTCTCCACTGTGGCGGCTGGGCGGCACCTACGAGTTCAGCCTCGTGCGCGGTGACGACGGCTGGCGGATCGCGGGCGTCGTGATGACCGCGACCTGGGGCGAGGGCAACAGATGAGGAAGGCCGTCGTCGTCGGGCTGGTGGCCGGGGTCGTGTTGGTCGGTGGGGTGGTGGCGGTGGTGAGCAGTGACTACTTGCGTGCTGTGGTGTCCGATGCTGTGGAGCCGTTGCCGTCGTCGACCGCCTCGGTCGGTGCCTTGGATCCGGCTGCTGGGCGTTACCTGGATGCGGTGGCGGCGGGTGATGCGGACGCGGTGGCGGCCGTGTTCGCTCCTGACGCGGTGGTGGTGGATGTGGGGCGGGAGATCCGTGGCCGGGACGCGATCCGTGCGTGGGCGCAGGCGGAGGTGATCGGTGGTAGGTACACGTTGATCGACCACACGCCGCGGGATGGTGGCACCACGATGCTCGTGCGCTTCGAACCCGGTGGCATGGCGGGGTTCCGTGCCAGTTACCGCTTCGACATCAGCGACGGGCTGATCACCACGGCAATCCTGGAATACGCATGACCAAGGTCCCCGTAGGTGGCAGGCGCGCGCCGGCCGGCCGCGGCGAGCAGACCGTCCTGCACACGCTGGACCGTGCGCAGCCAACAGGCGGGTGCGCGACTTGTCCCGGTGGTAGAACGACCCCGTCGGTGCGCCGCTGAGGGTGCTGATCGCGCCCGCGGTCGTCGCCAGGCCCGCAATGAACGCTCTACATGGAGGCCACATGGGACAGCTCCCGACGGGACAGGCCGACGCCGCGTTGCGCCGGTTCGGCCTGCCGCGGTTCGCGCGAGTCCGGCCCCGGCCGTCGGCGCGCCCGGTCGTGACGGTCACCGGTGCGGTCGCCCGCCCGGCCCAGCTCCAGCTCGGCGAGCTGCTCGACCGGCACGACCGGCGCACGCAACGCTCCGACCTGCACTGCGTGACCACGTGGAGCGCACGCGACCTGTCGTGGAGCGGGGTGCCGTTCCGCGACGTGCACGCGACCCTGACCGCCGAGACCGGGGTGTCGGGCGCGGCAGGCTGGGTCACCTTCACCGGCGTGGACGGCTACCGCGCCTGCCTGCGCCTGGACGACGCCCTGGCCGACGACGTGCTGCTGGCCGACCACCTGGACGGCGTCCCGCTCACCGTGGACCACGGCGCCCCGGTCCGCCTGGTCGCCCCCGCCCACTACGGCTACAAGAGCGTCAAGCACGTGTGCGCCATCGAGTACCGCCGCGACTACGACCCGGGCTCGGCCCGGTGGGCGGCACACCCTCGCGGCCGGGTCGCACACGAGGAACGCAGCAGATACCTGCCCGGAGCCCTCTGGCGCCCGATCTGGCGCAGCCTGCTGCCCAGGGTCCGCGCCCGCTACGAGGCGGACGGGCACCTCACATCGCACGGCAGGCAGAGCACACCCACCGCCGGCGACGCGTGAGGTGGGGTCTCAGGGGGTGTCGAGCCGGTCGGGGTGTTCCGCGAGCGTGCGAGCGATGTCGACGAGCTTGACGTTGAGGTCCTGCGAGGTGCGGCGCAGCACGTCGAACGCTTCGTCCGCGGTCATGCCCTGCCTGGCCATGAGGATGCCTTTGGCCTGGCCGATGATGTCCCGGTGCTCGATCGCCGCGTGCAGGTGCTGCTGGTGCAGGGTGGCCACTTCGGTCGCCGTGGTGTACGCGAGGGCGAGCGACGCGTGGCCGGCCAGCAGCAGCGCGGCGTGCCGGTCGTGGTCGCCCAGGCCGCCGATCTGCGTGGAGTAGATGTTGAGCGCGCCGCCCACCGCTGTCGGCCGGTGGGCTTTCAGGTCGGTCGACAGCACCGCCGCCAGCCCGTACCCGGTGGCTGCGCGGGCGAAGCGCGGCCACCGGGTTTCGGCGGCCAGGTTGTCGCTCGCGGCGTACGCGGGACCGTCCGGACGGGCGGCGTCGACGCACGGGCCATCCCCGCTGTCGTACTGGACCTGATCCAGCGCACTGGCCGCCGGACCGGTCTCCACGGGGGTGAAGAACGTGCCGGAGTCGTCTCGCAGGGTGATGCTCACCAGGTCGGCACCTGACACTATGGACTGAGCCGCGTCGACGATCCGGTGCAATGTCCTACTGACCGTGGTCGTGTCCATCAGCAGCCGCGTCAACGACGCGAGCTGGGCCGTGAGGGTGTCCAGCGCGGTGTCGGCGGCGTCCGCCTGCGCGGTGCGCAAGGGGAGAACCGACGCGGGCGCCACGTCCCGCAGCGTCCTGGCGGTGGCACCGGCGGGGTCGGCCACGACTCGGCACCGCACCCCGCGCGTGCCGAGCGCTTCGGCGACCGCCAGCAACGTACGCGCGCCCTCGGCGGTGAGCAGCCGCAGCTCTCGGAGGTCGAACACCGCCGACGTCGGCGGCGCGAGCGCGGACAGCGCGTTCCGCAACGACTCGGCGTCGGCTTCGGTACCGGCGAGCACGCCGGAGACGCGCACGACCATCTCCTCGCTCCCCGCGTGCGAGGCGACGGTCAGTTCCGCGGTCATGGCATCACTCGACCGGTACGGCCAGGCATGCCGAGGGCATCGACCGTCGTGTCCGGCACCGCATGGCCCCCTCGAGGTAGATCGGTACCGCGAGCTCCAGACCTCGGCGTAGCCGGGTGTTCGTGGTCGCCGGTGACGGCGACGCGGGAGCTGCCGCCGAGGTGGACCATAGGCGACTTGATCGGAACAGATCGTTCTCGACGTTGGGGTTCACCCGTTCGGGGGTATTACTCCGGTGCGTCAAGCAGTCGGCGCTGTCATGCACCCGGCGTGAGGACGGCGATGACGCGATGGACCTGTACTTCGACGACGACTCCGTGTCGCGCGCCCTGCGGCGGTACGTCCGGCTGGTGAACGAGGCACTCGGGTTGACGGGGGAGTGCTGGTACGTGCAGGCCGACGACGCGGTCTCCGCCTACATCGCCCTCGACAGACGGTTGCGCCGCTGTCCCGACCGGGATGTGGCGCTGCTGTGGGACGACAGCCACGGCTGGTCGGCCGCGATCGAGACCCACAGCGGTGAGGACCTGCTGGTGGTGGCCTACCTCGGCCAGGAGGTGCTGCCCGCGCCCGCGAGGGTGGCCGCGTGGGTCCGCGACCTGTTCGACCGGCACCGGAGCCTCGACGAGCCCCTGATCGACGTGCCGCCGGTCTTCGGTCCGGACGACGGTCTGGCGGCCCGGCTCGCGAGGTATGCCCGTCCCGGGTGGACGGACGCGTCGCGCCCCTCACTGACCGAGGCCGGCGCCTGACGGAGTGGCGGGCCGGAGCCCTTCTGCCGGGCGGCTGGTCAGGTGCCGGGCAGCGTCGCGAGGACGGCCGTGGCGACCTCGTCCGGGGTGCGGTCGGTGGTGGGGACGGTGGCGGTCGCCACCGCGGTGTAGGTGGGGCGGCGGGCGGTCAGCAGTTCCGCCAGCCGCGTCCGGGGATCGGGCAGCAGCCACGGACGCAGGGGCACCAGGCCGTCCCGGCGCAGCAGGCGCTCGAGGTCCACGTCGAGGAACACCACGTGGTACCCCGCGAGCAGTTCCGGCACGCCCGGCGCGGTGGGGGTGCCGCCGCCCAGTGCGAGCACACCGTCGAACCCGGGCAGCAGCTTCGCCAGCAGCTCCCGCTCGGACTGCTGGAACCGCTCGCGGCCCAGGGTGACGACGAGTTCGCCCGCGGGCAGGCCGTGCGCGCGTTGGAGGTCGTCGTCGAAGTCGCGGAACGGCAGGGCCAGACGGTGGGCGGCGCGGCGGCCGACCGTGCTCTTCCCGGAACCGGGCGGGCCGACGAGGATCAGCGCGGGACCGGTCACCAGCGCTCCCGCAGCGCCTTCAGGTACGACTCCGCGTTGCGGCGGGTCTCGTCGAGGGAGTCCCCGCCGAACTTCTCCAGCGCCGCCTCGGCGAGCACGAGTCCCATCACGGACTCGAGCACCACGCCGGCGCGGGGGACCGCGCACACGTCGGAGCGCTGGTGGATGGCCGCCGCGGGTCCGCCGGTCCTGGTGTCCACAGTGGACAGCGCGCGCGGGACCGTGGAGATGGGTTTCATCGCCACCCGTGCCCGCAGCGGCGCGCCGTTGGTGATGCCGCCCTCCAGGCCGCCTGCCCGGTTGGTGCGCCGGGACAGGCCGGGGCCGATCTCGTCGTGGGCCTGGCTGCCCCACCGCCGGGCGGTGGTGAACCCGTCCCCGATCGCCACGCCCTTCATCGCCTGGACCCCCATCAGCGCGCCGGCGAGCCGCGCGTCGAGGCGGCGATCCCAGTGCACGTGCGATCCCAGCCCGGGCGGCAGCCCGTAGGCGATCACCTCGATGACACCGCCGACCGTGTCGCCGGCCGCCTTGACGGCCTCGATCTCGGCCACCATCGCCTCGGTGCCCGCCGCACTGAACGCCCGGACCGGGCTGGCGTCGACGGTGGCCACGTCCTCCGGGCCGGGTGGCGGGCCGTCGGGGGCCACCGCGCCGCCGATCGACACGACGTGGCTGACGATCTCCACGCCGAGCAGCCGGCGCAGGAAGACGCGGGCGATGGTGCCGACGGCGGTGCGGGCCGCGGTCTCGCGGGCGCTGGCCCGTTCCAGGACCGGGCGGGCGTCGTCGAACCCGAACTTCTGCATCCCCGCCAGGTCCGCGTGACCGGGGCGGGGGCGGGTGAGGGGTGCTCCTCGGGCCAGGCCAGCGAGGTCGCCGGGGTCCACCGGGTCGGCGGACATGACCTTCTCCCACTTGGGCCACTCGGCGTTGTCGATCCGCACCGCGATCGGGCCGCCCTGGGTCAGGCCGTGCCGTACCCCGGACAGGATCTCCACGCGGTCGGTCTCGAACCCCATGCGCGGGCTGCGGCCGAACCCGAGACGGCGGCGGGCGAGCTGCTCGGCCAGGTCGGCCGTCGTGACCTCGACCCCGGCCACCATGCCTTCCAGCACCGCGACGAGTGCGGGCCCGTGCGACTCACCGGCTGTCATCCATCGCAACACCCTTCGATCGTGACATGGCTCCCCGAGGGCAGGGAGCGTGACATGAACCACACCGTTCAGTTCGATGCTTTTAACTGAACGGTGTAGTCTGATTGCCGTGATGGTGGTTCTCAGCCTGCTGACGCTCCCCGCGTCACTCGGCATCTCCGCGACGAGCCTGCTGTTGCCCACCATCGCCGCGGACCTCGGCACGTCGATCGGCGCCGCGACGTGGCTGCTGACGATCTACGGCTGGGGGATGGCGGTGAGCATGCCGCTCGTCGCGGCGCTGGTGCGCAGGCTGGGCCGGGGCGCGGCGCTGGTGGCCGGCGTCGCGGCGCAGGCGCTGGGAGCCGTCCTCGTGCTGGCCGACACGCCCCTGCCCGTCATCACTGCCGGCCGGCTGGCCCTGTCCGCGGGCGCGGGCACGATGCTCGTGCTGTCCGTCGGCATCGCGCGGGAGATCGCCGAGCCGCGGCTGCGGCAGTACACCCTGGGAGTGATCACGGCGAGCCTCGGCGTGTCCGGCGCCGCCGGTCCGCTGGCCGGGTCCGCGCTGGCCGACGTGGCGTCGTGGCGGGTCGCGCTCGCCCTGCCCGCGTTGAGCCTCGTCGCGGCGCCCGCGGCGCGCCGCTACGCCACCGGCGGGGCCGACACCTCGACGGGCCGGTTCGACGCGACCGGCGCTGGTGTGTTCATGCTCGTGGTGACCGCGCTCTTCGTCATCCTGCAGGGACCGGCCGGTGGGGTGCCCACGTCGCTGGTCGTGTTCGGCGCCGCCGCGGGGCTCGCCGCGCTGGCCGTGCTCGTGCCGTTGGTGCGGGCGCGGCCGGACGGGTTCCTGCCGATGTCGGTGCGCGGTGACCGGCGGTTCGTGATCTCCTCGGTGTTCGTGCTGAGCACCGCGACCATCAACTTCGCGCTCATCTACGCGGTGCCGCAGCTGCTCGCCACACACCCCCACTGGGAACGGAGCGAGATCGGGGCCGTGCTGGTCGTGCCCACCCTGCTCGGCGCGGCCTTGTCGTGGGCCATGGCGGCGGTCACCGTGCGGCTCGGCGCGCGCCGGTCCGTGCTGATCCTCGCGGGCGCGGCGGCCGCGGCGGCGGCTGTCGCGAGCATCGCCACGACGGTGCCCGCGCTGCTGGTGGGCGCCGCCGTCGGGGCGTTCGCCTCTGCCGCCGCCCAGGGCGTGCTCGCCGCCGCGGCCACGGCCACCGTGCCGGGTGCGTCCCGGACGCAGGCGATCGGCCTGTTCAACCTCGCCTTCCAGTTCGGCAGTGTGGTGGGGCCCGCCACCCTGGCCTCGCTCGCGCCGATCATCGGGCTGGGCCGGGCGCTGGGCGCCCTGGGGCTGCTGCCGCTTGTGATCATCGTGGTCAGCAGGGCCGGTGCCGTGCTGCGCAGGCAAAACGAAACGGTTTAGTACAGTGGCGGCCGTGACAGACGTCGACGAGTACGGGATTCCCATCATCGCCGACCCCGTGAACACCTCCGAACGCAAGCGGCACGCGATCGTCGAGGCGGCGTCCGCGGAATTCCTGCGTGCGGGCTATTCGGCGTCGTCCATGGACGAGATCGCGCGGCGCGCCGGCGTTTCGAAGCCGACGATCTACAACCATTTCGGGAACAAGGAGCGCCTTTTCCTCGCCGTGATCGGCGGTGCCCTCACGAAGGTGTACGCGGGGGTCGGCGTGCCGCAGGCGAAACTCACGCAGGCGACCGACCTGCGTGCCGCCCTGATCGAGTTCATGTCGTCGTGGACCCGGCGGGTGCTGCGCGCGGATTTCGCGTCGCTGCGCAGGCTCGTGATCTCGGAGGTCGGCCGGTTCCCGCAGCTGGGCCGTTTCTGGTACCGCATCACGCGCGACATGATGGACAACACCCTCGTCGCGGCGTTCGCGGAATTGCACGAGCAGGGCGTGCTCGACGTCCCGGACCCGACGCGGGCCATGCGGCAGCTGATCGGTCTCACCCTTTCCGGCCCGCAGTTGCTCCAGACGTTCATGCCGGATTTCGAGATCGTCGAGGCCGAGATCGAGGCGACGATCGCCGACGGTGTCGACGTGTTCCTGAGCCATTACGCCCGCACCCGGTAAATCGGTACACCGCGATAGTTTCGGTGTTCCCGGTACGCGCACGAATTCGTTCTTCCCGGCATACCCGATTGTCCGGGACCGGGTGGCGGCGCGGCGGTTTGCGGCCTTCTTCCGGTAGATCATCCGTGTGGTGGGTCGCTCACCATCTCGGAATGCAGTTCGGTGCCCCGCACACCTAGCCAGACGCCGACGCGTCGAGCAAGGTGGAAGTTGAAATCCACCAGGTCGACCTAGATGGGAATGGTATGCCTTACTTGGGGGAAATGCGTAGACCGAAACCAGCCGTGGTGCCGGCGAAGGTGGACAACGTCGTTCTGAGTGAGGTGGCTTCGGCGTTGTTCTGGTCGTTGCCGCGCAGCGACCAGCGGCTCAAGGGGGTGCAGTACCTGCGCGGTCTGCTCGGGGCGCCCGGCCGCAAGACGGTCCGCAACATCGCGACGCTGCTCGGCGGTCAGGCCACGGAACAGAGCCTCCAGCACTTCATCGGCGAATCGACGTGGGACTGGGTCCCGGTGCGCCAGGCGCTGGCGCGCTACGTGGTGAACACGGCGCCGCCGCAGGCGTGGGTCGTCCGCCCGATGGTCATCCCCAAGGCGGGGGAGCATTCCGTCGGCGTCTACAAGGACTTCTTCCCCGCCTACGGCCGGGTGCTGAACGCACAGCAGGCGGTGGGGGTGTGGGCCGCGTCGGAAGAGGTGAGCAACCCGGTCAACTGGCGGCTGCGGCTGCCGGAGTCGTGGCTGGCCGACGAGTTCCGCAGGCGCCGCGCGCAGATCCCCGACGACGTCCGCGCGGAGTCGTCCGGGGACTGCGCGTTCGCGGCGTTCCTGGACACCGCGGTGCGGAACGTGCTGCCCCACCTGCCCGTGGTGCTCGACGCCCGCGACATCGACGCGGCGGAGGCCATCGAGCGCTTCCGCGGCGCCGGCGTGCCGCTGCTGGCCCGGTGCTGCCACTCCGCCCGCCTCACCGTCGCGGACCGCGCCTTACCCGGGCACATCGGCGGGCTGTTACCCACCCACCAGATCATGGCCGCGGCGAAGGACACCAGGCGTCCGGTGCTGTCGGGCGGCTACGGCTCCCCCTCCCGCGCCACTCTCGCCGCGACCGTCCGCGTGCGCACCCCCTTCCAGCCCGCGGAATCGGCGGACCTGACCCTCCTCGGCGTCGGCGAGGTGGGGCAGAACTGGCCGGGCCAGATCTGGCTGACCAGCCTGACGGCCGCCGAGCCGTCGACCCTCGTGCGGCTCGCCCAGCTCACCGACCGGGTCGACCGCGACTTCCTCGAGGTGTCCACTCAGGTCGGCATCCGGGACTACACCGGCCGCACCTTCTCCGGGTGGCACCGGCACGTCACCATCGCCTCCGCCGCCCACGTCGTGATCACCCAGCAGGACATGGAGATCCAGCGCCGTGGCAGCTACGTGTCCTGACCCGGGGGCGCGGGCGCGCGCCGGTCGCGCAGCACGTGCCTGATCCGCGAGACGCGCAACGCCACCTGGATGTCCAGCGCCCGCTCGGGTTTCTGCCAGTCGGGGCCGAGCAGCTCACTGATCCGGTCGAGCCGCCGGGTCACCGTGTTCGGGTGCACGTGGAGCTTCTCGGCCGCGTAGGTGGGGCTGCTGCCGGTGTCGAAGTAGGCCTCCAGGGTGCGGACGAGGTCGGTGTTGCGCTCGCGGTCGTAGTCGAGGACGGGGCCGATCGCGCCGCGGACGAAGCCGTCGACGTCGTGGTTGTCGGAGAGGAGAACGCCGAGGAAACCCAGCTCTCGTGCCGAGGCCGCGCTCCCGGTGATGCCGAGCGCGGCCATCGCGTCGAGGTAGCGCGCCGCCTCCTGGTACGCGTGGGCGACGGCGCCCGCGTCCGACACGGGTTGCGAGATCGCCACCGTCACCGGGTGGCCGAGCAGGCGCGACAGCTCCGCGGTCACCTCGCCGGTGACCGCGGCCGGGTCCGTGCCCGGCACCAGGAGCGCGACGCGGCCGCCGCGGATGTTGCACAACCCGTTCTTGCGGTAGGTGTAGGAGGACGACCAGTACGCCGCGCGGCCCCGGCCGATCTCGTCCGCGCGGACCATGACGACGACGTGCGGGGTGTCCAGGTGGATGCCGAGCCGCCTGGCACGTCGTTCCAGCAGGCGGGGGGAGCGCGCCGGGTCGCTCAGGAACTCGTCGAACAACGCTTCCCTGGCCCGGTTGTCGGTACCCGTGACCCGGTTGGTGCGCAACAGGATGGCCGCGGTCTGGGCGACGGCGCGCAGCCGTGCCTCGTCGTCGCCGGTGAACCCGTGGCGGGGCCGCAGCGTCAGCGTGCCGAGGTCCTCGTCACCGGCGAGGATGGGCGCGGCCCACAGGCCGTCGCCGAGCGGCACCGGCGCGCCGGTGGCGTGGGCGTCCACTGTGGTCGGTGGCAACGGGCCGGCCGCGATCGTCTTCCCGGCGGCCGCGAGCACGGTGTTGTCGACGGCGGCGATCCGCACGGCCCCGTCGAGGAGGTGGCTCGCCTCCTCGGCCAGCGTGTGCAGGTCGCCGCCGGTGAGCACCAGCTCGACGAGGCGGCTGCGGGTGTCGGCGAGCTCGCGCAGCGCGTTCAGCCCGGCCTCCGCGTCGGCGAGGCGGGCGCGCAGCGCGGCGGCCTCGGCGCACGCCCTGGTCAGCAGCCGGGTCTTCGCGACGGCCGTGCCCGCGAGGTCGCCGAGGGTGCTCGTCAGCGAGATCTCGTCCGGCGTGAAGCGGCGGACCTCCCGGTCGGCGAGGTACAGCGTGCCGACGGCCTGCGCGCCGTCGGTCAGCGGGGCCGCCAGCACGGCACGCAGGTCCTCGTGCCGGACCACCTCGTCGATGATGGTGCTGTGCGCGAACCACTCCTCGGCGGGGTGGTCGGCCGTCCAGGCCGGGCCGAGGTTGCTCCCGCCGAGCGCGGGGTCGTGCGGCAGCCGGAGCCCGGTGCTCTGCTTGGCGATGTTGCCGTCGGCGGCGCGGACGTGCGGGTCGCCGTGCTCGTCGAACAGCGCGACGAACGACATGTCCGCGCCGAGCAGCAGCCTGGCCCGCCGGGTGAGGGTCTTCAGCAGGGTGTCGAGGTCCGAGGACGCCGACAGCTCCCGGGCGATGTCGAGCAGGGCGGACAACCCCGCCTCGCGCTGCCGGTGCCGGTCCAACCGCGTCTCGAGGTCACTCACACGTCTCCCATCCCCAGGTGTGCACGACGTTCTCGTGAGTCCACAGTGGATGACCAGTCCGGCGGTGTCTGGCGGTTGCAGGCATTCAATTGCGGACCGTATCGTATTATAATTGCTGCGGCGCGCCGGTGCAAACGGGTTGCCCGGCCGCTCTCGGTGACCGTCGACAGAGGACGCGTGCGTATGCTGTCTCCCATGGCTACGAAGGGTTCGGCACGTTCGGCCGGCCGGCCCAGGGACCCGGCGATCGACCGTGCCATCCTGGCGGCCACGCTCGCGGTGCTGCGCGAGCACGGCTACCGGGGGTTCAGCCTGGAAGCCGTGGCCACCAGGGCGGGCACGACCAAGCCCTCCATCGCGCGCCGCTGGCCGCGGCGGCAGGAGCTGATCATCGCGGCCCTGGTCACCGTCCTGGTCACGCCGCCGGTGCCGGACACCGGGTGCACGCGCTGCGATCTCATCGCCGGGGTCGAACTGCTGGCCGACGCGCTGCTCCACCGCGTCCCGGCGGGCGTGCTGGCGCCGCTGCTCGCCGAGTGCGCGACCGACCAGGCGTTGCACGGCCACCTGATCGGCACCCTGGTCCAGCCGGTCCGCGACGCGGTCGCCGTCACCGTGACCCGCGCGGTCGGCCGCGGGCATCTGCGGCCGGGCCTCGACGTCGAGCACGTCGTGGATCTCCTGGCGTCACTGGTCTTCCAGGCCAGCCTGCTGGGCGAGGCCCGCTTCACCGCGAGCCAGGCCGCGGAGTTCGTCGACCTGCTGCTGGCGGGGATCGCGGTCGACTTCGCGGAGCTCGTCGCGATCAGCAAGGCCACGCCCCGCAAGCACCGGCACCGCTAGAACCCGTCAACTTCGTTGTGGTACAAGGGAATCATGGTAGACCTCCACTTCGGTTTCTCGCTGACCCCCTCGACCGACTTCGCGGTGCACGAGGACCTGGTGCACGCGGCCGAGGAAGGTGGCCTCGATCTGGTCGGCGTCCAGGACCACCCGTACGTACCGACCTTTGTGGACACCTTCAGCCTGATCGCCACCCTGCTGGCGCGGACGACCCGGCTGCGCTTCTTCCCCGACGTGCTCACGCTGCCGCTGCGGCCGCCCGCGATGCTCGCCAAGACCGCGACGAGCCTGGACCTGCTGTCCGGTGGCCGGCTGGAGCTCGGCATCGGGGCGGGCGGGGTCTGGGACGCCATCACCTCCATGGGCGTCGAGCGCCTCACCACCGGTGCGGCGCTCGACGCGCTGGAGGAGGCGATCCAGGTCCTGCGCGCCCTGTGGCAACCCGACCGGTCGGTTCGCCTGCGGGGCAAGCACTACACGCTCGACGGCGCCCCATCCGGGCCGGCGCCCGCGCACCCGATCAACATCTGGGTGGGTGCGCAGGGGCCGCGGTCGCTGCGCCTGACCGGCCGGATCGCGGACGGCTGGGCCGCGCCCATCCCCTCCTACCTGCACTACGAGAAGTGGGCGGAGGCGAACGCGATCATCGACGAGGCGGCGCGGGCCAACGGACGGCGGCCCGAGGACGTGCTGCGCATGTCCCAGCTCGTCGGCACGATCACCGACACCGAGGGGGACGCGGAGGCCCGCCACGGCGCGGCGCCGGTCCGCGGCACGCCGGACCAGTGGGCGCGGCTGATCGCACGCCTGGCCACCGAACAGCCGTACCGCTGCTTCGTCTTCTGGCCGGAACGCCAGGACGTCAAGCAGATCGAGCGCTTCGCGCGTGAGGTCGCGCCCGCCGCGCGGGCACTCGTGAACCCGTAGCACAATTCCCCGAATCCGCCCTGCTCCGGCGCCGTGAACGGCGCCGGAGCATTCTTTTGTGGACAGTTTCGGGAGCGTGGTGTTTACTGTGCCGGAAGCGAGTTCGTCAGGTGTGTGCGAATTCACATTCTCATTTCTTCGACTTGACGAAGTTTTCCCCACCTGACTGAGTGTCGCGCCGGTGTTCGAAATCACCCGCCGCGGCTCACCAGAATGTGTTCCGAGAGAAGGGGACCATTCTGATGCAGAGACGCACATTTCTCGCGGGCACCGCCGCCGCGATTTCCGCCGCCGCCCTCCAGGGTGTGGCGACGGCGAGCTCCGGTGAGTCCCGGCGAGTGGTGGTGCGCACCGCCGCGGGCCTCGTCGCCGGTGAGCGTGCCGGCCGGCTGGCGGTGTTCCGCGGCGTGCCCTACGCCCAGCCGCCGGTCGGCGAGCTGCGGTTCGCCTCGCCCCGGCCGGTGCGGCCCTGGCACGGTGTCCGCGAGGCCACCGCGTTCGCGCCGCCGTCGTACCAGACCGTGCTCCCCGGCAGCAGCGAGGACGGGTTGTACGCCAACGTGTGGACGCCCGACACCCGGGGCGCCCGCCCGGTCCTGGTGTACATCCACGGCGGCGGCTGGCGGCTCGGCGCGGGCAGCGACCCGAACTACGACGGCGCCCGCCTCGCCGACCGCGGCGACCTCGTGGTGGTGAACTTCAACTACCGCCTCGGGCCGTTCGGCTGGGGGCAGCACGAGGACCTGACCGACGACCGGACCGGGTCGTGCGGCAACTGGGGCCTGCAGGACCAGGTGGCGCTCCTGCACTGGGTCAGGGAGAACGCGGCGGCCTTCGGCGGCGACCCCGGCAACATCACGCTCGCGGGCACCTCGGCGGGTGGTGCGAGCACCTGGCAGCTCGGCCTGCTGCCCGAACTGCGCGGGATCATCCGGCGGATCGTGCCGATCAGCGCGTGTCACGTGTGGAGCCCGGCCACCTCGCTGACCCCCGCGGACGCCCGTGCCGCGTACGCGACCATCGCGGCACGCCTCGGCACGACCGTGCGCGGTCTGCGCGAGGTCCCCGCCGTCACGCTGCAGAACGCCTGGGACACGCTCTTCGCGGGCAGCCCGGTGCAGCGCGTGGTGGACAGCGGCCGGGAGTACCGGGGCCCGGTCCTCGACGGCCGGTGGCTGCCCGCGTTCGACTACCAGAACCACACCCAGCACGTGCCGGTGCTGTCCATCCACACCAGCACCGAGGGCGCGTTCTACACCGCTCCGGACTCCCCGCAGCCGGACCCGAGGCCGGTGCCGGGCACCGACGCCGAGCTGAAGGTGCGGATCCGGGAGTTCCTGGAGAAGGGCGCGGTGCGGGTCACCGACGACCAGGTGGACGCCTGCGTCACGGCCTACCGCGCCGCCGCCGAGGCCGACGGCCTGCCCGCCGACCCGCTGTCCCTCTGGACCGAGGTGTGGGGCGACGGGTTGTTCCGCTACCAGATCGTGCGACTCGCCGAGCGCCACGCGCGGCTCGGGCACTCCCCGCTGTACCTCATGGAGTTCGCGCACCCGACGCGCCCGCCGTTCTCCGGCACCCCGCACGAGGCCACCTCGAAGTTCCTGTTCGCGACCTACGGGCTGCCGAAGAACGCGGCGAAGTTCGGCGACGGCCCGCTCGAGCGCGAGGTGTCCGACACGTTCATCGACTTCGTCGCGGCGTTCGCCCGCACCGGCGTCCCGCACGCCGATGGGGCCCCCGCCTGGCCGGTCTTCGACCCCGGCCTGCCCAGCACGATGATCCTCGGCGGTGCGGCGGTGACACGTGTCGCCCGCACGCCGAAGGTTCGTCAGCTCGAGTTCTGGGACAGCGCGGGATGGGTCCCGAAGCCCTGACACACGCTCTGCTGACTTCTTTGGAGACCTCAGTGGACAACGCCCTGCTCGACATCCAGCAATTGCCTGCCCGGCAGCAACCGTCGTGGGAGGACCACGCGGCCGTCCGGCGCGTACGGGAGAAACTGGCCGCCAGCCCCGCCCTCGTGTCCGCCGACGACGTGCACACCCTGCGTGCCCTGCTGGCCAGGGTCGCCGCGGGCGAGGCCACCGTGGTGCAGGCGGGGGACTGCGCGGAGGACCCCGCAGAGTGCACGCCGAGCTACGTCGCGCGCAAGGCGGGTCTCGTGGACATGCTCGCCGGGGCCATGACGATGATCACGCACCGCCCGGTGGTGCGCGTCGGCAGGCTGGCGGGCCAGTTCGCCAAGCCCCGGTCCAGGCCGGTGGAACGGGTCGGCGGCGTGGAGCTGCCGGTCTACCGCGGCCACATGGTCAACAGCCCGGAGCCCGATCCGGAGCTGCGCAGGCCCGACCCCGAGCGGATGCTGACGGGGTACGAGGCGTCCAGCGACGTCCTCGGCCACCTCGGCTGGCGCTCCGGCGCCACCCGCGCCGGCCTGGTCACGCCGGTCTGGACCAGCCACGAGGCACTGCTGCTCGACTACGAGATCCCGATGGTGCGCCGCGACGAGCGGGGCAGGCCGCTGCTCACCTCCACCCACTGGCCGTGGATCGGCGACCGCACGAGGCAGGTGGACGGCGCCCACGCGGCACTGCTCGCCGCGGTCGCCAACCCGGTGGCCTGCAAGGTCGGGCCCGGCACCGGCCGCGACGAACTGCTGGCCCTGTGCGAGAAGCTCGACCCGGACCGCGAGCCGGGCAGGCTGACCCTCATCGCGCGGATGGGCGCGGAGCGGGTCGCCGAGCTCCTGCCGCCGCTCGTCGCGGCCGTCCGCGCCGCGGGGCACCCGGTCATCTGGCTCAGCGATCCCATGCACGGCAACACGGTCACGACCGCGGACGGGCTCAAGACCCGCTGCCTGCACACGATCTCGAGCGAGGTGCGCCAGTTCCAGCACGCGGTGCGGTCCGCGGGCGCCGTGGCGGGCGGCCTGCACCTGGAGACCACGCCCGACGACGTCACCGAGTGCGTCCGGAACGCGGCGCACATGGACCAGGCGGGCGACAAGTACACCAGCCTCTGCGATCCGCGGCTCAACCCGCACCAGGCGCTGACCGTGGTCTCCGCCTGGCTGGGCTGAGGGGAGGTGTGACGAGATGGAGAACAAGGTCGCCATCGTCACCGGCGCGGCCGGTGGCATCGGCGCCGCGGTGGTGCGCGCGCTGCGGGAGCGCGGTGCGGTCGTCGCCGCGGTGGACCGGAACGCGGACGCCCTGCGGGAGACCGAGACACAGCCGGGGGTCGAGCCGTTCCCGGCCGACGTCACCGACGCCGCGTCCGTCGAGTCCACAGTGGACGCCGTGGAGCAGCTGCTCGGCCCGGTGGACTACCTGGTCAACGCCGCGGGCGTGCTGCGGCTCGGGGAGGCGCGCAAGCTCACCGACGCCGACTGGCACGAGACCTTCGCGGTCAACACGACCGGCGTGTTCCACTTCTCCCGCGCCGTGGTGAACCGGATGACGCAGCGCCGGTCCGGGGCGATCGTCACCGTGGCGTCCAACGCCGCGAGCACCCCGCGCACCGACATGTCCGCCTACGCGGCGTCCAAGGCCGCGGCGGCGATGTTCACCCGGTGCCTCGGGCTCGAGGTCGCCCGCCACGGCATCCGCTGCAACATCGTGGCGCCCGGGTCGACCGACACGCCGATGCTCAGCTCGATGTGGCACGACGAGACCGGGCCGAGGAACACCATCGAGGGCAACCTCGGCGCCTACCGGCTCGGCATCCCGCTCGGCCGGATCGCCCGGCCGGCCGACATCGCCGACGCGGTGGTCTTCCTGCTCTCCGACCAGGCCGCGCACATCACCATGCACGCGCTCACGGTCGACGGCGGCGCGTCGCTGGGCAGCTGACCCCTCACTACCCACAAAGGACGATCGAGCATGACGGGCATTCCCGAAATCGAGCCGTACCCGATGCCGACGGCGGGCGACCTGCCGGAGAACATCGCGGGCTGGACCGTGGCGCCGGACCGCGCGGTGCTCCTGATCCACGACATGCAGCGCTTCTTCGTCCGGCCGTTCCCCGACGGGATGCGGGAGGAGCTGGTCGCCACCATCGCGTCGTTGCGGGAGCGGTGCGTCGCGCAGGGCGTCCAGGTCGCCTACACCGCGCAACCCGGCGGCATGACCCCCGAGCAGCGCGGCCTGCTCAAGGACTTCTGGGGGCCGGGCATGAAGGTCGCGCCCGCCGACCGCGAGGTGGTCGACGAGCTCGCGCCCGGCCGGGACGACTGGGTGTTCACCAAGTGGCGCTACAGCGCGTTCTTCCGCTCCGACCTGCTCGAGCGCATGCGTGCGCTGGGGCGCGACCAGCTCGTCGTCTGCGGTGTGTACGCCCACGTCGGCGTGCTCGCGACCGCGATCGACGCGTTCACCAACGACATCCAGACCTTCCTGGTGGCCGACGCCGTCGCGGACTTCTCGGCGCGGTACCACCGGCTCGCCGTCGACTACGCCGCGGCGCGGTGCGCGGTCGTCACCACCGCGAAGGAGGTGCCGGCATGACCACACCGGACCTGCTCGACCGGGTACTGGCGGCGGCCCCGCCTGCCTTCGCGCTGCTGCACCGCCCGGAGGCGACCGGCGGTGCCGTGCTGGAGGTGCTCGTCGGCGACGTGGCCACAGTGGACAGCACGGCGGACGTCCCGTTGCCGGAGCACGGTTCCGGCGCGCGGCACGACGTGCTGGCGGTCCTGCCGTACCGGCAGATCGGCGAGCGCGGCTACGCGTGCGCCGACGACGGCGAGCCGCTGATCACGCTGACCGTGCGCGACCAGGACACGGTCCCGCTCGGTGAGGCGCTGCGGCGGCTCCCGAACGAGCCCATCACGCTGGCGGGCGGCGACTTCGACGTCGACGACGACACCTACGCGGGCATCGTGCGCCGGATCATCGAGGACGAGATCGGCACCGGTGAGGGCGCCAACTTCGTCATCAAGCGCTCCTACACCGCCGAGATCACCGGGTACACCCCGCGCAGCGCGCTGTCGTTCTTCCGCAGGCTGGTGACGGGGGAGTCGAACGCCTACTGGACGTTCGTCGTGCACACCGGCACCCGCACGTTCGTCGGCGCCACGCCGGAGCGCCACCTCAGCCTGCACGGCGGGACGGCCGTGATGAACCCGATCAGCGGCACCTACCGCTACCCGCCGTCCGGGCCAGCGCTGCCGGAGGTGCTGGCGTTCCTCGCCGACCGCAAGGAGTCCGACGAGCTGTACATGGTCGTGGACGAGGAGCTGAAGATGATGGCCCGGATCTGCGACCGGGGCGGCGGCCGGGTCGTCGGCCCGCACCTGAAGGAGATGGCCCGCCTCGCGCACACCGAGTACTTCATCGAGGGGCACAGCGACCGCGACCCGCGCGAGATCCTGCACGAGACGATGTTCGCGCCCACGGTCACCGGCAGCCCGCTGGAGAGCGCCTGCCGCGTGATCGCCCGGTACGAGCCGAAGGGCCGCGGTTACTACAGCGGTGTCATCGCGGTCATCGGCCACGACGAGCGCGGCGACGTGACCATGGACTCCTCGATCCTCATCCGCACGGCGGACATCGACGCCAACGGGCACATGAGCATCGGTGTCGGCGCGACGCTCGTGCGCCACTCCGACCCGGTCTCCGAGGTGGCCGAGACGCGGGCGAAGGCCGCAGGCCTGCTCGCGGCCCTGCGCAGCGGCGAACCCGCGCGCGTCGCGGAGCCGGCGGCGCGACCGGCCGGCGCGCTCGCAAACCACCCGAGGGTCCTGGCCGCGCTGGCGGAGCGCAACGCGACCATCGCGCGGTTCTGGCAGGCCGGGGACGGGTGGCGGAACGAGCCGGTGCCGGAGCTGGCCGGCCGCGAGGTCCTGGTCGTCGACGCCGAGGACACCTTCACGTCGATGCTCGACCACCAGCTGCGGTCGATGGGCTTGTCGGTCACGGTCCGGCGGTTCGACGAGCCCCACTCGTTCGACGGCTACGACCTGGTCGTGATGGGGCCGGGACCGGGTGACCCGAGGGACGGCTCGCACCCGAAGATCGTCCGCCTGCGCACGGACGTCGGCACGCTGCTCGCGCGGCGCGTGCCGTTCCTCGCGGTCTGCCTGAGCCACCAGGTGCTCAGCATGCGGCTGGGCTTCGGGGTGGCGCGCAGGGACGTGCCGAACCAGGGTCTGCAGAAGGAGATCGAGCTGTTCGGCAGGCGCGAGCGCGTCGGGTTCTACAACACCTTCGCCGCGCGCAGCGGCGAGGACAAGGTCGAGTGCGCCGGGATCGGCGTGGTCGAGGTGAGCCGGGACGTGGAGTCCGGCGAGGTGCACGCGCTGCGCGGACCCTTCTTCGCCTCGCTGCAGTTCCACGCGGAGTCGGTGCTCACGCAGGACGGTGTGCGCATCGTGCGCGACCGGCTCGTGGAGGTGCTGAACCGGTGACCTCCGCCGGGACCGCGACCCACTGCCCGTACTGCGCGCTGCAGTGCCGCATGACACTCCACCACACCGGTGGCGGTGTCACCGTGCGGCCGGGTGGCGCGGGCGGCCTGTGCGTGAAGGGCTGGACGTCGGCCGCGCTGCTGGACTCGCCGCACCGGCTGACCACCCCGCTGCTGCGCGTCGGCGGCGAGCTGTGCCCGGTGGACTGGGACACCGCGCTCGACGTCGTCGCGCGGCGGCTGCGGGAGATCCGCGCCGAGCACGGCCCGGACGGGAACGCGGTCTTCGGCGGCGGCGGGCTCACCAACGAGAAGGCCTACCTGCTCGGCAAGTTCGCCAGGGTCGCGCTCGGCACGTCCCAGGTGGACTACAACGGGCGGTTCTGCATGTCGTCGGCGTCGGCGGCGGCGCGGCAGGCGTTCGGCGTCGACCGCGGGCTGCCGTTCCCGCTGGCCGACCTGGGCGGTGCGGACGTGGTGCTGCTGGCAGGCGCCAACCCCGCCGAGACCATGCCGCCGTTCCTGGCGCACCTGAAGGGCGCCATCGACCGCGGTGGTCTCGTCGTGGTCGACCCGAGGCGCACGCCGACGGCCGAGCTGGCGGCACTGCACCTCGCGCCCGCCCCCGGTACCGACCTCGCGCTGGCGCTGGGCATCCTGCACGCCGTCGTCGCGGACGGACAGCTCGACGAGGACTACGTCGCCGCGCGCACCGCCGGGTTCGCCGCGGCGTGGCGGGTCGCGGCGGCCTGGTGGCCGGAGCGGGTCGAACGGGTGACCGGTGTGCCCGCGGCCGACCAGCGCCGCGCCGCCCGCATGCTCGCCGGGGCCCGCAACGCCTACGTCCTGACCGCACGGGGCACCGAACAGCACGCCAACGGCGTGGCGACGGCGACCGCCTGGATCAACCTCGCGCTCGCGCTGGGCCTGCCCGGCACCGCCGGCTCCGGCTGGGGGTGCCTCACCGGCCAGGGCAACGGGCAGGGCGGCCGCGAGCACGGCCAGAAGGCGGACCAGCTGCCCGGCTACCGCTCGATCGAGGACCCCGGGGCGCGCAGGCACATCGCCGGGGTGTGGGGCGTCCCGGCGGGCTCGCTGCCCGGCGCGGGCCCGTCCGCCTACGAGCTGCTGGCCGCGCTGGGCACCCCCGGCGGACCACGCGGCCTGCTGGTGTTCGGCAGCAACCCGGCCGTGTCGGCGCCGCACGCCGGGCTGGTGGCCGACCGGCTCGCCGCGCTGGACCTGCTGGTCGTCGCCGACGTCGTGCTGTCCGAGACGGCGCGCCTCGCCGACGTCGTGCTGCCGGTCGCGCAGTGGGCCGAGGAGGACGGCACGCTCACCAACCTCGAAGGGCGGATCCTGTTGCGTGCCAAGGCGGTCGAGCCGCCGCCGGGCGTGCGCACCGACCTGGAGGTGCTGCACGGGCTCGCGGTGCGGCTCGGCCAGCCCGCGGACCGGTTCCCGGCGGCCGCCGAGACCGTGTTCGACGAGCTGCGTGCCGCGTCCCGGGGCGGGCCCGCGGACTACTTCGGTGTCACCTACGCGCGGCTGCGTGCCGGGGAGGCACTGCACTGGCCGGTGCCGTCACCGGCGCACCCCGGCACGCCGCGGCTGTTCCTCGACGCGTTCGCGCACCCCGACGGCAGGGCCCGGTTCGTCGCCGTCGACCACAGCGGACCCGCCGAGCCGCCGGACGCGGAGTTCCCCCTGTACGCCACCACCGGCCGGATCCTCGCGCACTACCAGTCCGGTGCGCAGACCCGGCACATCGCGGAGCTGACCGGCGCGGCGGGCGGGATGTTCGTCGAGGTGCACCCGGACACCGCGCGCCGCGCCGGGCTGGCCGACGGCGCGGTCGCGGTCGTGGCGTCCCGGCGCGGCCGGACCAGGGCGACCGTGCGGTACGTCCCGTCGCTGCGGCCGGACGTGGTCTTCCTGCCGTTCCACTTCGCCGGCGACGAGCGGGCCAACCTGCTCACCAACCCCGCGCTGGACCCGACCAGCCGGATGCCCGAGTTCAAGGTGTGCGCCGTGCGGCTGGTGGGGCAGCAGGCGTGAGAAGGGTCGTGATCGCCGGGTACGGGATGGCCGGTGCCCGCCTGGCCGAGGACATCCGCCGCCGGGACCCGGCAGGCGAGCGGGTGGCCGTGACCGCCGTCGGCGAGGAGAAGCGGTACCCGTACAACCGGGTGCTGCTGTCGTCGGTGGTCGACGGCTCGCTGCCGCCGGCGGCCATCGCGCTGCAGGACGGCGACTGGGCGGTCGAGCACGGTGTGGACCTGCGGCTCGGGCTCGGCGTCGCGGCGCTGGACCGCGCCGCGCGGACCGTGCTCCTGACCGACGGTTCCACAGTGGACTACGACGTGCTCGTCCTGGCGACCGGCGCCCGTCCCTGGCTGCCCCCGGTCGACGGCCTGACCGGCGCCGACGGCGAACCCGCTCCCGGCGTGCTCGCCTTCCGCACGCTCGACGACGCAGAGCGGGTCCGGCACGCCGCGGCCGGTGCCGCGGCCGTCGCGGTGCTCGGCGGCGGGCTGCTCGGCGTCGAGGCGGCCCGCGCGCTGGCCGTGCGCGGCAACCGGGTGACCGTGGTGCACCCCGTCGGCCACCTGATGGAGCGCCAGCTCGACCCGACCGCGGGCGCGGTGCTGGCCAGGACCCTCGCCCACCTCGGCGTCGACGTGCGGACCGGGGCGACCGCCGAGCGGTACGTGCCGGGCCGCGGGCTGGTGCTGGCGGGCGGCGACCTCGTGCCCGCCGACCGCGTCCTGGTGTCGGCCGGGGTGCGGGCCGACACCGCGCTGGCGGCACGGGCGGGGCTCGTGACCGACCGGGGTGTCGTGGTCGACGACGCGCTGCGCACGAGCGACCCGCGCATCCACGCGATCGGCGACTGCGCACAGCACCCCGGCACGGTGTCCGGGCTGGTCCAGCCCGCGTGGGAGCAGGCGGGCGTGGTGGCCGACCTCGTCACCGGGACCGACGTGACCGCCCGCTACCGCGGCACGCCGGTGGTGACCAGGCTCAAGGCCCGCGACGTCGACCTCGTCGCGCTCGGCGACACGCAGGCCGCCCTCGACGAACCGGACGCCGAGGTCGTGTGCCTGACCCACGTCACCCGGGGCCACTACGCGAAGCTCGTCGTGCGGGACGAGAAGGTGTCGGGCGCGATCGTCCTCGGCGCGCCGGAGACCGCCGCGACGATCACCCAGTTCTACGACCAGCGCCTGCCCGTGCCCGCCGACCGCCTGGCGCTGCTGCTCGGCAGGCCCTCCGACGTGCCCAGCCCGGAGGAGTGGCCCGACACCGGCGTGGTGTGCCGGTGCAACGCGGTGACCAAGGCCGCGTTGGTGTCCGCGTGGCGCGGCGGCGCCCGCGGTGTCGCCGAGATCGCGGACACGACCAGGGCCACCACCGGCTGCGGCGGCTGCGCGGGCCGGGTGCGCAGCCTCGCGGACTGGCTGTCCGAACGGGAACGCGCGCATGCGTAGCCGGATCGACGACTGGCGGCCCGAGGACGACGAGTTCTGGGCCACGACCGGACGCCGGATCGCCCGCCGCAACCTCGCCGTCTCGATCCTGACCGAGCACGTGGGGTTCACGGTGTGGGCGCTGTGGTCGGTGCTCGTGCTCGACCTCGACGCCGCCGGGCTGCCGGTGACCGTGACCGAGTCGTTCTGGCTCGTGTCACTGCCGAGCCTGGTCGGCGCCGCGTTGCGCATCCCGTACACGTTCGCCGTGCCGAGGTTCGGCGGTCGCGTGTGGACGACGATCTCCGCGGCGCTGCTGCTCCTGCCCGCGAGCCTGCTGGCGTTCCTCGTGCCGAGCGACTGGCTGCGCGCGCAGAGCCACGACACGCGGTTCGCCGTGCTGCTGTGCTGCGCGGCCCTCGCCGGGGTCGGCGGCGCGAACTTCGCGTCGTCGATGGCGAACATCTCGTTCTTCTACCCCGAGCGGCGCAAGGGCGTCGCGCTGGGCCTGAACGCGGCGGGCGGCAACCTCGGGGTCGCGGTCGTGCAGGTCGTGGCGCCGCTCGTGGTGCTCACCCCGGCAGGCGGGGCAGACCTGGGCAGAACGGGCCTGGTCTGGCTGCCGCTCATCGTGCTCGCGACGTTGTGCGCCTGGCTGTGCATGGACAGCCTGACCGAGGTGCGTGCCGACCGCACGCCCTACACCGCGGCCCTGCGGGAGCGGCAGACCTGGGTGATCGCCCTGCTCTACGTCGGCACCTTCGGCTCGTTCATCGGGTTCTCGTTCGCGTTCCCGCTCGTCATCCGCAGCACCTTCCCGGACTTCCTCGCCACGCACCCGTTCGTGCGCGACTACCTCGCCGGGCTCGGCTTCCTCGGTGCGCTGGCGGGATCCGTCGCGCGGCCGCTCGGCGGGTGGCTGGCCGACCGGCTGGGCGGCGCGCGGATCACCCTGTCGGCGTTCGCGGGCATGGTGGTC
The DNA here is from genome assembly GCF_054661535.1 of Actinophytocola sp. KF-1. NCBI lineage: Bacteria > Bacillati > Actinomycetota > Actinomycetes > Pseudonocardiales > Pseudonocardiaceae > Actinophytocola > Actinophytocola sp. KF-1. The sequence goes on along the minus strand of NZ_BAAFVK010000019.1, from coordinate 44,660 downwards.
GCGACCGGCGTCGCCGCGCTCGCCGTGTGGCACCGGGGTTTCGTGGTGTTCCTGGCCGCGTTCCTGGTGGTGTTCCTGCTGACCGGGGTGGGCAACGGCGCGACGTACCGGATGATCCCGGTGGTCTTCGCGGCACTGGGCCGCGCTGAGGCGGCGAGCCGGGGCGTCGACCCGGCCGAGGCGCTGACCGACGCCAAACGCCGGGCCGCGGCGGTGATCGGCATCGTCGGCGCGGCGGGCGCGTTCGGCGGGTTCGCCGTGCAGCAGGTGTTCCGGGTCGCCAGCAGGCACGCGGCCGACCCGGACTGGGTGGTGCCCGCGCTGGGCGTGTTCATGGGGGCGTACGTCGTGTTCGCGGTCGTCACGTGGTGGGTGTACCTGCGCAGGACGCTGTTCGTCACGCGGCTGCCGAGCCTCGCGCACGCGAACGCCTGAGTCAGCCGCGTGCCTCCAGGACCACCCGCTTGCCGTGCAGCAGGCCCCGCTCCACCGCCCGGTGGGCGTCGGCGGCCGCGCGCAACGGCATCGTCGTGGTGGCCCGGGGACGCAGCACGCCGGCGGCGAGGAGCTCGTTGATGGTCTCCGCCGCCTCGGCCAGCTCCGCGACGGTGGCGTGGGAGATGACGAACCCGATGACCGAGCCGTTCTTCATGTACAGCGGGCCCGCCGGGAGCACGGGCCGGGTCCGGACACCGGCGAGCAGCACGATCCGCCCGCGCAGCGCGAGCAGGTCGACGGCGTTCGCCATGTCGTTCTCGCCCGCCGTGTCCAGGTAGACGTCGATCCCCTGTGGACAGGCGGCGCGGATGCGTTGCCAGCGCTGCGGATCGCGGTAGTCGATCACCTCGGCCGCACCGATTTCCCTGCAGTACTCCGCGTCCCGAGCGCCGGCGGTCGCGACCACCCTCGCGCCGGCGTGCACGGCGAGCGTCACGAGCACGCTCCCGACGTTGCCCGCCGCGCCGGCCACGACGACGGTCTCCCCGGCGCGGACCCGGCCGTGGGTGAACAACCCGAGGTAGGCGGTGGCCGCCGGGTGCGCGACGGTGACCGCGTCGGCGGGGCTGACGCCCGGCGGGAGGTGGTAGAGCCGGTCGGCGGGCACCACGACCCGTTCGGCCGCCGCGCCCTGCCGCCCGCCGTGCCCGAGACTGTTGCACCACACCGGATCCCCCGGCGCGAACCCGCTGACCCGTTCGCCGGTCGCGACGACGGTGCCGACCATGTCGCGCCCGATCACGAAGGGGAACTCGACGGCGGTCCGGAACACCCCGGACCGCACGAACGTGTCCACCCAGTTGACCGTGGTGGCCGTCACGTCGACGAGCACGTCGGACGGACCTGGTTCGGGATCGGGCAGTTCGCCGTAGCGGATGTTCTCGGCGGGACCCAGTTCTTCGACGTAGGCAGCACGCACGCCCATCGATTGTGGCCGCGGATTCCCGGCACGGCAACGGGATCCGCGCATGATTCGTCAGGTCGGCCCGGTCCGGGTTCTTGATTTTGACGTATTCCCGACGACTTGACTTACCCACGCGGCGGCTCGTGCCTGGTGCCGCGCACCTCGACGAGAATTTCGAGTATGGGTGAAACGAACACGAAGAGCGAGCCGCTGTTCCAGGTGAGCACCGACGTCTGGGTGTCCGCGTCACCGCAGGAGGTGTACGCGGTCGTCAGCGACATGGGCCGCGCCGCGGAGTGGAGCGTCGAGTGCGTCGGCGGTGAGTGGGTGTCCGGCGAACCGGCCACGGTGGGCGCGGTGTTCCGCGGGAAGAACCGGCGGGGACGGGAGGTCGTGTCGTGGGCGCCGGTGGTGCGGGGCGAGTGGACCACCGACTCGGAGGTCGTCGCCGCCGAACCGGGACGCGTATTCAGCTGGGCCATCCGCACCAAGGCGGGGCAGGCCCAGGACAGCGTGTGGACGTTCGAGATGGCGCCCGCGGAGGGCGGGTGCGTGCTGACGCACCACTTCCGCATGGGCGAGCCGACCGAGGGCATCCGCGGCATCACCGCCGGGATGGACGACGAGGAGAAGCGGCGGTTCTTCACCGAATGGGGTGCCAAGCTCGAGAAGGACATCGCCGCGACCCTGGGGCGCATCAAGGACGTCATCGAGAAGAAGTGACCGCTCTGCTGCACGGATACTGGCGAAGGCGAGGCAAATGCTTCTGCAGCGAATAGGGAACCGCGGCATCAAGCTGGGCACGCTCTTCGAGCGGGCGGCCGCGGCGCACCCGTCGAACGTGCTGATCCTGGACCACGACCTCGACGTCGCGCCCGAGCTCGGGCGCCGCGCGACGATGGCCGAGGTCGCCGACCTGGTCGCCGACATCGCGTCCCGGCTCTGGGCGGTGCGCGTGCGGCCCGGTGACCGCGTCGTCGTCTACAAGACCAACGGCTTCGACATCACCCTCCTCGCCTGTGCCATCGCACGCATCGGCGCCGTGCCGGTGCTGCTCTCGCCGCAGCTCGACGGCGAGACGGTCGGCGAGCTGCTGCGCCGCACCGACCGGCCGACGCTGGTGACCGACCAGGCCAAGCTGGAGGGCGAGCTGGGGCCGGAGGTCTTCGACCTCGTGGCCCGCGTCGTCCTCACGGCGGGCAGTTGGCCGGACGCCGTCGAGCTGCGCGGGCTGGCCGGCGCCGAACGGGTGCCCGCGGTCGTCATGCCCGCCGACCACCCGACGCTGATCACCCACACCTCCGGCACCACCGGCACGCCGAAGCTGGCCGTCCACACCGGACGGAGCCTCCAGGCGCGCTACCGGCCGCAGGCGGCGGTGACCTGGCCGATCCTGCGCAAGCGCGAGACCATCGCGATCCACGTGTCCTTCGTGCACTCGCGGCTCGTGACCGCGCTCGCCATCTCGCTGTTCCGCGGGTACCCGATCCTGGTGCTCGCCGACGCGACGCCGTCCCACGTCGCCGACGTGTTCGCCCGGCTGCGGCCCGGCATCATCGAGGCGCACCCGAACGTGTACATGGCGTGGGAGGAGCTGGCCGACGACCCGCGCAGGCCGCTGTCGAACGTGAAGATGTTCAGCAGCACCTTCGACGCCATCCACCCCAGGACCGTGCAGCGGCTGCTGGCCGCGACGGACCGCAAGGCGCCGCTGTTCGGCCAGATCTACGGGCAGAGCGAGGTGGGGCCCGCCGTCATGCGTGGTTTCACCAGTCGCCGCAAGCCGGAGGACGACGGGCGCTGCGTCGGCTGGCCCGTGCCCGGCATGACGGACGTCCGCGTCGTCAGCCGCAACGGCAGGCCGCCGTCGGCCACGAACCCCGGTTTCATCGAGGTCCGCAGCGACGGCCGGGTCGTGACATACCTGGGCGAGCAGTCGCGCTACGACAAGCAGGTCTCTCGCGACGGCTGGTGGCGCATGGGCGACGTGGGGTACCGGACGCGCTGGGGTTGCGTGCACCTGCTGGACCGCGAGGTCGACCTGATCGAGGGGTTCGGCAGCACGCTCGCCGCCGAGGACAAGCTGTTCGCACGGCTGGACAACCTCGCCGAGGTGATCATCGTCCCGGGCGAGAACGGCACGCCGGTGCCCGTGGTGTGCACCAAGGACGACCAGCCGCTCGACGAGGTCGCGTGGCGTGCCGCGGTGTCCGACCTGCCCGCGATGGCGGCCCCCGTGCAGTGGCGGCTGGCGGACCTCCCGCAGACCGCGACCATGAAGATCAAACGGCTCGAGCTGGCCCGGCTGCTGTCTGCGGAACGGGTGGACTGAGCGCGGCTTGCGAAGCGAACGCCCGCACTGAGCGGAGCTTGCGAAGCGAACACCTCCACTGAGGAGAACCATGGCGAAGATCGTCATCGTCGGCGGCGGGATCGGCGGTCTCGCCGCCGCGCTGGCCGTTGCCCGGCACGGGCATCGCGTCACCGTCCTGGAACGCGCCGACCGCTTCGGCGAGATCGGCGCCGGCATCCAGCTGGCCCCCAACGGGATCCACGCGCTGGAACGTCTCGGGCTGGGGGAGGAGGTCCGGGCCCGCGCCGTGAACGTGGACGAACTGCGGTTCATGGACGGTGTCACCGGCGAGCACGTGGTGAGCATGCCGCTCACCGAGTCCTACCGCGAACGGTTCGGCAACCCGTACGTGGTCGTGCACCGCGCCGAGCTGCACACGCTGCTGTTGAATGCGTGCCAGGCGTCGCCGGGGATCGCCCTGCGCGGCGGCGCCACGGCGACGGGGTACGAGCAGGACGGTGTGCGCGCGAGCGTCGTCCTCACGACCGGCGAACGCGTGACCGGCGACGCGGTGATCGGCGCCGACGGCATCAACTCGGCCCTGCGCCGCGGGCTGGTCGGCGACGGTGAGCCGAGGGTCTCGGGCATCACCGTGTACCGCGCGATCATCCCGATGGAACGCGTGCCGCAGGAGCTGCGGTGGAACGCCGTGACGTGGTGGGCCGGCCCGAAGTGCCACTTCGTCCACTACCCGATCGCGGGCGGCCGGTACCTGAACCTGGCCGCCAGCAGCGACGACGGTGTCGAGGAGGCCTTCGCGGGCGTCCCGGCGACGAAGGAGCACGTCCGCCGCGAGTTCGCGGTGCTGGGTGCGGTCCCGCGGCGCCTGCTGGAACTGGGCGCCGACTGGAAGTCCTGGGTCCTGGTCGACCGCGAACCGGTGGACGTGTGGACGGACGGCCGGGTGACCCTCCTCGGCGACGCCGCGCACCCGATGCTGCACTACGCGGCGCAGGGCGCGTGCATGGGCCTGGAGGACGCCGTCGTCCTGGGCGACCTGCTCGACTGCGACAGCGACGAACTGGCCGGCCGGTTCGTCGAGTACAACGCCGCCCGGCGCGCCAGGACGGCCCGGATCCAGCGCCTGGCACGGGAAAGCATCCAGCTGTGGCACCCCGCAGGCGAGCGGGCGCTGGCCAGGAACCGGATGCTGTCGTCCATGTCCGCCACGGACCTGCACGACTACGTCGCCTGGATGCACGGGGCCCGGCAGTTCGACAGCCCCGCCGTCCCGGCCTGACCGGAACCGCGGTACTGGTTCGAGCCACGAGGCGCGTGCCCCGCACGGGGCACGCGCCTCGTGGCTTTCTCCGTGCTTGGCGTCGCGGGCTCGGGCACGGCCGTCGGTGCCCTCACGCCGTCCGGGACACGAGGAAATGGGGCGGGTGTGAGCCCGCCCCATTTCCCCACCTCGTGCCTACCGGGCCGGTGCCGCCGACGGGGCTCGCCGGACGGTCAGCAGGACCAGCAGCACGAGTGCGGCCGCGATCCACAGGACGCTCCGCACGCCCATGGCGTCGACGATCACGCTGCTCGCCAGTGCCCCCAGGGCGATGGCCAGGTTGAACACGAAGCAGTAGATCGCCGTCGCGGCCTCCGCGCTCTGCGGGGCCGCGCTCAGGACCCACGTCTGCAGCGTCACGGGTGCCGCGCCGTAGGCCAGGCCCCACACCAGCAGCAACACGGCACCGGTCCACGGGGTCGCGCCGAGCAGCGGGAAGACGATCAGCGCGGCGCCCAGCACGATCACGATCGCCGCCATGGTCCGGCCCGCCGACCGGGCCGCCCAGGAGCCCGCGACCGCGTTGCCGACCATGCCCAGGACGCCGTACCCCAGCAGCAGCGGGCCGATGATCGCGCTGCTGACCCCGGAGATGTCCAGCAGGGCCGGGCTCACGAAGGTGTAGGCGCCGTAGTGGCCCGCGATCAGCAGTGCGGTCGCGGCGACACCCGCCACGAGGACCGGGTTGCGCAGCTGCGCGCGCAGGGCCGCCAGGTGCACGGGCTCCGCCGCGGGCAGCGGCGGCAGCAGCACGAGCGCCGCGATCAGCACGGCGACGCTCAGCCCGCCGAGCGCCCAGAACGCGCCGCGCCAGCCGACCATCTCACCGATCATGGTGCCGACGGGCACGCCGAGCACCGCGGCCGCGCCGACGCCGCCGAAGATCAGCACCAGGGCCTTGGGCACCGAGGGGCCGGGCACGAGCCGCACCGCGAGGCTGCCCGCGATCGCCCAGAACCCGCCGATGGTGATCCCGACGAGCAGCCGGGACGCGAGCAGGACGGTGAAGTTCGGGGCCAGCGCCGAGATCGCGCTCGCCGCGGCCATCACCGCGAGCAGGCCGGCCAGCAGCGCCCGCCGGTCGAGCCTGCCCACCGCCAGCGGCAGCCCGATCGACGCGAACGCCGCGATGACTCCCGGCACGGTGACCGTCAGGCCCGCGGTACCGACCGAGACGTGCAGCTGGTCGGAGATGGCGGGGATCAGCCCGACGGGCAGTTGCTCGGCGGTGATCATCGAGAAGATGCCCAGCGAGACGGTGAGCACGCTGAACCACATCCGCAGCGTCGTTCGCTGCGCCTCCTGTGGTGATGCGTCGGGCAGGGACACGATGAACCTCCATCTTCTGGGTGAGTGTTCGATGCCCGAGTGGGCGGGTCCGGGCAGCACGGGACCGCGTCGCGATCGGGCCGTGCGCCCGGCGAACAAAAGGGAAAGCTCGTCCAGCGGCGGGCCGTGCACAGCCCGTCGGAGAACGTCGATATGTGGTTGTGGCCCCGGCGCCGCTCAGGTCACGTGGTGGCTTCGAGCGGGATCCAGCGGTCGGCCCAGCGGCTCAACGCGTACACCGCGTCGTGCAGCTCACGCCCCTTCTCGGTGAGCCGGTACTCGATCCGCACCGGGGTCTCGGCGTGGACGATCCGCTCCACGATGCCCTCGTCCTGGAGTTCCTTGAGGCGCTCGGTGAGCATGCGGTCGCTCAACCCCGGCACCACCGACCGCAGGTCGGCGAACCGGGTGACGTCGAGGAGCATCGCCCGCACGATCGCACCGGTCCACCGTTTCCCGATGACTTCGACCGCGCGGTGGTAACGCGGGCAGAACGCGGTGTCAGTGATGTCCACGGGGACATACTAAGGAATCGTAAGTAGATACACAACCGTAAGTACACGTCCGGTGACACGCTTGCCTGCGCGCCCAGGTGTCGGCAGGCCGTGGGCGGGTAGCCCTGCGGGGACGAAGGAGGTCGGCGCACATGGGCGTTTTCGACAAGGCGAAGGACAAGGCCGAGCAGGCTGTCGGCGCGGGCAAGGAACGGGTCGGCGAGGCGACGGACAACGAGGACCTGGAGAACGCGGGCAAGCGGGACCAGCTCAGCGGTGAGGCCAAGGAGGCCGGGCACGACCTCCGGGACAAGGCCGCGGGCGCGGTCGACGACATCAGGGACAAGTTCCGCGGCGACGAGTAACTCAGTGCCTGAGCCCGTCGCATACCCTTCTCCCAAGGGGCGATCGGGAGGTATCGGGCATGCCACGTCGGGTGATGGTCGGGGCTCTGTGCGCGGGTGGCGGGATCGCGGTGTTCGCGGTGTCGCCACTCGCGCAGGCCCCGCGGCCGTCGGAGCCGCCGTCGGTCGCGGGGCTCCTGGCCGGCTGGTGGCCGGACGTGGTGTTCGGTCTGGCAGCGGTGGTGCTCGCCGCGCTCTACCTCCTGGGGGTCCGGCGGGTGCCGGGCTGGCCGCGTGCTCGCACCGCGATGTGGTTGCTGGGGTGCGCGGTCGTGCTGGTCGCCACGTCGTCCGGGATCGGCCGGTACGCACCGGCGATGGTCAGCATGCTGGTCGCGAGCCAGGTGCTGCTGGCCGTCGTGGCGCCGGTGCTGCTGGTGCTCGGCGGTCCGGTGAGCCTCGCGCTGCGTGCGCTGCCGAGGGCCGGCCGGGACGGCACGCCAGGACCGCGGGAGTGGCTGGTCGCGCTACTGCGGTCACGTGTGTGGCGGGTGCTGACCCATCCGCTGGTGGCGTTCGGGCTTCTGCTCGGGCCGTTCTACGCGCTCTACGTGTTCGGCGCGCTCGACGTCGTGCTGGGCGGTCACTGGTCGCGCCTCGGCGTGAACGCGGTCGCGGTGCTCGCCGGTGCCGCGTTCTTCTGGTCGATCATCGGGGTGGACCCGGGCGTGCGGCGGCTGCCACACGCGGGGCGGATCGGGTTGATGGCCGCGCTGCTGCTGGGGATCGGTTACCTCGCCGTGGTCGTGGGTTCCGCGAACACGGTCCTGGGGCAGGACTTCTTCGCCGCGTTCGGGCTCGTGGACGTGACCGCCGATCAACGGAACGCGGGCACCCTCGTGTGGGCCCTCGGTGAGATGCCGGTGCTGGTGACCCTCATGGCGACCGTGGCCCAGTGGGCCCGCGCCGACGAGCGTGCGTCCGCCAGGGCGGACGCCGAGCCAGACCTGGCCGCCTACAACGACATGCTCGCCGGCCTCGCCGACCCGGCCCGCCGCTGAGGACGACGGGGTGTCAGTCCCGGTGGGACACCAGGCCGACCCGGTGTGCGAGAACGACGGCCTGCACGCGGTCCCGCAGGTCGAGCTTGGTCAGGATGCGCGAGACGTACGTCTTCACCGTCTCCGGCGAGAGGACCAGCGCGGCGGCGATCTCGGCGTTGGACTGACCGGCGGCGAGCTGTTCGAAGACCTCCAGCTCGCGGCGGGTCAGGGCCCGCACGACCGCGTCCCTCGCCGCGGGGGACGGGTCGGCGGGGCGCAGCCGTTCCGCGAAGTGGCCGATCAGGCCCCGGGTGACGGCCGGGGCGAGCAGGGACTCGCCGTGGGCGATGGTGCGGATGCCCTCGACCAGCCGGGCGGGCGGGGTGTCCTTGAGGAGGAAGCCGCTGGCACCGGCGCGGAACGCCTCGTAGACGTACGCGTCGACGTTGAAGGTGGTGACCACGAGCACCTTCGGCGGTGCCTCGACACCGGGACCCGCGATCGCCCTGGTCGCCTCGATGCCGTCGAGAACGGGCATGCGGATGTCCATCACGACCACGTCGGGGCGCAGCAGGCGCGCCATCTCCACCGCCTCGCGGCCGTCCGCCGCCTCGCCGACGACGGCCATGTCGGGCGGTGACGACAGGATGGTGACGTAGCCGGTGCGCACCAGCGCCTGGTCCTCGCAGACCAGTACGCGGATCGGCGCGGTCATGCCGGGCTGCCCGACGGGATCAGCGCGTGGACGCGGAAACCACCGTCCGGGCGTGGTCCGGCGACCAGATCGCCGTCGAGCATCCGCAGCCGTTCCCGCAGCCCGCGGAGCCCTCGCCCGCCGGACGGCGGCAGCGGTGCGGTGACGGCGGGCCCGGTGGTGGTCACCTCGATCTCGAGGTGCGCATCGCCGTGCCGGAGCAGGACCGTGGTCGGTTGCCCGGTCGCGTGCTTGAGCGCGTTGGTGAGCGACTCCTGCACGACGCGGTAGGCGGCCAGTTCCACGTCGACGGACCGCGGTCGTGCGACGCCCTGTTCGGTCCACTCGACGGGTTGACCCGACAGCCGGGCCTGCTCGACCAGGTCGCTCACCCGGCCGATGGCCGGCGTCCGGTCCGGGGCCGGGTCCTCGCCGGTCACCTCGAGCACGTCGAGCAGCGCACGCAGCTCGGTGAGTGCCTGACGTCCGGTGTCGCTGATGGCGCTCAGCCCGTCCCCGGCGCGTGCCGGCTCCGCGTCGATCAGGAACTGCGCCGCGTCGGCCTGGACCACCATCGCGGTCACGTGGTGGGTGACCACGTCGTGCAGGTCGCGGGCGATCCGCGCCCGCTCGGCGGCCGCGGCGACCTCGGCGGCCAGCCGCTCGCGCGTCGCCTGTTCCGCGCGCCACCGGCGCATCCCGGCCCCTGCCAACCAGATCACCACCATCATCAGGTAGAACGCGAGGTAGTCGGGGAACCGCTGGGGGGAGCCCAGGGTGTGCAGGACGACCGCCAGCACGGCGTAGGCCGCCGTGACCGCCGCCCCCAGCCCGCGGCGGAACCGGTCGAGGTGCGCACCGGCGGCGTACAACGCCAGGAGAAGCCCCACCTTGCCGAACGTGTCCGGGTAGCCGAGCACCTGGTCGACGGCGAACGCGCTGCCCACGACCCCGAGGCACACGGCGGGCCACCGGCTCCGCACCACCAGCGGCAGGCACAGTGCCAGGGTCAGCACCAGCCCGGCCACCGCGCCGACGTCGCGCCGGGGGAGGTCGCCGATCTCCGGTCCGATGTGGGCGACCGCGGGCACGAAGGCCAGCACCGCGACGCCCACCGCCAACGCGGTGTCCTTGACGAGAACCGGGTGGTGGGGCCACTGGCGGGCCACCGCGCGGATTGCGGCCGTGTCGGCGAGCACCCGTCGGAGTCTAGCGACCGCGCAGCGGCACCAGGTTGCCGCGCCTGCGCGCGGCGACGAGCATGGGCACGGCGAGGACCAGGCTCACGATGACGGGCACGATCGACGCCTCGAGGCCGAAACCGCCACCGGTCAGCAGGTCGGGGCCGGTCGGACGGGCGACCAGCACACCGGTCGCCGGGTGTCCCGAGACCGGGATGCCGAGCAGCCCCACGCTGGTGTTCCAGGCGAAGTGCAGGCCGATGGCCAGCCAGAGGTCGCGCAGCCACAGGAACGCCGCGCCGAGCAGCACACCGGCCTCGACAGCGATCGCGAACGAGCTCCACAGCGTGGCGCCCGGGTTGGCCAGGTGCACGAGACCGAAGAACACCGCGGTGCCGGCCAGCGCGACCCAGCTGCCGAACAACCGTTCCAGTGCCTGCAGCGCGAGACCGCGGAAGATCAGCTCCTCGGTCACCGCCGCGCCCAGCTGGACCGCCACCACCGTCGCCACGATCGCGGCCGGGTCGCCCGACGACCCGGTGAACGAGAACTCGGTCAGCACCACGACCACCGAGGTGGCGATGAAAGCGACGCCGAGCGCGACGCCGGTCAACGCGTGGGGCACGGCCCGCGGAGACAGGAGTTCCGGCGTGCTCCGCCGCGCGACGTGGCGCATGACCAGCCAGTAGACGGCGACGGCCGCGACGGCCCCGACGGCGGCGAGCGCAGGCGGCCCGCCGGAGGACAGCGCCGACACCCCGCCGACACCGACGATCCCCACCAGCGACCACATCAGCGGGAACCGCAGGACGCGGCCGAACTTCCCTGCTCCCTGATCAGTGCGTGCGACTGCTCCCGCGTCCACTTGCGACCTCCGGTTGCTCGTGAGCCACCCGATGCGGTGACCGCCACGAACGGTAGGAGCCGACGGCCCGCGTGGAATCCCCACAGAGACGACGATTCGGGTAGCTCTCCCGGGGGATGCCGGCCGCGCCAGGCACAGTCAACGCGTTGCCCGGGCACTGGCGGGGTAAGCCAGTGTCATGGCCCTTCCGCTCCTCACCGTCGGACACGGCACCACGACGCGGGCAGAGCTCACCGAGTTGCTGCACGCGGCGGAGGTGGCGGAGCTGGTCGATGTGCGTCGCTACCCCGGTAGCCGGGCACATCCTCACGTCAGCCGCGAGGCACTGGCCGGGTGGCTGCCCGCGGCTGGTATCGGTTATCGGTGGGAGGAAAGGCTCGGCGGCCGGCGACGACTGCCGGCCGAGTCGCCGGACCGGTGGTGGCGGGTCGACGCGTTTCGTGCTTATGCCCACCACATGCGCAGCACCGAGTTCCTCGACGCGGTCGACGAACTCCTCGAGGGCGCGGCGGAGACCCGCACAGCGGTGATGTGCAGCGAGAGCGTGTGGTGGCGCTGCCACCGCAGGCTGATCGCCGATTTCGTCACCCTCGTCCGCACGACCCCGGTACACCACCTGAACCATGACGGCCGGCTCACCGAACACCCGGTCGCGGCCGGAGCTCGCCGCGCATCCGGTGCGGTACTCGTCTACGACCTGAGCTGACGAGCGCCCTGCGTTCATCGTCCGAGGCGAGGCCGCGCAACGGCGTTCCGCGCGGTCAGATGATGGCGACCGGGCAGGTCGCGTTGTGCAGGACAGCGCACCTGGTGACCCCGCGGGTCAACGGATCCGTGTCGTGGTGCTTGTGCGTGCCGAGCACCAGCAGTTCCGCGCCATCCGCCGCCGCGGCGAGCGCCACTCCTGGCACACCGGACCGCACCTCGGCGCAGACCCGTACGGAAGGCCATCGGGCGGCGTACTCGACGAGCAGCTCGCGCATCGTGTCGGCCGCGGTGATCCGGCGACGACGCGGTTGCCGGTGCGGGACATGGCCGGCCGGCGACGTCGACGGGTCGACCACGTGGATCACCCGCACGGCGGTGCGGCGGCGGACGGCTTCCTCGAACGCGAACCGGAGCGCCGCGGCGGAGTCGCCGGATCCGTCGACCCCGACCACGACCGTCCGATGGCGAGCGACGCCCGCGCGGCTGCCGGCGTCGGGGACGACGAGGACCGCACGGTGGCGGTGCCGCGTGATGTGATCGCTGACCGGTCCCAGGCGCAGTTCATGAGAGGTGCTCGTACCGCGAGCGCCCACGACGAGCAGTCGTGCGCCGTCGGCGACGCGGAGCAGCTGCCGAGCCGGACTGCCGGTCAGCAACCTGCGCGTCACGTCGATACCCGGCACGCGACGGTGGGCCCGTTCGGCACCGCGAGCGAGCAACTGCCGCGCGGCGCCGGCCCGGGCATGGTCGCCGCCACGGCTGGATCGCTCGCGCACGTGGCAGAGGACCAGCCGCGCATCGCGCACACCGGCTTCGACCAGCGCGCAATCCAGTGCCGCGACGCTGTTCGGTGAGCCGTCCCAGCCCACCACGATGAACGCGCGCCCGGACATGGCTCTACGCCCCGCTTCGTGCGGTGACGTGCTGGTTCACCAGGGCTGGTGTTCGGCTACCCGGCAGGGTGCCATCCGGGGTGTCCAGAGTGGACGACCGGTCCGCCGGGGCTGGGAGGTCGCTGCCTGACGGAGCCTGCTGGGGGACAGGGGGAGTCGCGTGCTCGAGGAACCGGAGCAGTTCGACGGGGAACGGCAACACGAGCGTCGAGTTCCGTTCGGCGGCCACCTCGACAACTGTCTGCAGCAAACGCAACTGCAGCGCCGCCGGTTGCTCGGCCATGGTCCCCGCGGCCTCGGCCAGCATGCTCGACGCCTGCAGTTCGCCATCCGCGGTGATGACGCGAGCCCGCCGTTCGCGCTCGGCCTCCGCCTGTCGCGACATCGACCTCTTCATCGACTCGGGCAGGACGACGTCCTTGATCTCGACCCGGTCGATGTGCACGCCCCAGTCGAGTGCCGGGTTGTCGATCATCAGTTCCAGGCCCTGGTTGAGCTTCTCCCGGTTGGACAGCAGATCGTCCAGTTCGCTCTTGCCGATGATCGAGCGCAATGACGCTTGCGCCACCTGTCCGATCGCGGCGTTGTAGTTCTCCACGTCCACGACGGCCCGTACCGGATCGGAGACCTTGTAGAAGACCACGGCGTCCACCCGTACGGTCACGTTGTCGCGGGTGATGCCGTCCTGTGCCGGTACGGGCATGGTGATGACCTGCATGTTGACCTTGCGGAGCCGGTCGACGACGGGCACGAGCACGGTCAGCCCCGGCCCTCGGACGGTGTGACGCACACGCCCGAACCGGAAGATGACACCGCGTTCGTACTGTGTGATCACGCGGATGCTCGCCGCGAGCCCTGCCACACCGGCACCTGCCAGGGCGAGCAACGCGTACAAGGTGGTCACAGCGTCCTCCTCCTCGGCGCGGGCAGGGCGTGCAGGGCCGCGATCTGGCTGTCGGTCAGCGGTTGGGGATCCATGATCGTGAACGCCGCCAGCACCTCCGCCATGATCCAGCGCGCTCGTCGCCGGCGGGCCCGCCGCTTGAGTGGTTTCGGGAAGTCGAAGGACCGCACGAAGTCGGGATCCTCGATGGACAGGCGTCGCTGCATCTCGTGCAGCGCTTGGCGTTCGACGTCACTGAGCACGACACACCTCCGGTGTCTCCACGAGAACTATATCGTAACACGATATAGTCTGTTCCGGTGTGGCGATGCCGGGCAGCTCGAGCGGCCGCGTCCTGTCAAGGCTCTTGGCACACGGAAAGACATCGTTTGCTTCCACACAGCGCGAAACCGGTGGTCGCGTGGCGCTCGTCGGATCGGAGTCATGTCCGTGGGGCGACGGGAGAACGTCATGGGACGTCGATCATTACTGGCCAAGTTGTTCCTGGTGTCGGCGATGGTGGCGGGCACGGTGGTCGGTACGGCCGGAGTGGCGTCGGCCGCCACGGCGACCGTGGGGAACACCGACGGGGACGGGTTGAACATCCGCACCGCGCCGACGTCCGCCGGCGGGAGCCTCGGGCTCGTGTGGGACGGACGGGTGGTGGACGTCTCCTGTCAGGCGCAGGGGCAGTCGGTGACCAACACCCGTGGATTCACCAGTGACCTGTGGGACTACGTGCCCGCGCTGGGCGGGTACCTGGCGGACGCGTACATGGCCACCGGCTACGACTACCGCATCCCGGGGGTGCCGGACTGCGGGCAGACCTCCGGTGACTACGTGCCGGTGTCGCAGTTTCAGGGCCAGCCGAACCAGGGGGAGGACTGCGGGCCGACCAGTGTCGTCACCGCGTTGCTCGCGGCTGGTGTGACGCCCCGGTCGTGGAACGCGTCCAGTCCGGTCCAGGCGATCAACCGCGCTCGGGCGGACATGGGTTATGACCCGTCGTGGAACGACCCGAACCAGTTCGGTACCGACGAGTCCGACGTCCGCCGCGCAGTCGCCGCGAACGGCGTGCCGGCCACGGTGGTGTTCGGCGACTTCGACCGCCTGCTTGCGCACGTGCGCGCAGGCGGGCCGGTCGTGATGGCCGGGAACATGAAGGACCTGCCGTGGTCGGGCAACGACGTGCCGCACTTCCTGACCGTCGCCGGGTACGAGGGCGGCCGGTACCTGGTGCTGGACCCGGCGTCGGAGCCGGTCGTGTACCGCACCTCCGCGACCGTTCTGGCCGCGTACTGGGACAACTACCTCGGCCGGGCAGGTGTCATGTTGTGATCCGTGCGGGGCCGGACGATCCTGGTCCGGCCCCGCCGGGGTGGTTGCCGTCGTGGGCGCTTGCTCGAGCGATGTCGTGGGAGTGGCGGATTTGGGTGAGGTGGGCAGGCATGGTGCGATGTAGCCATGAGCACGAACGAGGACGCTGAACCGGAGCCGTTGACCAAACAGGACTTCGAGGCGCTGGCCCGTTTCCGCTTCGGTATCCGGCGGTACCTGCGTTTCAGCGAGGAAACCGTGCGCCGTCACGGTCTCACGCCGCAGCAGTACCAGCTCCTGCTCGCGCTCAAGGGTTTCCCCGGACGCGAATGGGCGGTCGTGGCGGAACTCGCCGAGCGCCTCCAGTTGCGGCACCACAGCGTCGTCGAACTCGTCAACCGCGCGCAGAAACAGGACCTCGTTCGACGGGTGCCGCATCCGGCCGACGCGCGAGCGGTGCGCGTCGAGCTCACCGGCCACGGGCAGGAGATCCTCGCGCGCTTGAGCGCGCTGCACCGGGACGAGTTGCGGCGCATGGGATCGACGCTGGCACTGCCGGCCTGGGACGACGCATGACAAGCGCGACGAATCGGCCGGTCAGTCGTCGAGTTCGCGCCGTGTGGCGGCTTTCTCGAGGTGGCGGGCACACCACACCGCGCCCGCGATCACGCTGAAGGCCAGCGTGCCGCCGACCGAACCGGCGAGCAGCGACACGGTCGCGAGAACCGCCGCGATGACGATGACCGCTGTGTACGTCCACCAGCGCAGGGTGGGGCCGGGGGCCGGTGCCGCGAGGGTGCGGAAGGTGCGTTCGAAATCCGGGTCGTCGACGACCAGTTGACGCTGGATCTCCCGCAGGGTTTTCCGTTCGTGGTCACTGAGCACAGCGCACCTCGTCGATTCGAAATGTGGCCGTCGTTCGCCGTTATATCGTAGCACGATATAACGGCGATCCTCAGGGCGCGGCAGGCGCTCAGGCCGCGCGTTGCACGCCGAAGGCCCGCAGGGCGGCTGGTCGGTCACGGGTGACGATCTGCTCCGCCAGCAGGCGCCCGGCTGCCGGTCCGTGGGCGAACTCCCACGGACCGAGGCCGCGGGCGGCGTACACGCCTGGGACGGCGGTCGCGCCGATCAGTGGCCGGCCGTCGGAGAACGCGAAGCTCGTCTCGGGCGTGACTTCGCTGCTTTCGCGCCAGTAAACACCGTCCAGCAGCGGGCGAAGCGCGGCGACGGTGGACCTGGCGCGGGTATCGAGGTCCGACCGCGCGTAACCGGGAGACCCCGCTGTCGTGGCGACGCGCAGGCCCGCCGGGGTGGGCGTGCACATCACGCCCACTTCGGGGAGGTAGAGCGGAGCGGGTACACGTCGCGCTACCGGAACGGTGAACGCGAACCCGTGGCTGGGCAGCGGGTTCGGCAGCCGGTACGGCAGCTGCTGCTCGCCGGAGGTGACCACCACGGCGTCGGCACGGTGGTCGCCGCCGTGGAGGGTGACGACGCCGGCGCCCCGTTGGTGTTCGTGGATGTCGAGGACCTCGTCGACCTGGACCACTCCGCCACGGTCGACGACCGAGCGACGGAGCGCTTGCACGAACCCGGCCGCGTCGACGTGCCGTTGCCCTTCCACGCACACGCCGACCGAGAGCGCGGGTGACGCGATCGGCATGTGGTCGCGCAGGGTTTCGCCGAACAGACCGGTGTGGGTGACGGGAGCACCCAGCTCGTCCAGCCGGTCCAGCACACCCAGCAGTCCGTCCGCGTGCCGCAGGGTGCGGAACGCGGTGACGATCGAGGTCTCGGTCGTCACCGCTGCCACACCGTTGGCGGTCAGCACGTCGAACGCGTCGATGCTCTGCTCGGTGAGCGGTCGAAGTGCCAGCACTGCGCGCGTCCACGAGGACCAGCGACGGTTCGCGGCGACTCGGGCCGGGAACCCCCACCGCGCGGGATCGCCGTCCCCTGCCCCACCTCGCGCACCGGAGGGACGCAGGAGCGAGCTGAGTCCGCGCCGGAGAGCCGCCGGTTCGTGCAAGGGGACCAGGAACGGAGCGACCAACTCCGCGTTGCTGTGGACCACGTCGTTCGGGCCGGCTACCACGGTCACCTCGACGCCCTGTTCTTGCAGGAACCATGCCGTCGACAAGCCGACGACGCCGCCGCCCACGATGACCGCGGTCCGCGGACCACGTCGATGTCGAACAGCGCGCGCCGCGCCCGCATCCTCGCCTGCGCCCACCACGGCCACCTCCCGCTGACTGCACCTGACGACATCCACCATTCCCGGAAACGGGCACAGGGTCTTGTGAGGGCCGGACAACCCGGGGGTCGCTGCTTGTAGGCACGAGACAACAGGACGCAGCGGGGCGGGCAGAAAATCTATCGCGGCCAGAGTAGACATTCGACGTCCTAGGCGTGTAATGTTCTGGGCGTAGCGAGAGAGGCAACGTCAAGCAGGCGCGGGAGATGATGGAACTACCCGCGTAGTTGACAGTGATGAAGGCGGTCTGGTGTGCCGGAGCCGGGATGTGACGTGGCCCCGGCACACCAGATCAGCGACGTCACGCGTGCCGGGGCCGATCAAGGCAAGGGGTTCCGGCAGGTGGCGTTCGTGGCAGTACCCCGTGAGGAAACACAAGAAGGAAGGGAGAGGGCGCATCATTGGATCGCCCGCCGTGGCTGTCGTTCGCCGGGTGGGTACCGCAGGTCCATCGGATTGGCAGGTGGTTCTCGGTTACAGATGAGCGATCCCCGCGTGTCGCGGTTCTCGACCGGACGACGCGGGTACAGGACGCCGACCTCACGGTCGGTTGGCAATGATGAATCCCAAACCCTGGGCCCTGGGTGCCGTGCACGGCACCCAGGGCCCTTGTGATGTGGAGGTGGAATGACCCCTGACCAAGCCGACGCGCCCGCGCTGACCGCGGGCGACAAGCTCGATGATGAGCACTACCCCGGTTACACCATGGGCCGGGCCGCGGACATGCTGGGCACCACCCAGGGATTCCTGCGCAGCCTCGACGAGCACGGGCTGATCCAGCCGCAGCGTTCCGCAGGCGGTCACCGCCGCTATTCCCGTCACCAGCTGCGTGTGGCGGCGCGCGTGCGCGCACTGGTCGACCAGGGCACCCCGATCGACGCGGCCTGCCGCATCGTCTCTCTCGAAGACCAGCTCCACGAAGCCCGGCAACGCAACGCCGAAACCCACGTCTCCGACTGAACGTCCGCGCGCGTGTGCCGCCACCCCGCGGCACACAGCACCGGCCGGTTCCGCCCGGACTGCCTTCGCGACCCGGTCATCTGGTCGGCATCTCGATCCGCCACATGCTCGGCGACCGAATCCTCCCTTCCCCTGCCCCTCGCGCTGGCGGTCGTCCACGGACCTGGCAGGGCCGGGCTCGTTGCAGGGCGGGGGAGGATGTGGCCGGCCTCCGGGAAGAGACCGGCCACAGCAGTGCCCTCAGCTCGGATCGGGGATGGTGGCTCCGAAGATGTCCGAGTTGCCGAAGGTCGGCGGGCAGTCGGTGCCGGGTGCCGGGGCGACCGCCGGCTGGCCGGTGGCCACGGCCTGGCGGTAGGCGTTGATCGCCGGGCAGACGGCTGCGTTGCGCACGTCGTTCCACACCGCGACAGCCACGGCCTCGGTCGCGACCACGTAGTTGTAGTCGCCGAGGAACTCGCTGGTCAGCCCGTTCGACGAGGATCCTCGGGCGTCCCCGACGGCTGCCCGGTGCAGGTCGGTCACCGTCCGGGTGGCCATCTCGACGTGCCGCACGACTCCTCGCATCAGCCGCGCGGTGGCGGTGGTCGACTGCCACGGCTGGAGGAAGGCGTCGTACACCACGTAGGCGTCGGTGCCGTCGGGTGCGATCGCGATCGCCGGGAAGTCCGGCCGGTCGCCCAGCGCGGCCGCGTTGGCGACCAGCGTCGTGAAACTCGCGCCGCGGTCGGTCGAGACGCGCACCGGAGCCCGCTCGTTCGGGCCGGGCGCGGTATCCGACGGGGTCGGACCCCGCGGGTAGGTCAGCACGACCGTGTCCGGCGGCCGCGGGCCGCCCCGCGCGGTCCCGAACGGCGCGCCGTTGGCGATGTCGGCGCTCGGGAACGTCGAGGTCCGGGCGCCTGCGACGCCGTCGAAGGTCAGCCGGCCCTGCACCGGGTCGAGCAGGCCGACGTCGACGGTCCGCGCCACCACCCGGGCACGTTCGAAGCGGGCGCCACCGTTGAACGACCGAGCCAGGAACACCACCGACTCGCGGCTCGGCAGTTCGGTGCCCGACCAGAACACGTAGACCACGCCGGCGCTGTCGGTGCGGACCGTGCACCCCTGGCGCCCGCCGGTCTGGGCGTTGTTCGTGGCCGCGCTGATCTGCCGCTGGCGCCACGTGTCGCCGCCGTCGGTGGAGGTCGCGACCATGACCGGTTCCGGCGCGCCCGCACCGTTCGAGCGGAACGCCACGTTGCACACGTAGACGTTGCCGAAGAACGGGCTCGACTCGACGTTGTCGGCCCAGATCTCCTCCTTGTCGGAGAACGTGGTCTCGCTCTGCCTGCTGATGAGCACCGGCGCCTGCCAGGCGTTGTTGTCACCGGCGAGCGCGGCCGCGAACCGGTCGGAGTCCAGCCGGGACACGCCGATCGCGACGGGACCGGGGAAGGTGTCGGTGCCGGGCACGTGGCTCACCAGGTTGGCGTAGTACGCGCGCTGCCGGGCCCACGTGAACCCGCCCGTGCCGTCCGGTGCGGGACCCCAGACCACGGCCGGGTCGCCGTTGGAGGCCAGTCCCGCCTCGACGTAGCGGGGGAGCGTGCCGATCGGTCCGATCCGCGGCACGCATTCGGCCGGGCCCACGCAGTGCCGGGCGGTGAGACCGGTGTAGGTCGGCTGTGTGTAGCTCAGCCCGCCGTTGGTCGACAGGCTCACGCCGGAGACGCCGACACCCGGGGTGAACGGGCAGGTGTTCGGTGCGCCCGCATTGCACAGTTCGAGATCGATGTTGTCGTTGGCGCCTGCGATGACGAGGCTGGGATTCACCCAGTTGACCGCGACCTGGGGTTCGTTCTGCTTGTTCTGCGAGAACCCGGTCGGCGGGCTGCCCACGGTCACGCGGGTGTCCGCGACCTGGGCCGACGCGGGACCCGCGCCGAGGAAGGTGGTGACGAGACAACAGGACGTTGTGAGCGCAGCTACCAGGCGTAATGTACGCATAATCATCATCTCTCTCCATGAGAGTTCGATGCTGCGTCCCACTAGGTCGCGGAGAACGAGGCGTCCGTTACAGATCCTGCACACCGCGCCGTAAATGTTTTGGAACTCCGCGGCGATTCCCCCGTGAATGCGTTGTCCGCGGAAATTTGTGATGGACCTGCCGGGTGTTTCCACGCGACGGTTCCGGCTCGCGTGAGGACGGCCGTTACCGTCGCGAGGTCGTTGCGGCTCGTCACCAGCACGGCGCAACCAGGGGCGGCGAGCTCCGCGCCGCGTCGTCCGCGAGCACGCGCCGGAGCCGAAACCGGACGCCGGTGTGCGTGCGCGGCGCACCGCTACCAGTTGGCGGGTGGGTCGCTGGCCGGGAAGGATCCGTGTCCCCAGATGTCGACCACGTCGAGCACCGCCGGTTCCACGCGCGCGTCCTCGGCGGGCTGGTCCGCTCCGACGATCGCGACGGGACAGTGGGCGCCGTGGATCACCGCGTGGCTGACCGAGCCGAGCAGCATCCCCTGAAAGGCGCCGCGGCCGCGGGTGCCGACCACGACCAGTTCGGCCGCCGCCGACGCGTCGACGAGAGCCCGTTCCGGCGGCCCCTGCTCGACCGCGGTGGTGATGCTCAACCGCGGGTGCGTCCGGTGAACCAGCCGGCGGGCGGCGTCCGCGATCTGTTGTGCGAAGCCGTGCAGCCGGTCCGCGCTGACCTGTGCGGGTGCCTGCTCGCCGGTGGCGGTGATGATCCTCAGTGGACTCGCGGTGCCGGCGGCGTGATCGGCGGCGAACCGCACGGCGCCCGCGGCGTCCGGGGAGCCGTCGGTGCCGACCACGACGTCGCGGACGGGGCCGCCTGACCGCGGACCGGTCTTGACCACGATCACGGGACAGGGAGCGCGCGCGGCGACCGTGAAGGCAACCGACCCGAGCAGGGCGCCCAGGACGCGGCCGAAACCGCGGGTACCGATCACCAGCAGCCCAGCCCCGGCAGCGGCCTCGAGGAGCGCGTGCGCCGGGCTGGTCACCTCGGTCACGCCGGCCACGCGGAGCCCGGGCTGGCGGGTCAGGGCCTCGGTGACGCCCTGGGCGGTCACCTCCTTGACCGCGTCCAGTGCGCCGGGCGACGGATCGAGGAGACCCGGTCCGGGCCCGAGGGTCATCCCGGGGAAGTTCGCGGCGTACACCACCAGCAGCGGCACGTCCCGCCGGCCGGCCTCGGCGGCCGCCCACGCCAACGCCTCCCGCGCGTGCGGTCGGCCGTTGTAGCCGACGACGACCGGCCGCCGCCCGGGAACTGACCACAGGCTTCGCCCCATGTCATGGCTCCCTGATGACGTCGGAGCTGCTGTCGGTGCCGCCCGGGTGCCGGCCGCGGCGGTGGGCGGCGCGGGCGATCGCGTGGCTGGAGACCGGTGAGGTGAGCGCGATGAACACGATCGCCAGTGCGGCGAAGGTGATGATCGCGGGGTGCTCGGTCGCGATCGAGGACGCCAGGATCGCGATCACCCCGGGTCCGGTGGCCAGGCCTTGGGCGTGCAGTTGGCCGTAGGTGCCGGGGACGCGCAGGACGCCGATGACGCTGATGGTGAGCAGCACCAGGCCGACCACGAGCAGTACGCCACCGACGACGTCGAGCAGGATCGAGATCATCCGAACGGGCCTCCCTGGTCGAGGTAGCGGGCCGCGGCGACGGTGGCCACGAAGGAGAGCAGGGCGAGCGCGACCGCGGCGTCGAAGTAGTACGGCTGTCCCCGCAGGTAGGACAGCAGGGCGAGCAGCGCGATGACGATGACCGCGAGGAGGTCGAGCGCGACGATGCGCTGGAACACGTCACGCGCGCGGACCAGCACCAGCCCACCGGCGACCAGCAGGAGAGTCACCCAGACCAGGGCGGGGACGACGATGAACGCGGGCATGGCGGTCAGGGGAAGACCCGGC
Source organism: Actinophytocola sp. KF-1 (assembly GCF_054661535.1). Lineage (NCBI taxonomy): Bacteria > Bacillati > Actinomycetota > Actinomycetes > Pseudonocardiales > Pseudonocardiaceae > Actinophytocola > Actinophytocola sp. KF-1. The sequence goes on along the minus strand of NZ_BAAFVK010000019.1, from coordinate 22,734 downwards.
GCTGGCGCCGCTCGTAGGAGTCGAGCTGCGCGGCGATCACGGCCTCGGGGTCGCGGGCGTCGAGCACGTGCAGCAGCATCCAGCCCTCTTTCTCGTCGATGTCGACGACGACGGTGTCGGGCACGAAGCCGACCCGGACTCCCCAGGCCGCGGCCGAGGCGGGATCGCCGCGGGGTATGGGGACCTCGACGAGCCCGCCGTTGGCCAGGCCTCGACCTGCCAGGCCGGCAGCGGTGTCCCAGGTGCCTTTCGCCAGGTCCACCAGAGTCCCGCCGACCAGTGCCGGGACACCCGCGAGCCGGCGGCGCAGCGGGGCGTGCGGTGCCGGCCGGGTGGAGCTGACCGTCCTCCGCACGGCGACGATCAGGGTCGCCAGCACGAGCCCGGTGAGGATGTCCCCCGGATGCAGGCTCGTCAACGCCAGCAGGTAGATCGCGGTGAGCACGAGGACGCGGAGCAGCAGTGCGATCATTCCAGCCTCCATTCTCATCCGGGTGCCCCGGCCAGCAGGATGTCGGCCGCGTGGCTGCTGAGCGCGAGCAGCGGCTCCGGCCACAGTCCGGTGACGAGGACCAGCACCGCCAGCACGGCCGTGAGCAGCCGCTGCGGCAGGGAACTCACGACGTCGGCCGACGGCGGTTCGGTGCGCCAGAAGCGGCGTTGGTAGACCTGGAACATGTAGACGAGGGAAAGCGCGCTGCCGGCCACGAGCAGCACCACGAGGGCCGCGCTGCCGGCCACGACGCCGGTGCGGAACAGCTCGAGCTTGCCGACGAATCCCGCCGCGGGCGGCACTCCCGCCACGCTGAGCGCGCCGACCGCGAACGCGGCCGCGACCAGCGCGCCACGTAACCCGGACGCGAGGAACAGCAGCGCCTTGTTCAGGGAGTTGATCACGCTGTAGAGCACCGCGGCCGTCAGGCCGACCTGTCCGCCCACGCCGAGTGCCACCAGCACGTACCCGACCTGTCCGATCGCGGAGTAGGCCAGCATCTCGGCGGTGTCACCGCGGGCGATGGCGAGAATCCCGCCGTAGATGATCGACGCGGCGCCCAGGACGGCGAACGCCACCCAGGCGAGCCGCAACTGCTCGGGGAACAGGCCGGCGCCGAAGCGGAGCAGACCGTAGGCGCCGATGTTCGCCACCGCGCCGCTGAGGATCGCCGCGACCGCCGGGCGAGCACCGGCGTAGACGGTGGGCAGCCAGAAGTGGAAGGGGAACAGGCCGAGCTTGACGCTGAACGCGATGAAGAACCCGGCCGCGATCAGGATCGCCGCGTTGGGGTTGACGTCGAGCATGCGCTCGGCCACCTGCTCCATCGCGAGGGTGCCGGTCACGTGGTAGACGCCGGCCACCGACAGCACGAAGATGAACGAGCCCAGCAGGTTGACCGCGGTGAACACCAGCGCGGCCCGCAGCTGGCGTTGCTCGCCCCCGTAGGCGGCCAGCGCGTACGAGGCGGTCATGGCCAGTTCGAAGAAGACGTAGAACGAGAACACGTCGGCGGTGACGAACAGGCCGATCAGCCCGGCTGCGAGCAGCACGACCAGGCCGGGGAAGGTCCGTGACCGCACCCCGCCGATCGCCTCGTGGGCGGTCGCGGCCAGCAGCACGAGGATCGAGAGCGCCGCGAAGGTCACGGCCAGGGGGTCGGCCCGCAGCACGATGCCCACGCCCGCGGGCCAGCCGCCGGTGGCGACTTCTCTGCTGCCCCCGGTGAACACGTCGGCGGCGAGCACGCCCACCACGGCACAGCTCACCGCGAGCGACGCGACGGCCAGCCACGCGACCACCCGCCGGCGTCCGTCCAGCGCGACGAGCAGGGCACCCGACACCCAGGGCACGAGCAAGGCCGTCGAGACCAGCATCAGCGGACCTGCCTGTTCTCTTCGGCCGGCGACCCGGGTTCCCGCTCGCTGTCCTCCTCGTCGTCCGGGTCGCTCTCGACCTCCTCGCGGTCGGCCTGCCGCTCCGGTTCCAGCCCGGCCTGGTGCTCGGTCTCGGTCTCGGCCAGCTCGTCCTGCTCGGCGGTGCGGAAGACGACGATGGCCCGGTGCACCAGGGCGAGCAGCAGCGCGACCGTGGCCAGTCCGATGACCAGCGCGGTCAACGCCAACGCCTGCGGCAACGGGTCGCTGACCGTGTCGCCGGACGTCACCGCGATCGCCGCCTGCCCGCGGTTCAGACTCGAGGCGATGATCGTGACGACGGCGCACTGCGAGATCAGCATGATGCCCGCGACCATCCGGATCAGGTCCCGTTTGAGCAGCAGGTAGGCCCCGGCGCCGAACAGGACGGCCGCGGCGAGGGCGAACGCGAGGATCACCGCCTGACCTCCCCTCGTGGCCGGGCGAGGTGGTGCAGCAGCATCGTCAGCACGCCGACGACCAGCAGGAACACCCCGAGGTCGAACAGCAGCGGCGTGAACAGCTCCAGCGCACCGATCTTGGTGACGTGCTCACCCGGCCCGGGGCGATGGGTCACCGGCGGCTGGCCGAGGGCGAGTGGGAAGAACCCGCTCGCGAGCGCGAGGAGCAGGCCGCCGACCGCCAGTTTCGGGGCCTGGCGCAGCATCGGCAGCGCCGCCTCCGCCCCCTCTCCGCCGAGCGCGATGTAGGTCAGCGCGATCGCCAGGGCGACGATCACGCCGGCGGCGAACCCGTCGCCCACCTCGGCGTACCCCTTGACGATCAAGCTGGCCGCGACCATCAGGCTCGGACCGGGCAACTGCCGGGCGACGACCCGGACCACCGAGTCCGGGGTGCCACCTCCATGGCGGCTCACCACAGCTTCCCCCGCCGGATCAGGGTGGCCACCCCGATCACCGCGGCCAACAGCACGGTGATCTCGACCAGGGTGTCCAGACCCCGGAAGTCGGCGACGATCACGGTGACGACGTCGCCGCCGTGCGCAGCCGGGGTGAGCCGGATGTGCTCGGCGGACACGCTGTCCGCCGCGGGCTGGGACAGGAAACCCCACACCGACACGAACACGGCGAGTCCGGCGACGACACCGGCGAGTACGTCACGCCTGCGCCGCCGCAGGCGGCTGGGGGCCGCCACGTCCCGGTCCGGGTCCTCGCGTGGCATCCGGGCCAGCGACGCGACGAAGACCAGGGTGAGCATGGTCTCGACCATGACCGCGACCAGTGCGACGTCAGGGGCGCCGACCAGCGCGTACTGCGCGGCCAGGGCGAAGCCGACCACCGACAGGGCCAGCGCCACCACGAGCCGGGCACGAGCCCTGGCGATCACCGCCGTCGCCACGATGACCAGCGCCAACAGCGGCAGTATCACCCAGTCGGCCCCTGTCACCGCGCCCACGACATACGCGCCGGCCGTGGGGGTGGCGGCGAACGCGAGGCCGATCACCACGCCGGCCGGGACCAGCACCGCGGCGATGCTGGTACGCAGGTCCCGCACCTCCCGGTCGTGCACCGCGGCCGAAACCCGGTCCAGCCCACGCAGTGCCGCCTCGTAGGCTCGCCGTGGTCCCCACCGCTCGCCCGCCACCGCCACGGTCCGCGACAACCGGTCGGCCAGCCGGGGCAGCGCCAGCAGCACCCCGCCCAGCACCCACGCGGCGACCGCCATCAGGTTCTCCGGCCGGGCGTCGAGGTGGTAGGCGGGAGCGAGCGTGACCGGGACACCCGCCGACACGCCGGCCGCGTCCGACGCCAATCGCGCGAACGGCTCCACGACCACACCTCCGAACAGCGCGACCGCGGACAGGACCACGACCGGAGCGACGAGCAGAGCGGATGTCGCACGCACGTGCCCGCGCGCGGGCCCGAGGAACAGCCCCAGCCAGAAGCGTCCGATGTAGGCGAAGGTGAGGACCGCCGCCACGACGGCCAGCGCCGCCGTCAGCGGGCCGTGCGCCAGCGCCGCGGTGAACAGCAGTTCGTCCTTGAAGAACCCGATCGTCAACGGCAGCGCGGCCAGTGCCGCCGCCGCCACCGCGGCCGCCGCCGCGAGCACCGGCATGCGGCGCCCCAGCCCACCCAACCGGGACAAGCGGTCCTCGCCGGTGGCCATCGTCACCGCGCCCGCGGTCATGAACAGTGCGCTCTTGGCCACGCCGTGCGCCAGCACGTAGAAGGCCGCCGCACCGTTCGCCGCGGCTCCGCCCATCCCGTACAGCATCACCATGTAGCCGTACTGCGAGATCGTGGAGTAGGCGAGTACCTGCTTGAGCACGTCCCGCCGCAGCGCGAGTACCCCGCCCACCACGATCGACAGCGCCCCGACGACCAGCAGTCCGTCCAGCACGATCGCACTGCGTGTCAGCAACGGGTGCACCCGGCCGAGCAGCAGCACACCGGCCGCGACCATTGCCGCCGAATGCAGGTAGGCCGATACCGGGGTCGGTGCCGCCATCGCCCGTGGCAGCCAGAAGTGCAGGGGGACCTGCGCGCTCTTGGCCAAGGCGGCCACCGCCACCAACGCCGCCGCCACCGTGGTGCTCGCCGACGGGCCGGTCCGCGCCAGCAGATCGGGGATCGAGAACGTCCCGTGCGCCGTGTACAGCAGCACCGCGGCGACCAGCAACGCCACCGCGGCGACCACCGTGATCAACAATGCCATCAACGCGGCGGTCCGTGCTTCACGCTCGGCCCGGTCGAAACCGATGAGGAAGTACGAGCACACCGCTGTCAGGTCGAAGAACACGAACACCAGAACGAGGTCCTGCGCGGTGGCCAACCCCACCATCGCCACCGCGAACAGTGCCATCCAGGGCCAGAACCGCCACCGTTCCACCGCCTGCCGGCGCTGGTGCTCCAGGTGCAGGCTCAGGTAGCGGGTGCCGTAGGCGAAGACCAGGGCGCCCACGCCGGTGGCCAGCAACCCGTACAGCGCACCGAGACCGTCGAGCGCGAAACTCAGTCGCAGGTCCAAAGTGGGCGCCCACGGCAACGAGAACCCGCCACCGCCTGCCAGCCAGCCGAGCAGGCACAGCACGAACCCCACGAGCACGGCCGCACACGCGGCCCACCCTGGCCAGTCCGTCGCGGGCGTGGAGCGGCGTGCGTCCTCCCCAGGAGCTGCCGCGCCAACGCGAGCGACTGCCATGGGCTACTCCTCGGGCAGGCAGCGGACGATCCTCAACGTACGTGATCCGGACGGAGCTCGCAGAGGCCGCGACCGGCCGGCCGCTCACGGGCGGTCTGTGACGACGTCGCGGGACGGAGCGCGTTCGTCAGCCGTCGGTTCGACGGCGATCACCGGTGGCCCACCTGCGGCCCCGGTTGTCGATCACGACCACACCCTCGGGAACGCCGTAGGCGACGAGCGAACCGAGAATCATGGGCCGTACACCTGACAGTGTGATGGTCGTGCCGTGGCCGACGACGCCGCGTAGCAAGTCCACGAGGAGGACCAGTTGCGACAGCGGCACCTGGGCGGCGTCGGACAGGTCGATGACGAGTTCGTGCGGAACCCCGGCGTTCCCCTCGGCTTCCCACGTTGCCGCCGTCTTGGCCGTGATGGCCGATACGTACCGGCCCAGCTCGGCGGCCACGTCCCGCGTGAGGTGGATCCGGTGGGGCGGCAGCGGAGCTTGGACGGTGTGTTCGGGTGGGGTCGGCGCCGGGCTGCCCCGGCTCTCGAGCGTGGTGGACGTCATTGTTGTTTCTCCTGATCTACGACCGGTGTTCCCGTCATGAGGACGGCTCACCAGTTCTGCGGGGGATCGCTGGCCGGAAACGACTGTCTGCCCCATTCGTCCGGAGCATCGGCGCGTTCGCGATTGTCGGTTTCGAGCGGTGGGCTGTCTTCTGGCGGTCGCACCGCGACGGTGTTGGTCATGTCAGCTCCCTTGGGGTCTCGATGGGGTTGCCGCGGTCTACGGGGTCACCCGGCGCGGACCGGACTGGTCTCGGCACCGGGTCGGGTCGACGTTCCGGCAGCCGCCGGGACCTCCGGCTGGCGAGCGGCGTCGGGGCGTGCGGCCCGGTCGAGGAACCGGAGCAGTTCGACAGGGAAGGGGAGGATGAGTGTCGAGTTCTTCTCCGCGGCGACGGCGACCACGGTTTCGAGCAGCCGCAGTTGGAGAGCGGCGGGTGACTCGGCCATGACGGCGGCGGCCTGTGCGAGCGCTTCCGACGCCTGCAGCTCGCCGTCCGCCGTGATGACACGCGCTCGGCGCTGTCGCTCCGCCTCCGCCTGGCGCGACATCGACCGTTTCATCGATTCCGGCAGCATGACGTCCTTGATCTCGACCCGGTCGATCTGAACTCCCCAGCCCAGCGCGGGACTGTCGATCATCAATTCCAGCCCCTGGTTGAGCTGTTCCCGGTTCGACAGGAGATCGTCCAGGTTGCTCTTGCCGATGATCGAGCGCAGCGACGTTTGCGCCACCTGGCCGACAGCCAGTTTGTAGTCCTCGACGTCCACGATCGCGCGTACCGGATCGATCACCCGGAAATAGACCACGGCGTCCACCTGCACCGAGACGTTGTCCCGGGTGATGCCGTCCTGGGTGGGCACCGGCATCGTCACGATCTGCATGTTGACCTTGCGCAGGCGGTCCACGACGGGTGCGACGATCGCGAGGCCCGGACCGCGCACCTCGGGGCGCACCCGCCCGAACCGGAAAACCACACCGCGTTCGTACTGGGTGATCACGTGCACGCACGATCCGACCACGAGGAACGCGAGAATCGCGATCCCTGCGATCGCATATGCCGTACCCATTTCTCTCCTCCGTTTCCGCGAAACCACCGGGCACCGGTTGTGCGCCGCTTGCTCAGGTACGGCCCCTGGACCATCCCGGCCGGAGCGTCAACCGGGACCGGCGACGAAGCCGGCGCTGCTCTTCGACTGTGCTCCGCACCGGGCGCACACGGCCGGCCGAGCCGTGGCCACCTCCGTTGACGCCCGGTGCGACCGCCACGGGAACGGAGGAAGCGGCCTTCGCGTCGACCGTGCCGGCGGCGGCACCCACGATGTCCTCGTCCGCGGCCGAGCCGCCGCGACCGGTGACCGTCGAATGGGCCGGCAGCGGCGCGACGAGCACCGGGATGTCGGTCAGGCCGACCAGGCCGACAGCGGACCGCGCCCGCAGAAACGCACGGGAGCGGCCACGACGGCGTGCACCCACCACGATCATGAGCGCCTCCTCGGCCTCTGCGATGGCGGCCAGGCGCTCGGCGACGTCGCCGGTTGCTCCGCGCACTTCGACGCCGGTACCCGGGGCCTCGTCCGCGACGATCGCCGCGGCGAGCCGTGCGGCCATCTCGTCTCCGTCGGCTGCCCGGTCACGCACGTGCACGGCAACCAGCCGCGCCGACATGCGCGCGGCCATCACCGCCGCGACACGCAACGCCGACCGTGCACCCGGCGAACCGTCAATTCCGCAGACGACTGTCTTCATGGTTCCGTCCTCCATTTCTTGTGGTCCCCGTCCCGTTCCTGTCGCGGGCCGGCGGTTCGGTGCCCGCCGGGGCCGGCTTGTGTGCGCGGTCTTCCACGGCGAAGGCGATCGCGGCGCCGAGGAACAGCACGGCGGTGCCGAACGACTCGACGATGACCAGGAACATGCCGGCCAGCAGAGCCGCGACAGCGATGCCGTTCCGAATCCGACGGCGGCGAGCCGGTGATGGCACAGCCGTGCCGACCCAGGGTGACCGCTCGAATTCGGGATCGTGGACCAGAGATTTCTTGATCTCGCGGAATGCCGCTCGATCGTGCACGGTGGGCACGGTTCCTCCTTCCTGTGAGCTCACTTGCCTGGAAGGTGGGCGTGCTGTCGTGATCTGGACCTTCCGGCGATTCGAGTGATCGCTGCGTCAGCGTGATTCCCGGGGTGTGCGCGGAATCGCGCCGTCACCATTCACAGTGCCGGAGCACCACCATCGCGACTTGTCGGGACCAGACAGTCAGGGGTGCGTTGCTTGTCGGTTCACAACAACTTCGTCGGCGCATGGCGACGGTGAAGTGCCGTCAGGGCGGCGGGAGGATGCCGATGGTGACCGCCCTGACGGCACGAGACCGCGAGCCCGGGTGCGTGCGGGCCCGCGCGCACGGCGGCCGTGCACGGGCGGCAGCCGACATCGACGTCGACTGCGCGCCGGTGTTCACCGGCTGCCACACGGTCCCCGCTCCCGAGGGCCTCATCCGCGGAGCGAGGACACGTTCAGCGTGACGTAGCGGCGGCCGACCCGCTTGTCCGAACTGAACAAGGGCGCATGCGAGGTTTGTCCAATGTCAACAGTCGACGCGCTTCCTCTGCTCCTCACCGGTTGTCCTGAGAGGCCGCACGCGGTTGGCGTGGTTCTCGTGACCGGGAGCAGGCGTCACCGTCGCTCACCCGCGCTGGTCTGGCGGTCGCACGGGTTCGGTCGCCGTGCTCGGGGCTCGGCTCTCGATGTAGCTCGCCAGCCCGAGCGCGACCGCGCTCACGACGACGAGCGCCGCCGCGCCGTGGACGCCGACGATCACCAGGACGACCGCCAGCAGTACGGCCCCCGCGGCGAGCTCCGCGTACGTCCGCGATCGGCGAGTGGGGGCCGACATCGCTCCCCGGAAGGATCGAGCGAACTCCGGATCACCGCCCAGGGATTTCTCGATCTCGCGAAGTTGGGCCCGTTCGCTCTCGCTGAGCATGGCGTGTCTCCGTAGCCTCGGCACTCGTGAATGACGACGTCGCGCAATTCGGAACGCACGTCGAATTGCGTTGTCACCATCAATGGTGGTGCCACCGAGGACGGGTTTCTTGTCAAGGGCCGACAACGACGACGGCGTGGTTTGTCGCGGCTGCACAGGGACCCAGGGCACACCGAGCGATGTGGTGATCGCCGTCAACTCGGGCCCGTGAGCCACGGACCGGGCTGCGCCGCGGCTCACACAGCGCAGCCAGGTCCTCAGTGGACTACCGGATGGTGACCTGGTACTCCACTCCGCCCACGTCGACCAGGCGGGTGTTCTCCCCGAGCGGAGCGAACTGGTTCACGCGGATCACGTGGGAGCCCTTGCGGTAGTCGGCGCCCAGGCTGAACCTCAGTTTCAGTTCGGGTCTGGTGCGGGGTGCCAGGATCACACCGCTGAACCTGGCCTGGCGGAAGTCGCTGATCTCGAAGGCGTACTCGCCGACCTGCTTGACGCCGGTGGCGCGGCCGCCGCCTTCGCGCCAGCGCGCGTACAGCTCCGGTCCGAGGTCGACGGTCAGCCTGCCGCCCGCGGTGAGGAAGCCGCCGCGGACGTCGGTGAACGCCAGGTCGGTGGCGATCTGCCGCGAGCCGGGGTTGCCGAGCGCGTAGGGGCGCTCCTCGACGTTGCCCGCGAACAGGTCGACCGAGTCCACGTTCCGCCACGCGATGTTGTTGTTCCGCTGGGTGTTGAGCACGGTGTCGGGGCCCTCGGCGTACGACATGGGGTCGTCCGCGGACTCCCAGCGGGCCAGCAGGCAGAAGTGGCCGGGGCCGGGGACGTCCGGCCACGGGATCACGGCGGTGGTGACGCCGGACGCGGCGACCGACAAACCGAGGACGCCACCGATGCTGGTCCAGTCCAGGCTCGGGCTCCAGCCGGTGCCGCCACCGGGCGAGGACCGGTAGACGTCGAGGTTGCCGATGTCGGCGCCGGAACCGTAGGGGCCGGGGTTGTTCAGCTTGACGAAGATGTAGTTCATCGAGCCGACTTCGGGGTTCTGGCTCGTGGCACATTCGACCGGGGTCGGGCAGACCTTGATGTCGGGGCTGGTCCACACGGCGTTCGAGTGCGGTTCCACGCCGATGTCGCCGACGTAGTCACGGATGTAGACGTCGGTGGCGGCGGTGGGGCCGAAGTCCGGTGCCGCGGCACCGGCCGACGATGTCGTCGAGAGCAACGACCCGACGAGGCCCGCCACGACGACGGCCTTCATACCGGCGGATCTGAGTTTGGAGCGTTTCACGACAGTTCCTTCCGAGCGTGCGCCTGTGTCCGGGCGCGCGTCATCCACGCACCCGTTGTGCGGCGAGGGAAAAAGGGGGATGGATCAGAGGGGAAGACCGGTCACGCCCTGGATCCAGGGACGCAGCGCGGGCACGTCGACGTAGATCGACGGGTTCACCGCACACGTGGAACCGCCGCCGGAACGGCTGGTGGCGCCGATCAGCTGCCACGCTCCGCCGACCGTCTTCACCTGCGGGCCACCGGAATCGCCGTAGCAGGCGCCCGCGGTGCCGCCCGGGTTGCTGGTGCAGATCTCGACGGCGGCGATGATCCCCGCGCAGGAACTGTCCGCGACGATCGTGGTGTTCAGCTGCTGCAACTGGATCGGCGCGCCGCAACCGCCGGGGGACGGGCAGGTCTGGCCCCACCCCATGATCCGCGTGAAGGTGCCGACCGGACCGGACGACGCCGCGATCGGCACCGGCTGGTAGGCGGTTGGAACGGTGGTCAGCCCGATCATCGCCAGGTCGTAGCTCGGGTGCGTGGCCACCGATGTGACGCCGACGACGACGCCGCCGGAGGTCCGGTTGTTGCTGCCCACGCGCAACTGCATGCTCGACGGCGAGGTACCCGCGACGCAGTGCCGCGCGGTGACGGCCCAGTTCGGGTGCACGACGGACGCGCCACAGAAGTGGCTACCGCTGAGGTTCTGCAGGGAGCCCATGAACGAGTAGGCGGGGGCCGGGCTGCCCCCGACCACATTGGGTTGCAGCTCGCCCCCGTCCGTCGGCGCGCCGGCGGCGGTCACCGGTACGGCCAACAAGGCGAGGGCGACTGAGGTGGCCGTGAACAGGGCAGCGGCCAGTGAACGCAACCTCATCGTTGCCGATTCCTTTCTGGAGGTCGGTCCCGAAGACAAGTGAGGGACCGACTACGGAACGTAGCTCGCCGCTCGCGAAGGGCACAAGAACGCCGCCGGAAATTGCATCATTCGGCAGATCGCACGACGGTCCCGCGACACTGATCGGCCTATCCGGTGCGCATTCGGCCGATGACGAACCCGCCCGAAAGAATGCCGTACGTGAACCCGAATGAATCATTCCTCCCGGATTCATGATCGTGGATCATGAATCCGGGAGGAATGATTGAGCGTTATTCGGAAGTGGGCTGCCAGTCGAGGCGGTGTACTCGAGGGCGGTGACGATGCGGGGGAGGTTGGGGAGTTCGGCGAGTCGTCCGCGGTAGCCGGTGGCGAGGATTTTCCAGTTCTTCCAGTGCGCGATGGCGCGTTCGACCGCGACGCGCAGGGTGGCGATGCTGCGGTTCCAGATCTGGGTGGCCGAGTCATGGTCAGTGTGTGGCCGGGGCGTTTGCGGCGTGGCCGGATCACGGTGGCGCCTTGGTAGCCGAGGTCGCCGAGGGTGGGTGTGTGGGCGAGGAGTTGGTCGAACCCGAACGCGCCGAACGCGGTCCGGCACGGGTTCGGCGACCGCGAGGAGTTGGCCGTCCAGGTCGGACAGGATTTGGACGTTCAACCCCGCGGTGTGGCGTTTGCCGGAGTAGTTGGCTTCGTGGGCGACCAGCTCCTGAATCTGAGCATGATCAAGGCCCGTCGTGACTCGTACCGCAACAGCCCCACCCTGGTTGATCGTCTTCTGTGGAAGGAGAACGATCCTAGCCAGGCGGAGCTGTTGCGCTGTCTACAAGCGTCGCGGTGTCGCGGGCCGCGCTGGTGGCCGGGAGGCAACCACTGATGGCGGCGCGTCCCCGACCCAGGTGTTCCGGGTGGCGCACGCGGTGACGGTCCAGAACTCACCGGATCCGATGGCGACACTGGAGTCGCCCGGTCCTTCATGGAGCGGGGAACGCCGGCAGATGATCACCGCGGGCCGGGGCTGGGCCTGTACGGCGTCGACCACCTCGCGCACGTCACGTGGAAGCCGGGCGAGACCGCCGACTTCTACCGCGAGGTGCTCGGTCTGCCGCTCACCCACGCCGTCACCGGGGTCGGCTGGCTCAGCGAGGACTTCCCGGACTTCGTGCACTTCTTCCTCGGGCTGGGCGGCGGGAACTACCTGGCGTTCTTCTACTTCTTCGACGACCCCAACGGCATCCAGCTCGAGATCGTCCGTCCACTGCGGACATTCGGCGAAGTCGACGCCCGCGACGCGGACCTCACCGTCCGCGCGCTGGCGGAGGTGTCCCGGGTGGAGAAGCCGTCCGTGTCCGCGATGTGGCAGCGGAAGGTGGCGATGGTGCGGCCGTCCATCTGGTTCGCGGCGCTCACCGGTGGCATGGTCGGCCACATCGAACGGTTCGACCACGACGTGCTCCGCCTGGCCGACGACGACGGAAGCGGTGGGCCGGCGTGACCGCGCTCGCCGGCCCACCTACGACCGGTCCGTTCTCGTGAGCGCGGTCAGCGTGTCGAGCAGGCCGGGGAAGCGCTGGTCGAACTCGGCGCGGCGGAGGCGGACGAAGGTGCCGTTGCCCGCGTCGCGCTGGATGATCAGGCCCGCTTCGCGCAGGGCGCGCCAGTGGTGGGTTTTGGTGGACTTCGACACCGGCATGGGGAAGGACGAGCAGGCGCGTTCGGTGTCGGTGGGGTCGGCGGCGAGTTCGCTGATCACCCCGCGGCGCAGGGGGTCGGCGAGCGCGCGGAACACCTGGCCGAGGTCGACCGCCGCGATCGGCGGCATCGGCATGGTCATGGGTGCCTCCTCGACAAGGTACGTCTTACATCGTACCTTGGTACGAAAGCTGTCGTACCTGTGGAGGTAGTCGTGCTGTGCGTGTTCGACGTCAACGAGACCCTGCTGGACCTGGCCGCGCTCGACGGGTTCTTCGCCGACGTCGCCGGTGATCCCGCCGCGCGGCGGGAGTGGTTCGAGTTGATGATCCACAACGCGCTCGTGGTCACCGCGGCGGGCGGGTACCGGCCGTTCGGACAGCTCGCGGCGGCGTGCCTGCCTGTGGTGGCCGCCCGCCACGGCCGCGACGCGACGCCTGAGCGGCAGCGTGAACTGGGGGACCGGCTCCGGCGACTGCCCGCGCACCCCGAGGCAGCCGGGGCGATCACCCGCCTGCGGGAGGCGGGCGCCACCGTCGTGGCCCTGACGAACTCGGTCCTCGACGTGGCCGAGGACCAGTTGCGCAACGCCGGGCTGAGGCGGCTGTTCGACGGGGTCTACTCCGCGGACCAGGCGGGCAGGCTCAAGCCCGCGCCGGAGCCGTACCGGTTCGTGGTCGAGGCGCACGAGGTCGCGCCGTCCGACGCCGTGCTGATCGCCGCCCACGACTGGGACGTCGCCGGTGCGGCGGCCGCCGGGTTGTCCACCGCTTTCGTCGCGCGCGAAGGCCGGGTGCCCTTGCCCGCCGCCGACGCACCCACGGTCGTGGGCGCGGACCTCGACGACGTGGCCGCACGCCTCGTCGAACGTCTGTGAAGCGACGCCAAGGAGTCGCTCGGCGAGCTCGTGGCCGCGGTGACGTCGCTGTGGCGCCGGCTCACCGCCCGTGGGTGCTGCGGCACGCCGACAGGTAGGCCACGCTCGCCACGATGTACGGCACGACGAAGTTGACGGCGATCCGCACCCAGGTCAACCCGGTCGCCTCCCCGGCGACGATCACCCCGGCCTGGTTGACGACCGAGATCACCGTCCCGACCACGGCGGCGACCGGCACCGCCACGCGCGCGGTGCGTCCCCGCAACACGAGGACCACCGCGTCGGCCGGCCGCGACCACACCGGACGTGCCACCGATTCCCCGGAACCAGCCACGACACCACCCCTTCCCCGACCAGTCGACCACGCGCTGATCCAGACCACCTTGCCGAGCTGTGGACCACCCGTGGAGCCGGGCTCTGCGGCGTACGCCGCCGTCCGGCAAGTAGTGCCTCTTCGGGCAGAGTTCACCGCACTATCACTTGTGTGCATCGGTGCTGCCGCTGAGTAACCGCCCGGCCGTAGCGTCACCGATATGACACACGGCGTTCCTTCGTTGAAACAGTTGGCCGCCAAGGCGACCGCGGCCCGGCCGCTCACCGGCGACCTGCCTCAAGACCTGGTCGACTACCTCATCAACGTCGTCGACCTCACCACGGTCACCACCGAGCCGGCCCAGCTCCAGAAGGCGCTCGGCGCGATCATGGACGAGATCACCACCGCGCCCGAGGAGGACTTCACCGAACAGCTGCGCCAGCGGCTCGGCGACCGGGCCGGTGTCGTCGCGAGCCGAGCCGGCGCGGTCCTGCTGCTGATGAACAGCGCACTCGACGCCGCGTTGGCGGAGCCGGACGAGCAGTGGCAGGAGTACTTCACCCGCAAGTGCACCGAGGCCATCGACGTGCTCACCCAGGTGAAGAGCGAAGCCGCGATGGTCGAGTCCAACATGCGTGACTACCCCGACGACTCCATCTACGACTAGGAGCCCTCCTGCCATGCCGCTCACCGTCAACTCGACCTGCGTCACCTGCGGCTTCGGGATCGTCGACGCCGCGGGTGCCCTGTACCAGCCGACCCGGTCCTGCCCCCGGTGCGCCAACACCTACTACCACAACGCGTGCTTGACCGGTCCGCCCGTGTGCGGCCACCAGCTCGTCGACGCGGCGCCGGAGGCCGCGACCCTCGCGGCCACGATCGCGCACCCGCCGGCCGCCGCCCAGCAGGCCGTCGTGCTCACGACCACCGACTCCCTCGACACCAGGAACGACCTCGGCGGGTTCGACCGCCGGTTCACCTGGAACTGCCCGGCGACCGCCAACGGCTACATCGTCCAGCAGATCGTCCGGGTCGAGCGGGTCCTGGACGCGGCCGACGCGGAGATCGCCGACCTGACCCACCGCGACACCTACTGGGAGGCCTGGCCGGTGGTAGGCGGGGTGGTCATGTTCCCCGACGGCGTGACCCCGATGAACGGGGCCTCGCACGACGCTTGGTGCCGGGACGTCAACCGCAACCAGCGCGCCGGCCGACACGGCGACTGGTCGATCACCGGCACCGTGCACTGGCTCGACGCCGGCACCCAGCAGCTCACCGGGTTCGTCGAGAACGGGGTGGACTCTGCCTCCGGCCTGCTCGCCACGCGCACCGATCCCGGTCTGACCGGCGCCGCGGTCCTCGTGCACTCCCGCCAGGGCACCTGGGACGGGCGCACCGCGCAAGCCGCGCTCGCTGTCCTGAACGCTGACTCGGCGGGGGGCGTGATGGCGTCGAACCGGGAGGACGCGATCGAGGAGCTCGAGGAGAACGGGTTCCCCACCAACATAGCCACCGAAGGCGTGGACCTCTACATCGCCGCCGGCGGCAAGTTCAACGAGGACTAGCGGGACGCCGTGCAGGGGCAACGCGCCCACACGGACCGGGCCGAGCCTTTCGTGAATTGCGCTCAGCTACGGCAGACGAACCGAAATCCAAGATAAGTTGATCGACCATGCTCGGCGTCAGGGCGAGCCGGACATGATGGAGAGCACGCCTTCGACCGAGCATGGCTCCGACGCGCACCCCGTGTCCGGGCTGGCGCCGTGCTCGGCGGGCAGGTCACGGCTGTAGGTGATGTTGTGACCGGTAGGGGAGGCGTGGGTCGTGGACCTCCGCACCACCGCCACGACCTGCCATCCTTCCTCGACGACACGGCCGCGGATCACTTCCGGGTGATGACGTACTTGTTGCCCGAGCCGATCTCGTAATAGGTCACCGTGCACGGTAGGGTGTTGCCCGTCGCTTTGGCGTAGGCCTCGGCTTGCTGGATGGCCCGGACCATGTCCTCACCGGTGACGATCTTCCATGGGTTTGCCGTCTTCATCTCGTCAACCGCGCCGAAGTGCATCCGGTCGATGCCGTGCGCGGGCGCACCCATAGCGTCGTGGAACGCCTTCCCGGCCTTGCCCCAGTCCCGGCTTTGCACGAACTCGTCGAGTGCTGCTCGCGCGGCTGACTTCTCGAGCTGGGTGCCGGCCTCGACCTTGACCTCCAATCCGACCCTGCTGCCTTCGGCTTTGGCGTGGTCGGCGGCCCACTTCAACGGCTTGTCGGCCACGCCCTCGAGTTTGCCGAACTCCTCTTTGCCCGGTGTGTGCTTGACCAGCGGGTTCTCGACGGCTTTCGGGTTACCGGTGGCAAGCATCGCCGGTGGGATCGGCCCCTTTGCCTCCGCGGCGACCGCCTTGCCCGCTTCGGCAGCGATTCGTACGCCGACGCCGTCCGCGGTGACGGCGACTCCCTGCCGTACGCCCGGTGTGCCTTCGCCTCCGGCGAGGCGTGTCCCCTCAAGCATCAGCACAACGGCGCTGAACTCCCTGGCGTAGGTCCTGGCATCGCCACGCTGAGCGGCCTCCAACGCCGCACGCGCGTGAACGAGTCCGTGATAGAAGGGGTTCGCGATGTTGAGGACGTTGATGGCGCCGTCAACGGGATTCGACGCTTTGTCGTACTCGGCCGCGATCGTGTCGTGCAAGGCCTTCGCCTCGGCCTGCAGCTCGGCCGGCGATTTGGTGCGCACGGCGTCGTAGACGTCCTTTGCCGTCGATTTCAGGGTGTCCAGGACGCCTCTGCCCATTTCCATGAAGGTTTCGGCGCTCCACTTTCCGTGCCGGCCCACGGGATTCGCGGCCGTCATGTCGGCGGGGACGGGGATGGCGAAGTCGAGCTGAGTGGTGGTTTGGGTGCCGAGGTAGTCGTCGACGAAGCGGTCCGTGGCGGCGATCGCGCCTGCGGTCTTGGGCGCGGGAGAAGCAGTGGGGGTGAGGGAAAGCGCGTTGGCGTGCGGTGAGCCGAGTGTCGGGTCGGAGGTGCGGGCGGTGTTGGGCGTTTCCTCGGCGTGATCGGGTGTGGGGTGTGCCGCGTCCGTGATGTCGGTGGGGGCGGGACCGTGGCGGGTCGACTCGTCGACGACGACATCGACGACATCGACGACATCGACGACCTCGGCGAGTTCGGCCGCGATCCGGCCGATGTCGTCGGTGGTGGCCGCGGGTTGGGGGGAGAGTTCGTCGGGGGTGAGGGGGAGCGCGTTGATGATGTCGGCGAGGTCGTTTCCGTCCAGCGGAGGGGACTCGGGCAGCGCCTCGGCGTCGGTGCTGGGCTCGAGGAATTCAGCGAGACCTGGGCCGGGTGCCAGTTGGTCCCGCTCGGCAACGCCGGTGAGACCGGGTTCTGGCGGGGCGGCGGCGAAGTCGGTGGCGAGGACCGCGCCGGTGGGTGGGGTGCGGGCATCGGTCGGGTCAAGAGTCCGGACCACGGTTTCGGTGGGGACCACTGGGGCTTCGGCTGCGGCGGGGGCGGGTGGTGTCGGGGCGTCGGGTTCGGTGTCGGCGATGGCTTGCGGGGTTGGGTTGGCGACGGTGCCGGGGTCGGTGGGCGGCTCCGCGGCATCGTTGGTTGATGCCTTGTCGCGGCTCGGGGAACTGCGGTCGGAGGCAGGAGAAGAGCCGGTGGGGCTCGTGGTGCCGGATCCGTCCGCCGCGGACGAACCGGTGTCGGCGGCGGACGGGGCCGCGGGTGGCGAGGTGCTCTGGTCGCCGGTGTCGGGAGGGCCGGAGGGGAAGTCGTTGTGGCCGTCGCCTGCGGTGTGACCGGAGTGGCCGCCTCCCCCGCCGCCACCCCCGCCACCTCCGCCGCGGTTGGCGTGGTGGTGGGAGTTGGGGGCGTGGCGTTTCCTGGGGCTGTCGCCGGAGTTGTCGGGGTGCGAGCCGGAGTCCGGAGTGTTGGCGAACAGGCTGGAGAAGTAGTCATCGGGAAAGTCGCCGGGACGGGTGTCGTCGCCACTGTCCGGCGTGGACTGCTGGTCGGGAGTGCCGTCGTTCGAGCTTGGGGCCCGCTGGTCGGTGCCGGACCCGGTGTTGCCGGGGGTCGGTGGGGTGTCGGGATGGCTGGGCATCTCCGGGGGATGGTCGTTGCCGATCTCGCTCATCGGTTGCTCACCTGCCTGGGACGGAAGTACTTCAGGGCCCAGGAGCAGTCGGTGAACTGCTCGACGGTGGCCTGTAGACGGCTGTGACGGTCGGAGGCGGTGGCCGGGCCGATCGCGGATTCGATCGCCGACGGGCGGCGGGTGCCGTAGTTGACGGCGTCCACGGCCGCCTGGTCAGTGAGGTCGCGGACCAGCCAGGCGTGCACGGCGGTGAGCTGGGCCTCCCGGGTGTTGCCGGGGATCTTGCGGTGAAATCTGGCTTCCCACAACGGTGTCCGGGGATCGCGGGCGACGTCGGCAGATGTCTTCAGCGCTCGCCGGACGAGCTCCCAGCGGAACGGGATGGCCAGGTAGGCGAGATCGTCGGAGGCGCAGCTGGGCGGGGTGCCGGCGAGCACCCGGGTAAGCGCGTCCCGGACGTGGCCGGCCAGCGCGGCCGGGTCGACACTGGGCTGCAGTGCCCCGGATCGGACGGCGACGGCCTCGTCGACCGCGTGTGAGATGGCACAGTCGATGGTCCGGGACGGCAGACCCTGCTCGAGGAACGCCGCGCGCACGGCCGCGGTCGGCGCCGGGGTGGGTTGGCCGGTCAGGTGGGCGACGACGGTGAGTTCGGCCCACGCCACCAGCCACGGTTCGTCGCCCAGCAGATGGGCGGCGGTGCGCAGCTGGCGCAATGTGCAGGCGTGGGCGCGGCACTCGGAGCCACAGGTCGCGCTGCGGCGGCCGATCAGCCGGTCGACGGTGGCGAGGGCGCCGGGTCGGGTGTCCTCCAGCGGGGTGCCGTCCGGTACTCGGACCAGCAGTGGCCGATCCATGCCGTCGGTGAACACGGCGCCTTCGCCGGGTACCAGTGTCACCACGTAGCGGGACTGCTCCTCGGTGACGTTCATGGTCGCGCCGACGGATTCCCGGTCGTCCTTGGCCGGCAGTCGGTGCACGATCTTGACCGCGGTGTTCTTGATGACGTCGGGGGTGAGTTTGCTGGGGATCTGCTCGGCGATTATCAGGCCCTCGCCGTAGGCGCGCACCTCGGCCAGCATGGCGGCGAACATCTCGACGGCGTGCGCGGCCGCGCCGGCGGTGCCCGGCTCAGATCGGCGCAGCAGCCGGTGCGCCTCCTCGATCACGGTGAGGTGGGACAGGACCGGCCGGGGGTTGGCGCGGGTGGTCTCGCGCAGGTGCTCGGACAGTCGCATGAGGATGGCGCCGATGAAGAACGCCTTGTCCGCGTCGTCGCCGACGTCCTCGATCTGCAGCACGACGTTGTTGCGGCACAGGGCTTCGAAGTCCAGGGGGTGGCCGCCTTCGAAGAACCGGCCTGCGGTGCCGAGGCGCAGGCTGCCGAGGCGCACCTTGATGAATCCCTGGACGTTGGCGGCGATCTCTTTGCCGTAGCCGATCTCGGTCACCACGTCGGCGGCGACCCGCTGCAGGTCGGCCAGCGTGGGGTAGCGCGGCTGCTGCCCGATGTGGACCGGTTCACCCAGTGACAGGTCCCAGCCGAGTTCCTCGTAGCAACGGGCCAGTGCGGCGGCGAGGAGCTGCGGGAACGGTTCCTGCGCCTCGAACGCGGCGAGGAACAGCGCGCGCAGCAGGTCCGCGTGGGACTGCAGCGGGAAGCCGGGCGCGGGTTCCAGCGGGTTGAACCCGGCCGGGGCGCTGTCGGGGTCGCCCGGCCGGATCACGATCACGTCCTGGTCGAGGTCGGCGAGCCGTCCTGCCATCCTGCTGTACTCGGCCTTTGCCGGCTCGACCACCAACCACGGCAGTCCGGCCCGGGACGCCTCGGCCAGCAGGTGGCGCACGGTCTGCGACTTCCCGGCTCCCGTGGCACCGCAGACGAAGGTGTGCCGGTTGAGCGATTCCCGGCCGAGCACCAGGTCGCCCACCTCGACCAGCCCCTCGTCGAGCACCGCGCCGAGTCGCACGGCACCGTCGTCCGCCTGCTCCGGGGTGACGTCGAACGTGTGCGGCTCCACCAGGCGAATGCCGGGCAGCTCCCGCTCCGGCGGTCTGCTCAGCGCCGCCAGCAGCTCGGTGCCCGAGGTGAACGCCACGTCCCAGCGGGGCTCGGGAGCAGGTGGGCCCGCCGTTTCGAGCACGTATGGCAGACCGTCCAGTTCGCTCGCCGCGCACAGCATCGCGGCTGCGGTGCCGGCCCCCCGCGGGTCGACGCTGCCGACCAGCACACGGATCCGCCAGCCGCCCCCGGCCACTGCCCGGCTCAGCTCCCGGTGCCGGGCCTGCTTGCGTTCCAGCTCGACCCGGTTGGCCTCACCGACCTCACCGCGCGACAGGGGCAGGATCTCGTTGACCAGGGTACGCAGCTCCGGCTCCAGGTCCCGCGGTGCCAACGGTTCCGCGAACACCAGCCACGCGAACGGACCACGCAGGTGTGCCACGTGCCGGTCGAACGAGCCGCGGCGCACGCGCCCGCGTTCGTTCTTGTCCCCGGCGGGTGCCCACAGGGCGTCCGGTCGCGCGCGGCACGGCACCCAGCTGCCGAACTCCCCGAACAGCTTGCCGACGTCCACGACGGACAGTTCGGCGGCCACCGCGCCCGGCGGGAACAGCAGGGCGTGGGTGCCGCGCCGCGCGGAGGTGCGCACCGCGGGCGGGAAGAACGGTCGCCCGGCGTACACGAACCGCAGCCGCTCGTCCGTGGGCGACCGCACCCAGGCCGTCAGCACCATGGCGCCCGGCGCCCCGGCGGCGCGCAGGTCGGCGTGCGTGCCGGTGAGCGACGCTGCCAGCGGGCCTGCGCGGTCCGCCCTGCGCTGCTCCTCATCGGCAGCGGCGGGGCGGGGCACCTGGATCAGTTGGTGGAACCGGAAGCCACGCCAGTCGAACATGGGCCTACCCCGCGGGGATCGCCGCGACGCGGTCCAGCGTGCACAGACCCGGATTGCAGTCGGCGAGAACCACCCGGCGACCCGGACCGCCGGTGTTGTCCACGAACAGGAACGAGGTCTCCGGCATGCCGAGCAACTGCTCCGGTTCGACCTTGAACTCGTACACCCGGCCGGAGCCGGTCGACGTGCTGACGTTGTCGGCGTTGGACCAGTTGCGGGTGCCGGTCCAGGTGTGCCCTCGGGAGTCGGACAACCCGGTCGGGCGTCCCTGCGTACCGGACCACCGCTGGTTGGAGTTGTTGGTGCCGCCGGTGTTCGCAGCGAAACTGTCCCCGCCGCCGTCGGTGAACGTGGTGCCGACCTGGCGGGTCAGGCTGTTGAGCACGAACTTGTGCTCCTTGCCGATGAACTCGGCGGCGATGGTGGCGTCGCGGTGGTTGTACTGCTTCATGAAGCACACCACACCGCCGGTGCCCGCCGACTTCTCCAGGTCGCCCTGCGGCGAGTCGATCATCAGCACGAGCCGCACCTTGGCCGCGCGTGCGTGCTCGGACAGCGTCCGCAGGTCGGCCGCTCCGAGGTGGTCCGCGCCCGCGACGACCAGGAAACCGGACACCCAGCGCCCACCGTCCATCGCGGCCAGCGCCAGCCGCACCAATGTCCGGTCGATGAGCTCCTTGCGGTCACCCCGGCCGCCCTCGGTCGCGACCAGCGTCACCGCCTCCGAGCTCCACAGCGCACTCCCGCGGGGTGCCGGGGTGAGCTCGTGCAGCAGGTCGAGCCTGCTGGCCAGGAACCGCAGCTGACGCGCGGTCCACTCGGTCTGGTCCACGTCGCCGATCTGTGCGGCCAGCCTGCCGACCTCCTCGCCGGTGAGCAGGCCGTCACCGGTGCCCTGGCGCAGCACCCGGAGCCCTGCGGCCAGCCTGGCGGGGGTCACCGGGGCGTCCAGGCTGCCGAGCACCCGGCGCAGCACGTCGATCGCCAGCGCCCGCTCCTCCCGGTGGTCACCGTCGGGTCCGCCGGTGACGGCGTGCCCAAGACACTCCGCGATGTCCCGGGGTCCGAGCCCGCCGAACAGGTGCACGTCCGCGGGGCGGGAGACGTCGAGCCGGACGGTCCTGGCCGGCATGCCCGCCGCCCTGGCGACCTCGACCAGGTTGTCACCGACCTCCTGACCGGTGAAGTCCAGCACCGTGATCCGCTGACCCGCGGCGAGCAGCGAGGAGCCGAACGTCGCCAGCAGGCTGGCCCAGCCGTGCCTGCGCGGGTCGCCACCGAACACGTCCACCCGGGTGGGCTCGGACGCGGGGCGTACCGGGTACCACTGCGGCCCGTCGGCTGCCGCGGCGGCCACCCGCGCGGCCGCCGCCGCGTCGGCGGCGTGCCGGTGCATCGTCTGTTCCCACTGCAGCACTGCCTCCCGGTGCCGCTGCTGCTCGGCGTCACGCATCTGGCGGTAGGGCTGTTCGAAGTTGCGGATGGCGCGGTTGGCGAACCGCACACCGCCGACCGCGCGGAGCACGCCGATCGTCAGCAGCGCGGCGACCACGATCAGGACCACCTGGTACACCTGCTGGGCCGAACCGCCGAGCTGGTCCACCTCCGCCTCGATCACCAGTTGGTAGGTGGTGAACGCGAACGCGGCGACCACCAGGAACGCCAGCCGCCAGATCACCCTGGTGACAGCCTTCGACCGGGCCGCGACCAGCGCGCTCGTGTCCGGCCGGGGCGGCTCCACCCATGCGGGCCGGGGCGGCGGCATCGGGGGTGCGACGGTCTGCACGGGTACCGGCGCCACGGCCTGCCAGCCCCATCGTGCCGGGGGCGCGAACAACCGCGGGGCGAGCTGAGCCGCCCAGCTGCCGGCTGTCGTCGTCACCGGCGCGATGCCCCCGCCCGGCCCCGCCGCCATGCCGCATTCGACGGCGTGGCGTTGTTTGTAGAGGTGTCTGTCGATGCGGGGTGGTCGTCCGCCGTGTGAGCCTTTGGCTTTGCGGTGGGCGGCTTGGTCGCGGGGTTGGTCGATGGTCGCTTTGATGCCGCGGCCGCGGAGGTAGGCGCGGTTGTTCTTCGAGCTGTAGGCCTTGTCGG
>NZ_BAAFVK010000018.1:0-182129 GCF_054661535.1 Actinophytocola sp. KF-1 | reverse complement strand
TCACCACACAACCGAAGAACCGGACCCTAACCGCCACACAGGCAGCCACCAACACCCTCACACTGAGGCGCCCTTGACGCGTGAGTGCGCCACCCGCACAATCCGCCGCCACCACCGAACACCACAGAACGAAAAACCCGGACCTACCCAAGCCGCACCACAAGCGCACCCCGAACCCCAGCAGCGGCCGAACCCAAGCAACGCCCGAACCCAAGCAGCGCAAACACCAGCCCCAACCACAGGCCAGCAAGATCAACCCCGGCCTCCGGCCCCCGACATCCAGCCTAGAGCCGACCACCGACAGAACCAGCCGACAAGACCCGAGTCATCCACACCCCACGGCCTCCGGCCCCCCGAAACCCAGCGTACCGAGCACCACCGACAACGAGGACCGACAAGACCCGAGTTGTCCACAGGCCACGGCCTCCGGCCCCCGAACTCCAGCCTACAGCCCACCACCGACAACACCGCGCACGTCATCCACAGGCTCAGGGCACAACCCCCATCTGCGCCAACCGGGCCAGCACGACCTCCGCTGCCTCATCCGGGGACAAGGTCGTCGTGTCCAGCCGCACCTCCGCGCCCTCAGGCGGCTCGTACGGCGAATCGATCCCGGTGAAGTGGGGCAACTCCCCCCGCCGGGCCTTGGCGTACAGCCCCTTCGGATCACGCTCCTCGGCCACGTGCAGCGGCGTGTCGACGAACACCTCGCAGAACTCGCCGTCGTCGACGATGCCCCGTGCCAGGGCCCGCTCGGCACGGAACGGCGAGATGAACGACACCAGCACGATCAACCCCGCCTCCACCATGAGCCCGGCGACCTCCGCCACCCGCCGGACGTTCTCCACGCGGTCGGCGTCCGTGAACCCGAGGTCGGCGTTCAGCCCGTGCCGCACGTTGTCGCCGTCGAGCACGGTCGTGTGCCTGCCGGTCGCGTGCAGCCGCTGCTCCAGCCGGTCCGCGATCGTCGACTTGCCCGCACCGGACAACCCCGTGAACCACACGACGCAACCCCGGTGCCCGTTCAGCGCCTCCCGCATCCGCTTGGTCACCGACATCGGCTGCCACCGCACGTTCGACGCGCGCCGCAGCGGGAAGCGGACCAGGCCGGCGCCGACGGTCGCGTTGGTGAGGCGGTCGATCACGATGAAGCCACCCAGGTCACGGTTGGCGCCGTAGGGATCCAGCGCGACCGGCTGGTCGAAGTGGACGTTGCCGACGCCGATCTCGTTGAGCCGCAACGTCCGCGCCGCCAGCCGGGCACCGGTGTCGACGTCCACGCGGTGCTTGGGCGGGTCCACCGTCAACCCGACCGTCCGCGCGCCCACCTTCGCCAGGTACTGCCTGCCCGGCAGCATCTCCTGCTGGGACATCCAGATGAGGTCGGCCTGGCACGCGTCGGCCACGCTCGGGGGATCCGCCGACGCGAGCACCGCGCCACGGGACACGTCGACGTCGTCGGCGAGCACCACCGTCACCGACTGCCCCGCCTCCGCCTCCTCGAGGTCACCGTCGAACGTCACGATCCGCGCGACCGTGCTCTCGGCGTTCCCCGGCAGCACGCGGACGCGGTCCCCCACGCGCACCGCGCCGCCCACGACCATCCCGGACGCGCCGCGGAACGACGGGTCCGGTCGGTTCACCCACCGCACGATCATCCGGAACGGGCCCGGCCGCGCTTCGACGGGCACGGTCTCCAGCCACTCGAGCAGCGTCGGGCCGTCGTACCACGGGGTGTCCGGGGACCGGTGCACCACGTTGGCGCCCGACACGGCCACCGTCGGGACGCACGTCACCTCGTCGATGCCGAGCCCGGCCGCGAACTCCCGGTACTCGTCGGCGATCGTGGCGAACCGGGCGCGGTCGAAGTCCACCAGGTCCATCTTGTTCACCGCGAGCGCCACCCGCCGGATGCCGAGCAGCGCGACCACATGGCTGTGCCTGCGGGTCTGGCGCAGCAGCCCGGCCCGCGCGTCGAGCAGCAGCACCGCGGCGTCCGATGTGGACGCGCCGGTCACCGTGTTCCTGGTGTACTGCTCGTGGCCGGGGGTGTCGGCGACGATGAAACTCCGTGCGGCGGTGGCGAAGTAGCGGTACGCCACGTCGATCGTGATGCCCTGCTCGCGTTCGGCGAGCAGGCCGTCGACCAGCGACGCGAAGTCCAGCCCCGCCGACGTGAGCGCCGCGACCTGGTCGGTGTAGAGCGCGCGCGTGTCGTACAACAGCCGGCCGATCAGCGTGCTCTTGCCGTCGTCGACGGAACCACACGTCAGGAAACGGAGGAGATCCATCAGAAGTACCCTTCCCGTTTCTTGCGTTCCATCGACCCGGACTGGTCGCGGTCGATCACGCGCCCCTGCCGCTCCGACGTCGCGGCCGCCTCGGTCTCGGCGACGATCTCCGCGACGGTCGTCGCCGTGCTCTCGACCGCGCCGGTCAGCGGGTAGCAGCCGAGGGTGCGGAAGCGGACCGTGCGCAGCACCGGTTCCTCGCCGGGCCGCAACGGCATCCGGTCGTCGTCCACCATGATCAGCGCTCCGTCACGTTCGACCACCGGCCGCGGCGCCGCGAAGTACAGTGGCACCACGGGGATCCGCTCGCGTTCGACGTAGCGCCACACGTCCAGTTCGGTCCAGTTCGACAGCGGGAACACGCGGATGCTCTCCCCCGGCGCGATGCGCGCGTTGTAGAGCCGCCACAGCTCGGGCCGCTGGTCGCGCGGCTCCCAGCGGTGGTCCGCGGTGCGGAACGAGAACACGCGTTCCTTGGCGCGCACCGGTTCCTCGTCCCGGCGGGCCCCGCCGAACGCGAGGTCGAACCGGTGCTTCTCGAGCGCCTGCCGCAGGCCCTGCGTCTTCCACATGTCCGTGTGCTTCGCCGAACCGTGGTCGAACGGGTTGATGCCCAGTGCGAGGCACTCCGGGTTGCGGTGCACGATCAGCTCGAGCCCGAGCTCGTCCGCGATCCGGTCGCGGAAGGCGATCATCTCCCGGAACTTCCACGTCGTGTCCACGTGCAGGAGCGGGAACGGCGGCTTCGACGGGTGGAACGCCTTGCGCGCGAGGTGCAGCAGGGTCGAGGAGTCCTTGCCGATCGAGTACAGCAGGACCGGGCGCTCGCTCTCGGCGACCGCCTCGCGCAGGATGTCGATGCTCTCCGCCTCGAGCCGGTCGAGATGGGTCAGCATGACTCGATGATAGGGCCATTTTGAACGTTGTCCAGAATGCGGTGTCGATGTTCGCTCCGCAAGCTCCGCAAATTGGACAACGTTCGATATACTGTCGGCGTGGACACCACCGAACCGACCGCCTGGGGTGACGCCGAGGGCCGCAGGCGTGACATCCTGCGCTCCGCGGAGAAGCTGCTCGCCGACGCCGGCTACGCCGCCCTCACCATGCGCGCGATCGCGGTCGGCGCTGGCGTCAGTTCCGGCACCGTGTACCAGTACTTCGACGGCAAGGAGGACGTGTTCGTCGCGCTGATGGCCGGCAGGCTCGCCGACGTGACGACCACGCTCGACGAGCTGGACCGCGAGGTCGGCGTCACCGGCGTGCTGGCCGCGATCCTGCCGCAGGTGCGGGAGTTGTGGCGGCTCTTCGGGCGCTCCGCGCAGCAGTGGGAGTCGAAGGTGCTCGCGGGTGGGCCGAAGGGCAAGCGGGCCGTCGCGTCGGCGACGGTGTTCCGCCGCATGGCACGGTCGCTGGAGAAGGCGCTGCGCGAAGCCGCGGCCACGCAGGGCGTGACGCTGGTCGACCACCCCGCGATGGCCTACTGGGTGTGGGACTCGCTGATCGGGGTCGCCGACGACCTCGTGCACGGCGGCTCGCTGCAGGCCAGGGTGTCGGCGGGCAAGCTCGTCGAGTTCGCGACCGAGGCCATCGAACGCGGCATCGTGGCGCGTTAACGCCGGTCGTCGTCCGGCCGGGTCGAGTACCGCGCGGCGAGGTTGCCGAAGCCGCGCAGGCCGGGCCCCACCTCGGGGTTGGCCATCGGCCGGTCACGCAGCGGCGACGGCATGGCGGCCTGCGGCACCGGCTTCGGTTCGTCGTCGTTCTCCGACCACGTGGCCGCCATCAGCACCGCGTAGATCGGCACGGCGAGCGCGATGACCGACAGCACGAAGACCGGGAACAGGAAGGTGAACACCTCCGTACCGGTGGGTGCCGGCGCGGTGCCGTCGAGGTGCACCTCGACCGCGGCCATGCCGGTGTAGTGCATGCCGGTCACGGCGAGGCCCATCACGAGCCCGGCGAGCACACGCAGCCCAGGGTGCTCGATCAGCACGGTGAACCAGAACGCGGCGGTGGCCGCGACGATCGCGATGCCGATGGACAGCCACACGGCGACCGGGTCGTAGGTGATGGTGCCCTGCACCTGCACGGCCCACATGCCGGTGTAGTGCATGAGGTTCACGGCGAGGCCGGTGATCAGCCCGCCGAGCAGCAGCCGCCACAGCGAGAAGCGGGTGCGGACGCCGAACACGAGGAGCCCCAGGAACACCGCGCTGATCGACAGGACCGCGGAGATCGCCGTGCGGCCGACGTCGTAGCGCACGGGCGAACCCGGCGTGTCGAAGCCGAGCATCGCGATGAAGTGCATCAGCCAGATGCCCACACCGCCGATCGACACGGCGGCGAGCGCCAGCCAGCCGTAGCGCGGCCGGCCGGCGTCACCCGCGTACCGCGCCTGGAGCGTGCACGCGAGGCCGACGACCGAGCCGACGACGGAAACCCCGTACGCGAAGAAGGGCAGCCACGACCCCATGGCGAAGTGATGGACATGACCGACGGCAACGGACACTGCGGGTCCCCCATTCACGCGGGCGCGCTTCCCCCGAACAGCGCCGAGAACGTGCGCGGGCGGCTCATCCCGCGCACGAACGTGCATGGAAATCCACTTTGGTCAGTCTGTCAAGGAAGGTGTTGCCGCATAAGCAAAGCGTGACCGCCGCGAATCTGCATATTGCAGATCGCAACGGTCACGCCGTGGGGGTCGGTCAGCTCGGCAGCAGGCGGTCGATGAACGACCGGTACTCGCGCAGCGCGAGCCTCAGGTGCTCGGTGTCGGTGTGCCCCTGCCACTCGCCCGCCAGCCGCGCGCGGTGGTCGGTGATGGTCCGGACCACCTCGTCGACGACCTCGTCGGCCTCGCGCACGGCGCGCTGCGGGTCGTCCACGAAGTCCGCCTGCAGCTCACGCCAGCGGGTTCGGAGCCGCTCGGCGGTGTCGCCCCCGAACAGGTCGTGCTCGGAGGCCTGCCCGGGTGTCTGGGCGGACGCGGCGGGCACCGGCATCGCGTCCATCGGCGGCGCACCCTCCTGCGCCATGTCACCCGGCATGACGTCCCGTTGCGGCGGCACCATGTCCGTGTCGCGGCCGTCGTCCATCCCGACGCCATCGGTCATGCGGCCGTCGTGCACGCGGCCGTCGTCCATGTTCCGGCCGCCGCGCTCCAGGCCGGCCTCGTCCACGGGGATCGGCTCGGTCTCGGGCGCGGGCTCGCGCTGCTCGGGAAGTGGTTGTGCCGCAAGGTCTTCGCGGCGGTCGGTGTCACGCATGGCGGGCCTCCCGGTCCTGTCGGTCCTGTCGGTCCAGGGCGTGCCCGTCGCGCTGGGCAGGCACGTCACCGCCGTGGCCGACCAGCTCGCGGAACATCGTCCGGTAGTGCACCAGGGCGGTGCGCAGCTCCTCGGTGTCCGCCTGCCTGCTCCGGATCTCGTGCGCGGCGCGGTAACCGTCCACGACGTCCGCGTGCTCGACCGACAGGTCGGCGGCCTGCTGCTCGAACCCGTCCATCGGGTAGCCGCGGTCGCGCATCACGCTGTGCACCAGCTCCTCCGCGCCCGCGACGGCCTCGACCGGCGCGTCGACGAACTGCTCCTGCACCCGCGTCCACTGCTCGGTGTAGTGCGCCCGCGCGGTGTCCGACAGGGGCCGCAGCGACAGCTTCGCGTGCCGCTTCTCCCGTTCGGCCAGCTCGCGCTCGGCGGCACGGCGGTTCTCCGCGTTCTCGAGGTGGCGGTCGTACTCGGGGCCGAACCGGTTGCGCAGCCTGCGGCTCCGCGCCTGCCCACCGAGGAACCAGCCCGCCGCGAACAGCACCGCGACCAGGACGACCACCAGAACCACTATTGCTGCGGTCGACATCAACGCGCTCCTTTCCGGGAAGTCTCTCCGCAAGGCGACCCCAGAACCCCGGGAGAACTCGCAGGTGGAGGTGCCCGTCCGGCGTTGCGCCGAAACGGTGCTACCGGCAGATTGCTCCGGGCGGAGCAAACAGGTCAGCCATGTGCCCAGACCACCGTCGCGGACCGTCCACATCCCGGCACGGTCCGCGCTGACCGGTTCGTCCCTATGCTTGCTCACATGGAGTGGTCGTGGCCGCCGCGCGGGCGGGTCGCCGACGCGCTGGTCGCGGGCGCGGTGGGCGCGTTCGTGCTGGGCGCCACCGTGCTGTCGGCCACGCACAGCGACGTCAGCGTGGTCAGCTGGCTGCTCGTGGTCACGGCGTCGGCGGCGCTGTACCACCGCCGCCGCTTCCCGGTCGCGGTGGCCGCCTACACGCTGCTCGCGTGCGCGCTGTACTACCCGCTCACGGGGCCGGGCAGCCCGATCATGCTGACGTTCATGGCCGCGATGTTCGGGGCCGGCGAGACGGGCAGGCTGTGGGTCGCGGCCGGGTTCGGCACGCTCGCGATGGGGTTCGTCGTGGTCGGCGAGGCGGCGAGCGAGAAGCGGCACCTCGACGACGTGTCCCTGTTCCTGCTGTTCGGCTGGCTGGTCGCGTCGGTGGCGGTCGGCGGGGTGGTGCGGACGCGGCGGGCGTACCTGCGTGAGGCGCAGCGGGCGGCGGCGACCGACGAGCGGCTGCGGATCGCCCGCGAGCTGCACGACGCGCTCGGGCACGACCTGTCGCTGATCAACGTGCAGGCGAGCGCCGCGCTGCGCCGCGTGGACAAGGGCGACACCGGCCCGCAACGGGACGCGCTGGCCGCGGTGAAGGACGCCAGCGGCCGGGCGCTGAAGGAGCTGCGGCGCACGCTCGGTGTGCTGCGGCAGGTGGACGAACCGGCGCCGCTCACCCCGCCCGCCGGGCTCGCGGCGCTGCCGGACCTGCTCGACCGGTCCCGCCAGGCGGGGCTCGTGGTGCACGGGTCGGTGACCGGTGCGGTGCGGGAGGTGCCGCCGTCGGTGGACCTCGCGGCGTACCGGATCGTGCAGGAGGCGTTGACGAACGTGACCCGGCACGCGGCGGCGTCCAGAGTGGACGTGTCGGTCGCGTACGGCGAGCGCGAGGTGGAGGTGCGGGTGACCGACGACGGACGCGGACCGAACGGCAGCGGCGCGGGTGCCGGCATCCTCGGCATGACCGAACGCGCGACGTCGGTCGGCGGCTCCCTCGAGGCGGGCGCCGGCGCCGACGGCGGGTTCCGCGTGCTGGCACGGCTCCCGCTGGGCGGTGCGTCGTGATCCGCGTGCTGCTGGCCGACGACCAGACCCTCGTCCGCGCGGGCTTCCGGTCCATTTTGGATGGTGAGGACGACATCGAGGTCGTCGGCGAGGCGGGCGACGGCGCCGAGGCCGTGCGGACCGCGACAGCGCTGCGGCCGGACGTGGTGCTGATGGACATCCGCATGCCGCACCTGGACGGTCTCGCCGCGACGAGGGAGGTCATCGCGGCGGCGCCGGACGTGCGCGTGGTGATCCTGACGACGTTCGACCTCGACGAGTACGTCTACGGTGCGCTGCGCGCCGGGGCCAGCGGGTTCCTCGTCAAGGACACCGAGCCGGAGGAACTGATCCACGGCGTGCGAGTGGTCGCCCGCGGCGACGCGCTGCTGGCACCGTCGGTGACGAGGCGGCTGATCGCGGAGTTCGCCGGGCGCGTCGAACGGCCCGCACCCAGCCCACGGCTCGCGTCGCTCACCGAACGGGAGCGCGAGGTGATGACGCTCGTGGCGGCCGGGCTGTCCAACGACGAGATCGCCGAACGCCTGGTACTCAGCCCCGCGACGGCGAAGACCCACGTGAGCCGCATCATGACCAAGCTCGACGTCCGGGACCGGGCGCAGCTCGTGGTGCTGGCGTACGAGTCGGCGATGGTCACACCACGCTGGCTGGGCTGACGGTGGCCCCGCGCTCTCCCGCGCTCAGCCACACCCGGCGGCCCGCCGCGCGGGCCGGGCGCGCAGCGCCCGCACCCACGTCCTGAAAGGCGCGTTTCAGGACACCACCAACGCACTGAAGGGATCCTTCACACCGGGCGCCACGCGCCCGGTGTGAAGCGGGCCTGGCAGGCAACATTGGCCAACCGCAACCACCCACGAGTCGAGCATCCGCCCGAAGAGGTGCCCGCACATCGAATGCCCACCCGTCCGCACGCTCGGCCACACACGAGGACGGCCCGCTGCGCGGGCCGGGCGCGCAACGCCCGCACCCACGTCCTGAAAGGCGCGTTCAGGACACCACCAAAAGCACCGAAGGCCCGGGATGCCCCGCTCCCACGAAGGCTCAGCCATACCCCGGGCGGCCCGCTGCGCGGGCCGGGCGCGCAACGCCCGCACCCACGTCCTGAAAGGCGCGTTCAGGACACCACCAACGGACCGCCGGGCCACACCGAGCGGCCCAACACCGGCACCCGCGACCCGGGCACCCGCAACCCCGGTAGTACGGCATCACCCTTAAGGGACAACCGCAGTTGTGGGTCAAGTGACCACCGCAGCCCGACGACGGCAACCCCGGTCGCACGCGAGCCTTCCACCATGACATCTCCTCCATCCAGAATGGTCCGGCTCGCGGGCTGAGCGCAACGCCGCCGCTGGCTCGCGCTGGCGCTGTGGGTGGTCGTGCTCGGCGGCATCACCGTCGCCGGGCAGGTGGTCGGTGCTGACTACCGTGACGACCACACCCTGCCCGGCACCGAGTCGCAGCGGGTCGCCGACGCGTTCGCCGCGCAGGGGCAGCAACCCGACTCCGTGCAGGTGGTGTTCCAGCGCGACGCCGGGATCGCCGGTGCGCGGGACGACGTGACCGCCGTGTTGTCCGAAGTGGAGCGGCTGCCGCGGGTGGCCGGCGTGTCGCCGCTGACGGAGAGCGAGACGGTCGCGTTCGCGACGGTGACGCTCGACGGGGCCGACGTGCCCGCCGAGGACGTGCGGCGGATCATCGACACCGCGCAGCGGGACGGCGACCTGCGCGTCGAGCTGGGCGGCGACCCCGTCCGCGCCGCCGAGGAGGCGCCCGGTGGGGCGGCCGAAGGCGCGGGCATGCTCGCCGCGCTGGTGATCCTCGTGCTGATGTTCGGGTCGTTCCTCGCCGCGTGCCTGCCGCTCGTCACGGCCGTGTTCGCGGTCGGCAGCACGCTCGGCGTGATCATGCTGGCGAGCCACCTCACGGCACTGCCGAGCTACGCGCCGCCGCTGATGATGCTCGTCGGGCTCGGGGTCGGGATCGACTACGCGCTGCTGGTCTTCGCGCGGTTCCGCGGCGAGCTGCACCACGGGGCCGACCGCGAGCAGGCGGCACGCACCGCGCTCGACACCGCGGGCCGGTCCGTGCTGTTCGCGGGCACCACGGTGATGATCGCGCTGCTCGGCCTCCTCGCGCTCGGACTCGGCTCCCTGCAAGGGGTCGCGCTCGCCGTCACGCTGACGGTGCTCCTGACGATGGTCGCGTCGCTGACCCTCCTGCCCGCGCTGCTGACCATCTTCGGCAAGCGCATCGAGAAAGCCGTGCGCAAGCGGCCGAACCGCGGTTCCGGCGCGCGGTGGCGGCGGTGGAGCGACACCGTGCAGCGCAGGCCGGTGCCCGCGCTCGTCGTGTCCCTCGCGGCGCTCGGCGCGCTGTCCGTACCGGCGCTCGGCATGCAGCTCGGCTTCGCCGACGCGGGCACCGAGGCCGAGGACGCCACCAGCAGGCAGGCCTACGACCTCCTCGCCGAGGGGTTCGGCCCGGGCGTCAACGGCCCGCTGGTGATCATGTCCGAGGGCGGCGGCACCGAGGAGCTGGCGACCGCGCTCGACGGCACCGACGGCGTCGCCAGGGTCGGTGAGCCGCAGCGGCTCGGCGACGACCTCGGCATGGTGCTGGTGTTCCCGGACAGCGCACCCCAGGACGAGGCGACGAGCGACCTGGTCACGCGGCTGCGCACCGACGTCCTGCCGCCGCTGGAGGCCGACACCGGCGCGACGTTCCTGGTCGGCGGGTCGACCGCGGCGGCCGACGACTTCGCCGCCGCGGTCGCCGACCGGCTGCCGCTGTTCCTGCTGGTCGTGGTCGGGTTGTCGGCGCTGCTGCTGATGGCGGTGTTCCGCTCGCTGCTCATCCCGCTCAAGGCCGCGCTGCTGAACCTGCTGTCGATCGGCGCCTCGCTCGGGGTGGTGACGCTGGTGTTCGCGCCGACCGGGCCGGTCGAGGCGTTCGTGCCGGTGCTCGTGTTCGCGATCGTGTTCGGGCTGTCGATGGACTACGAGGTGTTCCTCGTCTCCCGCATGCACGAGGAGTGGCGGCGGACCGGCGACGCGTCCGGCGCGGTGCGCGAGGGGCTCGCGACGACCGGCAGCGTGATCACCGCGGCGGCCGCGATCATGGTCGTGGTGTTCGGCGCGTTCGTGCTCAGCCCGGACCGGATGCTGCAGCAGTTCGGGCTGGGGCTCGCGGTCGCGGTGCTGGTCGACGCGCTCGTGATCCGGTGCCTCGTCGTGCCCGCGATCATGCGGTTGTTCGGCACGCGGGCGTGGTGGCTCCCCCGCTGGTTGGACAAAGCGTTGCCGACCGTCGCGCTCGAGCCGGCGGAATTGCACCCGAAAACTGTCGAATTCACACGTTCGAATGAAATGCGATGACTGCTCCGATCGGGTGACCTTCCTTGTGGTTCCGGTGAAAAGTGCCATCGCGCGGTGGTTCGCTGCTCGTGTAATGTCGGTTCGCCGAATCGACCGAGCTGGGAGTCGCGGTGGATTTTCTCGACACGGTGGCAGGTGGCATCGAGAACGCCGTCGGGGCGGTGCTCGCGCCGGTCGCGGACACGGCGGGCGGGGCGGCGGCGACGCTGCGCAGGGAGCTGACCCGGACGTGGCACGGCGTGTTCGGCTCCCCCACCATGCCGGGCGGCACCAACTGGAACGCGTACAGCCACGAGGAGCTGTACGCGATGGTCCACGACGGCGCGGACCCCGGCCAGGTCGGTGAGCAGGCCGCGGTGCTGGACGGCCTCGGCCGCGGCGCCGCGGAGGCCGCGGACGACCTGTCCGCCCGCCGCGGCCAGGTGGGCGAGGTCTGGGCGGGCCAGGCGTCGTCCGCGTTCGGCAGCACCCTCGGCGAGCACAGCGCGGGCGGCGCCGCCGTCGCGGAACACGCGGCGGCGCTGTCCGCCGCGGTCTTGCGGGCGTCGGAGGCGCTGAGCAGGGCACAGGCGACCATGCCGCACCCGGTGGACGTGGCCGCCGCGACCGCGTACGGCGCCGCGGCGCCGGGCCCGAACTTCGCGCTCGGCGCGGTCACCGGCGCCGGGGCGAGCTGGTTCGCCGCCTCACTCGCCGCCGCGAACAAGAAGGCGGAGGCCGTCGAGGTCATGCAGGCGTTCGAGGCGAGCCTCAACGCCGCCGACCCGCCGGACGCCCCCGCGAAGCTGCCGCCGGGCGTGCCGGGTGGTGTGCCGCTCCCCGCACCGCGCCCGGAGGTGGCCGCGGTGGCGG
Source organism: Actinophytocola sp. KF-1 (assembly GCF_054661535.1). NCBI lineage: Bacteria > Bacillati > Actinomycetota > Actinomycetes > Pseudonocardiales > Pseudonocardiaceae > Actinophytocola > Actinophytocola sp. KF-1. The sequence goes on along the minus strand of NZ_BAAFVK010000018.1, from coordinate 170,434 downwards.
CGGCTGCGTCCATCCCCCGCCCGGCCACCCCGGCCAGGACGACCCGCGCCACCGCTGCCCGCCCGGCGGGCTCCACTCCTGCCCAGACCCGCGTGCCTGTTGGACGAGCCCCGGCCACCGCCACACGCGGCCTTGCTTCCGGCACACCCGCCCCGGCGACCACCACCCACGGCCCCGCAAACCCGGGCCCGACAGCCACACCCACGCCTGGCCAAGCCACCCTCGGCCCAGCCGCCACCCCCGGCCCGGCGAGCATCACCCACGGACCCGCAAACCCGGGCCAGGTGACCACCGCCACACTCGGCCAGGCAACGCCCGGCCCAGCCGCCACACCCGGCCAGGCGACCGCGTTCGGCTCCGCAAGCCGCGGCCTGGCTTCCGCCACCCGTGGCCAGGCAACCACCACCCACGGCACCGCAAACCCCGGTCCGGCAGCCACCCCCACACCCGGCCAAGCCACCCCCGGCCAAGCCGCCACCCCCGGCCCGGCAACCACGTTCGGCTCCGCAACCTCCGGCCTGGCTTCCGCCCCGCTCGGCCGGGCGACCGCGACCGCGGCCTTCTCCGCCACCCCCGGCCCAGCCGCCACACCCGGCCAGGCAACCCCCGGCCCGGCGACCACGTTCGGCTCCGCAAGTCCCGGCCTGGCTTCCGCCACCCCCGGCCCGGCGACCGCGACCGCGGCCTCCTCCGCCACACCCGGCACCGTCGGCACCGGCCAGAGTCCGGCCGGTGCCGCCCCCGTCGCCTCCCCCGCTGCCGTGGGAGGCGCCGCACCGATCGGCGCGCCGTCGGGCAGCGGTGCGCGTCGCGGGTCTGCCAGGCCGTCCGGGTGGGCGAGCGGGCCGGACGGGCGCGCGAGCGGGCGGCCCGTCGCCTGGCACGAGCTCACCGGCAGGGGCGGCGTCCCCGGTCTGCTGGCCGACGCCGACCACCGGCCCGCCCGCGCCGCCGCCACCGCCGTCCCCGTGAGCAGGCGCGAGGAGGACCGCGAGCACCACAACCGGATGCCGCGCGCCGACAAGCTGTTCGCCCTCGACGACACGACACCACCGCCCGTGATCGGGGCATAGGGAGCCACCATGTACGTCGACGACGAGGAAGACCCCGCCGGCACGAAGGGCGCGCTGGGCAGGACGGGCGCCGCCGTGTTCGTCAGTCCCTACGAGGTGGAGCGGCACGCCGACGAGCTGGTCCGGCTCGGCGAGCACCTGCACGAGCGGGTGCGTGCGGCCGACGTGCAGCCGCTGCGGATGGGCTCATCGCCGCCCGCGCTGTGGTTCGCGGCCAAGCTCGCGCGGCTCACCGGGCCGGAGGGCACCCCGGCCGTGTTGCGGGAATGGGCCGACGGACTCACCCGGCTGGGTGGCGAGACCCGGGCCGGCGCGGCCGACTACCGCACCACGGAGGGCGACAACGAGGGCACGTTCACCCGTCTCGGTGAGGCCAGGTGACCCGGTTCGGGCTCGTCGAGCTGGACCTGCTCGCCACCCACGCGGGCACCCCCATCCCGTACCCGCTGCGGGTGCCGTCGTTCGGCCGGGTGCCTGCGGAACGCGACGAGCTGTTCGCCGCCGCGGCCGAGGCGCTGCGGGTACGCGGTCTCGCCGGCGCCGACGGGCCCGCCGGGCTCGCCGCGGACCTCGTCGCCGCGCTGGCCAGGCGGCGCGGCACCGTGGACCTCGTGGTCCGCGGCCCCGGCGGCGAACGCGGCGCGGTCGCCATGGTCTACGGCAAGCACGCGGTGGTGTGCAAGCAGGACTTCGGCGGCGACCAGCTCGTCGACGTGCGGCGCATCCCGCTCAGCGCGGTGGCGTCCGCGCTGACCGCGCTCGTGCCGGACCTGGTCCCGGCGCCCGCCATGCCCGTCCGGCTGCCCGCGGCCGCCGCGCTCGTCACCGCGGGCCACCACCACGTGGTCGCCGAGCACGGTGGCGACCCCGAGGAGCTGGCGGCCCTGACCGACCTGGTCAGCGCCGTCGACGGCGGCGGCCAGCTCGGCGCGACCACGACCACCCGCGACGGCGGCGACGTCCGCGACACCCGCTCCGGCCGCGAGCTGTGCTGGCTCGACACCCCGTCCGGCCGGGTGCGCGTCACCACCCCGGCCGACGGCGAGGCGGACGGGTGGATCAGCGTGAACCCGTTGTCGCCCAGCACACTCCGCTCGGCCGCCGAGGACCTGGTCGAGGCGCTCCGCCGCTAGCGCAGGGTCGCGGTGAACGTGCGGCCGTACGCCTGGTGCGTCCGCACACGCACCAGCGTCCCACCGGGCACGTGCCGGACGGTCACGCCGTCGTCGGCGTCGGCAGGCCGCAGGCGGCCGCGCAGCAGCACCGACACCTCCGCACGCGCCATGGTCGGATCGGACACCGCCACCCGCACCCCGTCGCCGCGCCGCACGAGCACCGACGCGGGCCCGTGCACGGACAGCGGACCGGCGTGGTGCCAGCCGTCGGTGAACGCGTTGACACCCGTCAGCCCGAGGCCGCGGTGCGCGACCGCCTGCACGGCCGCGGTGTTCGCGAGCACCGCGAGCCCGTCGTAGGACCGCAGCCGCGCCTCCGACGCGTGCGGCACCAGCGCGTACGCGGCCGACGACGACCGCAACGTCACGCTCACCACCTGCTTCGTCACCGGGGTGTCCGGATTGGACACCCGGACGACCCGCCTGCTGCGGGTCACCGTGGCCCGCGCCACGTCCGGCCGCGCGGCGCACAGGAACACGTAGCCCACGGCGGCACCGGACGTCCGGTTCGCGTACCGCACCCAGCGGTCGGACGAGGTCACCACCACGTCGTCCGACGGCGCGGCCACCCGGCTGTCCACTGTGGTCACCGCGGCGCCGGGCAACCCCGCCGCCAGCACCACGACCTCGTCGTCGAACAGGAACCACGACTTGGTGGCCCGGACGTTCGGGTACGCGACGAAGTCGTCGGGCAGCAGCCCGGCCTGCTTGTCGGCGTACGGCACGTCGTCCGAGGTGACCATCCCGGCGATGCCGTACGGCCCGAGCGTCGCGCCGCCCGAGAACTCGTTGGTGCCGCGCGGGAAGTACACGTACTTGTTCTGCGACTCCGACGACGACGTGAACCCCGCGGCCGGGTTCTCGTACCAGAACCGCCCGTACAGCTCCGGCACCGTCTTCCGGTCCTCCGCCAGGACCGTCACACCGGAGAGCCGGTACGGCGACACGGTCGTGTAGTAGTCGACACCGAACGATGCCGACTGGTCCTGCCCCGACAGGTACAGGTAGTACGCGCCGTCGCCCTGGAACCAGGGCATCAGGTTCTCGCCGTTCATGTACTCGTACTTGCTGATCCGCGCCGAACTCCGCGCCAGCGCGAACGCCCAGCCCGGCCGCCGGTGCACGGTCCGGTCCATCGCGTTGAACGCCACCGACCGCGACGGCGGGTTGAGGTCGGCGGCGGGCACCGGCGAGGCGAGGACGTCGGCGTACCGGCGCACGCTCACCGGCGACACGAACGCCGCCGGGTCGATCGCCGCCGAGCGCAGGAACTTCACGTATCCCCGCAGCGGCGCGGGATCCGCCACGTAGTCGGCGAGGTCGACGATCGCCTCGACGATCGAGGTGACGTCGCCGTAGCCGGTCGTCGCGCGGGACACGGCCCGGCCCTTGACGACCTCCATCAGCCAGCCCTCGAAGATCAGCGGCGCGAACCCGTTCACCACCCAGCCGCGCACCGTCTCGACCAGTCCCGCGGCCCCGGCGTACGCGGTGCCGTCGAGGATCTTCACCGCCTGCACGACCCGCGACAGCAGCGCCCTGCCGTACGAACCGGTGTACGCGACGGAGTGGTGCTGGATGAACGACCCGTCGGCGTAGTACCCGTCGGTCACGCCGTGCTGGAGGTGGTACGGGTCGACGGTGGCGAACACGGTGCTCTGGTCGGCGACGGCCTTGGTCACCCGTGCCTCGTCGCCGAGCAGCGCGCCCTGCACGATCCGGTTCGTGGTGATGTCGGCGAGGTTCGCGCCGGTGTGGAACCGGGAACCGAGGTCGACGTCGCCGTCCGTGCCGTTGCGCAGGTAGGCGTCCATCGACGCGACGTACGCCGCCACGAGGTCGGCGGGGGCGTCCAGCAGCAGCAACGCCTTGCTGACGCTCGTGGAGATGCCGATCTCCCAGGTGAACCAGTTGCCGTAGTACCCGGCGGCCTGGTCGCCGTAGTGGCGCTGGTGCAGCCACGCGAGGCCGTCGAGCACCCGCTGCCGCACGGCGGCGTCACCGGCCAGCGGGGAGCCGGGCGCGCGGACGGCGAGCGCGATCTCGTACAGGTTCTGGAAAGCACGGTTGAGGTTCGCGTCGTCGGTGCCGAGCGGCAGGTTCGCGAACAGTTCCCCGTCGCCCGCGGCGTCCATGTCCGCGAGCCGTGCCCTGGCCGCCCGCACGATCGCGGCGAGCTTCGGGGCCACCTCGGGCCGCGCGTTCGACTCGACGGTGCCCGCGAAGACGTCGACGGTGTTCGCCTTCAGCCGGGCGAGGTCGGTGACCGGGTCGGCGCTCGCGGGCACCACGCGTGCCAGGAGCACGGCAGCGGGCACGATACTCAGCAACTGGCGACGCGACAGTTCCACGGTACCCCCGTTCACAGGCCGACATCCCCTGGATGATCGCGGGTCCGGCGTCCTCGATCAAGGGGTGTGCAACGCATCGGGGCAGCGGTGATAACAATCGGGACGTCGAGTCTTTGGTCCGTAGCGGAAGCACGTCACCAGGCGAAACACTGCGCACATCCATGAGATTCGAGGCGATGACCATGCGACTCTGGAATCCGCGGCGGACAGCGGAAGACCGCACCGCACACCACGTCCAGCGCGCCGCGCGGTGGCTCAACGAGCAGACGAAGGCGTTCGCGGGCCGGGCGCCGATCACCTCCGACATGATCGCCGACCTGGTCGTGATGGCGCAGCGGGGTGACCTGTCCCAGGTCACGGTCGACGGCTACCAGAACGGGACGACGGTCGCGACCTGGCTGGTGCGGGTCACGCCGTACGGCTACCACCCGCGGGGCCCGGCGACGCGGCTGGACGACGGCGTCCTGCGGTCGCTGCGGTACCGGGTGGTGCCGGCGCGGCTGGGCCGGGAACACCTCTACCGGCACCTGTTGCGCTGCAGCTGGACCGCGCCGGTCAGCCGTCGCTGACCGCGGCCCCCGGGCCGAGCACCAGCGCGTCCGCGTGGTGTTCGGCGAGTTGTTCGCGCCACCACGGGGTCTCGACGAAACCGCGTTTGAGCGACAGCAGCTCCACCGACGCGCTCCACCCGATCACGCCCGCCATCTTCGCGAGCGTGGCCGTGGTGAACTCGAACAGGCCGCGGGTCGACTCGGAGATCACCTCGCACAGCAACGAGTTCCCGTCGAGCGTGGCGCCGAGGTAGCGCACGGACGGGTGCCGCACCAGCGCGGCCGCGACCTCGTTGAGCTTCGACGGCTCGACGGTCACCCACATGAGGGTTTCCGCCTCCAGCCCGAGCGCCTGCGCGGGCACGATCGTGAACACGGCCGCGCACCGGTCGGAGATCATCCGCTCGAAGCGGCGGCGGACCGTGGACTCGTTGAGCTCCAACGCGTCCGCGAGGGTCTTGAAGCTCGCGCGGCCGTCGTCGCGCAGGTGGTCGAGGATCGCCCAGTCGACCTTGTCGAAGTGGTCCGGCGAGCACAGCGGCACCTCGGGCGGCAGCGCGTCGCGGTCGTCGAGCAGCTGCTTGTACCAGTCGTGCGACACCTTGTAGACGTGCAGCAGCAGGTCGCTGTACCACCGCTGCACGCCGTCGACCTGCTGCAGCTCCAGCATGGTCTTCGGGTAGCGGGTGGGCCCGGAGTTCACCACCAGCTCGATGCCGATGTCGTACGACCCGGTGATCAGCGACGCCCACCGCACGTCCGGGCGCGCGACCAGCTGCTCGGCCACGTCGAGCTGCGTGCCGGGGCGGCAGCCGATGCGGGTGAAGAACGTCTCCACCGGCCCGGTGCTGCCGAGGCTCGGCAGCACCGCGACCTTCAGGAGGTTGTCCGCCATGAGCTGCTGGGCACGCCGCGCCACGGTCGGCACCGACGTCTCGCACATCGCGGCGATCGACGTCCAGCTCGCCCGGCCGTCACCCTGCAACGCGACGATGATCTGCCGGTCGAGGTCGTCGAGGGGTCTCATGTAGCGACGTCCGCGAGGAACTCCCGCACCACCTTCGTCCACGCCTCGGCCTCCTCGATCTGCGGTGAGTGGCCCGACTTCTCGAACACGACCAGCCGCGAGCCGGGGATCAGACTAGCGATCGTCTCGCTGCACTCCACGGGCGTGATCCAGTCGGTGCGGCCGACGGTGATCAGCGTGGGCGCGGTGACCCGCGGCAGCACCGGCTTGAGGTCGTAGTCCGGGATGTTGACGCGGAACGCGTAGTTGTGCGCCTCGTAGCGGTACGGGGTGGCGGCGACCTTCTTCTCCACGGCGTCCGGGTCGTACACATAGTCGTACAGCGGCAGGATCTCCCGCCAGCAGTCACGCAGGTCGTCGTTGTCCCGCACGGTGCCGGCGAAGATCCGGTCGAGCTTCTCGCGGTCGATCGCCACGCGCGTGGTGGCGAGCGCGTTGGCGAGGGCCTTCTCCTCGTGCGAGTTGTCCGGCGAGGTGTCGCGCAGGACCATGGCCCGCACGCGGTCGGGGTAGCGGGTGGCGTACTCCATCGCCATGAAGCCGCCGTACGAGCCGCCCGCCATGATGATCTGCTCGGCGCCGACCCACTCGCGCAGCGCGTCGATGTCGGCGGCCCACTGCTCGTGGCTGAACGTGCCCTTGCCCTCGCTCTGCCCGGACCCGCGCGCGTCGAACACCACGACGCGGTAGGTGTCGGCGAGCCTGCCGAAGCTCGCACGCGGCTCGGCCCGCGACCCGAGCCCGGGCGCACCGTGGTGGGCGATCAGGACGGGCGCGCCCTCGGGCCCGAGCACCTCGACCGCCAGCCGGTTGCGGTTGATCTCCACCATGGTCGCCTCGGTGGTGGCGGCGGCGAACTCGGGCGACACGTCATTCACAGGGACTCCTCAGGGTTGTGTTGCGGATGGCACGTCCGGCTCCGGGCCGACCGCGGCCCGCGGTGCCGGGGGCGGTCGGGTACCGAGCGGTCCAGTGCCGAGCCGTCGGCGAGCGACGCCCAGTCCGGTTCGCCGGACGGCGGGACGCGTGTCCACTAGACGGGGATGACGCAGTCGTCGAGGCCGCGCGGGTACGCGGTGAGCGGGCGGGAACCGTCCTCGGTGACCAGCATGGAGTCCGAGATGCGGTAGCCCGCGTGGCCGGGGACGTAGATGCCGGGCTCGTTGGACACGATCATCCCGGGCTCGAGGACGGTCGCGTCGCCGTCCTCCAGCCACGGTGGCTCGTGCATGCCGAGGCCGATGCCGTGCCCCTGCCGGTGCCGCAGGTAACGCCCCAGCCCCGCCTCCTTGACGACCGACAGGCACGCCTCGTTGGCGGACCGGCACTCGGCGCCCGGCTTGATCGCGTGCCCGCCCACCTCCTGGGCCAGGCGGATGGTCTCGTGGTAGCGGCGCTGCTCGTCCGACGGCTCGCCGAGCACGAACGTGCGCTCCCCCTCGACGAACCGGCCGCCGACCGCGCAGCCGAGCGACAGCATGAACGTGTCGCCGGGCCGCAGCCGGTAACCGGACGGCAGGCCGTGCGGGTAGGACGAGTTCGCGCCCGCGTACACAAGCCCGCCCGCGAGGAACGACACCACGACGACGTCGGTGTGCTCGCCGTACATGGTCGACGTGCCGACGCGGCCGACGTGCGCGGCCAGCTCGGCCTCGCTGGGCAGCTCGGCGCCGGTGGCGAGCGCGTCGGTCACGAGCGCCACGCCCTCGGTCAGCATCACGTCGGTGATGCGCGCGGCCTCCTGGTGCAGCGCGATCTCCTCGGGTTCCTTGACGTACCTGGTGACCGTGACGATGTCCGTCGGCTCCAGGTCCACACCGGACAGCGCGGTGGCGGCGGCGTTGTACCGCGCGTAGGTCATCGCCGTGCTGTGGCCCGCGGTGCGCCGGGTCGAGCCGACGGCCTGCGCGAGCACCGCGAACGGCGGCACCACGCCCGGGTACTCGGGGTAGGCCACCAGGTCCGCGACCGCGTGCTGGGCCTCCGCGTGCTCGCGTTCCAGCTCGGGCAGCAGCAGGGTGGCGCGGCCGCCGACGGGCAGCCACACGGCCACCGGCCGTTCGCACGGGTGGTGGAAGAAGCCGGTCAGGTAAGCGACGTCCTCGGGGTCGTCGGTGAGGATCGCGTCGAAGCCGGCCTCGGAGGCGCGGGCCCGGACCCGGTCCTGCACGCGCTCGAAGAACGCCCGGTCGAGCCGTTGGGAGAAGGTCACTTGTTCCGCCTTGGGTTACGGGCGTCGTTGTACGCCGTGGACAGCAGTGTCGACGCCAGCACGAGCAGGAAGATCGCGAGCGACGGGAACATCGGCAGCCACCACGCGGTGGACATCGCGCCCGCCTGCTGCGCCTCGTAGAGGATCCGGCCCCACGACCACGTGTTCGGGTCGCCGAGGCCGAGGAACGCCAGGCCCGCCGCGGACAGCACCGCCCGCGAGGACGTGAGCACGACCGACACCAGCACCAGCGGCATCACCGCGGGCACCACGTGCCGCCGGATGATCCACACCGGCGAGCCGGTCATGAGCCGCGCGGCGTCCACGTAGGGCAGCCGCACGACCGAAAGCGCTTGCGAGCGCACCACCCTGGTCACCTCCGGCCACGAGAACGCGGCGATCACCAGGATGATCGTCATCGTGCTCGGGCCGACGAGCGCGGCGACGAGGATCATCAGCGGCAGGATCGGCAGCGACAGCGTCAGGTCGACGACCACGCTGATCACCGCGTCGATCCGGCGGAAGTACGCGCCGACGACGGCGAGCAGCGTGCCGAACACGATCGCGATCAGCGACGCCGCCGCGGCCACCAGGAGGCTCTGCTGCGCACCCCACACCACCTCGGCGAACACGTCGAGCCCGAGGCTGTCGGTGCCGAACCAGTGCGTGCCGGACGGCGGCGCGAGCACGGTGTCGCCGTAGCCGGACGGGTAGTCGGCGAGCAGTGGCGCCGCTGCCGCGACGACCACGAGCAGCACCAGCACGACCAGGGCGGCCATGCCGAGCGGCTCACGCCGGAACCGCCGCCAGGTGTTCTTCGCCGCGCTGGGCGGCGCGTCGACGGACACGGCCTCCGCCGCCTGCGCCTGCTGTGCGGGTGAGGTCATGGTCACGAGGCCGCCTTCACGCGTGGGTCGAGGATGCCGTAGGCGATGTCGGTGACCATGTTGACGGCCACCACGGTCACGGCGAGCAGCAGGAACGCGCCCTGCAGCACCGGGAAGTCCAGCTGTGTCACCGCTTCGTAGATGCCGCGGCCGATGCCCGGGTAGGCGTACACGGTCTCGATCAGCACCGCGCCACCGACCACGAACCCGAGCTGCAGACCGACGAGCGTGGTCGTGGGCAGCAGCGCGTTGCGCAGCGCGTGCTTCCACAGCACCCGCTTCGCGGGCAGCCCGTTGGCGTTCGCCAGCACCACGTAGTCCTCGCCGAGCGCGTCGATCAGCGACGACCGCATGGTCAGCACGTACGCGCCGAGCTGGGCGAACACCAGCGACAGGCACGGCAGCACGAGGTGCGAGAGCACCGACAGGTACCACTCGCCGCCGTACGTGCCGTCGGTGTACGCGCCGCCGATCGGGAACCAGTTGAGCTGCAGGCCCAGCACGTACAGCAGCAGGATCCCGAGGCTCGGCACGAACAACGACTGCCCGGTGACCGCGACGACCTGCACGCACCGGTCCCACAGCCCGCCGCGGCGGGACGCGGCGAGCACCCCGAGCGGGATGCCGACCGCGACCGTCACCAGCAGCGACGACCCCGCCAGCAGCAGCGTCCACGGCAGCCGTTCCATGAGGACGGTCGTGACGTCCGTGTTCTGGTGGAACGAGACACCGAGGTTGCCCTGCAGGAGCTGCCACAGGTACTTCACGTACTGGACGGGCAGCGACTCCTCGAGGCCGTACTCGGTGAGCAGGGCCGCCCGGGTCTCGCGCGTCATGTTCGGGTTCGCCACGGCCAGCACCGGGTCGCCCGGCAGCAGCCGGAGGAGCAGGAACGTGACCGTCACGGCGAACCAGATGGTGAGCAGGCCGCGGCCCACCCGCTTGAGCACGAACAAGAACAGCGACATCCGGGCGGCCCTCAGCTCACTGCGACTCGGACTTGGTCGCCGAGGCGACCGAGATCGGGTTGACGATGGACAACAGCTCGGACGGCTTCACGACGAACCCGCTCCAGTCGCTGCGGTGCGCCACGAACAGGTTCTGCGTGTACATGACGTTGTCGTACACGTTGTCCCGCACGATCTTCGCCGCCTGCCGCAGCAGCGGCTTCTGCGCGTCGCGCTCGAACGTGACCCGTGCCTGCTCGATCAGCGACGACAGCTGGGGATCGTCCACGTAGGAGTAGTTGATCGCACCACCCGGCAGGTAGGTCAGCGCCATGTTGGTCGCCGGGTCGTCCATGATCGCGAAGTTGCCGGCGTAGATGTCGAAGTCACCCGCGTCGGTCTTCGCCAGGTACGTGTTGCGCTCCAGGCCCTGCAGCTCGATCGTGACACCCGCCTTGGCCGCGCCGTCCTTGACGAGCGTCGCCCACTGGGTGGTCACCGGGTCCTGCAGCGAGTAGATCAGGCGGAACTTCAGCGATCCGTCCGTCTTGTACCCGGCCTCGGTCAGCAGCTGCTTCGACCTCTCCGGGTCGTACTCGTACTCCTCGATGGAGTCGTCGTGGAAGTCCTTCAGCACCGGCATGATCGGGCTCGACCCGGTCGACACGGCCTGGTCCTGCAGCACGACCTTGCGGATCGCGTTGTAGTCGACCGCGTGCGCGAGCGCCTGCCGGACCTCCTTCTTCGCCAGGTCGGGCTTTTTCATGTTGTAGGTCATGTGCGCGTAGCCGAGACCGGGGATCTCCTCGACCTTGATGCCCGGCGTGTTCTGCAGGCCCTTGACCTGGGCGGGCGGCAGCGAGTTCGCGATGACGTCCACGTCACCGTTCTTCAGGCCCAGGATCTCGGTGTTCACGTCCGGGTACACGCGGTAGACGACCTTCGCCGCCTTGGGCTTGCCGCCCTCGACCAGCGGGTAGTCGTCCACCCGCTCGAGGGTGTAGCTCTGCCCGCGCTGCACGTCGGTCAGCACGTACGGGCCCGCCGACACCCAGCCGCCGTTCTTGCCGTCGTTCGCGAAGGTCGCCACCGACCCGGCGGGCTCGAACACGTGCTGCGGCACGACGTTGCCCCAGAACCCGACCTCCGGGATGACCGTCGAGTCCGGCTTGGACAGCTTCACCTCGACCCGCGTGTCGGACACCGCGGTCGCCGACTCGAAGTTGGTCAGCTGGCCGTACAGCGTGCCCGCCGGCTTGTCCTTCTTCACCGCGTTGAGCGTGAACGCGACGTCCTTCGCGGTCAGCGGCGTGCCATCCGACCACTTCATGCCGGACCGGATCTCGTAGAACCCGGTGGTGTCGTCGACGTAACCCCACTTCTCGGCCAGCTCGGGCGCCTTCTCGCCGTCCGCGCCGATCGAGAGCAGGTGCGGGTACATCAGGTTGGTGATCCAGTAGTCGCTGCGGCTGTTGCCGACGAGCGGGTTGTAGTTGACCACGTCGGTCGTGGTCGCGATGGTGAGCGTGGCGTCGGTGACCGCCGCCCCGCCCCCACCGCCCTCGGTGGGGGCGCTCGGCGCGCAGGCCGCGAACGTGGCGACGGCGGCCGCGGCGGCGATCACCGCGGTCAGCCGTGTACGGGACGTCAAACCCAGACCTCCTTGAGGACTCGAAGCGTGTTACCCCCGATGACCTTGCGGATCTCGTCGTCGCTGTAGTCGTGCTTGACGAGCCAGCCGATGATGTTGAAGAAGCCCTCCGCCGGGTTCTCCAGGCCGTCGACGTACTCGACCTTGGGGAACTCGACGCCGCCGTGCGCCTGCCCGAGGGACAGGTTCGCGGCGAACGTGTCGTGCAGGCCGACGTGGTCGCCGAACAGGGTGTCCGGCCCGAAGCTCACGTGGTCGATGCCGACCAGGTCGACGCAGTAGGTGAAGTGGTCCATCACGGACTCGAGCGAGTGCCGCGGGTGGTCCTTCGACAGCGTCGTGTGCGGCGCCGCCTCGATGCCGATCACGCCGCCGCGCTCCGCGCACGCCTTGATCGTCTCGTCGTCCTTCATCCGGTTCGTCGGCCAGACGGTCCGCGACCCGGCGTGGGTGATGAACACCGGCACCTTCGACTTCTTGATCACGTCGAGCCCGGTGCGGTCGCCCGAGTGCGAGATGTCGATGGCGATGCCCAGCTTGTTCATCCGCTCCACGGCCCGGTCGCCGAGGTAGGTGAGGCCGCCGTCGCCGCGCTCCTTGAGGCCGCTGCCGAGCAGGTTGGCCTCGGAGTACGCGATGCCCATCTGCCGGACGCCGAAGCCGTACAGCACGTCGAGCCGGTCGATCTCGTTCTCGATCGGGGTCGCCGCCTCGAGCGCGAAGATGTGGGCGATCCGGCCTGTCTCGGCCGCGTACTCGATGTCCTTGACCGACTCGGCCTTGATGACGAAGTCCTGGTGGGCCAGGTCGGCCATCCGGACACCGAGGTCGAACAGCACGTCCTGGTACTTCCAGCCCGCGTCGGAGCTGATGCAGCAGGTGCCGTCCATGCCGTTGTCGAACACGGCGGTCAGGCCCGAGCGGGACAGGCCCTCGTAGCCCGTTGGTTCGCGGCCCTGGCGGATGTGCTCGCGCAGGTCGGTCATGTCCTCGGGGAACACCTGCACGTGCTCGTGCAGCGAGATCACCGTCTCCTCGGTGAGGAGCCGCCTGGTCCGCTCCTCCTGCTCTCCTGTCAGGCCGAGCCCCTCGTAGGCGGGCACCCGGCCGACCTGCTTGGCGTAGGTGAACCCTCGGTAGTCCTTCCCGGACTCCAGGTATTCGTAGGCCGTGTAGCCGGTGTAGCGGGAAGCGGGCTCCAGCACGCTGCCTCTCCTGTCTCCGCGTGGTGTGCGGTACCAGTTGACTGTCTCCTGTGGAATGCCGCAGAGTGTCATCAATATCCGGCATGCTTGTCAATGCATGTGTCAGAACCCGGCAGGATCGGTCACAAGATGAAACTTATCGGCAACACGCCGCATGTGAGGATGGAGCCGTGAACAGTCCTCCCCTGGCCCTGCGGGTCCGCGGCCTGTCTGTCTCGTTCCAGATGGACGCCGGTCCGGTCGAGGCCGTCCGGCACGTCGACCTCGACGTCCCCCGTGGACAGCTGGTCGCGCTGCTCGGCGAGTCCGGCTCCGGCAAGTCGGTGACCGCCCGTGCCGTGATGGGCCTCGCGGGTCCGGGCTCGACGGTCGCCGCCGACGAGATCACCGTCGCGGGCACCGACCTGCGCACCGCGTCGGCGCGGCAGCTCCGGGAGTTCCGCGGCACCCGGATGAGCCTCGTCCTGCAGGACGCACTGTCCGCGCTCAACCCGGTGCTCACCATCGGCGACCAGCTGGGCGAGCTGTTCCGGGTCCACAGTGGAGCGTCGAAGAAGGTGGCGCGCGCACGGGCCGCGGACCTGCTCGGCATGGTCGGGATCCCGGCACCTGCCGAGCGTGTGAACGACTACCCGCACCAGTTCTCCGGCGGCATGCGCCAGCGCATCCTGATCGCGATGGCCATCGCGCTGGAGCCGGAGCTGTTGATCGCCGACGAGCCGACCACCGCGCTCGACGTGACCGTGCAGGCGCAGATCCTGGACCTGCTCGCGTCGCTGCGGACCCAGCTCGACATGGGGGTCCTGCTGATCACCCACGACCTGGCGGTGGTCAGCGAGGTGGCCGACCACCTGGCCGTGATGTACGCGGGCCGGATCGTGGAGGCGGGCGACGCCGACACCGTCCTCTCGCGACCGTCCCACCCGTACACCGAGGCGCTGCTGCGGTCCGTGCCGCAGCTGGAACACCACGGCGCCGACCTGTTCACGATCCCCGGCTCGCCGCCGAACCCGGCACGCGTGCCGTCCGGGTGCCCGTTCCACCCGCGCTGCCACCGGGTCGTGGCGGCGTGTTCGACCGTGCGACCGGAACTGGTGCCGTTGGCGGGCCGCAGCGTGGCCTGCCACCAGTCGGAGGTGATGCTCGATGTCCGATGAGGTGCTGGTGGCGGACTCGCTGGTCCGCAGGTACTCGGTGGGGTCGATCCTGCGCCGCGGGCACGTGTCCGCTGTGGACGGCGTGAGCCTGTCGCTGCGGCGTGGCGAGGTGCTCGGCGTCGTCGGCGAGTCCGGGTGCGGCAAGTCGACCCTCGCGCGGATGCTGGTGGGCCTGGAACGCCCGGACGCCGGACGGCTGTACTACGACGGCACCGATGTCACGTCAGGTGCGCGCTCCCGGCTCCGCGGTGGCGTGCAGATGATCTTCCAGGACCCGTACGCGTCGCTCGATCCGCGGATGACGGTGCTCGACATCGTGGCGGAGCCGTTGGCCGCCACGGGCCAGGGCACGCGTGCGTCGCGCCGGTCGCGCGTGGCGTCGTTGCTCGAACTGGTCGGGTTGGCGCCGGAGCTGATGAACCGGTACCCGCACCAGTTCTCCGGCGGGCAGCGGCAGCGGATCGGGATCGCGCGTGCGCTGGCGCTGGACCCGGCGGTGCTGATCGCCGACGAGCCGGTGTCGGCACTGGACGTGTCGGTGCAGGCGCAGGTGATCAACCTGCTGGCGGACCTGCGGAAGCGGCTGGACGTCGCGATCGTGTTCATCGCGCACGACCTGTCTGTCGTGCGGCACCTCGCGGACCGGGTGGCGGTCATGTACCTCGGGCGGATCGCGGAGATCGGCGACACGTCGCGCATCTACGAGGCGCCCGCGAATCCGTACACGCAGGCGTTGCTGTCGGCGGTGCCGTCGTCGGACCGGGCCTCGCGGGGCCGGTTGGCTCGGCGGCGGGTGCTGAGCGGGGAGCCGCCCTCGCCCATCGATCCGCCTGGTGGGTGCCGGTTCAACCCGCGGTGTTGGCTGGCCCAGGATCGGTGCCGGGTCGAGGTGCCTTCGCTGCGGGAAGTGGATGGCCGGTTGACGGCTTGCCACTTCGCCGAGGAGGCGGAGGCCGTGGTGCTGTGAGGATGTGGACAACCCGTTGTCGGCCGGCCGGTTTTGTCGGTGGTGCTCGGTACGCTGGAGTTTGGGGGCCGGAGGCCGTTGCCTGTGGATGACTCGGGTTTTGTCGGTCCTCGTTGTCGGTGGTCTGCTCTAGGCTGGATGTCGGGGGGCCGGAGGCCGGGGTTGATCTTGCTGGCCTGTGGTTGGGTTGGTGTTTGCGCTGCTTGGGGTGGGGTGTGTTTGCGGTGCGGCTTGGGCTGGTCCCGGGGTTTTTCGTTCCGTGGTGTTCGGTGGTGGCGGCGGATTGTGCGGGCGGCGCACTCACGCGTCAAGGGCGCCTTCGGCGTCCGGCTTCGCCGGATTGCTGCGCAACCCTTGACCCGCGAGCCTCCGCCACCCTAAGCCAGGCCCTAACGGGCAGGCTGACGCCTGCCCGCCTCTCTGCCCGCCGCCACCACCGAACCAATACCGGGGTATCCCGCAGGTTCGGCTTCTCCACGGGACGGGTGTTGGCGCCTTTCGGCGCCGGACGGTTTCGCTGCCCTTCGGTCGGGTGGGCTTTGGCGCCTTTCGGCGCCGGGCGGCTTCGCCGCCGTTCGCTCGGATGGGCTTTAGCGCCTTCGGCGCAGGGCGGCTTCGCCGCCCTTACCACAGGGCGGGTCTTGGCACCTTTCCGCGGCGGACGGTTTCGCTGCCCTTCGGTCGAGTGGGCTTTGGCGCCTTTCGGCGCCGGGCAGCTTCGCCGCCCTCCACCCGGCAGGGCTTTGGCGCCTTCGGCGCAGAGCGGCTTCGCCGCCCTTACCACCGGGCGGGTCTTGGCACCTTTCCGCGGCGGACGGTTTCGCCGCCCTTCGGTCGGGTGAGCTTTGGCGCCTTTCGGCGCAGAGCGGCTTCGCCGCCTCCGCTCGGCAGGGCTTAGCGCCTTCGGCGCAGGGCGGCTTCGCCGCCCTTACCACCTGGCGGGCCTTGCTGCCTTCGGCGCAGAGCGGCTTCCGCTGTTGGTGAAGGGGGCCTTCATCAACGCCGCCGGTCGCTTCCCACTGCCGCCCTTGGTCAGGTGCAGGCCACTCGCAGGTCGTCCAGGCGTTCGGTGTTGCGCTGCACCCATCTCGCCACCACGCCGGCGTCGTCGAGGCGTTCCTTCTGCACCTGCAGGTACGAGTCGGCGAGTCCCAGCAGTGACGCCTTCACGTCCTCGTCCGCAACGTTGTCCGCCAGTTCGCGCAGTCTGCGTTCCTTGTCCTCCGCCCGCTGCTGCAGGCGCTCCTTGTCCACGAGCGGGTTGAGGTCCGCGAGGCCGAGCGCCTCCGCGCACACCGATGCCCGGTCGGCCACCGCCCCCGCTTCGTCCACCGCCTCGCCCACTTCCGCGCACCCGGCCACGACCAGCACAGTTGCGAGCGCCGCGCACGCTCCCCGGATCCCCATGCACAAAACTTAGCGGGCGCCGGTTTGCCCGTGTGGGTGAACGGGTAGCTCATCTGGTGTACCGGATCGGAAGCAGGGCCGTTCCGGTGTACTGAGGACCGGACCTGTCGGATGTGCCCTCGCGAGCCGACCGGGGTCCGGTCCTCCTTTATGTCCGCCGTAAAAACTGGCGGTTATCGATGTTCTGCCCGGGTATTCGTCGCTCTCCCGAAACTGTAGGAGAACGCGATGACAGATCAACGATCCATGACCGGGACGGCGCGCGACGAGGCCGCCGGGGTCGCGCGCACCGCTCAGCAGAGTGGCGGTCAGGTGGCGAGCACGGCGGGAGAGCAGGCATCGCGCGTCGCGTCCGAGGCCACGGCGCAGGCACGTGACCTGCTGAAGGAAGGCCGAGGTCAGCTCACCGAGCAGGCTCGGGAAGGGCAGCGGAAGGCGGCAGGCGGGCTGCGCACGCTGTCCGACCAGCTCCAGCAGATGGCCGAACGGTCCGAAGGGCAGGGCATGGCGCACGAGGTGGTGCGGCAGGCCGCCGACCGGACCCGCGGCGTGGCGTCCTGGCTCGAGGAGCGGGAACCGGGCGACCTGCTGGGCGAAGTCCGCCGGTTCGCGCGCCGCAAGCCAGGGCTGTTCCTCGCGGGCGCCGCGCTGGCAGGCGTCGTCGTCGGGCGTCTCACCAGGGGCATCGTCGACGCCGAGAAGTCGGGCGACGACTCGTCCGGCCAGGCGAACGGGCACCGCGCCCGGCACGCCGCGGACGTGAACGACAACCCGCCGATGGCCGCGCCGCCGCTGCCGGCCACTGAACCGGCGCCCGGCTACGGGACCGTCCCGTCGGCCGAGCCGACGCCCGGCTACAGCGCCATGCCGCCCGCGGAGACGGCACCGGGTTACGGCGCCGTGCCGCCGACACCGCCGCCGACGCCCGGGTACTCCACCCCGCCCGGGGAGCAGCGATGACCGACGAGACGAACCGGCCCGACGTGGCCGACGCCTCGGTCGGCGAACTGCTCGGCAACGTCTCCCGTGACCTGTCCACCCTGATGCGCCAGGAACTCCAGCTCGCCAAGGCGGAGTTCCGGGCCGAGGCCACCAAGGCGGGCAAGGGCGCGGCGATGATGGGCGGCGCCGGGATCGCGGGCCACATGGTGCTCCTGTTCCTGTCGTTCGCCGTGTGGTGGGCGCTCGCCAACGTGATGGACGAAGGCCTCGCGGCACTCATCGTCGCCGTCGTGTGGGCCGTCGCCGCCGCCGTGCTGTACGCGGCGGGCAGGCGCTCGTTCCGCGAGACCAACCCCACGCCGGAACGCACCGTCGAGACGCTCAAGCAGGTGCCCGACGCACTGAAAGGACAGTCATGACCCACCCCGACCCGGACCGGCTGCGCCGGGAGATCGAGTACACGCAACGGAACCTGAGCAGCGACGTCGACCTCCTCGCCGAGAAGGTCACGCCGAGCCGCATCGCCCAGCGGCGGGTCGACCGCGTCCGCGGCGCGATGGCGAGCGCACGGGACCGCGTCATGGGCACCGCGTCCGACGCGATGTCCACGACGCAGGACCGGGCGTCGTCGCTGACCAGCGACGCCAAGGAGAAGATCGGCGACGCGCCCGGTGCGGTGCGCCGCGGCACGGAAGGCAACCCGATCGCGGCCGGGCTCATCGCGTTCGGCGCGGGCTGGCTGCTCTCGACGCTGGCCCCGGCCAGCAGACCGGAGCGGAAACTCGCCGGGCAGACCGCGGACTGGGCCCGCGAGCACAGCGACGCGGTCACCGAGCAGCTCGGTCAGGCCGCCGACCAGGTGAAGGAGAACATCCGCGAACCGGCGCGGGAGGCCGTCGAGTCGGTGAAGTCGACCGCGGCCGACGCGGCGAGCACGGTCAAGGACGAGGCCCGCGGCGCCGCGGGTGACGTCACCGACCGCGCGCAGGAGGCGAAGTCCACGATCCAAGAAGAACGCCGGTAACCCTCGACCAGCCGGGGCGTGGTCAGCAGGCCGCGCCCCGGCCCCCTGCGCGGTGGTTCGGGTTGCCGCTGATCATGCGGACCGTGAAGCCCTCGTCGTCGACGCTCATCGACACGTGGTCGCACAGCTGGTGGGTCAGCCACAGCCCGAGGCCGCCGCTCGGCGCGTGCGCGGCGGCACGCAGGCCCGCGAACGGGTCGGCGGGGCCCTTGCCGCCGTCGGTCACGGTCACGACCACGCGGTCCGGGCCCGCCCAGTAGCGGACCACGATCGGTGCGGTGCCGTGGGTCAGCGCGTTGGTGACCGTCTCGGTGACCGCGATCCGCAGATCGCTCAGCGACTCGGCGGTCAGCACGCCGTCGCCCACGTCCGCGAGCACCGCCCGCGCCCGCGACGGGACCGGGTTCACCAGCTCCACCGCGGGCGCGGTGTGCTGCACCGGGTCCGGCGCCGGGGGCAGGTCGTAGCGCAGGAACTGGTGCGGCTCGACGTACGCCTCGTTCGGCAGGTGCGTGTCACCGGGTCCCGCGACGTGCGGGTGGGTGCGGGCCACGTCCGCGAGCACCTCGGGCGGGGTGGTCCGCTCGTCGTACGCGCACAGGCTCCACAGCGGGAACCGGGCGTAGACGTCGTTGGCCGCCGACTCGTAGCGGGCCCACCAGTCCCACGTCGCCCCGAGCGCCGCCGGCGGCAGCTCACCCACGACCCGGATCTGGTGCGCCCCGTCCGCCGTGTGCCGGGCGAACAGGTCGGAGTAGGCGCGGAGGGCGGCCGCCGGACGGGCGTACACCTCGCCGCCGGAGTGGTACACCACCGGGATGTCCGCGCCGACCGCCGCGCGGACGAGCGCGGTCTTCTCCTCCCCCAGCGCGACGATCGTGGGTTCCCCCGCGGCGACCCCGCCGAGCAGGAACGGGACGACGGCGGTCAGCAGCTCGTCGTCCGAGCCGTAGCGGAGCGCCTCGTGGAAGTACCCGGTGTGCCCGGCAGGCACCCCGGTCCTCATGAGCGATCCACGTGACGCACGCCGTCCAGGATGGCATCACGCGGCCACCCCGTGTTGACGAGGGCTCAGCCGACCCGCGCCAGACGGCGTCTGCGCAGGTAGAACGTGATCGCGAGGGCCACGACGGCGACCGCCACCGGCACCGCGACGAGCGTCACCGTGGACGTGCCGCTCGGCGCCGGGGTGCTCGCCGCGGCGGGCTGGGGCAGCTCCGCCGACTTCACCGTGATGGTCTTCGTCGCCGCGGACGGGTGGGTGGCGGTGACCGTCACCGTCCACTCGCCCAGCGGGAGCGGGTCCTGGCCCTGGTAGAACGCCTGCCCCTCGGTGGAGGCCCGCATCGTCACCGGGCCGACCACCTTCCCGTCGGTCGAGGAGACCGCCGTGTAGGTCATGCGGACCTCGCCCGGCACGGCGTGGCCGTCCTTGACGTAGGTGACCGTGGCCGTGACGCCCTGGCCGCCGTCGCTGCGGACGTCGAGCTGGATCGGGCCGCCGTGGGCCCACGCGGGAGCGGCGCCGAGCAGCACCGCCGCGAGCAGAGTGGCCGCGACCACCACGAGTCTGCGGATCATTTGTGTCCATGTCCTTCCGGTTCGCCGTCCGGGGTGAACGCCTCGCCACCCGGTTCGGACTGCAGGTACACGTGCTGGTGGCCGTAGCCCGCGTCCACGTTGATCTGGTCGAGCTGCGTCGCGCCGATCGACCAGGTCGTCACCGCGAGGTCGCGCTGGCGCGTCGCCAGGTCGTGGTCGCCCTTCCGGTGCGCCGCGACGGCGACGGCGAGCTGGTCGATCGCCGCCGTGAGGCTGCCGCGGGCCACGTTCGTGGCGGTCGTGCCCGACGGCGGGTCGTCGAACTCCCTGGCCGCGGCGTCGACGGTCCGCTGCCACGCGGCCCCGTCCCCGGTGTGGGACGCCAGCCCCTCGACGACGGGCTTGAGGTTGTCCGCGGTGGTGCGGGCCAGCTCGGTGAGCTCCTTGATCTGGACCTTGTCGCGGGCGGCGTCCGACGCGCGGATGTCCGCCGCCATCTGGGCTTCCTCGCTGGGCTTGCCGACGAGGTAGCCGCCGAAACCGAACACCACGGCGCCCACCACGAACGCCAGCACGGCGGGCAGGGCACGACGCCACAGCGGGGTGGCCTCCTGCTGCTCGCCGAGGCGGAACGACCGGGCGCGGCGCCGGGCGGGCGCCGTGGTGTTGCGGCTCATCTCGTTTCCTCCAGGTCATGGGCGGGGGCGCCCCAGGGCAGAGCACCCCCGCCATCGGTCAGGACAGCCGGGCGATCACGTCGTCGGTGTCCCGTGCCAGCACGTCCCGCACCTCGGCGACCTTGACCTTGGCGGGGTCGGTCGCGAGTGCCCGGAACTCGCGCAGCAACTTGATGGCCTTGGCGTCGTTGCCCTTCGCCTCGGCCTGCCGCGCCTGGGTCAGCTTCTCCTGCAGCGACTTCTGGGTGGCCTGGTTGATCCAGCCCACCGCCTTGAACCGGTCGACCAGGTTCGAGATGTCGCGGGTGGAGGTGCCCACGCCGAACGTCACCGTCTGGGCGGTGCGGTTGCCCGCGCCGTCGACGGCGGTGACCGTCAGCGTGTGCGTGCCGAGCGGCAGCGTGTACAGCGGCAGCAGCGCGCCGGAGCTGTACGCGTCACCGTCGAGCACACCGGTCAGCGTCTTGACCCCGGACGTCGGGTCCACGGCCTGCCAGCTGATCCGCAGGTCCTGGCTGTCGCCGTAGACCTGCCGGTCGGCGATGCCCGAGATCAGGACCGTCGGCGTGGTGCCGTCGATCTTGATCGTGGCCGCCTTCTCGGTCTCCACGTTGCCCGCCGCGTCCTTCGACCGGTACGCCACCTCGTGGGTGCCGTCCCCGGACACGTCGACCGGCTGCGTGTACTTCGTCCACGGGCCGCCGTCGAGCGAGTACTCGGTACTCACCACGCCGGACGCCGCGTCCGTCGCCGCCAGGGTCACCGGCACCGCGCCGTTGTTCCACCCGTTGTCGTTGGGTGGCGCGAACTGCGCGGTGGTCAGCGGCGCGGTCGCGTCGACCTTGACCGCGAGGGTCCCGGCCGTCTCGACGTTGCCCGCCTTGTCCACCGACCGGTACTGGACGGCGTGGTTCTTGTCCCCGCTCACCACGAACGGCGCGGTGTACGGGGTCCAGGCCCCACCATCCACTGTGTACTCGGTGCGGTCGACACCGCTGCCCTCGTCGGTGGCCGCCAGGGTCACCGTGACCGGTCCGGTGTACCAGCCGCTCGCCCCCGGCGCCGCCGGGTTCGTGGTCGCGGTGGTCTCCGGCGCGGTCTCGTCGGCCTGCTGTGCCCACGAGGCGTGGAAGTAGTCGAACTTCGCGGTCACCAGCTGGGGCGCGCTGGTCCCGAAGGCGAACAGCCCGACCTTGCCGTTCGCCACCGCCGCGTTGGTGACCGTCTGGGCCATGTCGGTCCAGGTGGCACCGTCAGCGGAGTAGGAACCCTGGTAGGTGTTCCCGGTCTTGGCGAGGCGGAGGTACCAGACACCCTGCGTCAGGTTGCCGACCGACGGCTGCGGGTCCTGCACCGCGTCACCGACCTCGCTGCGCAGCTCGATCCGCTTGGCCGTGGCGCTGTCGGCCACGACGTCCAGCTTCACGTAGTTCGCGTCGTCGGTGTACACGATCAGGCCGCCCTGCTGGTAGGACGCGTTGAGCGCACTGGCGTCGACCTTCGTCTCCACCGTCCAGTCCCCGGCGGGCGGGGTCTGCAGGGTGAAGTTCTTCGGGCCGGTGTTGTCGCCGCCGTAGATGTCACCCGGAGTGGTGTCGATCTCCAGGTTGCCACCGGTCACCCTGGTCTTCGTCGCGTCCGGCCGGATCACCGTCGTCCACCGGCAGCCGTCCAGGGCGGACCCGTCGAACTCGTCGTTCGGCGTGGCCGCGGTGGCGGTGTCGTCCGGCAGCAGCTGGAACCAGTCGAACGCGGCGTCGATGACCGGCCGGTTGCCCGTCCCGGACAGCGAGACCAGGCCGATGCGCGGGTTGGTGATGCCCGCGATCAGCTTGTCCGTCTGCGGCATGTTCGTCCAGGACAGACCATCGGCCGAGTACGACGCGGTGAGGCGGGTGCCGTCACTCGCCAGCCGCACGTACACGGTGTCCGGGTAGGCCGCGCCGAGGTTCGGCGTGTTGGACTCGGCCACCTCGTTGGGGACGCCGTTCTCCTCGCGGATGAACTGGAAGACGCGGGCGTTCGCGTCCGCGGTGCCGCGGCCCTCCAGGACCATCTTCGCGTAGTTGTTGTCGTCGCCGTAGAGGATCAGGCCTGCCTGCTGGTAGGCGTCCCGCGCGGTCAGCGACACCTTCGTCGTGGCCTGCCACGCCCCGCTGGGTGCGGGCTGGAGGACCAGGTTCGGCGTCGGGTTGCTGTTGTCCGTGCCGTAGATGTCGGTGTTGGACGTCGGGATGTGCAGCGCACCGTCCCGCACCGCGAGGTCCTGGTTCTGCCGGACCACGCTCCACCGGCCCGCGTCCAGCGCCGTGCCGGTGAAGTCGTCCGACTTCCCGGTCAGGCACGTGACGCTCGGGCTGTCGACGGTGATGTCGACGTGCTCGGTGGTCGCGGCGCCCCGCGAGTCGGTCACGGTGACCGACGCCGCGTAGTTGCCGGGTGCGGTGTAGGTGTACGACGCGTCCGGCGTGGTGGCCGTGGCGCCGTTCACGCCGAAGTTCCACTTGTACGTCAAGGGGTTGTCGCCCTCGGCGTCCGTGGCCTCCGAGTGGAACTCGACCGTCAGCGGCGCGGTGCCGCGGGTCGGCGTCGCCGTCGCGGTGACCACCGGGCGCTGGTTGTCCGTGACGCCCTTGCCGTTGAAGTCGACCCAGTTGACGTTGAACAGGCCACCGGTGTTGGTGGACCCGGACGGCCGCCGCGCGATGAAGTACAGCGGCGCGCTCTCCGTCGGCGGGTTGTCGAGCTGGAGCGTCACGTTCGTGAAGCTCTGCCAGTCACCCGTCACCGGCACGTCCACCGTGCCCACCAGCGTGCCGTCCGTGGCACCGGACCGCACCTCGATGCGGCCGCCGCCACCGTTGGACGCCACCCGGAACCCGATCGAGTCCACGGCGGACAGGTTCGCGGGGTCGAACGACCACCAGTCGCCGTCCTCGATGAACCCGATGTTGCGGAAGCCGCCCTGCGTGTCGGACGTGGTCTCCACCTGGACGCCGGGGTCACCGGTGCCCAGCCCGTCGGCCGTGCGGCCGGTGGCGGTGAAGAACTCGGCCTGCTTGTGCTTGGGCTGGAGGATGGCCTCCGCCCGGCCGGTCAGCGGCGCGGAGCCGCCTGCGCCACCCTTGTCGGTGTAGCTGGCCTCGAACACGGCGAACACGTTGTCGCTGGCGGAGTGCCCGGAGGACAACGACGTCTGCACGGTCCCGTCACACCCGGTGTACTGGTCCAGCGGGTGACCGTGCGTGTCGTGGCCGAGGATCGACTGCAGCTG
The DNA here is from genome assembly GCF_054661535.1 of Actinophytocola sp. KF-1. Classification (NCBI taxonomy): domain Bacteria; kingdom Bacillati; phylum Actinomycetota; class Actinomycetes; order Pseudonocardiales; family Pseudonocardiaceae; genus Actinophytocola; species Actinophytocola sp. KF-1. Next base: position 146,365 of record NZ_BAAFVK010000018.1, on the reverse strand, counting down.
GACGTCGTCGCAGTTGATCGTGCCCTCTTCGGGGTCGGTGACCGTGATGGTGAACTTCACCTGGTCACCCCAGTCGAAGAAACCACCGTCCGGCGGGAGGTTGAGGGTCACGGTCGGGGCCGTGTTGCCCACCACGATCGGCACGTTGGCCGTCGCCGTGCGCCCGTCGGCGTCGGTCACCGTCAGCGTGGCGCTGAAGTTCCCGTTCGCCGTGTAGGTGTACGACGGGTTGGCCGCGGTGGAGTCCGTGGTGCCGTCACCGGTGAAGTCCCACGCGAACGTGACCGGCGTGCCGTCCGGGTCGAGCGACCCGTCGCTGGAGAAGTTCACCGCGAGCGGCGCGACGCCGGACGTCTTGTCCGCCTTCGCCCGCGCGATCGGCGCCCGGTTGCCCTGCACGTAGTCGATGCGGTAGATGCCGGAGTCGGCGTTGTCGCCGCCGAAGCCGGAGCCCCACTCGATCATGTACAGCGCGCCGTCCGGACCGAACTTCATGTCCATCGGCTTGAGCATCGTGAACGTCTTGAGGATCTGGTTGATGTCGGTCAGCTGGCTGCCGTCCTCGTTCAGCTGGAACGAGTACAGCTTGTTCTGGTTCCACTCGGCGAAGATCGCCTTGCCGTCCCAGTACGCGGGCCACTTGCGGTCCGAGTTCAGGGCCTCGTCGTAGCGGTAGACCGGGCCCGCCATCGGCGCGCCGCCGCCACCCAGCTCGGGGAACGCGGGGTTGGCGGCGTAGTGGTAGTCGACCGTCGCCGCGATCGACGGCGGCAGGTTCGTCAGGCCGGTGTTGTTCGGCGAGTTGTTCACCGGGTTGGCGCAGTCGAACTTGGCGCCCGAGGTGTTCGTGGCGAAGTCGAAGTCGTTGTAGGGGACGTTGTTGCCGATGCAGTACGGCCAGCCGTAGTTGCCCGGCTTGTTGAGGATGTCCCACTCGACCGTGTTCTCCGGCCCCCGGTTCGCGTTCGCGCTGCTCGCGTCCGGCCCGTAGTTGGCGACCATCAGCTTGTGCGTCTTCGGGTCGATGCCCACGCGGAACGGGTTGCGGAAGCCCATGGCGTAGATCTCGGGCTTGGTCTTCGCGGTGCCCGGCGGGAACAGGTTCCCCGCCGGGATGGTGTAGGTCCCGTCGTCCTCCGGGTGGATCCGCAGGACCTTGCCGCGCAGGTCGTTGGTGTTGCCGGACGACTTCTGCGCGTCCCAGTCGGAACGGCCCGCCCGCTCGTCGATCGGCGTGTAGCCGTCGGAGTTGAACGGGTTGGTGTTGTCGCCGTTGGCGAGCCACAGGTCACCGGTCTCGTGGTCGAAGACCATGCCACCGCCGTGGTGGCAGCACTGCGACCGCTGGACCGGGATGTCCAGCACGATCTTCTCCGACGCCATGTCCAGCGTGGAGTCCGCCTTCACCGTGAACCGCGACAACCGGTCGACGTCCCCGCCGTTGGCGGGCGAGTGGTACAGGTAGATCCAGTTGTTGGTCGCGAAGTCCGGGTCCAGCGCGACGCCGAGCAGACCGGACTCGTTGGCGGTGAACACGTTGAGGTGCGCCGACGTGACCACCGAACCGTTCGGCTGGACGACCTTCACGTCACCGAGGCGGTCGATGTAGAACACGCGACCGTCGGGGGCGATGTCGAGCATCATCGGGTTCGACGTGTTGTCGTCGAGCGTGACCTTCTCGAAGCTCGCGTCCTGCGAGGCGGAGCAGTCCGCGGGGACCACGCCCGCCGCGGTCTGGATGCCGCCGAGCAGCAGCTTCAGGAAGTTCGGCTCGACGTAGCTCTCCTTGGTGTGGCCGAGGCCGGTGTACCAGGAGCGCCCGCCGTCGTAGTCCTGGCACCAGGTGATCGGGTGGTCGAAGCCCATCGACCCGCCGGTGTAGGTCTTCTCGTCCAGCGACGTGAGGACGTGGGCCGTGCCGCGCGGGTTCGTCTGGTAGTCGTACCACTCGTCGGTGCGGGTCCACTTGGCCGGCAGGCCCTCGGTCGACGGGTGCGCGGGGTCCTCCACCTTGACGGTGGCCTGCTGGATCGCCGGGTGCTGCTTGAAGTAGGCGCCCACGAGGCCGCCGTACCACTCCCACGCGTAGCCGGTGTCGGCCGCGGCGTGCACGCCGACGTACCCGCCGCCGTGCTGGATGTAGCGCTGGAACGCGTCCCGCTGGGACTGCTCGCCGACCGGCTCGCCCGTGGTCGACAGGAAGATCACCACGTTGTACTGCGCCAGGTTGGCGTCGGTGAACACCGAGGAGTCCTCGGTGGCGGTCACCTCGAAGTTGTGCTCCTGTCCCAGCTTCTGGATCGCGGCGATGCCGTCCGGGATGGAGTCGTGGCGGAAGCCGGTGGTCTTGGAGAAGACCAGGGCCTTGAAGGCCGGGTCAGCGGCGGCCGCCGCCGGCTCGGCCTGCGTTGCCGAGGCCATGGTGGTCACGACCGCGGTGGCGAGCGCGGCCGCCGCCAGCGGTCTGCCCGATCTGCGTAACCACGATCTCGCCCTGTTGGTCAGGGACATCTACTAACCTCCCAAGAGGTGCCCGAAAAACCGGGCGGGGTGTGACTGGCGTTGCTTCCCCGACAGGTGTGGATCTCCGTGTCCCTCCTTTCGTCCCGAGTGGTGCACCTGCCGTGGTGCGGGGCGCTGCCACGCCTCGCACCACGGCCCGATCAGGGCGTATGTCGCAGCGCGACGAGGGTGGGGTCGTCGAGGACCGCTTCGAGGGCGACGTGCGCGCCGCCGCGGGCCGCGGCCGTGAACCCGAGCGTGGAGAGCGCGACCTCGCACGCGTCCGGCGCGATCACGCGGGCGTGCAGTTCGGCCAGCATGGGCTCGAGCAGGTGGTCGCCGAGGCTCGCGAAGTACCCGCCGAGCACGAGCACCCTCGGGTTGAACACGTTGACCAGGATGGACGCGCCCAGTCCCAGCGCCTCGCCGACGAGCTTGAGCGCGTCGAGGGTCCTCGGGTCGCCTGCCCCGGCGCGGCCGGCGAGCATCGCCAGGCGCTGCTCGAGGTCCAGCGACGGGTCGCAGACGGGGTCGTCGGGGGTGGCGGCCATGCGCAGCAGCGCGGCGAGGCCGACCATGGTCTCCCAGCAGCCGCGGCGGCCGCAGCCGCACAGGTCGCCGCCGGGGTTGAGGGGCATGTGCCCGATCTCGCCGGAGAACCCGGCGGCGCCGCGCAGCAGGCGCCCGTCGACCATCACGCCGCCGCCGACGCCGGTCTCACCGGTGAGGTAGACGAGGTCGGCCGTGCCCGCGCGGCTGCCCATGGCGTACTCGCCGAGCGCGGCCAGGTTCGCGTCGTTGTCCACCTGGATGGCGAAGGCGGTGCGGTCGAGCCGCCGCCGCAGCCCGCCGACGACGTCGACGTTCTTCCAGTGCAGGTTGGGGGCGAAGGCGACCACGCCGTCGTCGGTGTCGACGAGCGCGGGGATGGCGAGCGTCATGCCGACGGCCGTGATGTCCTGCTCGTCGCAGGCGGCGAGCGCGCGGATGGCCAGTGCGGTGACCGCGTCCAGCACGGCCTCGGGCGGCAGCGCCTGCACGTCGAGCGCGACCCGGTGCTCGAACACGACGGTGTCGGTCAGGTCGAGGACGACCGCGGTCACGTAGTCGACGTTGATCTCCACGCCGATGCCGCCGATGCCGCGCCCGTCCAGCTCGACGGCCTGCCCGGGCCGCCCGACGGACCCGCCGCGCTCGACGACGCCCTCGCGGACCAGGCCGCGGTCGATCAGCTCCGCGACCAGGCTCGACACGGTGCCCCGGTTCAGCCCGGTCTCCACCGCGATGCGGGCACGGCTGCGCGGGCCTGCGTCCCGCACGTGGCGGAGCACGAGCGCCAGGTTGCTCCGGCGCATGGTGACCTGGTCGGCCGGTTGCCGCCCGGTCGTGCGCCCGGCTGGTCGTGACGCGTTCACAAGGCAGCACCGCCCCGCTAATTTGTCCGTTAGCCGGACAAATTAAGGCGGTGTGAAATCGGCCGTCAACGGTTTACACGGAAGTTTCGTCCACCTGCCCCGGGTGGCCGCGTGGTGGTTGGGCCGAACGGCCGATCAGTAGGACCGTTTGGGCATGAGCGCCCACAGGATCAGGTAGCCGATGAACTGCGGCCCCGGCAGCACGCACGACACGACGAACAGCAGCCGCACCCGGCCGACGGGCCAGCCGAACCGCTCCGCGAGCCCGGCACAGACGCCGGCGATCATCTTCTTGTTCTGGGGTCTGGTCAACGTGGTCATGACTCCACGGTCCCCCGCCGGGCGCCACCCCGCATGGTGGAGAACCCTGAGATCACCCCTGGATGTCGCACCCCGGGTCCGGCGAGTCCTGCGACCTGGCCGGTGTACCCCACCTTGCGCGGTCGTGATCTCCCTTTCCCTTGGCTGGCTTGGATTCCCCGCGGCTGGCCGGACGCCTGCCCGGTTGCCGGTCCGCCACCGGTGGTACCCCGGTCGGCATGGATGCGGCTGACCAGGTTCTCGTGGTCGGGCAGGTGGCCCGCGACCTCGTGTTGCGCGTCGACGAGGTGCCCGGCCCCCGCGAGGCCGTGCCCGCGCGGCAGCGGCTGGAGACGCTCGGCGGCAAGGGCGCCAACCAGGCGGTGGGCCTCGCCCAGCTGGGGGTGCCCGTCGCGCTGCTCGGCGTGGTCGGCGACGACCCCGTCGGCGACGACCTGCTGTCCAGAGCCCGGGCCGACGGCATCGACGTCACCCCGGTCGTGCGCCGCCACAGCGCCCGCACCGGGCTGATCGTCAGCCTCCTCGACACCGACGGGAGCTGGCGTTACGTCGAGGACCTGCCCGACCCCGTCCTGCTCACCGAGGACGACGTCCTCGACGCGCACCGCCCCGCCCGCTGCACCGTCGTCCAGCTGCAGCAACCGCCTGCCGCCGTGCTGGCCGCGGTCCGGCAGGCCGCCGGGCTCGTCGTGCTGGAGGGCGCGCCCGCCGACGACGGGCGGCGGGAGGAGATCCTGGCCCGCGCGCACGTGCTGCGCGCCGACGCCAAGGAGGCCGGGCTGCTGACCGGCATCGAGCCCGCCGACCCCGAGACCGCCCTGCGCGCGGCTCGCGACGTGCAGCGCGACCACGACCTGGCACTGGTCGCGTTCGGCTACGACGGCGGGGACGTGTTCGTCTGGCGCGGCGGCTCCCTCGTCGCCACGCACGGTGGCGCGAAGGTCGTCGACACCACCGGTGCGGGTGACGCGCTCACCGCGGGCTTGACGACGGTGCTGGTACGTGGTGGCGAGCCGGAAGAGGCCGTCGAGCTGGGCGTCGCCGCGGCGGCCGCGACCGTCGAGCACGCAGGCGGCCGTCCGCGACTCACCCCGTCACGGCTGCGGCACTTCCTGCGCCGCGCCCACGTGCACTAGGCGTCGACACCCGCGTCGGCGAGCAGTTCGCGGGCCTCGTCGAGCCGGTCCTCGGCCACCAGCACGCGGTTGGTGACGGCGTTGATGGACCCGTCGATCACACTCATGTGCGAGTCGGCGACCGTGTGGGCGATCTTCGCGTCCGCGAGCAACGACGCCGCGAACGAGATCAGCACCGGGTCGTTGGACCTGAGCAGCTCGATCATGGCCGCCCCCTTCTCTCTGGTCGTCAGCCTAGTCCGCACGCCGACCGGAACCCGCCGTCGTCGTGGGCAGCGTCACCGCGGCGGCGATCTCGTCCCACCAGATGACATGCAGTGTATACAGTATTCTGTCTGGAATGTAGGCTGGACGCGGACCGTGTCGTAGAGGAAAGGCCCGCGCTTCCATGTACACAGTCACCAACCCGGCGACCGGCGAGCTGATCGAGGAGATCGAGAACGCGAGCGACGAGGAGGTGCGGGCCGCGATCGACCGCGTGCACAGCGCCTACCCCGCGTGGCGGGCCCGGTCGGTCGCCGAGCGCGCGAAGATCGTCTCCCGGGCGGCAGAGCTGTTCGCGGAGCGGTCCGACGAGCTGGCCGCGATCATGACCCTCGAGATGGGCAAGCGGATCAACGAGGGCCGCGGCGAGGTCGGCATCGTGGTCGACATCTTCAACTACTACGCGGACAACGCCGCGACGCTGCTCGCCGACGAGCCCATGACGGTCACGACCGGCGACGCGGTGATCGTGAAGCAGCCGATCGGCGCCCTGCTCGGCGTGATGCCGTGGAACTTCCCCTGCTACCAGGTCGCCCGTTTCGTCGCGCCGAACCTGGTGCTGGGCAACACGATCCTGCTCAAGCACGCGTCCATCTGCCCGCGCTCGGCGCGGGCGATCGCCGACGTCCTGCACGACGCGGGCGTGCCGGCGGACGTCTACGTCAACACGTTCGCGTCCAGCCGCCAGATCCCGGCCGTGCTGGCGGACCCGCGGATCATGGGCGTGTCGCTGACCGGCAGCGAACCCGCGGGCATCTCGGTCGCCACCGAGGCGGGCAAGCACCTGAAGAAGACGGTGCTGGAGCTGGGCGGCTCCGACCCGCTGATCGTGCTCGACGCCGCCGACCTCGACGAGACGGTGAAGCAGACCGCGACCGCGCGCATGCGCAACTGCGGCCAGTCGTGCAACGCGCCAAAGCGGATGATCGTGCTGGCCGAGCTGTACGACGACTTCGTCGACAAGCTGACCAAGCACGTCGCCGACTACTTCCAGCCCGGCGACCCCGCCGACCCGGCGACGAAGCTGCCGCCGCTCGCGTCGGCCGCCGCCGCCGACGAGGTGGCCGGGCAGGTGCGCAAAGCCGTCGAGCAGGGCGCGACGCTGCGGACCGGCGGCAAGCGGATCGAGCCGGGCGCGTACCTGGAGGCCACCGTGCTGACCGACGTCACGCGCGAGATGGACGCCTACTACGAGGAGATCTTCGGCCCGGTGGTGGTCGTGTTCCGGGCGCGGGACGAGGAGCACGCGATCGAGCTCGCCAACGACTCGCCGTTCGGGCTCGGCGCGAGCGTGTGGGGCACCGACCCCGCGCGGCTGCGCCGCGTGGCCGAACGGATCGAAGCGGGAATGGTGTACGTCAACCGCGCGGGCGGCTCGTCGGCGGACCTCCCGTTCGGCGGCATCAAGCGGTCCGGCATCGGCCGCGAGCTCGGCCCGGCCGGCATCGAGGAGTTCATGAACAAGAAGGCGATCCGCCTGTAGCCGGACGCGACCCGGGAACGGGCCGGAGCACGCGCTCCGGCCCGTTTTTCATGCGCCGAAAATTTCGGTCCCCTCACCTCGTGATTGACAACGTCCGTCGAATATCTCTACATTCAATTCCGGAATTGTTTCGAAACTTCCGGAATTCGTCATGCTGCGATAGACGGGAGCACGGTGTGTCCGCCGCACGAACCCTCGGTCTTCTCCTCGTTCCCCTGCTGGCGGCCGGCGTGACCCCCGCCGCGGCCGAGCGACATGCCCCGCCCACCCCGGTCGTCGTGGACTCGACGCGCGACGGCGGCCAGTCCGTCGCCCTCACGTTCGACGACGGACCTGACCCGGCGAACACGCCCGCGCTGCTGAAACTGTTGCGGCGCAACCACGTCCGGGCGGTCTTCTGCCTGTGGGGCGAGCACGCGCGGCAGTACCCGTCGCTGGTGCGCCAGATCGTGTCCGACGGCCACGTCCTGTGCAACCACTCGCTGAACCACGACGACCTGTCGACGTGGACGCCGGAGGCGATCCGCGCGGACCTCGAGGCGACGAACGCGGCGATCCGCGCGGCGGTGCCGTGGGCGCGGATCCCGTACTTCCGCGCACCGTACGGGGCCTGGGGCCAGACCCCGGAGGTCGCCGCCGCGATGGGCATGCAACCGCTCGGGTGGCGCCTGGCGATCGGCGACTGGGAGCCGCCCGGCACCGACGTGCTCGTCGACCGCATCCTGACGGGCGTCAGCCCGGGCGCGGTGGTCCTGCTGCACGACGGCGGCGGTGACCGCACGCAGACCGTCGAGGCGGTGGCCGCCGTCATCCCGCGGCTGCGCTCGGACGGCTGGCACTTCTCGCTCCCCGCCCGGCGCGGGTGATCACCGTGGGACGCAACAGAATCGTCGCCGTCCTGGCGGGCCTCGCGGTCCTGCTGACCGGCGCCACGACGGCCGACGCGACGCCGCCGTCGCACTGGGTGGGCACGTGGGCGAGCGTCCCGACGCGAACCCCGGCGACCGCGACCCCGGTGCTCGCCGACGAGACGATCCGGCAGGTCGTGCACACCAGCGTGGCAGGCAGCGAGCTGCGGCTGCGCCTGACCAACGAGTTCGGCACCACGGCGCTGACCATCGGCGCCGTGCACGTGGCCCGCCGCGCCGGCACGACGGGCACGGCCATCGACCCGCGGACCGACCGCACGGTCACGTTCGGCGGTGTGCGCTCCCCGACGATCCCGGCGGGCGCACCGCTGCTGAGCGACCCGGTGCGCCTTCCGTTGCCTGCGCGGTCGGATCTCGTGGTGAGCATCCACCTGCCGCGCGAGACCCCCGTGACGTCACTGCACAACTTCGCGTACCAGGAGAACGTGGTCGCGGCGGGGGATGTCACGGACGACCGCGTCGTCACCGGCCGCACGGTCACGGCGTGGTACTTCCTGTCGGCCGTCAGCGTCCGCACAACGGACCGCGCCGCGGACGCGGTGGTGGCGTTCGGCGACTCGATCACCAACGGTTTCGAGACGGACATCGGCGCCAACCACCGGTGGCCGGACCTGCTGGCGAACCGGTTGCGGGACAAGGGGGTGCTGAACCTCGGCGTGGCGGGCAACCGCCTGCTGCGCGACCCGAACCCGCCCCCGGGCAGCGACGCGGTGAACTACGCGGCGTTCTTCGGGGAGAGCGCGCTCCGCAGGTTTGACCGGGACGTGCTGGCACAACCGGGCGTGGCACACGTGATCGTGCTGCTTGGTGTCAACGACCTGGGCCACCCCGGCACGGCAGCGCCCGCGGACGAGGTCGTCACGGCCGGGGAGATCATCAACGCCCACCGCCAACTGATCGCCCGCGCCCACGCCGCGGACATCCACGTCGTGGGCGGCACGATCCTGCCGTTCAAGGACGACCTGCTGGGCTTCTACTCACCGCGGAACGAAGCCAAACGCCAGGCGGTCAACCACTGGATCCGCACGAGCGGCGAATACGACGCGGTGATCGACTTCGACGCGGCACTCCGCGACCCGGCCGACCCAGCCCGCCTGCGGCCGACGTACGACAGCGGCGACCACCTGCACCCCAACGACGCGGGCATGGCAGCCATGGCAGCGGCAATCCCGTTGCGACTGCTGAACTGAATCGTTCTTGTAATCGTGACCGAAAGCATTGCACGCACAGCGATTCCTGTCGCTACCGTTCACCACAACGACAAAACGGTGAACGGGGGCCGCGATCATGAGCGCAGAACCGGAAAACGAGAAAGCACCCATCCGCCATGACAACGGGAAACTGCTGATCATGTTGGCGGACCGGGTACTGGGCAGCACCGCCCAGACGTTCCGGCTGACGTTCGTGCTCGTGGTGGTGGCGACGGTGCTCGTCGCGCTGATCAAGGCGGTGCCGTGGGATCACCTCGACGGGTTGCTGCCATGGGACCACCGCTGACCCGCCCGCGGGGGCGGCCTCCGGCCCCGGTTGCCAGCCTCTCATGGAGGACCGACAAAAGGGCCGGGTGTGGGCCGGGTTGTCCACAACGCACCACGTTGTCCACAACCCGGCCCGCACCACCGAAAACTGTCCGTGCCCGCCGGTAAGCTGGATTCCGGGGGCCGGAGGCCGCCCGCACTCCGGGCAAGCCCACCATCAGATCGGCCCACCATCAGATCGGCCCACCATGAGACGGGTCCGCCATGAGTCAGGCCCACTGCCAGGCAGACCTACCCTTCGGCAGCCCTGCTCTCCGGCAGACCCACTCGTTCGGCACGCCCACCATCAGCCAGGTTCACCATCAGGCAGCCCGCTCTCCAGCAAGCCATCGTCGGGCAAGCCCACCATCAGACAGGCCCACCACGAGACGGGCTCACCATGAGCCAGGCCCACTGCCAGACAGACGTACCCTCCGGCAGGCCACCATCAACCAGGTTCACCACCAGGCAGGCCGACCATCAGACAGGCCATCGCCAGACAGGCTTCCGCCAGGCCAGCCCACCAGCAGGCAGACCCATCGCCGGACAGCCTCCCCTCCGGCATGCCCGCCGTCAGACGCGCGCACCTCCAACAGGCCCACCTCCAGCGCCCATCGGGCAGGCCCATCATCAGGCCTCCCACCGTCCAGCAGGCCCGTTCAGCAGCCCCGTCCAGCAAGCCCCGTTCGGTGTGCGCCGCCATCAGCCAGGCACACCATGAGACTCACGGTCAGAAGCCCGCCATCAGGCCCACCGTCAGGACGGGAGTCGCCACACCTGGTTGGTGCCGCCGAAGCAGTCCCAGATCTGCAGCCGCGTACCGTCGGCGGAACTCGGGCCCGTCGCGTCCAGGCAGCGGCCGGACGCGGGGTTCCGCAGCGTCCCGTTCGACTGTGCCTGCCACTGCTGCGCACCCGTCCCGTTGCAGTCGTACAACTGCACGACCGTCCCGTTGGCGGTGCCCGCCGCCGCGACGTCCATGCACTTGCCCAGCGCTCGCAACGTGCCGTCGGAGCCGACGGTCCAGTTCTGGGCGTTCGTGCCGTTGCACGTCCACAGCTGGATCGCCGTCCCGTTGGCGGAGTTGGCGCCCGCGACGTCGACGCACTTGCCGCCGATGCCGGTGATCGGGCCGGTGCGGCCGGCCGGCGGGTTGCCGCCACCGGTGGCGACCTCGTAGATCGCACTGACCAGTGACGTGCTGCCGCTCGTGTCCTGCGACAGCTCCCAGTTCATGATGCCGCCCGCGTTCGCCATCGCCCACTGGGTCTTGCGCTTGATCGTCGGGATGCCGTTGTAGCACTGCTGCGCACCGCTCACCGTGGCACAGTCGCGGTTCGCGTTCGCCGGGTCCATCGCCACGAGCTGGCTGTACGTGTAGTAGCCCGGCCGGCTGTAGAACGGCACGCCCAGCACGGTCTTGCTCGCCGGCAGGCCGCGGCCCTTCCAGTAGTTCGCCGACTGGATGGACCAGTCGTAGTTCGCGTGCGGGCTGCCGCCGTCGTAGGCCATGATGTTGAGCCAGTCGACGTAGCCGAACACCGGGGTCTGCACGCCCTCTGCGGTGCCGCCGCCGGAGACGACGGCCGCGGTGAGCAGCTTGCCCCGGCTGTGCATGGCCGACGACAGCTGCTGCATCAGCGCGGTGAAGTTGTTTCCTGAACTACCCGCATCTGGGTATTCCCAGTCTATGTCAACCCCGTCGAGGTTGTACTGGTTCACCACGTTGACGACGCTGTTGACGAACGTGGTGCGCGCGGTGGCGTTGCCGGCGAGCGCCTCGAACGCGGAGTCGTTGCCGTCGTTCCAGCCGCCGATCGCCAGCGACACCTTGACGTTGTTGCTGTGCCCCAGGCTCACCAGCGACGACAGCTTGCCCGGGTCGGGGATGGCCTGCAGCGTGCCGTTCGAGTTCGGCAGCGCGAAGGCGTAGTTGATGTGCGTCAGCTTGTTGTACTGGATGCTGTTCACACTCCCGGACCACGACGGCATGTAGCCGACGCTCCGGAATCCGTTGGGCAGCACGGCAGCCGCCGCCGGTGACGCGGCGACCACCGCCAGCCCGGTGGCGACGGTCGCCAGGGCCAGCCCGGCGGCACCCCACCGGCGACTTCGCCGGGGCAGGTCAGAGTTGGGCATGGGCGTTCCTTCCAAGGCAGGGAGAAGGGTGACGCTTTCGCGGAACCGGTTCCGGCCCAGTGAACATCGAATCTCTCCCGGCCGTCAATAGTGGACCGCAAATTGGTTCAACCACATCGTCGAACAGCTCCGCACAGGACCGAACATGCCGAGGCAAGCCCTTTCTCGACGCACAGCGCCGGACGACCGGGCTCGTTCGACACCGGGTTCGACTCGTTCGACGGGAGTTCCGGCCAGATTTCCGGGATTATCCGGTGCCATTGCGCAGCACTCCGGGAATGCGGTACTACCGATTTCCGCGCGAATTTCGCCGAGAATTCCGGAGGTGCGCGATGTCAGCTCGTTGGTCTCGCCGGTCGTTCCTCAGAACCGCCGCGGCCGGCACCGTCCTGGGCGCAGCGGCGCTCAGGCAAACGCTTGCTTCAGCGGATCCGGCCGACCCGTGGGCGCGGGCGGACGACATCGCGCGGTGCGTCCGGCCGCCGCGATTTCCCCGCCGCTACTTCCCCGTCACGCGATTCGGCGCGAAGGGTGACGGCGTCACCGATTGCACGATCGCATTCGCGCGGGCGGTGCGTGCCTGCGCGCACGCGGGCGGCGGACACGTCGTCGTGCCCGCGGGCCGGTACCTGACCGGGCCGATCCACCTGCGCAGCGGCGTCGACCTGCACGTGACCGCCGGGGCGACGATCGCGTTCAGCCAGGACCCGGCCCGCTACCTGCCCGCCGTGTTCACCCGCTGGGAGGGCACGGAGCTGTACAACTACTCACCCCTCATCTACGCCTTCGAGCAGCGCGGCATCGCGGTCACCGGCACCGGCACGCTCGACGGGCAGGCCGACAACGCGCACTGGTGGCCGTGGAAGGGCAACGCCGACTACGGCTGGCGGCCGGGCGACCCGCACCAGGGCCCGGCACGCAGCCGCCTGCAGGCGATGGCGGAGGAGGGTGTCCCCGTCGCACGACGGGTCTTCGGCGACGGCGACTACCTGCGGCCGAGCTTCGTCCAGCCGTACCGGTGCCGGGACGTGCTCGTCGAGGGCGTCACCATCGTCAACTCCCCCATGTGGGAGGTCCACCCGGTGCTGAGCCGCAACGTGCTGGTGCGGGACGTGACCGTGGTGACCCACGGCCCGAACAACGACGGCTGCAACCCCGAGTCCAGCAAGGACGTGGTGATCCGCGGCTGCACCTTCGACACCGGCGACGACTGCGTCGCGATCAAGTCGGGCCGCAACGCCGACGGCCGCCGGGTCGGCGTGCCGAGCGAACGGATCCTCGTCGAGGACTGCGACTTCGCCGCGGGCCACGGCGGGGTGACCATCGGCAGCGAGATGTCCGGCGGCGTCCGGGACGTGTACGCGCGGAACCTGCGGCTGAGCAGCCCGAACCTGGACACCGCGCTGCGCTTCAAGACGAACTCGGTGCGCGGCGGCTTCATCCACGACGTCCACGCACGCGACCTCACGGTCGGCACGGTCGGGCAGGCCGTGATCACCATCGACTTCTACTACGAGGAGGGCCCTGGCCACGGCTTCAACCCCGACGTCACCGGCATCAGCGTCGAGAACATGACCGTCGCGCAGGCGGGCCGCGCGCTCAACCTGCGCGGCTACCCGGACGACCCGGTGGGCGCCGTCGCGCTGACGAACGTCGACTTCCAGCGCACCACGCAGCCGTCGATCGTGGAGAACGTGTCGGGGCTGGCGCTGACCGACGTCTTCGAGAACGGCGCGCCCATGCGGGTCTAGGACTCGGTGATGGAGAAGGCGTTGCCGTCGGGGTCGCGGAAGGCGAACATCGGCGGCACGCCGGGCCAGGTGAGGACCTCGTCGGTGTCGACACCGGCTGCGGTGAGTGCGGCGTGTGCCGCGGCCGCGTCGTCGGTGGTGAACCGGATCATGATCGGCCCGCGGGTGACGTCGGCGGGCGCCTGGTCCAGCGTGACGACGACGCCGTCGTCGGTGCCGGGCGCGAGTTCGATCCACCGCCCGGTCGGGATCGGCCCGTCGCGCAGCACGGTGAAGCCGAGCGTGCCGACGTAGAACCGCAGCGCCTGCTCCTGGTCGGTGACCGGCACGCTGACGGTCCTGATGCCGGTGATGACGTTCGCGCTCATCGGGCGATCCGCTCGTCGAGGGTGACCGTGACGGTGTCGCCGGCCTGCTTGCCGATGCGAGCACGGACGTCGGCGGCGAACGCGAGCTTGTGCGTGCCGTCACCGAGCGCCATGAACGAGCCCTGGAACGGCTCGCCCTCGACGCGGCCGCGCACCTTCACCAGGCCGCGGGTGCCGAAGAACTCGGCGGAGCCGGGCATCACGACGTAGGTCCAGCCGCCCTTGCTGGGGCTCTTGAGCAGTGTCGCCGTGAACGTCTTGTCGAGTTTCGTACCGGTCATGATGGTTCGCCTCCGTACATGAGTGAGCCCGGCGTGGTGAGTTCCGTGCCGGTTTCCAGCCAGGTCTTGAGGCCGGAGAGGATCATCGGCCAGCCGCCGTAGAGGTGGTCGTCCGCGTCGGCGGGCAGCTGGTCGTGCCGCACGAGGAGCCGGCAGCTGTCGCCGACCTGCTCGATCTCCCAGGTCACCCGGCTGGTGCCCTGGGCGGCGATGTCGTCGTCCCAGATGGCGTGGTAGGTCTGCACGAGCCGCCGGGGCGGGTCCACCTCGAGGTTCTCGCCCTCGATCAACCCACCGGCCCCGTCGTGGCTGACCCGGTAGGGCGAGCCGGCGGTCCAGTCGGACTCGACGCGCGCGCCGAACTGGAACCGCGCCCGCGTCGCGGGATCGGTGATCGCCTCCCACAGCCGCTGCGGCGTCGTGCGGATGAAGATCTCGAACACCTTCTCCACGCCTGCCTCCAGATGTCGTTTCAGATCGACGAGGCCGGCGGCCCACGTCTCGGTGTACTTGCTGACCCAGCGGTCGTGGACGAGGCGGATCGGCACGGGGTTCAGGAAGTGCAACTTCTCCCGGCCCCGCCGATCGGCCACGACGAGCCCCGCCTCCTCGAGCAGGCGAAGGTGCTTGGCCACCGCGACCCGCGTCATCGCGAACCGGCTGGCCAACGCGTTGAGCGACTGCCCATCACGCCGGAACAGCTCATCGAGCAACTCCCTGCGCGTCGGATCCGCCAACGCCTTGAACACCAGTTCCACCCCACGAGAATAGGAAACCAAATGGTTTCATGTCAACCTCCGAGGAGCAGCAACAGACACGACAACCGAAACCGAGCGCAGCTCACCAAACGAGGACTGCCTGCCTGCCATCCCGTCGACCTGGCGAAGCCCGATCACACCGGGTCAAGGGGGCCCGAAACCCAAAGCACCACGTGCCCAAAGCCGCCGGGCCCCCTTGACGCGGTGTGATAGCCCTCCGGGAGGTCGACGGGATGGCAGGCAGACCACTCAACAGCAGTCCTTGCCAACCCAGCCCCGTGCAAGACCCCCTGCCATCCCGGAGACCAGCCCGTCCGGCGAGGACCCCCCGGAGGGAAACCCACCACAAGGCCAACCACAAAACCCGGGACACGCAAACCGCCACAGCCGGCGCTGACCTGCGGAAACCGCAAGAAAACCGCGGCCCCAGCACGTACGGGCAGCCCCCACCACTCCCGGGGGCACCCCGCTGTCCAGTCTACCGGTGTCCACCGACAGGGGGACGGATGTCGATCTTGCCTGTGGACAACCGATCCACCTGTGGACAACTCATGGCCCGCGTCGTGCCGAGGTCTGGCTCGCGTGCGAGCATTTGTTGGTGAGATTCAACGAAGGCGCGGACCTCGACACGTCACAGGTCACCGACCAGCGTGGGATGGGCGGGCGCATCGCCGCGGGTGGCGGCGGGCTCGGCATCCTCGGACTCGTCATCTACTTCGTGATCTCCCAGTTCGGCGGGGGTGGCGGCACGGCACTGCCGCCGGGGTTCGGCGACATCGGCCAGGGCGAGCAGGTGGGCTCGTCGTCGCTGGCCGAGCGGTGCAAGACGGGCGCCGACGCCAACCGGGACGCCGACTGCCGCGCGGTCGCGTTCATCAACTCGATCCAGAGCTTCTGGACCGGCCGCCTCGACGGGTACCAGGAGGCGGAGACGAACTTCTTCTCCGGCGGCGTGCAGACCGGCGGTTGCGGCAACGCGACGTCGGCGACCGGGCCGTTCTATTGCCCCGCCGACGCCGAGGTGTACATCGACCTCACGTTCTTCCAGGAGCTGCACGACAAGTTCGGCGCGCAGGGCGGGCCGTTCGTCGAGGGGTACGTGCTCGCGCACGAGTACGGCCACCACGTGCAGAACCTGCTCGGCACGTCCCGCCGCGTCGGCAGCGACACCGGGCCCACGTCGGGTTCGGTGCGGCTCGAGCTGCAGGCCGACTGCTACGCGGGCGCGTGGGCCAACCACGCGACCACCACACCGACCGAGGGCGGCGAGCCGCTGATCACCGAGGTGACGCGGGACGACATCGCCGCCGCGCTCGACGCCGCGTCCCGCATCGGCGACGACTACATCCAGAAGGAGCTGGGCGGCGGGTCCGTCGACACGACCCAGTTCACGCACGGTTCCTCGGCGCAGCGGCAGAAGTGGTACACGATCGGCTACGAGACCGGCGACCCGAACCGCTGCGACACGTTCGCCACCAACGACCTCGGCTGAGGTGCCCTGAAAAACGGTTAGCCCGTCCGGCCGTTGCCTGGCTGTGACGGCGTGGTTACAGTGGGATCCACCCGGGTTGTGAAACGTTTAAATCCCCTGCCACGTCGGTTCGCTCGCTGGGAGCCCTGCCATGCCCCGGAACAGCCGCCGCTCACTCGTCACCGTCCTCGTCACGACCCTCGTCCTCGCCGTGGTCGGCGTGCCGCCCGCGGCCGCCGCGCCGCCCGACCTCGCAGGCGCGCACTGGATCTGGTTCCCCGAGGGGGACCCGCGCGTGTCCGCCCCCGAAGGGCACCGCTTCTTCCGCACCACCTTCACCGTCGCCGAGGGCGCTGTCGCCGACGGCACCCTCGTGGTCACCGGCGACGACACCGTCGACGTGTGGCTCAACGGCACACCGCTCGCCGGTTCCCCGCGCCGCGACCACTCCTGGCGCCAGTCGATCGCCGTCGACCTGCGGCCCGCGCTGCGGCCCGGCGCCAACACGGTCGCGATCGCGGTGCGCAACACGTCCACCTCCCCCGCCGGGCTGATCGGCCGCGCCCGGATCACCACCGCGGGCGGCACGACCGACGTCGTCACCGGCGCCGGCTGGCAGACGAGCCGGACCGCGCCCGCGGACTGGAACCAGGGCACCTGGGTGGCCGCGCAGGACCTCGGCGCCTACGGGATCGCCCCGTGGCACCAGGACGTCGCCGCCCCGCAGAACGACGTCTCACCGCTGGTGGCCACGCACGGCACGGTCGAGCACCGCACCGACCCGCTCGGCGTCGACGCCGCGAAACCCCGTTTCGGCTGGCAGCTCACGGCGTCCGCGCCGCAGCAACGCCAGGCCGCCTACCAGCTCACGGTGTCCGGCCCGGGCGGCACGGTCTGGGACAGCGGCCGCGTCGTCTCCGGCACCCGCGCCGACGTCACCTACGGCGGCCCCGCGCTCGCCCCGCTCACCCGCTACACCTGGCGCGTCCGGGTGTGGGACGGCCAGGGCCGGGCGGGCGACTGGAGCCCGGTGTACGCGTTCGAGACCGCGCCCGCCGCGTGGACCGCCGCGTTCATCGGGCAGGAACCGGTCGCGCCCGGCCTGTCCGGCGCGAGCTGGATCTGGTACCCGGAGGGCGATCCGGTCGCGGGGGTGCCACCCGCGACCCGCTACTTCCGGCGCACGGTCGACGTCCCCGCGGCGGCGAGGGCCACCCTCGTGATCACCGGTGACGACACCGCGGACGTGTGGGTGAACGGCACGCAGGTCAGCACGTCGCCGCGGGTGACGGACTCGTGGAAGACCGCGGCGGTGGCCGAGGTGCCGCTGTCGGCGGGCGCCAACGTGCTCGCGGTGCGCGCGGAGAACACCACGCAGTCCCCCGCCGGGGTGGTCGGCGTGCTGTCCGTCCAGGGTGGACAGAAGGTCGTCACCGACGGCGCGTGGAGGGCGAGCCAGACCGGTCCGTCCGGCTGGGAGCGGCCGGGGTTCGACGACAGCGCGTGGCCCGCCGCGCGTGCGCTCGCGGCGTACGGCACCGGTCCGTGGGGCGCGAACGTGCGGGTCACGCAGCCGGCAACGTTGCTGCGCAAGGCGTTCACCGTCACGAAGCCGGTCGCGCGGGCTCGCCTGATGACGACCGCGCTCGGCCTGCACGAGACCCGGCTCAACGGTCAGAAGGTCGGCGCCGACGTGCTCGCGCCGGGCTGGACCGACTACCGCAAACGCTTGCAGTACAAGGTGTACGACGTGACCGGCGCGATCAGGCAGGGCGCGAACGCGCTCGGCGCGTGGCTCGGCAACGGCTGGTACTCCGGCAGCCTCGGGTTCGCGGGCAGCCAGTACTACGGCACGCGGCCGTGGTACTCGGCGCGGCTCGTGCTCACCCACACCGACGGCACGACGTCGGTCGTCGGCACCGACGAGACGTGGAAGGTCGCCACGAGCCCGATCCGCGCCGACGACCTCTACCACGGCGAGACCTACGACGCGCGGCTCGCGGTGTCCGGGTGGGACGGTGCGGGCTTCGACGACAGCACGTGGGCGGCGCCTGCCGTCCGCACGGATCCGCCGCCGAACATGGTGTCCCAGGTGGACAACGGGGTGACCGTGCAGCAGGAGTTCCGGCCGGTGCGGATCACCCAGCCGAAGCCGGGCGCGTGGGTGTTCGACCTCGGCCAGAACTTCACCGGCTGGAACCGGCTCGTGGTGCGCGGCCCGGCGGGCACGACCGTCACCATGCGGCACGCGGAGGTGCTCAACCCCGACGGCACGATCTACACGGCGAACCTGCGTGCCGCGCAGGTCACCGACCGGTACACCCTCAGGGGCACCGGCGGCGTGGAGACGTGGGAGCCGCGGTTCACCGTGCACGGCTACCGGTACGTGGAGGTCACCGGCCTCGCGGAGACGCCGACCGCCGACACGGTCACCGGCCGCGCGGCGTGGGCGTCCGGCGGGCAGCCGGGCACGCTGACCACGTCGAACCCGCTCGTGAACCAGTTGCAGCACAACATCGTCTGGGGCACGCGGTCCAACATGCTGTCGATCCCGACCGACTGCCCGCAGCGCGACGAGCGGCTCGGGTGGACCGGCGACATCGCGATCTTCGCGGGCACGTCCACGTTCAACCTGGCCGCGCACACCTTCCTCGCGAAGTTCGCCGACGACCTCGTCGACGCGCAGCGCGCGGACGGCGCCTTCACCGACGTGGCGCCCGCGGTGATCGACGGCGCCGGCCACGCGGGCTGGGGCGACGCGGGCGTGATCGTGCCGTACACGCTGTGGCAGCGCTACGGCGACACGGACGTGATCGACGAGCACTTCGCGGCCATGGCGAAGTGGGTGGACTACCTGCGTGCCACGTCCGGCGCGGACCTGATCCGGGACCAGTGGACGTTCGGGGACTGGCTCAACGTCAACGACAACACCCCGCAGGACGTGCTGTCGACGGCGTTCTTCTCCTGGTCGGCGCGCCTGGTGTCCCGCATGGCGGCGGCGACGGGACGCACGTCCGAGGCCGCGTCCTACGGCAGGCTGGCCGACGACGTGGCGGCCGCGTTCACCAGCCGGTTCGCCCGCGCCGACGGCACGATCGGGTCGAACTCGC
This sequence comes from Actinophytocola sp. KF-1, assembly GCF_054661535.1. NCBI lineage: Bacteria > Bacillati > Actinomycetota > Actinomycetes > Pseudonocardiales > Pseudonocardiaceae > Actinophytocola > Actinophytocola sp. KF-1. The sequence goes on along the minus strand of NZ_BAAFVK010000018.1, from coordinate 126,920 downwards.
AGACCGGGTACGTGGTGGCGCTGGCGTTCGGGTTGCTGCCGCCGTCGCTGCGGCAGCCGGCCGCGGACCGGCTGGCGGCGAAGGTCGCGTCGGCCGGCGGGCACCTGTCGGTGGGCTTCCTCGGGGTGGAGAACCTGCTGCCGGTGCTGGCCGAGCACGGGCACGCCGACACCGCGTACGAGATCCTGCTGCAGCCGGACTTCCCCGGCTGGGGCTACATGAACAGCCGCGGCGCGACGACGATCTGGGAGCGGTGGGACGGCATCCGCCCGGACGGCTCGTTCAACGACCCCGGCATGAACTCGTTCAACCACTACGGCATGGGCTCGGTCGGCGACTTCCTGTACCGGCAGGTGGCGGGGCTCGCCCCGGCCAGTCCCGGGTACGGGTCGCTGCTGATCGCCCCGCGCCCCGGCGGCGGCCTCACGTCGGCGAGCGCGGAGTACGAGACCCCGCACGGGACGGCGACGAGCGCGTGGTCCACGTCGGGCGGCACGCTGACGCTGCGGGTGACGGTGCCCGCGGGCACGTGGGCGACGGTCCGCGTCCCCGGCACGGTCCGGTCGTACCCACCGGAGGCGGTCCCGACCGAGGGTGGTTTCTACGTACCGAGCGGGAGTTACGTGTTCACCGCCGCGTGAACAACCTGGCCGGGACCGCGTCCGCGAGGGCGCGGTACCCGGCCGGGTCGAGGTGCAGGTGGTCGCCGGTGTCGTAGGCGGCAAGCAGCCGCCTCGGCGCCGCCGGGTCGCGGGCGACGCGGTCGAAGTCGATCACGGCGTCGAACACGCGGCTCGTGCGGATCCAGTGGTTGACGGTCTGCCGCGCGGCCTCGCGGTACCCCGCCGGATCGTCGTAGGAGGTGTTGCCACCGAACGGGGTGATCGTCGCGCCGTACACGTCGATGCCCTGGGCGTGCGCGCGGACCACGATCTGTTCGTACGCCGCGATCAGGTCGGCCGCCACCTGTTGCTGCGCCTCCTGCGTGGCCGCCGCGGTGCCGATGTCGTTGACGCCCTCGAACACGATGAGCCACTCGACGCCGCTCTGCGCGAGGACGTCCCGGTCGAGCCGGGCGAGCGCGTTGGGGCCGAGGCCGTCGTTGAGCACGCGGTTGCCGCCCGCGGCCTGGTTCAGCACGGCGACGTGGCGGACGCGGTCGGCGAACCGGTCCGGCCACCGGTCGTTGCCGTTGGTGGTGGAGCCCCGGCCGTCGGTCAGCGAGTCGCCGAGCATGACCACGCCCGCCGTGCCGCGCGCGGCGAGCACCTCGACGCCGGACAGGAAGTACCAGTGGTCCGCCGGGGTCGCGCCCGGCAGGTCGTCGTCCGCGACGTGGTCGCCTGCCAGGAGGTGCGACGTGGTCCGGGAGCCCGGGTGCGACGTGATGTCGTTCGACGCCTGCCCGTTCCGCAGGTGGACGGTGACGGTCAGGTTGGTGCGCGGTGCGAGCGGGAAGGCCAGCGGGTCCGACACCACCTGTGCGCCGACGGGAATCGTCGTCGAGGCACGGCCGTGGAAGCGCACCGCCCGCGTCGTGCCCGGTTCGACGGCCGCCACCCCGGCACGGCCGCCCGCGGGCAGGGCCACCGTCGCGGCGGTGATCGGCAGCGCGGCGCCGCCGAAAGCGTTGGAGAACCGCAGGCGCAGGTTCGGTCCGCCGACGGTCACGCGCACGGTCTGCCGCAACGTCGTGTCCGCCATGACGAGTCCGTCCTGCGTGAACGGTGGCGGCGGCATGTTCCCGGGTTCGGTCAACTGCGGCATGGCCGTCCACGTGTTGACCCAGTTCCCCGCGGCGACCGGCGAGCCCGCCGCCTGACCGCCAACCCCTTGCACCGCAACGACGAGCGCGGCCACCAGCACCGCGACGAGACCGACCACGACGCGCCCGCGCATGCGCCCTCCCGGATTCCGAAATTTTCGAAAAACGCACCGGTTTACGCGAAAACGTTAAAGCACGCCGCAATTTCGGGTCAACAAAAAGAATTCCGGAACTTTCGGAATTCCGTCAGCCCGCGAGCACTCGCCGGACCGCCTCGTCGATCAGGTCGTGGGTCTCCTGCGGGGTGAAGATGTCCGGCAGCGTCAGCCGCTCCACGATGAGCCAGTTCAGCGCGAGGTACAGCAGCACCACCGAGGTCGAGTCCCCCGGCAGGCCCGAGGTCGCGTGGTGGCTGATGTTGGCGTCGATGTCCTCGCGGATCCGCCTGGTGAGCACCGCGCGCAGCTCCGGCCGCCGGGTGGCCTCCAGCCGCAGTTCCAGCAGCGCGAGGTAGCCGGAGTTGAACGCCGACACCCGGTCCACCAGCTCGTGCATGAGCTCGGCGTAACGGGCCTGGTCCTGCACCCCCTCCCTGCTGCGGGCCATGGTGGCCTCGTCGGGCAGCAGCCGCTCGTAGATGCGCCCGCCGACTTGGGTGAACAGGTCGTCGCGGCTGGCGAAGTAGTTCGACGCGGTACCCGTCGGCACCCCGGCCTCCGCGTCGACCGCCCGGAACGTCAGTCCGCGCGCCCCCTCCCTGGCCAGTACCTCGATGGCGGCGTCGATCAACGCTCGCCGCCGCTCCGGGTTGCTCCGCACTTGACACCACTCCACTTGTAGTACTACTTTCAAACCACTTCATCCATAGTACTACGTCTGGAGTTCGGTTGCGCAAGCTCGTGTACTACATCGGCGTCTCCCTCGACGGCTACATCGCGGGTCCCGGCGGCGAGTTCGACTTCTACCCGGTGTCGGACCAGATGTCCGCGTGGATCAACGCCCGCTACCCGGAGACGCTCCCGACCCACGTCCGCAAGCTCGTCGGCCTCGAGGACGCGCCCAACAAGACCTTCGACACGCTGGTGATGGGGCGCGGCACCTACGAACCCGCGCTGGCCGTGCCGACGACCAGCCCGTACGCGCACCTGCGCCAGTACGTCGTGTCGAGCACCCTGACGGTCGACGACCCGTCCGTCGAGGTGGTGCCCGGCGACCCGGTCGGCCTGGTGCGGCGGCTCAAGGAAGAGGACACCGGCATGGACATCTACCTGTGCGGCGGCGGCAGGCTCGCCGGCGCGCTGCTCGGGGAGATCGACGAGATCATCCTCAAGAGCTACCCGGTGCTCGCGGGCGACGGCATCCCCGTGGTCGCGGGCGGGTTCGACCCCACCCTGTTCACGCCCACCCACCGGGAGACGTTCGCCAACGGCACGCAGGTCACCTGGCTCACGAGGAGGTAGCGGACCGGCTCGTCGAGGCGGGCTCGTACGAGGCGCGGCCGGCCGGCGACGTCCAGCCCCGGTCACCGCCGGTCAGTTCTCGCCGACGGCGGCCCGATCGTCGAAGTCCGCGGGCACGTGCGCGGGTTCCAGCCACTCCCGCAGCGTCGGCGGCAGCCGCTTCTCGAGCCCGTACGGCTCCAGGTGCGCGGCGAACACCTCGTCGAACGCCCGCTCGATGCTCTCGTCGTCCCAGTTGTCGCGTTCCAGCACGGGTGCCTTGAAGTACGGCTGGCCCACGATGTGCAGCTGCGGCCCGTTGCACCGGATCACCTGCCCGGTCACGCCCAGCGAGCGGTCGCCGAGCAGGAACGTCACCAGCGGCGCGACCCGTTCCGGGGTGCGGTCGGGCGGGCAGTTGCGCAGCGACCGCTCGCAGCCGAGCACCATGCGGGTGCGGGCCAGCGGGCACACCGCGTTGACGCGGATGCCCGCGACCTCCAGGTCCAGCGCCCACGAGTAGGTCAGCGACGCGACCGCGCCCTTGGTGGCGGCGTAGGTGCCGCGGGCCCGCTGCCCGAGTAACGCGCCGGAGGAGATGTTGACGATCGACCCGGCGCGCCCCATGACCCGCATCGCCGCGAGTCCGGTGTAGATGACGCCGAGGAGGTTGACCTCGACCAGTTCCTTCACCAGGCGGGTGTCCTCGTCCCAGGGCAGCACCGCGTAGTTCAGCCCGGCGTTGTTGACGAGCCCGTCGAGCCTGCCGTACTCGGTGACGCACAGGTCGACGAGCGCCTGCGCCTGGTCCGCGTCGGCCACCGAGTGGCCGCTCACGACCGCGGCGCCGCCGTCGGCGGTGATCAGCGCGGCGGTCTCGCGTGCGAGGCCCTCGTCGACGTCGTTGACCACGACCGCCGCGCCCGCCGCGGCCGCGTGCCGCGCGAACGCCCGCCCCAGTCCCTGCCCGGCCCCGGTCACCACCACTGCTCGCCCGTCCAACGACGTCATCGTCCGCTCCCCACGGTCACACCCGCCACACGCCTTCAGTCTCCATCCGGGACGGGCGCACCGCCGCTGCCCTCGACAGGAGGTCGGATCGGTGCGGCCAACGAACACAGGGCACTTCGGCAGGGCCTTACGTCCCGGCGTAACGCCAAGCGGTAACCGGAGTGCGACGACCGGCCATGTGGGCCGGTCACGGACGGCGTAACGTCGTTCACGTGACGAGTGCGGAGTTGCTCACCGACGCGTTCGGACGGATCAAGGAGGTCGTCCACAGCGCCGTCGAGGGGCTCACGGAAGACCAGCTCACCCACCGGCCGGGGCCGGAGGCCAACTCGATCGCCTGGCTGGTGTGGCACCTGACCCGCATCCAGGACGATCACGTCGCGGACGTCGCGGGCACCGAGCAGACCTGGCCCGGGTGGGCCGAGCGGTTCGGGCTGCCCTTCGGCCCGCGCGACACCGGCTACGGCCACGACGCCGCGGCCGTCGGCAAGGTGCGGGTGCCCGCGGAACTGCTCCTCGGCTACCACGACGCGACCTGCGCGCGGACCGTCGAGTACGTTGCCGGTGTCACCGACGATGATCTCCAGCGCATCGTGGACGAGCGCTGGGACCCGCCGGTGACCTTGGGGGTCCGGCTGGTGAGCGTCGTCTCCGACGACCTGCAGCACGCCGGGCAGGCCGCGTACGTGCGCGGTCTGCTGCCCCGCTAGGCAGCCGGACTGGGGCGGGTGAGCATGGGACGCGGTCGACGCTGGCGCAGGAAGCGCCAGGACTGGCTCACACGGGACCTGGACAACGCCGAGTTCACGCTGCGCCTGACGCGGTGGCTCGCGGCCCGCTGGTCCCGCCACGACTTCGACGTCGGTTCGGTGCTGCTCGACTACGCGCGCAGGCTGACCGAGGCGGGCCGCCGCGAGGAGGCGCTGGCCGCGCTCGACGAGTCGATCCAGATCGGCAACCGGCACATCCAGGACAAGCCGCTGCGGTACGCGCCGAACATGGCGGCCGCGCTGCTGACCAAGGCGCACCTGCTCGCCGACCTCAACCGCGTCGAGGAGGCGCTGTCGTCGGTGACCGGGGCCGTCGACATCTTCCGCACCCTCGTGCCGACCGACCCGGAACGCTTCGAGCCCGTGCTGTTCGCCGCGCTCACGTCGCTCGGGTTCTGGCGCCACCAGCGCGGTGACCTGGACGCGGCGCTGCCCGCGTTCCGCGACGCCGCCGCGCTGGCACCGAAGCTGCCGTCGTCCCGCGACGGCGACCGGGCGATGGCGCTGCACAACTACGGGGCCGTGCTGCACAAGCTGGGGCGCTCCGAGGAGGGCGTCCCGTTCATCGAGCAGGCGGTCGAGATCCGGCGGCGGCTCGTCAAGGAGGACCGGGGGCGGTACGAGCGGGATCTCGTGTTGTCGCTGCGCAACCTCGAGCAGGCGTTGTCCGCCGTGGGACGGTACGTGGAGGCCATCGAGATCGTCGACGAGCTGTCGGCGAGGTCGACGTCCGACAGCGACCAGGGGCCGGTCGGGTAGTCGCGCGTGCCGCTTCGGTGTCCCGCCCGATCCATGTGCTGGGCTTGTCGGGTTTGCCTGGGTTTTCCCTCCGGGGGGTCCTCGCCGGACGGGCTGGTCTCCGGGATGGCGGGGGTTTGGTCTCGGGCTGGGTTGGCAAGGACTGGTGTCCGTTGTCTGCCTGCCATCCCGTCGACCTCCCGGAGGGCTATCACACCGCGTCAAGGGGGCCCGGCGGCTTGGGCATGTGGGCGCGTCGTGCTTCGGGCCCCCTTGACACGGCGTGATCGGGCTTCGCCAGGTCGACGGGATGGCAAGCACCCTCACGGGGGTGATGGGGGCTTCGCCCCGCTTCGCGGGGCCGGGCGCGCAGCGCCCGGCATGCCGGGATCGGCATCCTCATTCCGTCGGGATCCTCATTCCGTCGGGATCCTCGTTCCGGGGTCGAGATCCTCATGCCGGAGTCGAGATCCTCATGCCGGAGTCGGGATCCTCGTTCCAGGCTCGGGATTCCTCATGCCAGAGTCGGGATTCCTCATGCTGGGGTCGGCGTCCTGGGGTCGGCTCACACCGCTCGCGCGCGCGATGGCAACCCCCACCCGATCCCGGGGGCCACCCGCCATGCCAGTCTACCGGTACCCACCGACATTTTTCGGGGTTTGCCGCGAGCTGTGGACAACTGACCCTGCTGTGGACAACTCGACGGAGGCGTAGTCGCGAATTTTCTTCTTTGAGTCAGGTTCTTGCGTGTTGTCTACTCGCTGTTGCATGCTGCTTACAGCTCTGGCCACCCTGCTGTCTCAAAGAAGAGAAGACGCCATGACACGTATGCGCCTGCATCGGCTCGTGGCCGGTGCCCTCGTGGTGGGGCTCTCGATCGTCGGGATCTCCGCCGCCACCGGTGGGCCGCCCACCTCACCCGTCCCCCAGCCCAGGCCGGTCGCGCTCGCGGACGTGCCCCTGACCCGTTCCGTCTCGGCCAGCAGCGCGCTGCCCGGCTACCCCGTCGCCAACGCGGTCGACGGGAACCAGGCCAGCTACTGGGAATCGGCCAACAACGCGTTTCCCCAGTGGATCCAGGCCGATCTCGGGGCCTCGAAAACACTGTCGCGGATCGTGCTGAAACTGCCCGCCACCTGGGAGTCCCGGACGCAGACGCTCGCCGTGCGCGGGAGTGACAACGGGACTTCCTTCACCGACCTCGCCGCCGCCAAGGGGTATCTCTTCTCCCCCAGCGCCAACACCGTCACGATCCCCGTGAGCGGCTCCGCCCGGTACGTCCGCCTCGACATCACCGCCAACACCCAGTGGCCCGCCGCCCAGCTCAGCGAGTTCGAGCTGTACGGGCCCGACGCCGGCGACACGCAGCCGCCGTCCGCGCCCGGCAACCTCGCGCTGACCGAGCCCGGCGCCGGGCAGATCCGGCTCGACTGGTCCGCCGCCACCGACAACGTCGGCGTCACCGGGTACACCGTCTACCGCGACGGCGCCGCCGTCACGACCGTCACCGGCACCTCGTTCACCGAGACGCGGCCCGCGGGGACGCGGATCGAGTACTTCGTGCGGGCTCGGGACGCGGCGGGCAACCTCTCCGCCGACAGCAACCACGTCGTGCGGGCCGGGCCCATCGCAGGCGCCAACCTGGCGCAGGGCAAGCCGATCGAGGCGTCCTCGACGGTCCACACGTTCGTCGCCAGCAACGCCAACGACGGCAGCACCGCTACGTACTGGGAGTCCGCCGCCGGCTACCCGAACACGCTCACCGTGAAGCTCGGCGCCAACGCCGACCTCGAGCAGGTCGTCGTGAAGCTCAACCCCGACCCGATCTGGGGCGCGCGCACGCAGAACATCGAGGTCCTCGGCCGTGACCAGGGCGCGTCCGGGTTCACCTCACTGAAGGCACGCGCCGACTACCGCTTCGACCCGGCCGCCAACCAGAACAGCGTGACCATCCCGGTCAGCGGGCGGGCCGCGGACGTGCGGCTGCAGTTCTTCGCCAACAGCGGCGCGCCCGGCGGGCAGGTCGCCGAGTTCCAGGTCATCGGCACGCCCGCGCCCAACCCCGACCTCGTCGTCACCGGCACGTCCTGGACGCCGGCGAACCCGACGGAGACCAGCCAGATCGCGGTCTCGGCCACCGTGCGGAACTCCGGTTCCGCGGCGTCCGGCGCCACCACCGTGAACGTCAGCCTCGGCGGCACCGTCGTCGGCAACGCGAACGTCGGCGCGCTCGCCGCGGGCGCCTCCACCACGGTCACCGTCAACGCGGGCACCCGGCCGCAGGGCAGCTACACCGTCGCCGCGACCGTCGACCCGGCCAACACCGTCCTCGAGCAGAACGACACCAACAACACGTACACCTCGCCGACGCCGCTCGTGATCGCGCAGGCGCCCGGGCCCGACCTGCAGGTCACCGGCATCACGTCGAACCCGCCGAACCCGGCGGTCGGCGCCGCCGTGTCGTTCACGGTCGCCGTCAACAACCGTGGCACGAGCAGTGCGGGCGCCTCGGTGACGCGGCTGACCGTCGGCGGCACCACGCTCACCACTAGCACGGGTGCGATCGCGGCGGGCGCCACGGCGAACGTCGCGATGACCGGCACGTGGACCGCCACCAACGGCGGCGCCACCCTCACCGCGACGGCCGACGCGACGAACACGGTCGCGGAGACCAACGAGTCCAACAACACGCTGTCCCGCGCGATCGTGGTGGGCCGCGGCGCGGCCGCCCCGTACGTCGAGTACGAGGCGGAAGCCGCGCAGTACCAGGGCCAGCTCGTCGAGGCCGACCCGCTGCGCACGTTCGGGCACACCAACTTCGGCACCGAGTCGTCGGGCCGCAAGTCGGTGCGGCTGACCAGCCAGGGCCAGTACGTGGAGTTCACGTCGACGAACCAGGCCAACTCGATCGTCGTGCGCAACTCGATCCCCGACGCCCCCGGCGGCGGTGGCATCGACGCGACGATCAGCCTCTACGTCAACGGCGCGTTCGCGCAGAAGCTGACGCTGTCGTCGAAGCACAGCTGGCTGTACGGCACCACCGACGACCCCGAGGGCCTGACGAACACGCCGCAGGGCGACGCGCGGCGGCTGTTCGACGAGTCGCACGCGCTGCTGTCGCAGTCCTACCCGCCGGGCACCAAGTTCCGGCTGCAGCGCGACAGCGGGGACACCGCGTCGTTCTACATCATCGACCTGATCGACCTCGAGCAGGTCGCCGACCCGCTGCCCAAGCCCGCGAACTGCACGTCGATCACCGAGTACGGCGCCGTGCCGAACGACGGCAACGACGACACGGCGGCCATCCAGCGCGCGGTGACCGACGACCAGAACGGCGTCATCAGCTGCGTGTGGATCCCGGCCGGGCAGTGGCGGCAGGAGCAGAAGATCCTGACCGACGACCCGACCGTGCCCAACGGCGGCGGCCAGTACAACCAGGTCGGCATCTCCAACGTGACCATCCGCGGTGCGGGCATGTGGCACTCGCAGCTGTACACGCTGACCCAGCCGCAGAACGCGGGCGGCATCAACCACCCGCACGAGGGCAACTTCGGGTTCGACATCGACAAGAACACCCAGATCTCCGACATCGCGATCTTCGGTTCCGGCCGGATCCGCGGCGGTGACGGCGGCGCCGAGGGCGGCGTCGGCCTCAACGGGCGGTTCGGCACGGGCACGCGGATCTCGAACGTGTGGATCGAGCACGCGAACGTCGGCGTGTGGGTCGGCCGCGACTACAGCAACAAGCCGGAGCTGTGGGGCCCGGCCGACGGGCTGGAGTTCAGCGGCATGCGGATCCGCAACACCTACGCGGACGGCATCAACCTCACCAACGGGTCGCGGAACTCGAAGGTGTTCAACTCGTCGTTCCGCACCACCGGGGACGACGCGCTGGCCGTGTGGGCGAACCAGTACGTCAAGGACCCGTCGGTGGACATCGCGCACGACAACGTGTTCACCAACAACACGATCCAGCTGCCGTGGCGCGCCAACGGGATCGCCATCTACGGCGGTTACGGCAACAAGATCGAGAACAACCTCATCTCCGACACGATGAACTACCCGGGCATCATGCTCGCGACCGACCACGACCCGCTGCCGTTCTCCGGTCAGACGCTGATCGCGAACAACGCGCTGTACCGGTGTGGCGGCGTGTTCTGGGGCGAGCAGCAGAAGTTCGGGGCGATCACGTTCTTCGCACAGGGCAAGGACATCCCCGGGGTGACCCTGCGCGACACCGAGATCCACGACTCGACCTACGACGGCATCCAGTTCAAGACGGGTGGCGGCACCGTGCCGAACGTGGCGATCACGAACGTGAAGATCGACAAGTCGAACAACGGCGCGGGCATCCTCGCCATGGCGGGCGCCCGGGGCAGCGCGAACCTGACGAACGTCACGATCACCGCCTCGGCGACGGGCAACATCGTCGTCGAGCCGGGGTCGCAGTTCGTCATCACGGGTGGCCAGGTCCCGGCGGTGGTGGCGACCAACCGCCGCGGCACCAGGTAGCGAGCTCCCGTGCCGGGGTGGGCGGCAAGCCGCCCCGGCACGGGGTTCCACCGGCCGGTTCGCCCGGTCACGCCCTGTGTGCGGCTGGTGCCGGGTCGATCCAGCGCACGGCCACCGCTCGAACGGGCAGCCCCGACCCGGGAAGCAACGCTTGCTCGTCGGACCGCTCGGCCGCCTGAGTGCTCCGGGCTCACCGCGGGGCCCGGAGCAGGTCGCGCGCCGGGTCACTGGTCCGCGTGCTCGACGAGGCTCCCGCCCTGTGGGCGGCTGCCACCCGGTTGACCCAGCAACACAGCCACCCCCCCCGAACAGAGAAGCCCCGACCCGAGAAGCACGCGACCGACAGTCACCATCCGCACGCGCGGCCCAGAACCCGAACAGCACGCGCATCCGGTCACCGACCGCCTGCCCGACGAGCTTCGCCGCCGCGCGCGACCGGTACCCGATCGACCCCGGCATCACAGCCACCCACCCGAACCCGAGAAGCGCGCCACCAACACACACCCATCCCCACGCGGGCCACACTCACCACCCAGACCCCCAACACCACGCCCATCCGGTCACCGATCGCCTGCCGACGAGCTTCGCCGTTGCGCGCGGCGGGTGCCGGATGACCCAGCACCCCGAACAGAGAAGCCCCGACCCGAGAAGCACGCGACCGGCACTCACCATCCGCACGCGCGGCCCAGAACCCGAACAGCACGGGCATCCGGTCACCGATCACCTGTCGACGAGCTTCGCGGACGCGCGTGACCGGTACCCGATCGACCCCGGCAACACAGCCACCGGCCCGAACCCGAGAAGCACGCCGGAAACACACACCCATCCCCACGCGCACCACGTCCACCACGCTCACTACCCAGACCCCCAACCCCACACGCATCCGGTCCCCGATCGTCTGCCCGACGAGCTTCGCCGTCGCGCGCGGCCGGTACCGGATGACCCGAGGACGGCGGGCTCGACGAGGTCGAGTCGGTGGTTCTCGTCGGGTAGTGGTGCCTCGGACCATAGGATCCGATCATGGATCTGGACACCTGGTGGGGTGTGATCGAACGCGCACGCACCGCGGTCGGTGAGCGTGCGGGCGACCGGGACTTCCCGGACGACCCGCTGCCCGACGCGGTCACCGAGGAACTCGCCACGTTCACCCCCGCCGAGCTGGTCGACTGGTACGTGCGTTACGTCCAGCTGACCGACTCCGCGTACCGGTACCCGCTGTGGGGTGCCGCCTACCTGATCGAGGGCGGCTGCGGCGACGACGGGTTCATGGACTTCCGCGACGGGCTCATGCTGCAGGGCCGCGAGGTGTTCACCCGTGCGGTCGCCGACCCGGACTCGCTGGCCGACCTGCCCGTGGTGCGCAGGATGGCCGAGGACAAGGGCTGGCTCGGCTTCGAGTCGCTCAGCTACCTCGTGGGGGACGCGTACGAGCGGGTGCGGGGCGACGCGGAGCCGCTGGACGACGCCCTCGCCAAGGCCATCGACAACCGGACCCGCCCCGACAAGGCGACGGGCCACAGCTGGGACGGCGAGGACGACGAGGCGAACCGCAGGCACCTGCCCCGGCTCGCCGAGCTGTTCCGCTGACCGGTCGGGCGTGGCTCATTTGAAGTGGTCGGCTGCCTCCTGCACTCGTGCGATGTGCTTGTCCCACCACGCGGCGTCACCCATGTCCTCGTGGTCCTTGCCCGCGCGACCGTCGATCATCTCGCGGACGATGTCGGCGTGCCCCGCGTGCTGGGCGGTCTCGGCGACCACGCGCACGAGGAGGTGACCGAGCGTCGTCGCACGGCGTTCCTCCGGCCACCACGGGACCGAGGCCGGCGCGTCGAGACCGAGCCGCTCCAGGCTCTCGTCGGTGTGCTGCCACGCCCGGCGGTAGAACCCGACGATGTAGTCGCGGCTCTCCCCGGGTAACGCCCACATGTCCGCGCTGTCCCAGATCGTCTCGTCGCTCCACGGCATCGGCACCGGCGCGGGGCGGCCGACGCACTCGCCGAGGTAGCCGAACTCGATGCCGGCCAGGTGCTTGACGAGGCCGAGCAGGTTCGTCGCGGTCGGCGTCATCGGCCGGCGGACGTCGTACTCCGACAGGCCGTCGAGCGATCGCAGCAGGGCTTCACGGCTCTGCCGCAGGTAGTGGTGCAGGTCGGTGGCAATCATGCGAGCAGGCTAGGACGGACCACCGACAAAAACGGCTAGCGAGGGGACCCGGCAAGCTCCGGTTCGACGTTCAACACCCGATCGAGTGCCGTCATCGCGAGCGGGCGGGTCACGGCGCGGCCGCTCGCGCGGATCCGGAGCGAGGTGCCGAGCTCCTCGCAGCGCTCGTGGTGCCTCAGCAGCACCGCCAGCCCGGCCGAACCGAGGAAGGTGAGGCCGGTCAGGTCGAGCACCACCGGCGCGGGCGGGACGACGACCGCCTCCGCCTGGTCGAGTTGTGCGGACAGGCGCGGCGCGGTCAGCATGTCGAGCTCACCGCCCGCCTGAACCACCACCGAGAGGTTGTCCACGGTCCGCTGCACCCACAACAACGAGTCGAGATCGGTCACGGCGGCCTCCCACTGTCGGCACAGGGCAGACGGTCGAGCATAGTCGAGGTCCACCACCGGCGCGAGTCTCGTTTGCCGTGGTGGGCTCGATTCCGAAGCGGATTCGCGAACATCACCCGTACGGAGGAAGATCCCGGCGCGGGCGCAACGCGGTGTTGGTCCACATCGGACGATGACGGGCGCGTGCCAGTGCCGATTCACGTGCACAAGCCCGTCCACGCCGTGGAATCGCGCATACGGGCCATTGACACGGGCGGGCGATCCAGGTCCCATGGACGGCGTGCCCCAGGTCGCGCTCACGAGGCGGCGCCACGTGGACTTCGCCATCGTGGCGGCCCAGGGCTGTGCCGGTTCGCCCCGCCAGCCCGTTGCCGACCCCAGTGAGGTGCACCCGTGTTCCTGCCGACCCCGACCATCGTCGTCCACCTGAACATCGAGCTGCCGAGGAACCCCGACACGCTCGCCGCGCTCTCCGACCTGCTGCACTCGGTCGCCGAACTGCCCGGCGTCGCGGTCACCCAGCACGCCGTGCCGGAGCTGCCCTACCCTCGTTCGTCCACATCGGACAGCGCGGACGAGCGGCTGCGGATCGTGCCGCACTCGCGGACCGTGCTGCGCGACGACGTGCCGGTGCCGCTGACCAGGCTCGAGTTCGACCTGCTGCTCTACCTCACGCAGCGCCCCAAACGGGTGCTGCCCAGGCGCGTGCTGATGGCCGATGTGTGGGGCATCGACCAGCCGATGAACAGCCGCACCGTCGACGTCCACATCAGACGGCTGCGGGACAAGCTGGGCGCCGACCGGCTGCGGATCACCACCGTGCGCGGGGTCGGCTACCGCTTCGACGGGCCGCAGGACGTGGTCATCGAGCCCGTCCCCGAATGGGCGGTGGTCTGACCTACCATCGGCGGCTGTGACACCACTGACCGCCCTGTACCGGGCACTGCCGATCTCGAGCGGGCGGGTGCGGGTGGGCAACCAGACCGGCTGCGGCGGCATCGCGGACGCCAGGCTCCACCTCGAGGCCGCGCGGGCCTACGAGTTCGTGGACGCGACCCCGGCGGCCCGGCACGACGACCAGGAGCTGGTCGCCTACTGCGTCACCAACGTGCGCGCGGGCGTCGAGGCGGAGCTGACCGCGCTGTTCGGGCGGCTGCCCGCGGTGCGCGTGACGCTCGACCGGGTGCTCCCGCACGCCGTCGACTCCAACGAGTGGATCAACCAGCTGGCGGGGCGGTCCGCGGTCCAGGACGCGCTGCGCGCCGCGGGGCTGGGCGGTCTGCTGCCCAGCCCCGAGGCGCGTTACCGGGTGGTCACACCCCCGCGACCGAGCTGATCCAGCTCCGGTAGCGGGTGATGTTCGTGTAGGCGGTGCGGGTCGAGCGGTCGCTGGTCGACGCGACGCCCACCTGCCTGCCGGAGGCGAACATCGGGCCACCGGAGTCGCCGCCCGCGGTGATGCCGTCGATGCGCTGGGCGCACACGGCGACACCACCGGTGTAGTCGCGGCAGCTCACCGACGTGACGCGGACGTTGGCGTACTTCAGGTAGCGGGACTGGCAGTTGATCTCGGGCTGGCCGGTGCAGGTGGCGCCCCAGCCGTAGACCTGGACCGTCTGGCCCACGGCCACGTCGGTGGTCGTGCCCAGCGGCGAGTAGGTCGCCGACACGCTGCGGTCGAGCCGCACGATCGCGAGGTCCGCCGTCGAGTGGCGGGTGATCGCGACCCCGGTGGCCATGGTGCCGCCGCTGGTCTGGTCGAGGCTGCCGATCCGGAAGGTGTACGTGCCGGAGCTGGACACGCAGTGCCTGGCGGTGAGGATGTAGGTCGGCGCGATGATCGTCGCGGTGCAGTTCTGCTGCCCGTTGACGAACAGGCGCGCCGCCCACGGCGCGTTGGACGCGGTGCCCCCACCGATGATCATCGGGGTGGCGCCACCGCCCGGCTCCGGCGGGGCGGCGGCGACGGCCTGCGGGGCCGCCATCACGAGCGCGAGTGCCGCGCCCACCACCGCGGTGGCGAACTTGAACAGCTTCATCTGGCTTCTCGATTCTGCGGCCGTGCGGCCGCGAGCAGGGTGAATCGGGAAGCCCCAGCTCACCACCCGCCCGCGCGCACGGGCAAGGAGGTGGGCGTTCCCAGAATTACCGGCTATCCGCGCAGCAGGCGAAGCGCCAGCACGCGCGCCTCGTCGCCGGTGTCCGCCCAGCGGGCGAGCGCGCTGGGGTGGGTCCACGACTCGTGGACGCCGCTGACCTTGCCGTACCCGTTGTCCAGCACGACGTGCGGCCGGCCCGCGAGCAGCGCCAGCACGTGCCCGTGCAGCTTGTCGGTCACCACCACGCGGCCCCGGCCGAGGATGTGCAGCCCGCGCCGCACCCAGCCGTGGCCGAGCGGCGCGAACGTCGCCCCCAGCGGGCGCCACGCGTGCCGCGCCCAGCGCGCGTCCGACTGTGCGCGGGCACGCAGGAACTCGTTGGCGCGCCTGGCGATCCGGTGGTCCACCCGCCACGCCGGCTCGTCGGGCTGCTCGTGGATCCACTCCACGACGCTGCTCGTGACCCCGTCCGGCGTGCCGCCGTGGTCGACGTACTCGGGGTCGCCCGGCACGCGGTGCAGCCACAGCACGTCGTGCCGCGGAGTGCCGAGCCGTGGCAGCGCGCCGAGCCCGAACGCCATGTCCGGCGCGAGGTGCACGTCGGCGTCGAACTCCTGCTCGGCCACGGTCCGGCTGCGGTGTTCGCGCACCATGACGGTGACGTCGCCGTGGTCGGCGACGAGGCGGCGGACGCGGTCGAGGTTGCCGCGGTCGCGGAAGTGGATGCTCTGCGGCAGCTGCACCAGGCGCCTGTCGCGCAGGGTCGCCAGGAGGTGCTCGCGGAGTCCCTGTTGCCCCTGGTAGAGGTCGCCGAAGTTGCCGCCGCCGTTGATCAGCACGGGACCGTCGGGCACCGCCTCGCGCAGGGCGGGCGCCGAGAACGTGTCCCACGCGCACTGGTAGCCGACCCGCACGCCGATGCGCCGCAGCGCCGCCCTGGTGCCCAGCCAGATGGCGGGGTCGCCGGGGTTGCCGTGGTTGGGGAAGTTCACCAGCGCGACCCGGCGGGCGCCGCGCAGGACGGTGCGGAGCGCGTCGTCCACCTGCCGGCGCAGGGAGGTGATCAGTGCGGCGTCTGGGTTGGACACGCGGACGAGCCTAGGGAGTGCCCATGAGCCCGGTGACGGGCGTGTCCGAGATGGCCATGCAGGTCCCCGTGGTGGACCCGGCGATCCACTGCTCCGGCGAGCCGTAGCTCATGCCGAAGCCGACACCGTCGCGTTCGCCGCCGAGGTACGCCTCGACGGCGGCCTTGCACTCGCGGAAGATCACGTCCTGGACGTCGGCCGCCGCGGGCGGCGGGTCGGTCGGCTCGCCGAGCACCACGACCGGGGTGACCGCCTCGCTGCGGTGCGGGCGGTCGCACGGCACCGTGAGCGCCGGACCGGGGTCGGCGGGGCTGCCGACCCGGCACTGCCGCAGTTCACCGAGGCCGTCGGTGAGCACGTCGCGCAGGGAGCCGGTGCGGGCGGCCACCTCGCCGTTGTCCGCGTACACGCCCGCGAGGCAGGAGTACCACCGCTGCCCGGCCCGCCACTCCGGTTCGTGCGGCCAGACGTAGGCCGCCTCGACCAGGCTCGCCTCGACCTCCGCGCTGCCGGTGTAGTCGGCCAGCACGTCGTGGCAGGACGGGCCGATCACCGTGTCCAGCTCGGGCGGGAAGGTGTCCGGCACGGTGGCGGGCAGCTCGCCGGACCGCGTCACCTCGTACTCGTGCGGCTCGGCGCAGGGGACGAGGGTGATGCCGTCCTCGATCGCGAGGCAGTCCCCCGGGGTGTAGGCGCCCGCAGGCACCGGCGGTGGCGCGGACGTCGTCGACGAGGGCGGGAGCGCCGCGCCCGCGACCGGCTGTCCGTCCACACTGGACATACAGGCGGCCAGGGGGAGGACGAGCAGGCACAGCGCGGCGCGGCGGGACATGACCGCAGTGAACCACGACCGTGCCGGGACCGGTCCCCGCTCGTCACCCGGTGCGGCGACAACCGCAGTACGATCTTCGAGGAGATCTCCTCCCCCTGCGAAGGGATCACCACCATGACGAGGCAGCACAACGACGTGACAACCTCGGTGACCAGCCGGTTCCCCACGAGCAGCCGGTTACCCGCACCCGAGGTCCGGCCACTGCCGGAGGCGCCGACCTCCACGTGGCGGATCATCGGGCCGGGCGTCATCGCCGCCGGTGTCGGGCTGGCGTCCGGCGAGTTCATCCTCTTCCCCTACATCGCATCCCAGGTCGGGCTCGTCTTCGTGTGGGCGGCGCTGATCGGCCTGGCCACGCAGTACTTCCTGAACATGGAGATCGAGCGGTACACGCTCGCCACCGGCGAGACCGCGCTGACCGGCTTCAGCCGCTTCTGGCGGCACTGGGGCCTGGTGTTCGCGGTCCTCACGGTCCTCGCGAACCTGTGGCCCGGCTGGGCGACCAGCTCGGCGACACTGGTGACGTACCTGTGGGGCGGCGACGTCACCTGGATCTCCGTCGGCATGCTCGTCGCCATCGGGCTGATCCTCACGCTCGCGCCCGTGGTGTACGTGGCACTGGAACGTGCCGAGATGCTGAAGGTCGCGGCCGTGCTGGTGCTGCTGGTCGTCGGCGCGGTGGTCGCGATCACCGCGGACGCGTGGGCGGACGTGCCGCAGATCGTGACCGAGGCGAGCATCCCGATCGACCCGCTGGGCCTCGCGTTCCTGCTGGGCGCGCTCGCGTTCGCCGGCGCGGGCGGCGGGCAGAACCTGGTGCAGAGCAACTGGATCCGCGACAAGGGCTTCGGCATGGGCCGGTACGTACCGCGGATCACGAGCCCGGTCACCGGCAAACCGGAGGCCGCGCCCAGCACCGGTTTCATCTTCGAACCGACCGACGAGCACATGTCCCGGTGGCGGGCGTGGTGGCGGTTCGCGAACCGGGAGCAGCTGTACACGTTCGTGCTGATCACGTTCGTGTCGATCCTGTTCACGTCGCTGCTCGCGTACTCGACCGTGCACGGCCGCGCCGACCTGCCGAAGGACATCGGGTTCCTGCAGATCGAGGGCCAGGTGCTCAAGGAGACCGTCGGCGCGTGGTTCGGCACGCTGTTCTGGCTGATCGGCGCGTTCGCGTTGTTCGCGGCCGCGCTCGGCATCGTCGACTACACGTCGCGGCTGGTCGCGGACGTGCTCAAGACCGCGTACGTCAAGCAGGCCAAGGAAAGCACGCTGTACTTCGGCGTGGTGTGGGTGCTCGTGCTGATCGGGTGCGTGATCGTGCTGGCCGGGTTCGCGCAGCCGCTGATCCTGCTGGTGATCTCGGCGTGCGTCGGTGGCGTGATGATGTTCATCTACTCCGGGTTGCTGATCGTGCTCAACCGCAAGGTGCTCCCCAGGCCGATTCGCATCCCGGCCGGGCGGATGGCCGTGCTCGGGTGGTCGGTCGCGCTGTTCGGCGTGCTGAGCGTGCTGACGATCATCGAGCAGGTGGGCAAGTTGATGGGTGACTGACGGCCCGGGTTGCTGGGTGATGAAGGGGTCCTTCGTCGCCCAGCCGGGATTTGCGGACCGCTGCGATGGCCCGGCCCGCTGAGCGGGCCGGGCCATCGGGTTCAGTCGGGCGTGGTGAAGGGGTCCTTCCTCACACGGCCGGACCACCCGGGCGCTGCGCGCCCGGGTGGCGCAGTGGGCCGGGCGCATCGGTTGGGGTGAGTGTGATGAAGAGGCCCTTCCCCGCGGTCGGCGTGACAACGGGACCCTTCATCACCCTGCCGGGTTTGCGGGCGCTACGCGCCCGGCCCGCACAGCGGGCCACCCCACCGATGGGCAAGCGTGATGAAGGGGTCCTTCCCCACGCGACCGCACCACCCGGGCGCTGCGCGCCCGGGCCCGCGCAGCGGGCCGGGCGCATCGGCTGGGTCGAGCGCGCTGACAAGGGCCCTTCCCCCGCGCTCGGCGTCACAAAAGGACCCTTCATCACCCTGCCGAGTTTGCGGGCGCTGCGCGCCCGGCCCCGCAACGCACCCGAACGCAACGCCCCAACGCAACGCCCTCGAACAGCGCGCGTCACGGGTGGCGGGCTGCGCGTTCGACCTCTGCCAGGTCGTCGGCCGTTACCAGGCGGTACTCCGCGACCCGTTTGCCCACCGCGAACCTCGGGTTCTGGATCCGGCCCTCGCGGGCCTCCGAGTACGGGTCGGCCAGCTCGCCGAACGCGACCTGCGACACCACGCGAATGGCGTCGTCGACGCGTTGGGGGCGTTCGAGGTTCCACGCGTGCCCGCCGCGCCAGTCGCGGATCCGTTCGTAGATCCGCCGGTTCGTCGGCGGGAACGGGGAGTCGTCGTCGCCGATGAGCCATGGTTCCGCCAGCGCCAGGGCGACGAACCACTCCTTCGAGTGGCGGGTGAGCTGTCCCTTGCGCAGGTGGGGTTTCAGCTCCGTGTCGCGGCGCACGGGTGGGGCGGCCGCGGTGGCCGGGACGAGCGCGTTCACGGTGAACGTCATCAGCAGGTCGGTGAACAGCTCGGCGCCGACCTGTTTGCCCGCCAGCACGACCAGCTCGTTCTTGCCCCCGTCGAGCAGCGCCGTCATGTCGCGCACCAACGTCACGCGCCGCGCGCCGCCCGGGGCGTCCAGCAGGCTGGACAGCCTGCCCTCACCGGACCCGAGCCACCGCAGCCACGCCGCCTCGTTGCCGACCACCAGCTCGGCGAGCGTGCCGGACACGTGCGGCGCGCAGCCCGGCAGCCGCAGCTCGACGCGGCCGGGGCCGGGGCCGGTGGCGCTGTGGGGGTCGCGGCCGAACAGCAGGCGCTCGCCCGCCGTCAGGAGCACCGGGTGCACGTCGTTGCCCCGCACCATGACCTGCAGCATTGCCGCAGATTACCGGGCGGGGCACCACCGCCGACCGCAGAACGGCGGCGGGCAGTGGAACGTTCCGCCGTCAGCAGCCGAGGCCGTCGAGGTCCGCCGCGCCGGCGTCGGCGAGGTTGTCGCACAGCTGCCGCACGACCGTGTCCGGGTCGAGCCGCCACACGCCGACGTCGGTGTCGGTGCCGCCGCTCGCGAGGACCGTGCCGTCCGGGGAGAACTCGATCTCGTTGAGCGCGCCGCCGTGGCCGCTGAGGGTCGCGAGCAGCTCGTGGCTGTTCAGGTCCCACAGCCGCACGACCGGGTCCTCGGTGGTGATCGTCGCGGCCATGCGGCCGTCCGGCGAGACCGCGATCTCGCGGACGGTCGCCGTGTGGCTGCCGAACGAGTCCCGCTGCTCGCCGGTCACCGGGTCGCGGACCTGGATGGCGCCGTCGGTGCCCGCGGTGAGCACGGGCCTGCCGTCCGGGGTGAGCGCCAGCGTGGCCAAGGTGTTCCGGTCGAGCAGCACCCGCTTCTCACCGTCGAACCCCGGCGCCCGCCACGAGATCATCGTGGAGGAGATCGCGCCGTCCGGGTCGCCATCCGGGGTCGAGTCGCCGTCGGTGTTGACGAGCGCGAGGAGCCGCCTGCCGTCCGGGGTGAACGTGAGCCCGGCGACCGACTTCGTGCCCAGGTCCAGTTCCGCGCGCCGCTCGAGCGTCGCCACGTCGTACACGGTGACCTTGTGGTCGACCGGGTCGTCGACGGTCACCGGGCTCTGGTGGGCGGCGGCGAACACGCTGCCGTCCGGCGACAGCGCCAGCTCCCCGCGGAACTGGCGGCCCGCCAGGCGGACCGACCTCGGGCGGGCGAACCCGGCCCGCGCCGCGGTGACCGTGAACGTGCCGTCCACCGTGCCGGTGATCCGGTCCCCGCGCCTGGTGTAGCGGGTGGCGAGCACGGCGCCGTCGAGCCGCGTGCTCGCGAGCTGCCGCCCCGACGCCGCCTCCCACGAGTCGAGCTCACCCTCGGAGTCCCCGGCGAGCAGGGACCGCCCGTCCGGGCTGAAGGCGACGGCGGTCACCGACCCGATCGGCTTGACGTACCAGCTGGGGTTGGAGTGCCAGCGCAGGATCGTGCCGTCGCTGGTGGCGGCGACCTTCGTGCGGCCGTCCCCGGACACGGCGATCGCGAGCACCGTCTTGCCGACGGTCGTGCCCGCGCGGGGACCGGGGGCGAGCGTGCCGGAGTAGCTGCCGTTCAGCGTCTGCCACGCGGTGAGGGTCGTGGTGTCGCTGTTGGTGTACAGCAGCGAACCGTCCGAGCCGAACGCCAGCGCGATCGGACCCTGGGCCGCGTCGCTGGGGTGGCGCGTGACGTCCGCGAACTGCCGCACCGGCGCGCCCGTCCGCGCGTTCCACAGCCGGATCGTGTTGTCCATGAAGCTGGTGCTCGCGAGCAGTTCCGCGGAGAACGCGACCTGGACCGGCACGCCCTCCCCCGTGTCGCCCACCGCGGTCATGAGGTGGTCGTCGTGCCGCGCGACGAGCTTGCCGGTCGCGGGCTCCCACAGGTCGAGCGTGCCGTCGAGGTGCCCGACCGCGAGCCGGTCACCCGCCGTGCCGTACGCGATGCTCGCCGCGTCCCCGCCGGCCGGGGTGACCCAGCGGATCAGGTTGCCGGTGCGGGGTTCCCACTCACCGACCCGCCCGACGCCCTCGGGGTCCACCGACACCGCCGCGATCGCGCCGCCGTCCGGCCGCCACGACACCGGCCCGAACGCGTTGAGGTTGTGGCGGAGCCTGCGGATCAGCCTGCCGTCCGGCACCGACCAGATCCGCACCCCGCTCTCCTCGACGTTGCCGGACCGCAGCGACGACACCGCGAGCATCGACGCGTCCGGGGAGAACCGGACCGCCCTGATCGTGCCGGCACCGGCGATGCCGACGTCGAGCCGCCTGCGTTCCGCGAGGTCCCACAGGGCGACCTCGCCCTCGCCGGACCCGGCCGCGACGTACCTGCCGTCGTGGCTGACGTCGATCGCGTAGCCCTGCGCCAGCCCGGACGCGAACGCGGACGGGTAGGTGAGGCCCGGCGCGGACAGCAGCGCGCTGCGCGCCTCCGCCGTCGGGCCGGCCCGCCAGCCCTGCACGGCCTTGCGCATGGCGCCCAGCGGGTCGACGGACGACTCGGCGAGCGACTCCGCCGCGTACTGGCGGGACAGGGCCACGTTGCGCTGGTCCTGCGCCTCGCTGCGGGAGATCACCGCCAGCACGCCCGCGACCAGCGCGATCGCGAGCAGCGACGCGAGCCCGGCGACCAGACCGCGCAGCCTGCGGGTGGTGCGCCGCCGGTCCCGGTCGCTCGCCTGCAGGAACGCGCGCTCGTCCGGGGTGAGGTCGGCGCGGCCCGCCGACCAGTCCAGCGCGGCGGCGAGCCGGGCGCCGCGGTACAGGTCGCCGCGGTCCTGCCCACCCGCCCGCCACGCGGCGGCGGCCTCGGCGAGCCGCTGGCGCACGAGCAGCCCCTGCCGGTCCTCCTCCACCCACTCGCGCAGCCGGGGCCACGCGGTCAGCAGCGCGTCGTGCGACAACGCGACCGCGTCCCGGTCGACGGTCACCAGCCGGGCGGCGACGAGGCTCTCCAGCACCCTGGGCGGGACCTCGTCCCGGCGGGCGCGGCGGCGCGCGATGCCGCCGCCGTCGAGCAGCGTGACCATCCGCAGCAGCGCGGCGCGCAGCGCCCAGCGCTCCGGTTCCGGCAGCCGGTTGTACACGCTGTCGGCGGTGAGCGCGACGGCCCGGTCGACGCCGCCGGTGCGCTGGTAACCGTTGAGCGTCAACCGGTTCCCGTCGCGGTTGTGCCACGTCTCGCGCAACGCGTGCGCCAGCCGGGGCAGCGCGCCGGGGTCGCGGCCCGCGCCGACGTCGGTGACCAGCCGGTCGACCAGGCCGGGTTCCAGTTCCAGGCCCGCCGCCTCCGCCGGCTTGGTCACCACCCTGGCCAGCTCGTCGGCGGTCAGCGGACCGAGCACGTACGGCGCGTCCAGCGACGGTTTCAGCGCGGGCAACGAGATGCAGTGCTCGACGAAGTCCGCCCGCACGGCGACCACGACGCGGGCGGGCCACGCGCAGGCGAGCGCGGTCGCGAACACGTCCCGCTCCCTCGGGTCCCGGCAGAGCGTGAACAGCTCCTCCGCCTGGTCGACGGCGACGACGAGCGGTCCGCGTGCACCGGCGGCGGCCTGGCAGAGCACACCGAAGTCCGCCGGCTGGTGCCACAGCCGCTGCGCGAGCACGCCGGGGTCGGCGTTGGTGAGCGCGGCGAGCCGGGCCGCGAGTGTCCCGACAGGACGGTCGCCGGGGGTCATGGCGAGCGCCTTCTCCCCCGACCTGGTGTGCGCGGCGAGCAGCCCCGCGTTCAGCAGCGACGACTTGCCGGCGCCGGACGCACCGACCACGATCAGCGGGCCGTCGTCGGCGCGCCCGCGGGACAGCCGGGCGAGCAGGTCCCGCACCGGCTGCTCGCGGCCGTAGAACCAGTCGCTGTCCCGGACCCCGAAGCTCTGCAGCCCGGGGTACGGGCAGGCGTCGGCGAGGTCGCGCGCCGGTGTGTGGTCCTGCCCGGCGACCGCGGTCATCAGCAGCTGCACGAAGTGGCCGCCGGTGAGCGTCGCCTCGGCCCGCACGGCGGTGGGCGCGTCCGCGGTCACCGCGGCGGCCGCCGCCATCAGCTCGCCCGCGGTGGGGTAACGCCGCTTGGGGTCCTTGTCCATGCCGGTGCGCACGACGAGGTCCATGCCCGCCGGGATGCGGCGGTCGAACAGCGACGGCGCCGGCGGCGGGTCGTTGAGCTGGGCCGACAACTTGCCGACCGAGTCCGGCGCGGGGAAGGGCACGCGGCCGGTCAGGCACTGGAACAGCACGCACGCGAGCGAGTACACGTCCGACGCGGCGTCGGCGGAATCCCCGCGCATCAACCGTTCCGGCGCCATGTAGTCGAGGGTGCCGATGTAGTCGCCGGTGTTCGTCAGCTTCGTCACGTCGTCGGCGAGCTCCCGGGCGATGCCGAAGTCCGCGAGGTACGCCGTGCCGTCGGCGTCGAGGAGGATGTTGGCCGGCTTGACGTCCCGGTGCAGCACGCCTGCCGCGTGGGCCGCGTCGAGCGCGGCGGCGACCTGGCCGAGGACCGCCACGGCACGTGCCGGGGACAGCGGTCCGTCGGCCAGGACGCGTTTCAGGTCGGGTCCCTCGACCAGGGCCATGTCCAGGTAGAGCCGGCCGTCGATCTCGCCGTGCGCGTGGATGGGGATGACGTGCGGCTCGTTCAGCGCCGCGACGAGCTTGGCCTCGCGGCGGAAGCGGGCGCGGAACTCCTCGCTCGCGGTGGCGGGCAGGCGTTTGAGCGCGACGTGGCGGTCGTGCTCGGTGTCGTAGGCGCGGTGCACCTCCCCCATGCCGCCGCGGCCGAGCAACTCCTCGATCCGGTACGGGCCGAACATCCCGGTCGCCGGATCGCCGTCCATCCCCGCCTCCCCCAGTTCGCTGGCGTGCCAGGGGATCTTACTGGCACGCGTCGTACATCGCGTCGAACGCGGACGTGCGGGCGGCTCCTTCCAGGCCGTCCCACAGGTAGTGCCGCACCGCCTCCACGCACGTGGTCAGTTTCGCGTTCTCCGCCGCCAGGTCGTCGTTGTGCGCCTCGGCCGCCGCCTGCGCCTCCTCCGCGTCGCCGATCCGGGCACGGACGTCGGCGAGTGCTCCCTTCCTGTCGTCCAGCCGGGCGATCGCCGCGTCGTGGTCGCCGTCCGCGGCCACGTACAGCCCGGCGAACACGGCGGCGGCGGCGAACGCGACCGCGCAGGCGATCAGGAGCACGAGCCCGGCGCGTCTTCTCGGTGGCGGCGGCGGGTACGCGACGGGCAGCGGGAACGGCTGGGAGATCGGGGACCGCCGGGGCTGGTGCGGCAGCTCGGGGTAGGACATGGGGGTCGTGCGGTCGTTCACCGGTCACCTCCCGCAGTGCAGCAACATCCGGTCCACCGCGGCCGACAGGGCCGGGTCGTCGCCCTCCGCCACGGCCAGCAGCGCGTCCTTCGTCGGGTCGGCGCAGGCACGCAGCGCGTCGCCCGCGTCGACGAGGTCCCGCTCCTCGGCCGCCAGTTCGTCCACAGTGGACCGAACGGTGCCGAGCCGGTCGCGGGCGCCCGCCAGTTCCCGTTCGGTGACGGTGACCTGCCCGTCGACGTCGGCGGTGGCCGACCGCGCCACGAGGTAGAGGGTGGCGAAGAGACCCGTCGCGGCGACGAGCACCCCGAGCACGATCGCGAGCACCACCGTCGTCGTCCGCGTCCCGTTCATGGCGGCTCCCTGCTGTCGACGTCCGCCACCAGTCTCGTGACCAGGCGGCGTTCGGGGCAGCGGAAGGTTCCGCCGGGGTCAGCCGACGTACAGGCAGAACGGGTGGCCCGCGGGGTCGAGGCACACCCGCACCTGTTCCTGCGGCTGGAAGCCCGCGACCTCGGCGCCCTCGTCGATGGCGTGCGCGACCTCCGCGTCGAGGTCGTCCACCTCGATGTCCAGGTGCGCCATCATCAGCTGCGCGCCCCGCTCCCCCGGCCACACCGGCCGCCGGTACTCCGGTTCGGTCTGGAACGACAGCCGCGCCGTGCCCTCGGGGTCGCGCAGGACCACCCAGTCCGCGCTGTCCTCCTCGGTCGTCCAGCCCAGCAGCCTGCGGTAGAAGTCGGCGAGTTCGCGGGCGTCGGGGGCGTCGAGGACGGTGCTCGTGTAGGTCATGGTCATGCCCGCGGGTGTTGACGCCGCCGGCCGCCGCCAAACGCGTCACCGCTTCGGGTGCAGGCGGACCTCCGTGATCGCGTGGTGGGCCACCGCCGTGACCTCGATCGTCCACTCGGACAGCGCCACCCGGTCGCCGGGCGCGGTCGGGATGCGGCCGAGCGCGGTGAGCACGAGGCCGGCGATCGTCGCGTAGTCGCCCTCGGGGCGGTCCGCGAGCTCCACCCCGACGTCGACGAGGTCGTGGATCGGGAACGTGCCGGGCAGCTGCAGCGCGCCGTCCGGCCGGGTCTGCACGGCCATCACGTCGGGGTCGGTCTCGTCGTAGATCTCGCCGACGATCTCCTCCAGCAGGTCCTCGAGGGTGACGATGCCGTCGATCGCGCCGTGTTCGTTGGCCACCAGCGCGAACTGCTCGCGCTCGTCCTTGAAGCGGCGCAACGCGTCCGACACGCGCACCGAGTCGGGGAACACGACCGGCGGCCGGGCGACGGCGGCGAGCGACGACGAGTCGTCGAGCAGGTCCCGCAGCGTCACCACGCCGATCACGTCGTCGAGGTGCCCGTCCCGCACGATCGGGGCCCGCGAGTGCCCCGACTCGGCGAGCGCCTTCCTCGCCTGCGGCACCGGCACGTCGCCGCGGATGGTGAACACGGCCCGCCTCGGCACGAGCACCTCGCGCAGGATCCGTTCGTGGATCTCCAGCGCGCCGGTGATGATCGTGCGCTGCTCGGCGTTGAGCCCGCGGTGCCCGACGACGAGGTCACGCAGCTCCTCGGGGCTGAGCTGCTCGGAGCCGGCCTTGGGGTCGCCGCCGAACATCCGCACGATCAGGTCCGTCGACCTCCCCAGCGCCCACACCGCGGGCCGCGACACGCGGGACAGGAAGTCCAGCGGCCGGGCCACGGTCAGCGCCCACCGTTCGGCGTACTGCATGGCGAGCCGTTTCGGCGCCAGCTCGCCGAACACGAGCGTCACGAACGTGAGCACCAGCGTGATCAACGCGATCGCGACGGCCTCCCGCGCGCTGCCCAGGAACGAGAACAGGGGCGCGACGGGCTCGGCGAGCGACACGGCCGCGGTCGCCGACGCGAGGAACCCGGCGAGGGTGATGCCGACCTGGATGGTCGCGAGGAACCGGTTGGGGTCGCGGGCGAGCCGGACCAGCGTCCTGCTCGCCGCGCCGCCGTCGCGTTCCAGCCGCCGCAACTGCCCCTCCCGCAACGAGATCAGGGCGATCTCGCTGCCCGCGAACAGCGCGTTCAGCACCACGAGCACACCGACCAGCAGAATGTTGAACCAATAACCGCTCATGTTCCAATCCCGGCTCGGTTGGGGACAACGGTACCGAGCCGTGGCTAACGTTGCGGTCATGAGACCAGCGGAGGTTCGGCAACGGGTCACCGGCCCGACCGCCGGGCTCGCGCCGGGGTACACGCAGGCCAACCTCATCGCGGTGCCGAGGGAGTGGGCCTACGACATGCTGCTGTTCGCGCAGCGCAACCCGAAACCGTGCCCGGTGCTGGACGTCACCGACCCCGGCAGCCCGCGCACGGTGCTCGCCCCGGCCGCCGACCTGCGCACGGACGTGCCGCGCTACCGGGTGTGGCAGGACGGCGCGCTGGTCTCCGAACCCACCGACGCGACCCCGCACTGGCGCGACGACCTCGTCGCGTTCCTCATCGGCTGCAGCTTCACGTTCGAGTCGGCGCTCGCCGCGGCCGGGGTGCCGCTGCGGCACGGCCGCAACGTGCCGATGTACGTGACGGACCGCGAGTGCCGCCCGGCGGGGCGGCTGCACGGGCCGCTGGTGGTGTCGCTGCGGATGATCCCGGCGGACATGGTCGGCACCGCCGTCCGGGTGAGCGGTCTGATGCCCGCCGTGCACGGAGCGCCGGTGCACGTCGGCGACCCGGCCGGGCTGGGCATCGCCGATCTCGCGACCCCCGACTTCGGCGACCCGCCGGTGGCGGAGGACGGGGACGTGCCGGTGTTCTGGGCGTGCGGGGTGACGCCGCAGGCCGTGCTGATGGCGTCGAAGCCGCCGTTCGCGATCACGCACGCGCCGGGGCACATGTTCGTCACGGACGTCCCGGACAGCGAGTACCGCGTGGCGTGAGTCAGGCGGCCGGGCCGAAGCGACGGCGGTAGGCGGACGGCGACAACCCGGTGTGCCTGCGCAGCTGCGCGCGCAGGTTGGCGGCGGTGCCGAGCCCGCTCGCCGCGGCCACGCGGTCCAGGCGCTGCTCGCCGCGTTCGATGAGCCTGCAGGCGAGCGTGACGCGTTCGGTGGTGAGCCACGCGAGCGGCGTCGTGCCCAGCTCGGTGCGGAACCGGCGGTGCAGCGTGGCCTGGCTGGTGGCCGCGCGGGCGGCGAGGTCGGGCACGGTGAGCGGCTGGTCGAGGCGTTCCCGGGCCCACTCGAGGACGGGCGCGAGCGACGTGCCGGGCACCGGCGGCACCGGCCGCTCGACGAACTGGCGCTGGCCGCCGTCGCGGTGCCCGGTGAACACCAGTCGCCTGCTGACCGCGTTGGCGACCTCCGCGCCGTGGTCGCGGTACACGAGGTGCAGGCCGAGGTCGAGCGCGGCGGCGCTGCCCGCGGCGGTGAGGACGTTCCCGTCGTCGACGAACAGCACGTCCGGCGTCAGCCGCACGGCCGGGAACCGCCTGGCGAACTCGGCCGCCCAGCGCCAGTGCGTGGTCGCGCGCCTGCCGTCGAGCACGCCGGCCTGCGCGAGGGTGAACGCGCCGGTGCAGAAGCTGACGAGCCGGGCGCCCCGGTCGGCGGCGGCGCGGATCGCGGCGAGCACGGCCGGGTCGGCGGGCACCTCCGGGTCGGGCCGGTTGGGCACGATCAGGGTGTCGGCGGCGGCCGCGGCGCCGAGGTCCGCGACGCCGGTCATGGTGAACATGCCGAGGTGCATCCGCACCGAGCGCCGGGCCGCGCACAGCGTGAAGTCGTACCAGGGCCTGCCGAGCTCGGGCCGCCGCAGCCCGAACAGCTCGGTGGCGACCCCCAGCTCGAACGGGTTCGACCCGTCGTCGACGAGGACCGCCACCCGGTGCGAGAATTCTTTCGGCATGTGCGATTCCTAGCACTCGTGCGCGGGGGTCCGCCACCGTCAGGATCGGCGCATGAACCGACCGATCGACCTGGCCGCCGCGCTCGCGAGCTTCACCGAGGCGTGGAGCCCGCGCATCGTGACCACCGTCAACGACTACGACATCCGCCTCGCGCGCTTCGCCGGCGAGCACGTGTGGCACGTCCACCTCGACACCGACGAGTTCTTCCTGGTCCTCGACGGCACGATCGACATCGGCCTGCGCGAGGAGGCCGGCGAGCGCACGGTGACGCTGCGCAGGGGCGAGGTGTTCGTGGTGCCGCGCGGGGTGTTCCACAAGCCGTCGTCGGCCGACGGCGCGGCCGTGCTGCTGGTGGAGCCGACGGGCACGCTGTCGGTCGGCGACGAGCACGACGAGGTGCCCGGGCACGTGGACGCCACCACCGGGCACCGGCTCGCTCAGGTGTGATGCCGCTGGTAGTAGCGCGAGACGCGGGCCCGGTTGCCGCAGGACGGCTTGCACCACTCCTGGCGTGCGTGCTCCTTGACGAAGTACCGCACGCAGCGCGGCGCCGGGCACGCGCGCAGCCGTTCGCGCTCCGGGCCGGCGAGGAACTCCATGGCGGCCCGTGCCACCGCGGCGAGCAGCCGGGCGGGCGCCGTTCCCGGCGTTTCGCGGACCAGCCGGGGATCGCCGCCCGTCGGCCACGTCAACCTCGTGGTGTGCGGCACGGCGGCGGCGTTGAGGCGGGCGAGCGCGTCGTCCGGTGACGGGAGGCGGGGCGCGTCCATCTTCCCGGCGGCGCCCGGCGCCACCGCGCGCGCGAACAGCGAGCGGACCGCCCACCGCAGGTCGGCCAGCTCCGCGCGGAGCTGCTCGTCGGCGGGTGCGGTGTCGGCGCCGAGCAGGTCGGCGTTGGCCGCCAGCCACGCGGCCAGCCCGTCGACGCCGGTCAGGTCGTCGGTCACACCGCCGTGCCCGTCGTGCCGGATCGTGCTCGCCAACTCCAGTGCCAGGTGCCGGTACGCCATGACTAATGGTTCTACCGCTTTCAGCCATGTGGTGCTAGCTTCTGCCTAATGATTGAACAGCCGGAAACCATTAGTAAAGTCCTCGACGACCTGGCCGTGAGCCACCGCAGGCTCGCGAAACTCGTCGACGAGTTCTCCGAGGCCGACGTCCGCGCGGAGTCCGCACTGCCCGGCTGGACGCGCGCACACGTGCTCACCCACCTCGCCGAACTGGCAGCCGCGCTGACCCGCCAGGTCACCGAGGCCATGGCGGGCAGGCTCGTCGACGTGTACGACGGCGGCCGGCCTGCGCGCGCCGCGGCCATCGAGGCGGGCGCGGGCCGCCCGGTCGGCGAGCTGGCCACCGCGGTCACGACCGCGTCGGACCGGCTGGCCGCCGCCTTGTCCACAGTGGACGACTGGACCCGGCCGGTCCGGTACCGCGACGGCACGCTGGCCGACGTCGCGCTGTGCCGGTGGCGGGAGGTGGAGCTCCACACGACCGACCTCGCGGTCGGGTACGGCCCGGACCAGTGGTCCGCCGACCTGTGCCACCACGTGATCGGGATGCGGGCGGAGCGCGCGCTGACGCTCGTCACACCGGAGGGGACCTGGACCGTGGGCACCGGCACACCCGTGACCGCGACCGGCGAGCTCACCGACCTGACGGCCTCGCTGGTCGGCCGCCCGCACGGTCCGGTGACGACGAGCGAACCGTGGACCCCCGAGCCGTGGGGGTGACGGTACCCGCCTGACGCGGCGACAAACCTCGATCCGTCGTGTTTCCCCCTTTCCTCCCCGGGCACCCGGATCGAAAGGGAGGTGAACACGGTCGTGCAGAAGGGAATCGAGGTCCGTGAGGAGATCGTCGTCCTGACGCCGACGGGCACGCTCGATGCCGGCAGCGGCGACGCCCTTCGCGACCGGGTACTGGCGTCGGCGGCGGACGAACCACGGGCGGTGCTCGTGGACGTCACCGAACTGGAGCTGCCGGCGCGGACGACGCTGTTCGGCGAAGTGGCCGACCAGCTCGCGCACTGGCCCGGTGTACCGCTCCTCGTCGTCGACCCGCGGGGCAGGCTGCCCGGCGCGCACCGCACGGTGCGCGCCGCGATCGCGTCGGTGGGCGAGCCACCACCGCGCAGGGTGGCACACCGGGTGCTGCCCGGCAACACCTCGGGCGGACGCGCGGGACGCGCGTTCGTGCGGGACTGCTGCCGGCGCTGGCACATCGAGGACGACCGCGCGGACGACGCCGTCTGGGTCGCGAACGAACTGATCGAGAACACCATCCGGCACACGCCGTACGCACCGGCGGTGCGCGTGGAGCTGCGCCACGGCGAACTGACGGTCGCCGTGCGTGACGACGACCCGCACCGCCCGCGACCGAACCCGGACCAGCGGCCGCTGCACGGGCTCGCCGCGGTGCACAAGCTCGCGACGACGTGGGGCACGGTGCCGCTCGAGAGCGGCGGGAAGGTGGTCTGGGCGGCACTGTGACGAACGCGGGGCTATGACAGCCGTCATGACCGAGGCTAGTATGACGGCTGTCATAGCAGCGGGAGGTCATGGTGCGACTGGGTTTTCTCGGGCTCGGCGTGATGGGCAAGCCGATGGCGCTCAACCTGGCGCGGGCGGGCACGCCACTCGTGGTGTGGAACCGCACGCGCGCGCGGTGCGCGGAGCTGCGGGACGCGGGTGCGACGGTGGCCGAGAGCCCGGCCGAGGTGTTCGCGTCGGCGTCGACGGTGCTGATGATGCTGGCCGACGACGTCGCCGTGGACACGGTCCTCGCCCGTGGCACACCGGAGTTCGCCGGGCGCGTCGCCGGGCACACGGTCGTCCACATGGGAACGACGGCGCCCGGCTGGTCGCGGTCGCTGGCCGACGACGTGGCCGCCGCCGGCGGCCGGTACGTGGAGGCGCCGGTGTCCGGGTCGCGGATCCCCGCGGTCAAGGGCGAACTGGTGGCGATGCTGGCGGGCGACGCGGCGGCCGAGGTGGCGCCGCTGCTGGCCCCGATGTGCCACGAGACCGTGCTGTGCGGTCCGGTGCCGAACGGGCTGCTGACGAAGCTCGCGGTGAACCTGTACCTGATCACGATGGTCACGGGGCTCGCCGAGGCCGTCCACTTCGCCGAACGCCACGGCCTCGACCTGGCGCGGGTCGCGGGCGTGCTCGACGCGGGGCCGATGGCGAGCGCGGTGTCCCGGGTGAAGACGGCGAAGCTCCTGGCCGGCGACTTCGACGTGCAGGCGTCGATCACGAACGTGCTGGAGAACAACCGGCTCGTGGCGGAGGCGGCGCGGGCGGCGGGCATCGCGTCGCCGTTGCTGGACGTGTGCCACGCGCTGTACGGGGAGACGGCGGCGCTCGGGCACGGCGAGGAGGACATGGTCGCGGTGGTCCGCGCGATCGAGGCGCGGACGGCCGCGTCGTGATCCGCGCGCTGCGCCCCGGCGACGGGGACGCCCTGACCCGCATGCTGGCCCGCTGCACCCCGGCGACGAGGTTCCAGCGGTTCCACGGCGTGGTCGAGGAGTTCCCGCCCGCGTACCTGCGGCGCTGCCTGACGGGCGAACACGCCGCGGTGGTCGCCGAGGAGGGGGACGAGATCGTCGCGCTCGCGAGCGCGGGCCCGGTCCCCGGCGAGCCGGGCGTGCACGAGGTCGCGGCGATCGTCGAGGATCGGTGGCAGAGCAAGGGTCTCGGCCGCGAACTGGTCGTGACGCTCCTGGCGCACGCGGACGTGGCCGTCGTGCGCATGGAGGTGTGCCGGACGTCGCTGCTCGGATACCTGACGTCGGCGCTGCCCGTGGTGGCGGCACGGCATCACGGGTGCGACACCGTGCTGGACCTGGACGTGCGGTCAGTCGTCCAGCAATGGCGCGAGCTCGGCAACCACGGTGGTGAGCGGGGCGACGTCCTCGTGCAGCCGGGCTGACATGATCGCGCCCTCGAGGGTGCTGATCATGAGCGTGGCGAGCCGCTTCGCCCGCCGCGGCGCGACGTCCATGGCGATCAGTTCCTCGGCCACCGCGGTCTCCCAGCGGATGATGCCGTCCCGCAGCTGGGTTCGCACTGATGACTCGGTGCCGACCAGGTCGGCGGTGGCGGCCATGAGCGGGCAGCCGCGGTCGAAGCCGCGTTTGGTGAACTCGTCCTTCCACTGGCGGGCCATATGCTGGAAGAGACCCGACGGGGTCGGCTTGCGGGCCGTGGCGCGGTAGGAGCGGGCGCGATCGGCGGCGAAGTCGGCGGCCCACAGGACCGCTTCGCCCACCAGCTGGTCCTTGCCGCCGGGGAAGTAGTGCTGGAACGAGCCGCGGGGGGCGTCGGCGTGCGCCACCACGTCGCGCACGCCGGTGCCCGTCGCGCCGCGGGCGCGGACCAGCTGCACGGCGCTGTAGACCATGCGTTCGCGGGGAGTTCGTTCCATGGGGGCCTCTTCATGACGGGTGTCATGAGGTTAGCAAGGGTGTGGATGACGTGCGCGGTTTTGTCGGTGGTGGTCGGTAGGCTGGTTCTCGGGGGCCGGAGGCCGTTGGCTGTGGACAACTCGGCTGTTGGTGGCTGATCGTGTCGGTGGCCTGCTCTAGGCTGGATGTCGGGGGCCGGAGGCCGCGGTTGCGGCGGCGGATTGCGCGGGCGGCGCACTCACCCGCCTCTCTGCCCGCCACCACCACCGAACCACTACCGGGGCATCCCGTTCGGGCGGCTTCTCCACGGGATGGGTCTTGGCGCCTTCGGCGCTAGGCGCGTCTTTCAGGACGCGTGCCCGGAAGCAGCGCCCCGCCGCGGGCTGACCGGGGCGGCACCTGCGCCAAGCGCATGACGTCCCTTGCGCTCGGCACCCGGCTCTGCCACTTTCCTTTGAGGGGACCATCTCACCCCCGATCCCGCAGTCCCACACCATCCACCCCTGCAATCAGTTGCACGAGACTGTCGATTTCTTGCAAGACACTGCTGGCATATTGCCTCGATCTGTTGACTCTGCGTATCCTCCTAGTCACCTGGCAGTGTTGCGAGGAATCGAAGGGCAGACATGCGAACCCTGCACAGCATCGTCGGCCTTCTGGCTCTGTTGCTCGCCGTCGGTGTGGTCGCCACACCCGCACCGGCGGCCGGCGCGCGGCCCGAGGCTGTCCAAGCCACCCCGTCCGACGTTCACCTCTTCTACTACCCCTGGTACGGCACCTACCGCCACTGGGACCAGGGCGGCCACACCCCACCCAACGACATCGGCGCCAACTTCTACCCCACCCTCGGCGCCTACGACTCCGGCAGCGCCTCCGTTCTCGACCAGCACATGGCGTGGGTCCGCCAGTCCGGCGCGGGCGTGATCGTCACGAGCTGGTGGGGCCAGGGCTCCTACGAGGACAACCTCGCCCCCGCGATCCTCGCCGCCGCCGCGCGCTACGGGGTGAAGGTGGCCTGGCACCTCGAGCCCTACGCCGGGCGCACCGCAGCCTCGACCGTCGCCGACATCAACTACATCCACGCGCGTTACGGCTCCAGCCCGGCCTTCTACCGGGACGCCGCGCACGGCAACCGGGCCGCGTTCTACGTGTTCGAGAGCCTGCGGATCGCCGACTGGTCGGCGCTCGACCAGGTGCGGAACACCAGCATCGTGCTCGCGCAGACCACCGACACCACCAAGGTCGCGCACTTCGGTGGCATGTACACCTACGACGGGATCGCGGGGGCCACCGCGCCCGGCTGGAAGAACGCGTCCGACTTCTGCCGCGCCAACGGTCTCGTCTGGGCGCCGTCCGTGGCACCCGGGTACCTCGACGACCGCGCGGTGCCCGGCAACACGACCCCGACCGTCGACCGCGCGAACGGGGCCATGTACGACCGGCAGTGGAACAACGCGCTCGACCCCGCGACGGGCGGGGCGCCGACGTGGGTGTCGGTCACCTCGTTCAACGAGTGGCACGAGGGCTCCATCATCGAGCCCGCCCGCTCGAACCCGCCCGCCGGCCACGGGTACCTGACCTACGAGGGCGCCTACGGCAGGACGGGCGCCGCCGCCGAGACCGCCTACCTCGACCGCACGCGGTACTGGGTCGAGCGGTTCACCGGTGGCACGACCCCGCCCGCGAACCCCGACCTCGCCCGCGGCGCGACGCTCACCGCGAGCGGCACGCAGCCCGGTTACCCCGCCGCCAACGCCAACGACGGGAACCGGGACAGCTACTGGGAATCCGCCAACCACGCGTTCCCGCAGACGCTCACCCTCGACCTCGGGTCCACACAGGACGTCGGCAGGCTCGTGCTGTCGCTGCCGCCGTCGTGGGGCGCCCGCACACAGACCATCGAGGTCCGGGGCAGCGCC
Organism: Actinophytocola sp. KF-1; assembly: GCF_054661535.1. NCBI lineage: Bacteria > Bacillati > Actinomycetota > Actinomycetes > Pseudonocardiales > Pseudonocardiaceae > Actinophytocola > Actinophytocola sp. KF-1. The sequence continues at coordinate 92,001 of NZ_BAAFVK010000018.1, read as the reverse complement.
GACGGTTTCGCCTACACCACGGTCGCCGCCGCGCGCGGCCACCTCTTCGATCCCGCCACGCAGAACACGGTGACCGTGCCCATCGCGGCACACGGCCACCGCTTCGTTCGCCTGGTCTTCAGCGGCAACACCGGCTGGCCGGCGGGCCAGGTCGCCGAAATCCAGGCATACCGCAACTGAAAGGACGCCGATGTCCCTGCACCAACGGCGTCGGTACGGAGTGACCGCGGCGGTGCTCGTGGCCGCGCTGCTCCTCCCGACCCCGGCCGCACAGGCCGGGTCCGTCATCCCAGCCGCCGACTACCAACAGATCCAGCTCGCGTCCGGTGGCGGCGAGCTCGGCGAGGCCATGTCGCTCGCCGTGCTGCCCAACCGGTCGGTCGTGCACACCGCCCGTGACGGCACGGTCCGGGTCACCGACGCGGCGGGCAACACCACCACCGCGGGCAAGCTGTCCGTCTACACCCACGACGAGGAAGGTCTCCAGGGCGTCGCGGCCGACCCCGGTTTCGCCACGAACCGGTACATCTGGCTGTACTACTCGCCCGCACTGTCCACTCCGGCCGGTGACGCGCCGACCGAGGGCACGCAGGCGGACTGGGACCGGTTCAAGGGCGAGCTGCGGCTGTCGCGGTTCGTGCTCACCACCGGCAACACCCTCGACATGGCGAGCGAGAAGATCGTGCTGCGGGTCGCCAACGACCGCGGCCAGTGCTGCCACGTCGGCGGTGACATCGACTTCGACGCCGCCGGGAACCTCTACCTGACCACGGGTGACGACACCAACCCGTTCCAGTCGGACGGGTACAGCCCGATCGACGAGCGGACCAACCGCAACCCGTCGTTCGACGCGCAGCGCAGCGCCGCCAACACCAACGACCTGCGCGGCAAGGTGTTGCGCATCAAGCCGCAGGCCGACGGCACCTACACGATCCCGTCGGGCAACCTGTTCGCGCCGGGCACGGCGGGCACCCGTCCGGAGATCTACGCGATGGGCTTCCGCAACCCGTTCCGGATGAGCGTCGACAAGGCGACCGGCATCGTCTACCTCGGCGACTACGGACCGGACGCCGGCGTCACCAACGCCAGCCGCGGGCCGAGCGGCCAGGTGGAGTTCAACCGGATCACGTCGGCGGGCAACTACGGCTGGCCGTACTGCACCGGCACGAACACCAGCACCGAGACGTACAACGAGTTCCAGTTCCCGTCCGGTCCGTCGAGTGCGAAGTACGACTGCCCCGGCGGCCCGACGAACAACTCGTTCCGCAACACCGGCCTGCAGAAGCTGCCGCCCGCGCGGGCCGCGTGGATCCGCTACGCCGGTGACGCGGGCACCCCGCCGGAGTTCGGCAGCGGCTCCGAGTCGCCGATGGGCGGCCCGGTGTACCGGTACGACCCGAACCTGAACTCGTCGGTGAAGTTCCCGCAGTCGCTCGACGGGCGCTTCTTCGCGGGCGAGTACGGCCGCCGCTGGATCAAGGCGATCGAGGTGACCTCGACGGGCGGGGTCGGCGACATCGGCGCGTTCCCGTGGACCGGCACGCAGGTGATGGACATGGCGTTCGGGCCGGACGGCGCGCTGTACGTGCTCGACTACGGCACCGGTGCCAACAACCAGGCACTGTGGCGGATCGAGTACATCGGCGGCACGAACCGCAACCCGATCGCGCGGGCGTCAGCGGACAAGACGTCCGGCCCGTCGCCGCTGACCGTGAACTTCTCGTCGGCGGGCAGCTCCGACCCGGAGGGCGGCGCGCTCACCTACCAGTGGAACTTCGGTGACGGCACCACGTCGACGGCGGCGAACCCGCAGAAGACGTACACCACCAACGGGAACTACACGGCGACGCTGACCGTGCGGGACCCGCAGGGCCTCACCGGCTCGGCGAACGTGCAGGTCTCGGTCGGCAACACGGCGCCGTCGGTGACGCTGTCCACCCCGGCGGACGGTGCGCTGTTCTCGTTCGGTGACACGGTGTCCTTCCAGGTCACCGTGTCCGACCCGGAGGACGGCACGATCGACTGCTCGCGGGTGAAGGTCCGCTACCTGCTGGGCCACGACAGCCACGAGCACGAGATCACGGCGAAGACGGGCTGTTCCGGCACGATCACCACACCGGTCGACGGCGAGCACGACGCGGCGGCCAACATCTACGGGGTGTTCGACGCCGAGTACACCGACAAGGGCGGGCTGACCACGCACAGCAAGCGCAAGCTGCAGCCACGGCACCGGCAGGGTGAACACTTCAGTGCGCAGAACGGCATCCAGCTGGCGCAGCACGCGGCGGCGGAGGGCGGTCAGACGGTCGGGTTCACCGACAACGGCGACTGGATCTCGTTCACGCCGTACGCGCTGTCCGGCGCGGGCAGCTTCACCGCCCGCGTGTCGTCCGGCGGTGCGGGCGGCACCCTCGAGGTCCGCGCGGGCTCGGCGACGGGCACGCTGCTCGGCTCGGCGGCGGTGGCGAACACCGGCAGCTGGGACACGTTCGTGAACGTCAACGGTGCGCTGTCCGGCGCGCCGGCGGGCACGACACAGCTGTTCCTGGTGTTCAAGGGCGCGACCGGGCAGGGCAACCTGTTCGACCTCGACGCGTTCACCATCAACCCGGCGAACTCGGGCACGAGCCGCACCGTGGAGGGCGAGTCGTGGTCGTCGACGGGTGGTGTGCAGGTCGCGGCGCACGCGGCGGCGAGCGGCGGCGCCACGGCCGGGTACATCGAGTCGGGTGACTGGGCGGGCTACGCGCAGCTGAGCACGAGTGGCGCCAAGGGTTTCTCGGCACGCATCTCGTCGGCGGGCGCGGGCGGCACGATCACCGTCCGGTCCGGCTCCCAGACGGGCACCGTCCTCGGCACGGTGACCGTGCCGGTGACCGGTGGCTGGGAAACCTTCCAGGACGTCTCGACCACGCTGACCGGCACCGCGTCCGGCGCGCTGTTCCTGACGTTCACGGGCGGCGCGGGCGCGTTGTTCGACGTGGACACGCTGACGGTCCGGTACTAGCGCAACGGGACGGGCGCCCACACGCGTGTGTGGGCGCCCGTTCACGTGCGCGGGGCTAGCCGAGGATCTGCCTCCAGTAGTTCTTGATGAAGTCCTGGACGTCACTGGGCAGCTGGTTGAACGGCAGCTTCGTGGTCACGTCCTCGTCGGTGAAGGGGTCCCTCTGGGTCGACTTGCCCCGTTCCTTCTTGTTCGGGACCACGCTCTCGATGTCGGTCCCGGAGCCGGTGAAGAAGTACTGGATCCTCGGGTTGCTCTCGCGGGTCACGTGGTAGACGTGGTCGCGGTCCCCACCTTGAAGATTGATGTGATATCGGAAGTTGTCCTGCACCCAGGTGGGCATCAGTTCGTTGCGCTCGCCGCGTTGCACGTTGATGCCGTTCACCGCGTACACGCCCGGCCCGGCGGCGATCGCGTCGGCGTGGTCGGTCCTCGGCTTGGTCTTCTTCTCCTTCTGCTTGCTCTTCTTGTCCCGGGCCTTGTTCGCGGCCTTTTCCCTGACGTTGCGGTAGGTCATGACGCGTCCTCCGGTTCGGCCGTTTCCTCGGCGGCTTCCTTGGCGAGTTCCTCGGCGATCTCAGCGCGCATCCGCGTCAGTTCCTCGGCCGTCAGGTTCTCGGCACCCGGCACCTCCGCCAGCGCCTCGGCGAGCGCCTCCTCGATGATCGGGTCCGCCGACGGCTCGCCGGGCACCGCGGCGGACTCGGCGGACCCGCCGTCCGGCTGGGGCGAGGCCTGGACGGCGAATCCGAACTCGGTCAGCCTGGCGATCCGCGCCGCGGCGGGGAGTTCGTCGAGCGGCGCCAGCTTCTCGTACGCGGCGGCGTACAGCGCCGGGTCCTGCGCGTTGGCCGACGTGTAGGTCCAGTCGCGGAACTGTGCCCAGCCCTCGTCCGAGCCGTCCCAGTTCGCCCAGCCCGGCCCGAAGTCCCGCACGACGTCCGACCACGGGTCGCCCGCCTGCTCGTCCGGTGGCTGGGCGTTGATCTCGAACCCGAGCCCGGTCATCCTGGCGATCCGCTCGGCGAGCGGGAGATCGTCGAGCGGCGCGAGCCCCTCGTAGGCGACGGCGTACAGCGCCGGGTCCTGCGCGTTCGCCGACGTGTAGGTCCAGTCACGGAACTGTGCCCAGCCCTCCTCGGAACCGTCCCACCCGGCCCAGCCGGAACCGAACAGCTCCACGACCGTGTCCCACGACCCCGGCTGTGGCTCCGCCGCCTGCTCCCTGGAGTTCGCGTACGCGGACGGCAACGCCCCCGGATCGGCGACGAGCTTGTCGATCAATTCCATCTTCCCGTGGTCGGCGGCGTACCACAGGAATGTCTTGACGGCCGTGTCGAAACCCCCGCCCGCGGTCGAGCGGAGCTGCTCGGAAAATGTGTCCCAGTCGCCGTTCGATGTCGAGTGGGCCGCTTCGACCACGTCGAACCATTCACCGGCCTGACCGGGATCGATGTCGACGACGGCGACGGCTTCCAGTGTTTCGGGGTCCATCAGCTGTCTCCCCTTGTGTGGACGCGCTGCGGGCAAACCCTCCCGAGATTAGGGGCAGAACATGAATGCACCGGTGCACAAAAGTGCGGTCATTCATGCGGGATTCTGTGCCCTCGGCAAGAATTACCCGGGGATCGACTCCGTGGCGTACCAGCGCCACAGAACGCACACACCGTCCACGTCCGGGTGACGGAACACGCTCCCCCGGAACGTCTTGCTGTGGCGAACACCGTTCAACGGCGGCACGTGACTCGTCCGCGCCAGCACGTCGACATGTCCCGTCGGCAGGTCGAGGTCGACGAACGCGAGGAACTCCTCCCCCGCGCCCTCGGCGAGCTCGGGCGGGCACGGCCAGCGCTCCTTGCCGACCAGCTCGGTGAAGTACCGGACGGCCTGGTGCGTGTACAGCGCGCTGAACGAGGTCGGCTGGCTGTCGCCGATGGCGGTCATGATGTCCACCGGGCGCTCCGCCATGGCGCGCTCGTAGGTCTCCCACGCCTCGACCAGCCTGATCGGCTCGTACGGCGGCGCTTGCGCGAGCCACCCGCGGACGTCCACGGGACAACACTAAGGGCTTGGCTAGGCCCTCTGTTCCCGCAAAAGGTTGAGCAGGAGACCTTCCTTGGTCGACCACGGGCTGATCTCGATGGTCTCGTGGCCGGTCGCGTGCATCAGGGCCTCCGCCGCCACGGCGCCCGCGAGCGACTGCCGCGCCCGGTGCCGGGAGATGCCCGGCAGCTTCGCGCGCTGCCTCGGGGTCATCTTGGCCAGCCGTGGGATCCATTCGGCCAGGTCAGCGGCGTGCAGGCGGGACCGCGCGCCGGTCAGCTCCGCGAGCTGCTGGAACACCTTCGAGCAGCCGACCGCGCGGCCCGTCGAGAGCTTCGCGAGCGCGCCGTCGGGGAGCGCCTCGGCGATCTTGCCGGGCAGCGTGCTCCGCAGCTTCGGCAGAGAAAGACCCGATCGGGTGAGCGTGCGGGCCCCCAGCGGCAGCGACCGGGCGAAGACCGGCTTGCGGGCGTCGCCCGCCGCCAGCTCGACCGTGCCGCCGCCGATGTCGAGCACCGACAGCGCGCCGGACTCGCCGAACCACGACCGGCACGCCGTGTAGGACATCCTGGCCTCGCGCTCACCGGAGAGGAGCCGCAGCTCGAGCCCGGTGCGCTTGGCGACGCGCGTCACCACCTGTGACGAGTTGGCCGCGTCCCGCACCGACGACGTGGCGAACGCCATGAACGCGGGCACCCGCACCTCACGCAGGCGCTCCTGGACCTCGGCGACCGCCGCTGTGATGTGATCTATGCCATCCGAGGAGATGCGGTTCCCCTCGTCGAGTGCGCGGTCCAGCCGCAGGCGCACCTTGTGTGACACCAAAGGCCTGGTCAGAGACTTTTCCACCACCATGAGGTGAGCACTGAAACACCCGACGTCCAGTACCGCTGCTCTTGGTGGCTCCTTCATGGTCAGCAAGGTTCCCACACCGCAGTCGAAACAAACACGGAATTCGGCATACGGCATAGTGGAAGACACCCCCGACGACCCCGTGATTGAGGTGTGACCACGCGTGTGCGGCCTGATCGGACTTGTCTGCGCCACCCCCCACCACGCGGCCGCCAGGCGCGAGGCCGTGCGGGCCGCCATGCGCTGCCAGCGGCACCGCGGCCCGGACGAGACCGACACGTGGGCGGGCGGCGAGGTCGTCTACGGGTTCAACCGGCTCGCGTTCATCGACCTCGAGCACTCGCACCAGCCGCTGATCTGGGGCCCGCCGGAGAACCCGACCCGGTACACGCTGAACTTCAACGGCGAGATCTACAACTACCGCGAGCTGCGGCAGATGCTCGCGGACCGGTACGGCGCCCGGTTCCGCACCCGCGGTGACGGCGAGGCCATCGTCGCCGCGTTCCACTACCTCGGGCCGGACTCGGTCAAGAAGCTGCGCGGCATGTTCGCGTTCCTGATCTGGGACGCGCAGGAGCGGGTCGTGTTCGGGGCGCGCGACCCGTTCGGCATCAAGCCGCTGTACTGGTCGGGCGGGCCCGGCGGGGTCGCGTTCGCCAGCGAGAAGAAGAGCCTGCTGGAACTGTCCGGCCCGCTCGGCGTGCGTGAGCAGCTCGACAAGCGCGCACTGCAGCACTACCTGGTGCTCCAGTACGTGCCGGAGCCCGAGTCGATGCACACCGGCATCCGCCGCATCGAGTCCGGCACGTCGTTCTACGTGCGTCCCGGCCAGCGGATCCAGTTCAACCGGTACTTCCACCCGACGTTCGAGTCGAAGCCGGTGCCGGACCCGGAGAAGCTGTACGACGAGATCGCCGAGGTCATGCGCGACTCGGTCGCCAAGCACATGATCTCCGACCCGGACGTCACGGTCGGCGCGTTCCTGTCCGGCGGCATCGACTCGACCGCCACGGCGACGCTCGCGCGCGAGTCCAACCCGAACCTGATCGCGTTCACGACCGGGTTCGAGCGCGAGGGCTACTCCGAGGTCGACGTGGCCGCGGAGACCGCGGAGGCCATCGGCGTGCGGCACGTGGTCAAGACCGTGTCGCCGCAGGAGATGATGGACGCGCTGCCGCTCATCGTCTGGTACCTCGACGACCCGGTGGCCGACCCGGCGCTGGTGCCGCTGTGGTTCATCGCGCGCGAGGCACGCAAGTACGTCAAGGCGGTGCTGTCCGGCGAGGGCGCGGACGAGCTGTTCGGCGGCTACACGATCTACAACGAGCCGGTGTCGCTCGCGCCGTTCGAGAAGATGCCGCACGGCATGCGCAAGATGCTCGGCAACCTGTCCACCAAGATCCCGGAGGGCGTGCGCGGCAAGGACCTGCTGCGCCGCGGTGCCCTTAAGCTGGAGGACCGCTACTACGGCAACGCGCGGAACTTCCGCGACGAGCAGCTGCGGGCCGTGCTGCGGGACTACAACCCGAACATCGGGTTCAAGGACGTCACCATGCCGTGGTACCGGGAGTCCTGGGACTGGGACCCGGTGGCCCGCATGCAGCACGTCGACCTGTTCACGTGGCTGCGCGGCGACATCCTCGTCAAGGCCGACAAGGTCACCATGGCCAACTCGCTCGAGCTGCGCGTGCCGTTCCTCGACATCGAGGTGTTCGAGATCGCGTCCCGGCTCCCGCGCGAGGAGAAGCTCGCCGGCGGGACCACGAAGTACGCGCTGCGCCAGGCGCTCAAGCGGATCATCCCGCCGCACGTGCTCAACCGGCGCAAGCTGGGCTTCCCCGTGCCGATCCGCCACTGGCTGCGCAACGAGATGTACGAGTGGGCGCGGTCGATCATCACGTCGTCACAGACGGACGAGCACCTGGACCGGCGGGCGGTGCTCGCCCTGCTCGACGAGCACCGGGAGGGGCAGCTCGACCGTTCGCGGCAGCTGTGGGCGCTGATCGTGTTCATGCTGTGGCACGGGATCTTCGTCGAGCACCGCATCAAGGTGGCTGTCCCCGAGCCGCGGTACCCGGTGAAGCTCTGACCCGCTGCGGCGGCCCCCGTGTCCGGCGGTGTCCCTCGAGTTCCGCGCCGACGCAGCGGTTCTGCCCAGGGTGCTCCTTGAGGCGGTCGGCTCGGCGTGCGGCTGGCCCGCTCCGCGGGCCGGAGCGCGCAGCGCTCGGGAGCGCCTCCGAAGGAAAGTCCCGCCGCAGCCGCCCCAGCCCAGTTCATCCCGGACCACAAACGGGCCCGGTGCGCCGCGCACGGGCCCACCACGCCCATGCACCTCGGCAGACCCCTCCCCCAAGACCCGAGCACACAACACCCGAAACGCTCCTCCAGCACCGCCCAGGCAACCGGCCCGCTGCGCAGGCCAGGGCCCGAGGTACCCCGAAGGCCGAGCCGACCGCCGGCCGACCGGCTCGCGCGCACCAGCCCTGACCTGCGGCGCTGCCACGCGGCTCGCGACTTGTAATACTGGCCGCGTGCGTTCTCTTGGTTTGCGGTTCGTCGGGCACTCCACCGTCCGGGTGGAGCTCGCCGGGCACGCCGTGCTGACCGACCCCGTGCTCACCGACCGGGTGTCGGCGCTCACCAGGGTGACGTCCTCCTGCACGAAGGCCGACCACGGCGACGTCGACCTGGTGCTGCTCTCCCACCTGCACGGCGACCACGTCCACCTGCCGTCGTTGCGGCTGCTCTCCGAGCACGTCCGGGTCGTGGTGCCGCGTGGCGCCGGGGACTGGCTGCGCGGCAAGGGCGTCCGCCGGGTCGACGAGCTGGCGCCCGGCGAGGAGCTGGAGCACGGTGACCTGCGTGTCACCGGCGTCCGCGCCGAGCACTCCGGGCACCGGTGGGGGCCGCGCTCGACGCGCGGGCCGCAGGCCGTCGCCATGGGGCACCTCATCGAGGGTGCCGAGCGGAAGGTGTACGCGGCGGGCGACACCGACCTCTTCCCCGAGATGGCCGGTTTCACCGACGTCGACGTGGCGCTGCTGCCCGTCTGGGGGTGGGGGCCGACGCTGGGACCGGGGCACATGAACCCCGAGCGAGCGGCGGCTGCCGTCGACCTCATCAAGCCGCGTGTCGCGGTGCCGGTGCACTGGGGGACGCTCGCCGTCACCGGGCTTCCTCAGCTGCCCGGCAAGCACGGGCGGCGGATGCGGCGGCTGCTGAAGGACCCGCCGCACGAGTTCGCCGCCGCCGTCACCGGAGCCACCCGCGTGCTGGTCACGCAGCCGGGTGAGAACGTGCGGTTGCCCGACGCCGTGCCCGGGTCGTGAGCGGCTTCCTCGGGATCGACTGGACACACCCGTCGTCCATCGGCTACCCGGTGATCTTCGGTGGGGTGCTGCTCGGGTCGATCGTGCCGGTCGTGCCGACCGGGGCCGTGGTGGGCGCGGGCGCGGCGATCGCGGTCAGCGGCGGGGACCTCAACCTCGTCCTGGTCGTCGTGTTCGCCATGCTCGGGGCGCTGATCGGCGACCTCGTCACGTTCGGTGCGGGACGGGGCGGGCGGGGGACGCTCGCCCGCTGGTTCGAGAAACGGCAGTCGCAGGAGAAGCTCGACGCGGCGCGGGCGAAGTTCGTCGAGCGCGGCTGGCTGCTCGTCGTGATCGGGCGCATGGTGCCCGCCGGGCGCATCCCCGTGCTGCTCGCCGCCGGGGCGCTCGACTACCCGTGGCGGCGGATCGTCGTGGCCTCGGCCGGGGCGTGCCTGCTGTGGGCGGTCGCCTACGCGGGACTGGGCGTGGTCAGCGGCGGTCTGTTCGACAACCCGCTGGTCGCGACCGTGATCGCCACGTTCCTGATCCTGGTCGTCACGCTCGTCATCGGGTTGATCAGCAAGCGGCGGGAGAGAGCACGCGAACATGCCGGAACTCACTGACCGCGGCCGGTTGCTGCGTGGCGGGCGGGCAGTGGCCCGCCTGCTGCTCGTCTGGGCGCTCGTCGCGGTCAGCCTGCACCTGCTCGACCTGTGGCTCACCGACTTCGCCATGCCGCTGTGGTGGCAGCCGACGGTGTTCGCGGCCATGCTCGGGCTGCTCAGCGCGGTCGTGTGGCCGCTGATCATGCGGTTCGCGCCGCCCGGTGCGGTGCTGTTCCTCGGGCTGTTCTCGTTCCTGCTGCTGGGCGCCGGCATCCTCGGCATCTCGTTCGCGGTGCCGGAGGTGTACGTCGCGAACATCAGGACCGCGGTGGTCGTCGCCGTCGTGATGGCTGCCGTCGCCGGGCTGGTCAGCAGCATGCTCGCGATCGACGAGGACGAGGTGTTCTTCCGGCGGGCCGCGCGCCGGTTCCGCAAGGACGGGACCGACCCGTGCGACGACCCGCCCGGCGTGCTGCTCCTGCAGATCGACGGTCTCGGCCACGACACCGTGCGCCGCGCCGTCCGCGACGGTGACCTGCCCACACTGGCCCGCTGGCTGTCCGACGGCAGCCACGTCCTCACCGACTGGCACTGCGACTGGTCGTCCCAGACCGGCGCGAGCGTGTGCGGCCTGCTGCACGGCAGCAACGACGACATCCTCGGTTTCCGCTGGTACGAGAAGGACCGCGACCACGTGATGGCGTGCGCGCACCCGACCGACGCGGCCGAGATCGAACGGCGCCACTCGAACGGGCAGGGCCTGCTCGCGAACGGCGGCGCCGCCCGCGGTGGCCTGTTCACCGGCGACGCCGACCACACCAGCCTCACGATGAGCGCGGTGCCGATCCTCACGAAGTCGCACCGCGAACGGCGCGACCCGGCGGGCTCCGGCTACTACGCCTACTTCGCGAACCCGATCAACGTGGTGCGCACGTTCGGGTCCGCGCTCGTCGACGTGCTGCGGGAGATCTCCGCGTCCACCCGGCAGCACCGGGCCAGGGTGCGGCCGAGGATCAAACGCGGCGGCTTCTTCCCGTTCGCGCGGGCGGGCACCACGGTCATCGCCCGCGACCTGGTGGTGTCCGCGATCATCGGCGACATGCTGGCGGGCAGGCCGGTCGTGTACGCCGACTTCCTCGGCTACGACGAGGTCGCCCACCACACCGGCATCGAGCGCTTCGACGCGCTCGCCGTGATCCGGGCCATCGACCAGCAGATCGGCCGCCTGCACCGGGCCGCCCGGCTCGCGCCGCGCCACTACAAGCTGGTCGTGCTGTCCGACCACGGCGTGACGCAGGGCTGGGCGTTCACCAACCGGTTCGGCGAGTCGATCGAGCAGTTCGTCGGCAGGATGTGCGGTGGGACGCCCCCACCGAACGGGAAGCGCGACAAGCCGAAGACCGGTGCGTGGCAGCTCGGCGCGGCACTCGCGGAGGCGTCGACGGGCGCGGGACCGATCGCGAAGGCGCTGCGGGCCCGCGCGACCCGGCAGGACACCAGGGACCGGCACCGCACCGAGGAGGGCAGGCCCGCGGCCGTGACCAGGGCGGCGCCCGGTGTGGTGGTCGTGGTGTCCGGGCACGTCGCGATGGTGTCCTTCACCGAGCACGAGGGCCGGGTCGACATGGAGACGATCGAGCGGGAGTTCCCCGAGCTGCTGCCCGCGCTCGTCGACCACCCCGGCGTCGGGTTCATGCTGGTCCGCAGCGCGAAGTCGGGCCCGCTCGTGCTCGGCCGCGACGGGGTGCGCAGGCTGCGTGACGACTCGGTGTCCGGGGAGGACCCGCTGACCGGGTACGGCCCGCACGCCGCCGACCTGATCCGCCGCACCGACGGCTTCGCGCACTGCCCCGACATCCTCATCAACAGCCGATACCACGAGGCCACCGACGACGCGTCGCCGTTCGAGGTGCACGTCGGCTCGCACGGCGGGCTCGGCGGCGGCCAGTCCCGCGGATTCCTCATGTACCCGGCGGACCTGCCCGCGCCCGGTGAGATCGTCGGCGCGGAACAACTGCACCGGGTGGTGCGTGGCTGGCTCGACCACCTCGGGCACGACCGGCCCGCGCCGGCGCGGGAGGCGGAACTGGTGGCGGAGACATGATCCCCGAGTACGGCGTCCGATCCCTCGCCGACGTGTTCGGTGTGCTCGAACCGGCCCGCGCGACGGCGTTGCTGCTGGTCGACGGCCTCGGCAGCGAGCTGCTGCGCGCGCACCCCGGCGACGCGCCGTTCCTCACCTCGATGACCGACGCGGGCCCGCTGACCGTCGGGTTCCCGTCCAGCACGGCGATCAGCCTCGCGTCGCTGGGCACGGGCCTGCCGCCCGGCGCCCACGGCGTGCTCGGCACGGCGCTGCGGCTGAGCGACGAGGTCGTGATGGACACGCTGCGGTGGGCCGAGCACGGCACGCACGGCAAGGTGGACCTGCGGGAACCGTTCCCTCCCGAGACCGTCCAGCCCGCGGACACCGTGTTCCAGCGTGCGGCGGCCGAGGGCGTCGGCGTGACCGTGGTGTCGCAGCCGAAGTTCGCGGGTTCCGGGCTCACCAGGGCGGTGCTGCGGGGCGGCGAGTTCACCGGCGCGTTCGCGTTCGGTGACCTCGCGGCCGCGATCGTGACCGCGTTGTCCGAGCCGGGCAGGCGGCTGGTGTACGGCTACCACGCGGACCTCGACGCGATGGGGCACGTGTACGGGCCGGGCTCGCTGCCGTGGCGGGTGCAGCTGCGGCAGGTGGACCGGCTCGTCGAGACGGTCGTGTCGCTCATGCCGCCGGACTGCCTGCTCGCGGTGACCGGCGACCACGGCATGGTGGCCATGGACCGCACCTTCGACGCCGACACGGACCCGGTGCTGCGGGCGGGAGTGCGGGCGTTCAGCGGTGAACCGAGGGCCCGGCACGTGCACACCGAGCCCGGCGCGGCGGCGGACGTCCTCGCCACGTGGCAGGGCGTGCTCGGCGACGCCGCGTGGACGGTGTCGCGGGAGCAGGCCGTCGACGAGGGCTGGTTCGGGCCGCTGTCCCCGCACTACGCCGACCGCGTCGGCGACGTGATCGCGGCCGGGCGCGGCACGGCCGGGGTGATCCGGTCGAAGGCCGAGTCGTTCCTGTCCGGACTGATCGGCCAGCACGGCTCGCTCACGCCCGAGGAACAGCTGGTGCCACTACTGGTGGCCCGTGCATGAGTGCGGTAGGACTGCCGCATGCCGCTTCTCCAGGACCTCCTCGCCGCCATCGCGGGCGGCCGGGTCGAGATCGTCGACCTGACCGCGCCGCTGTCGTCGCAGACGCCGATCCTCCAGCTGCCCGAACCGTTCTCGAACACGATCCCGTTCTCGCTGGAGCTGATCAGCCGCTACGACGCGGCCGGGCCCGGCTGGTACTGGAACAACATCCACACCGGTGAGCACACCGGCACGCACGTCGACGCGCCCGTGCACTGGGCCACCGGCAAGGACGGCGCCGACGTCTCGCAGCTCGCGCTGACGCAGCTGGTCGCGCCCGCCGTCGTGGTCGACGTGTCGGAGCGGGCCGCGGCGGACGCCGACTTCCTGCTGGGCGTCGACGACGTCAGGGCGTGGGAGGCCGAGCACGGCCCGCTGCCGGACGGCGCGTGGCTGCTGCTGCGCACCGGCTGGGACGCGCGGTCCGAGGACGCGGCGGAGTTCCTCAACGCCGACGAGACCGGCCCGCACTCCCCCGGCATCGCCCCGGAGTGCGCGCGGTGGCTCGCCGAGGAGACCGGGCTCGTCGGGCTCGGCGTCGAGACCGTCGGCACCGACGCGGGCGCCGCGCACTCGTTCGAGCCCGCTTTCCCGTGCCACCACTACTTCCTCGGCGCGGGCAAGATGGGCCTGACGCAGCTGCGGAACGTGGCGTCGCTGCCGCCGACCGGCGCGGTGCTCGTGGTGTCGCCGCTGCCGATCGTCGGCGGCTCCGGCAGCCCGGCGCGGGTGTACGCGCTGGTCGAGCGGTGAGCGGAGCGAGGCATGTCGACACTGACCACGACCGCGGAGCTGGTCGGTTCGACGCTCGCCGGGCTCGGGGTCGCGCACGCGTTCGGGGTGGTCGGCAGCGGCAACTTCGTGGTCACGAACGCGCTGGTGGCGGGCGGTGTGCCGTACGTGGCGGCCCGCCACGAGTGCGGCGCGACGGTGATGGCCGACGCGTACGCCCGGATGAGCGACCGGCTGCCGGTGGTCTCGCTGCACCAGGGGTGCGGGCTGACCAACGCGCTGACCGGCATCACCGAGGCCGCGAAGAGCCGCACGCCGCTGCTCGTGCTGACCGCCGACACGGCCGGTGCCGCGGTGACCGCGAACTTCCGCATCGACCAGGACGCGGCGATCACGGCGGTGGGCGCGGTGTCCGAGCGGGTCCACTCGCCGGCCTCCGCGGTGGCGGACACCGTGCGCGCATACCGGAGGGCGGTGCACGAGCGGCGGACCGTGGTGCTGAACCTGCCGCTCGACGTGCAGGCCGCGCCCGCGGTGCCCGCGCCCGTGGTGGTGCCTCCGGTGCCGCCGCCGGTCCGGCCCCACGCCGACGGGGTCGCCGCACTCGCCGACGCGTTGCGGTCCGCGCGGCGGCCGGTGTTCGTGGCGGGCCGGGGTGCCCGGCACGCGGCCGGGGAACTGCGTGCGCTGGCCGGCGCCACGGGTGCGCTGCTGGCCACGTCGGCGGTGGCACACGGGTTGTTCGCGGGCGACCCGTGGTCGCTCGGGATCTCCGGTGGGTTCGCCGCGGACCGGGCGGCAGCGCTGATCGCGGACGCGGACCTGGTCGTCGGCTGGGGCTGCGCGCTCAACAGGTGGACGACCAAGCACGGCACGCTGCTCGGCGCGACCGTCGCGCAGGTCGACCTGGACCCGGCGGCGTTCGGCGCCCACACCCGCGCCGACCTCGGCGTGGTCGGTGACGTCGGCGAGACCGCGCGGGACGTGCTCGCCGCGCTCGACGGGTACACACAGGACGGTTACCGCACCGCACCCGTCGGCGACGTCCGCAGGCACCCGCCGGGCGACGCGTCCACAGCGGACCGCATCGACCCGCACGTGCTGAGCGCGCGGCTCGACGAGCTGCTGCCCGCCGAGCGGGTGGTGTCCGTGGACTCCGGGAACTTCATGGGCTACCCGAGCGCGTACCTGTCGGTGCCGGACGAGTTCGGGTTCTGCTTCACGCAGGCGTTCCAGTCGATCGGCCTCGGCCTCGCCACCGCGGTCGGCGCCGCGCTGGCCCGCCCGGACCGGCTGTCCGTCGCGGCACTGGGCGACGGCGGGTTCCTCATGGGGGTCGCGGAGCTGGAAACCGTGCCGCGACTGGGCATCCCGATGGTCGCGGTGGTGTACGACGACGCCGCGTACGGCGCGGAGATCCACCACTTCGGGGCGGACGCGGACCTGTCGACGGTGACGTTCCCGGACACCGACCTCGCCGCGATCGCCACCGGTTTCGGGTGGACGGGCCGGACCGTCCGCACGGTCGCCGACCTCGACGGCGTGACCAGCTGGCTCGACGGCCCCCGCGACCGCCCGCTGCTGATCGACGCGAAGATCACCGACGACGGTGGCTCGTGGTGGCTGGCGGAGGCGTTCCGCTGAGCGCCTGGCTTGTCCGAGTTGCGACATGTCGCAGCTTGGCCAGCCCGCGCTGCTGACAACGGGCGGGTAAGGGCACGAGCCTACGGGGCATGCAGTGGAGATCCCGTGCACTCACCGTTGTCGCAGGCACCGCCGTCGTACTGGCGACCGTGTCCGTGCCCACCGCGGCCGCGGCACCCGCTCCCGCGCCGGACGCGCGGGGCGCCGCCGTCTCCGTCACGCTCGTCACCGGCGACGTCGTGCACCTCGAACGGCTGCCCGGCGGCAGGCAGGCCGCCACCGTCGAACCCGGGCCCGGCCGCGACCACGTCACGTTCACCCAGCACGAGGTGGACGGGCGGCTGTCCGTGCTGCCCGCCGACGTCATGCCCCAGCTCGGCGAGCGCCTGGACCCCGCGCTCTTCGACGTGACCGGGCTGGTCGAGCAGGGCTTCACCGGCACGCTGCCGGTGATCGTCACCTACGCCGACCGCGCCACGCGCAAGGCGCCGGGCCTCGACCTCGCCAGCATCAACGGCCGCGCCACCCGCGCGACGCCGTCCGTGCTGGCCGACAAGGCGGTCGAGCACATCGACCTGGACCGCCGGATCGAGGTGGACCTCGAGCACAGCGTGCCGCAGATCGGCGCGCCCACGGCGTGGGCGGCGGGCTTCGACGGCACCGGCACGACCGTCGCCGTCCTCGACACCGGTGTCGACGCCACCCACCCGGACCTCGCGGGCGTGGTCACCGAGGCCGAGAACTTCACCGACAGCCCCGACACGACCGACCACTTCGGACACGGCACGCACGTGGCCGCGACCGTCGCGGGCACCGGCGCGGCGTCGGACGGGCGGCGCAAGGGCGTGGCGCCCGGCGCGGACGTCATCGTCGGCAAGGTGCTCGGCGACGACGGCTACGGCATGGAGTCGTGGGTGCTCGCCGGCATGGAGTGGGCGGCGCGGTCCGGCGCGGACGTGGTCAACATGAGCCTCGGCGGCGACCCGACCGACGGCAGCGACCCGCTCAGCCAGGCCGTCGACGCGCTGACCGCCGAGACCGGGACGCTGTTCGTGGTGTCCGCGGGCAACTCCGGCGAGAACGGCGCGAGCACGATCGGTTCGCCGGGCAGTGCCTCCGGCGCGCTCACCGTCGGCGCCGTGGACCGGGACGAGGCGCTGGCGCCGTTCTCCAGCCGCGGCCCGCGCCTCGGCGACCTGGCCGTGAAGCCGGACATCACCGCGCCGGGCGTGGACATCGTCGCCGCCCGTGCCGCGGGCACCGCCATGGGCACGCCGGTCGACGACCACTACACGGCCGCGTCCGGCACCTCCATGGCCGCGCCGCACGTGGCGGGCGCCGCCGCGATCCTCGCGCAGCGCCACCCCGAGTGGACCGGGCCGCAGCTGAAGGACGCGCTCGTCAGCACCGCGGTCGGCGACCCGGCCCGGTCGGTGTACGAGCACGGCGGCGGCCGGGTCGCGGTGGACCGCGCGGTCGCACAGGGCGTGTACGCGTCGAGCACGGTGGACTTCGGCGAGCTGACCGAGCCGGTCACGCACGACGTCACCTACGTCAACACCACTGACGCGCCGGTGACGCTCGCGCTGTCGACGACCGCGCCGGTCCAGCTGGGACAGTCCAGTGTGGAGGTCCCGGCGCACGGCAGCGCGTCCGTCGCGGTGACCGCCGACCCGGCGCGGGTCGAGCCGGGAGCGCACGGCGGGCTGCTGACCGCCACGTCCGGTGACGTCAGCGTGCGCACCACCGTCGGCGTCGTCGAGACCGCGCCGACGCACGAGGTCACGTTCCGCGCGCAGGGCCGCGACGGGCAGGAGCTGTTCACCGAGTACGTCGCGGTGTTCGGCGCGGACCAGCGGCAGGACGTGGTGAGCTGGATCCCGTCGGGCGGCTCGCTGACCGTCGACGTGCCGGAGGGCGTGAACTACCTGGCGGCGCTGCTGTCCTCGCCGGACGGGGACGTCGCGTACCAGGTCATCGACCCGGCGTTCGAGGTCACCGGCGACCGGGAGTACGTGCTGGACGCGCGCAAGACCACGCGGGTGCGGGTCGAGACGCCGCGACGCGCGACGCAGCAGGGCATCTTCAGCTTCTACGCGCACCGCGAGTTCGGGCAGCGGAACATCAGCAACTACGCGATGAAGTTCCCCGACACGCGGGAGCTGTGGGTGACCCCGACGGTCACCGCGCCGTCCGGCGTGTTCGAGTTCGGTGCCCGGTGGAGCATGACCGCGCCGCCGCTGTGGGCCGACACGTCCACTGTGGACTTCGAGCCGCGGTACATCGGCGACTCACCGAAGCTGACCGGGCGGCGCACGCTCGACATCGTGCCCGCGGGCGACTTCGGGCCGGAGGTGCGCGGCAAGGTGGTGCTCGTGCCGCCGTCGTACGACCACGACTACGTGGCGATCGCGGACGCGGCGAAGAAGGCGGGCGCGGTGCTGGCGCTGCTGACGTTGCCGACGTACGGCGTCACCGCGACCTCGGCCGCGGACGCCGGGCTCGCGGCGCCGGTCGCGACGGTCCGGCCCGCCGAGGGCGCGGCGCTGGCGGCGGCGATCGCCCGCGGCCGGGTGCGGGTCACGCTCACGGCCACCGTGGACAGCCCGTACCTGTACGACGTCATGCAGGTGGAGCGGGACCGGGTGCCGCGCGAGGTGGTGCACCGGGTGTCGGACCGCAACTCGGCGACCGTGCGCGCCGGGTACCACGAGTCGGGTGGCGAGCGGTACGCGAAGGAGCAGCGGTTCGCGTGGCGGCCGTGGCAGACCACCGCGATCAACCAGTACCAGCGGGTGATGCCGACCGGGGTGACCAGGACGGAGACGGTGACCGCGGGCGCGACGACGTGGCAGCACCGCGTGCGGCACTTCCGCAGCTGGGAGAGCATGCAGCCGCTGGCGGAGGGCCTGGTGGACACGCCCCGCACGTTCCGCGCCGGGGAGCGGGTCACCGAGTCGTGGTACGGGCCGGTCGTGCGGCCCGCGATCCCGCGCGGCGGCCCGGAGTCCACACGGGACGGTGACGTGCTGTCCGCGTACGTCCCGGAGTTCGTGGACGCGGCCGGCCACCAGGGGTACCTCGAGGGCGCCCTCGGCGACGAGCCGGACACGGCGTCCGCGCGCCTCTACCGCGACGGTGCGCTGCTCGCGGCGGCGCCGTACGCGTGGGGCACGTTCCCGGTGCCCGCCGGTGAGGCGACGTACCGGCTGGAGCTGTCGACGGGCCGGTCCGGCGCCGAGTGGCAGTACGCGACCACGACGGAGACGGCGTGGACGTTCCGGTCCGGCCACACCGAGCACGCGCTGCTGCCGTTGCTGCAGGTCGACTACGCGGTGGACACCGACCTGACGAACCAGGCGGGCAGGACCACGAGGCTGGGCCTGGAGTTCCGCCACCAGGACGGCCTGGCGGCCCCGCGCATGCGCGCGGTGGAGGCGTGGCTGTCCTACAACGACGGCACGTCGTGGACCAAGGTCCCCCTGGACCGCCACCACCGAGCCACGGTCCACCACCCCCGCGGCGCGACCCACGTGACACTGAAGGTGGCAGCCACCGACACGGCAGGCAACAAGATCGAACAAACAATCACAAGAGCCTACGGCCTCTAACCCCGCGAGTCTCGCTCTCGCGCACACCGAGTTGTCGGTTTCGTGCACACGCCGGCGTGATCGGCCTGCACGAAACCGACAACTCGGTATGCCTGCGAGCGAGACTCGCGATGTTTGGGAGCGTGACTCGCGGGGTTACGGGGTCAGCCAGTTGAGTTTGCTTGCTTGCCAGGCCAGTTGCATGCGGGTGTCGGCGTGTACGCGGCGCATCAGGTCCTGGATGCGGCGTTGCACGGTGCGCTGGCTGACCTTCAGCTGGGTGGCGACCGCTTTGTCGGTGACACCCGCGACCAGCAGTGCCAGCAGTTGCCGTTCGTCCTCGGCGAGGCGGCCGGTGGCGTCGTCGTCGAACACCAGGGGCGAGCCGCGTTCCCAGTAGGACTCGAACAGCGCGATCAGCGCGGCCAGCAGGCTCGAGTCGTGCACCAGTGCCGCGGTCGGCTCGTCGCCGTTCTCGGTGTGCTGGACCAGCGGGCACAGCGCGACGACGCCGTCGGCGATCATGAGCCGGATCGGCAGGTGCGACGTGGCGCGCGCGATCTCGCCGTGCCGGACGCCACGCTCGATGTCGGCGATCATGCCGGGTTCCTCGACGAGCGCGGTCTCGTACAGCACCCGGACCTCGACGCCGCGGGCGAGCGCGTCGAACTCCTCGGTGTTGTCCGCCGACGGCATCGCGACGTGCCCGGCGCGGCAGAACCACCGCAGGTCGCGGCGGGCCGTGAGCTGCAGGTTCATCACCTGCTGCCGGATCGCGGCCGCGCCGGTGATCACCTCGACGAGCCGCGCGGAGTCCCGCCGCCGCGCCGTGTCCCGGTACTGCTCGACCAGCTCGGCGACGCTGCCGCGGGCGGCCTCGAGCGCCTCCTGGCCACGCAGCAGCAGCGGCCCGAACGCGGCGTCCGGCGGCACCGGCGTGTACTCGGGCCGGTCCGGGGCGGCCTTGCTGAGCAGGCCCAGGTCGTGCAGGGAGCTGAGCACCGCCGCGACGGCCGCCGTGCCGAGTCCCGTCCGCTCCGCCACCACCTCGGGCCGGGCCCGGTGCATGCCCAGCACCGCCCGGTAGACCCGCTCCTGGTCACCCGTCAACCCGATGGCTTCCAACATCACCGGATTCAAACACGCACCGTGTTTCCGGGCCGGTCCGGCCGGGCATTCCAGGGCATCGTGGAGGTGAGGACCGTGACCGAGACCGTCCGGAAGACCGCGAGCCCGGCCAGGACGATCGTCCTGGTGCTCGGGGTGGTGTACCTGGCACTCGCCGTGATCGGGCTCGCCGTCGTCGG
Organism: Actinophytocola sp. KF-1; assembly: GCF_054661535.1. Classification (NCBI taxonomy): domain Bacteria; kingdom Bacillati; phylum Actinomycetota; class Actinomycetes; order Pseudonocardiales; family Pseudonocardiaceae; genus Actinophytocola; species Actinophytocola sp. KF-1. Next base: position 71,685 of record NZ_BAAFVK010000018.1, on the reverse strand, counting down.
CTGGGGCAGCATCCGCGAGGCCGAGAACGCACGACTACTCGGCGTGTTCGGCGTGAGCAGGCTGCTGATCATCGCGCACGGCGCACTGGGCGTGATCGCCGTCGTGGCGGCGCTGCGCCGGGGCGCGAGCGCCTTCGCCGCGGTCGCGACGATCGTGTTCGTCGCGATGTCCGCGTTCGGCGTCGTCGCCAACGTCATCGGCGACGCGGGCGACCCGCTGCACATGACGTGGTGGAACGTCGGCCTGTACGTGCTGTCCGCCGTGGCGTGCGTGCTCGCCTACACCCTGAACGCCAGGGCGCGCCGCTGACCTACAGCTCGGGCAGCTCCTGCCGCATCCCGACGAGCGGGGCGAGCGGGTCGCCCTTGTCCCGCAGCCGGTCCGGCACGGTGCGCACGGTCCACCGGTCCGGCCGCAGCCCCGGCTCGTCCAGCTCGTCCCACGTGATCGGCACCGAGACCGGTGCGTGCGGCATCGGGCGGATGCTGAACGGCGCCACGAGCGTCTTGTTGATCGCGTTCTGGGTGTAGTCGAGGCGCGCGAGGCCGCGGCGGCGGTCGCGGTACCACTGCCAGCTCACCAGCTCCGGCCGGATCCGCCCGACCACCCGCGACACCTTCTCCACCCACGACCGGGTGTCGTCGAAGGAGTACCCCTCCCGCACCGGGATCCAGATCTGCACGCCGCGCTTCCCCGTCACCTTCGGCATCCCGGCCACGCCGAGGTGCTCCAGCGCGGTGCGGAACAGCCTGGCCAGGTCGAGGATGTCGGCGAACGTCGTCGTGTCACCGGGGTCGATGTCGACCAGCGCCCACGTCGGCTGCCGCACGTCCGGCAGCCGCGACGTCCACGGGTGCAGCTCGATGCCCGCGAAGTTCGCCATCCACACCAGGGCGGGCACGCTGTCGAGCACGGCGTAGCACTGCGTCTCGTCCTCGTCGGCCTCGGTGTTGTGCCACCGCGTCAGCCAGGCCGGCGCGTGGTCGGGCACCTCCTTGTGCCAGAACCCGGGCTTGCCGACGCCGTCGGGGTACCGGTTGGCGTTCACCGGGCGGTTCCGCAGGTACGGCAGCAGCCACGGCCCCACCTCGGCGTAGTACCGGATCACGTCGCGTTTGGTGAGCGGCGGCGGCCCGGGGAACAGGACCTTGTCGAGGTTCGTCACGTGCACCCGCCGGTCGCCGACGCACCACCACCCCGCCCGGTCCAGGTCGTCGAGCGAGGTGCTGGTGCGTTCCGCGACTCTCATGGCCGGGGGGTACCCCGCTCAGGCGAGGAAAGTCCTGACCAGCAGGAACACGTTCAGCGCCGACACGATCGCGGCGATGGTGACGCCCGCGGCCGTGGTGGGCGGCCGGTTGGCGAACGTGCCCATGACGTCGCGGCGGCGGGTCAGCCACACCAGCGGCACCAGCGCGAACGGGATGCCGAACGACAGGACCACCTGGCTGAGCACCAGCGCCTGCGTGGGGTCCACCCCGGACGCGAGGACCAGCAGCGCGGGCGCCATGGTCACGAGCCTGCGCGCGGCGAGCGGGATCCGCCTGCGCAGGAACCCGTCCATCACGACCTGGCCCGAGTACGTCCCGACGCTGGACGCGGCGAGCCCGGACGCGAGCAGCGCCAGCGCGAACGCCAGCGCCGCGCCGGACCCCAGCGTCATGCCGAGCCCGCCGTGCATGTCGGTGAGCGACGCGGCGGGCAGGCCCGTGCCGTGCAACGCGCCGGCGGCCACCACCAGCATGCTGATGTTGACCAGCCCGGCGACGCCGAGCGCGATGCCGATGTCCCAGCGCGTGGTCCGCAGCGCACCGCGCACGGCCGCCGGTTCCTGCCGCTTGTTCAGCGCGGAGTGCAGGTAGATCACGTGCGGCATCACGGTCGCGCCCAGCATGCCTGCCGCGAGCAGCACGCTGTCCGCGCCCGCGAACCCGGGCACGAGCCCGGCGCCCGCGCCGGTGACCGGGCCGAGCCGCAGCACCTGGTAGAGGAACCCGGCGAGGACCACGGCCAGCAGGCCGATGATCACCGTCTCGAACCGCCTGCGGCCCGCGGGCTGCAGCACGAGGATCGCGAACGACACGAACGCGGTGATGCCGGCGGCGGGCAGCAGCGCGATGCCGAACAGCAGGTTGAGCGCGACCGCGGCGCCGACGAACTCGGCGAGGTCGGTCGCCATGGTGACGAGCTCGGCCTGCGCCCACAGCAGCCCGGTCACCGGTCGCGGGCAGTGTTCCCGGCACAGCGCGGGCAGGCTCCGGCCGGTGACGATGCCGAGCTTCGCCGACAGGTACTGCACGAACATCGCCATGAGGCAGGCGCTGACGATCACCCACAGCAGCAGGTAGCCGTACCCGGCGCCGCCCGCCATGTTGGTGGCGAAGTTGCCGGGATCCACGTACGCGACCGCGACGACGAACGCGGGTCCCATGAGCGCCGCGACGGACCGCACCCGGGAGGGCGCGGCCGGGGCGACGGCGACCGAACTGACCATGCGAGCACTCCGTCCGACGTTGGGCGGCGATGCCCTGAAAGCGTCTTTCAGGGCATCGCCGGGAGGGTGAGCGCCCGCCCGTGGCGTGTTGTGGGGCAACACCGGCGGGCGCCCACGATCAGGTGAGCTTCTTGATGGCCTTCTCGATCAGCCCGAGGTTCGCGGGGCTCGTCGCGTACAGCAGCGGGTCCGGTTTCGGCGCGGACGCCTTGCCGCCCAGCGGTTCCGGGTTCCGCACGTAGCTGAACTCGTGCATGCCGTCCGGCGCCGGACCGGACGCCCAGCGGCCCTCCGCGCCCTGGGTGCCGTCGGACAGGTGCCAGATGGTGCCCGCGTGCTCGGCGTGCTCCTCGTCGAACAACGCGCTCGGCGCGACCGCGCTCTCCAGCCCGTCCTCCTGCAGCTCCTCGATCGCGGCGAGCCACATGTTCTGGTGCACGGTGTCGCGGGCGAGGTTGAACTTCAGCATGTCCCGCACACCGGGGTCGTCGGTCATGTGGTACAGCCGGGCGGTCTGCAGCCTGCCCTGCGCCTCGGCGGCGACGTTGGCCCGGAAGTCCGCGAGCAGGTTGCCGCTCGCCACGATGTAGCGGCCGTTCCACGGCACACCGTTGGCGTCGGAGAGGGTCGGCCCGCCACCGGACACGATCGCCTGCTGCGGGTCCATCCCGCCGATGACCGCGGCCATCACCGGGTCCTTGTCGACCATCGCCGCGGTGGTCTCCGCGGGCGCCCCCTCAAGCAGCCGCGCCACCATCGTCGCGAGCATCTCGACGTGGCCGATCTCCTCGGTGGCCACGTCCATGATCAGGTCCTTGTACTTGCCCTCCATCCGGCAGTTCCAGCCCTGGAACAGGTACTGCATGGTCACGGTCATCTCGCCGTAGGCACCGCCGATGAGCTCCTGGAGCTTCCTCGCGTAGTGCGCGTCCGGCTTCTCGGGCTTGGCCTCGAACTGCAGCCGGCTCGTGTGGGTGAACATGACCGGGACGCTAGGTACGAGCAGTGACCGCCCCGCCACGATCGGTCCACGGGTGCGCCACCGGTGCGTCACCGCGCCGTCGCCGCAGCTCTTCGGAACGATTCAAAAAAAGCGGCGGCACGAGTAGTGAACCGGGCGGATCGGGGGAATTCGCTCTGGGCCCCACCGTTCGAGCCGACGCCGGGACAGCCGATGACTTCTCCGCACGCGCACCCGCCCACGATCACCATGCGACTCCTCGACGGGTTCGAGCTGCTGGTCGGGGGTGATCCGGTGCCGGTCGTCCCGGGTGCGCAACGACTCCTCGCCTACCTCGCCCTGCACGAGGGCACCGCGCCGAGGCAGACGGTCGCGGCCGCGCTGTGGCCGCAGGCCTCGGCGCGACGGGCGGCCGCGTGCCTGCGGTCGGCGTTGTGGCGGCTGGTCAAGCCCCCGCACCCGCTGGTGCACGGCGGCCGGGAACGGCTGCGGATCGGCCCGGGGGTGGACGTCGACGTGACGAGGGTCCGGGCGTTCGTCGCGGGGAACGCGCCGCCGAACCCGTTCCCGTCGCTGACCGCGCTGACCGCGGACCTCCTGCCGGGCTGGACGGAGCAGTGGGTGGAGGCGGAACGCGAGTGGTGCAGGCAGGTCTGCCTGCGGGCGCTGGAGATGCTGAGCGAGCGGTTCCGCACGTGCGGCGACCACTACCACGCGCACGAGACGGCCGCGGCGGCGGTGCGCGGCGACCCGTTGCGGGAGAGCGCGCACCGGCGGCTCATCGAACTGCACCTGGCGGACGGCAACCCGGCGGCCGCGCTGCGCCAGTTCACCACCTACCAGGCGCTGCTGCGTGCGGAGCTGGGGGTGTCGCCGTCACCGGAGATCCGCAGGCTGGTGGCCTCGGTGTTCGCCGAATGACGGTTTTCCGGCCGTCGATTCCGGGCACCCGGTGGTCCGACGAGTCGGGAGGAGACGATCATGACCGAGACACCGGCCGATCCGGATCCCGAGGGCCACAACGCCGCCGAGGACCTGGACGAGGACCGGCTGCGGCTCGACCCCCTCGAGGACGGCATGGACCCGCCGGAGCACTGGTCCCCGGTGACGGAGCAGGGGATCACCGAGCGCCAGGAGCGGGAGGGCAGACCGCTCGACGAGCGGCTGCGCGAGGAGCGCCCGGACACCGCCGTGCCCCGCGAGGAGCCGCGCGACGCGGTGGACCGGATGGACGCCGAGGGCGAGCTGGAGGGCCGTCCGACCGACGACGGCGAGGTCGCGTTCGCGCGTGACTTCGACCAGCCGTCCGAGGAGGCCCGCCGTGGGCAGACCGCGGACGAGGGCGCCGGTTCGGTGGCACGCGAGTTGCGCACGCCGCGCGACCGCGCGCGGTAGTGCACGACGGGAAGGGGCCGGGACCGCGTGGTCCCGGCCCCTTCCCGTGGTGGCGGTCAGCGGGCGACCGCACGCCTGCCGCGGAGGGCGAGGCCGAGGCCGATCATGAGGACGGCCAGGCCGAAGTGCAGCCAGTTGTCCGCCGTGTTGACCGGCACGAAGTTCGCCGCGCTGCTCTGGTCGATGATCAGGCCGTAGAGCCACAGCACCGCGTAGACCGCGCCACCCCAGATCAGGAACGCCGTGGCGCCCGAGACCGTGCGGGCGAGCGCCAGGCCGACGATGCCGAACAGAAGGTGGACGATGTTGTGGAGTATCGAGACGTGGAAGACGCCGAGGAGCATCGCGGTCGACTCGTGGCCCGCGAACGTCATCCCGTCGTAGTCGGTGGTCAGGCCGGGGATGAACCCCGCGATCCCGACCACGAGGAACACCGCCGCGACGACCATGGCCGCCACCTGGACCGGATGCCTCGTGTGCACCGAACTGGTCATGCTTCATCCCTCCCAACGCCGGAACCGGCTGTGCGGCCCGGATACCCTCGTTTCGGGGGCCGAACCTGGGTGAATACCCCCGGCATGGACGAATTTCTCCGCATCTACTTGCGCGACCAGCTGGCGATGGGCATCGGCTGGCGGGAGCTGGCGCGGCGCGCGGCACGCAGCAACAAGGGCACCGAACTGGGCGATGCGCTCGACCGGGTGGCGAAGGCCATCGCGGCCGACGTCGACACCTTCCGCGAGATCATGCGGCGGCTGCGGGTCACGCCGGACCCGGTGAAGAACACCGCCGCGATGGCGGCCGAGCGCGTCGGCAGGCTCAAGCCGAACGGCAAGCTGCGGGGTTACTCCCCGCTGAGCCGCTTCGAGGAGCTGGAGCTGCTCACCATGGGCATCGACGGCAAGAAGCAGATGTGGCACACCCTGGGCGATGTCGCGGGCCTCCGCGCCCGCATCACCGACATCGACTTCGACCGGCTGGTGGCCCGCGCGGAGGAGCAGCGCGCGGAGTTGGAGCCGTACCGCGTCGCCGCGGGCACGGAGGCGTTCGCGACCGCCTGACCTCGCGGGTCCACCTCAGTGTGCGGTCGCGGCGGCCACCCTGGTCACTCAGGTGCGGTACGCGTCCGGCCCGTGCGGCGCGGCCACCACGCGGACGTCGGCCTGCTCGACCTCGACGTGCTCGCCCAGCCGGGTCAGGAGGTCGGCGTCGCGGCCGGCGGTGACCCCTTCGCGGCCCGCGAAGTCCGGCCCGTGCGGCACGACGAGCCCGGTGACGTCGACGCGTTCGCCGGGCTGCACCGGCATCGCGGAGCGGCCGGGCAGCCGGAGCTTCACCCAGATGCGCTCGTCGCGGTGGCCGATCGCCCAGAACCCGGTGTCGGCGGGCACGGAGTCGACGGTGAGACCGCGCAGGACGACGCGCTCCGGCGTGGCAGCGTCGTGCGCCTCGTGGGTGCCGCACCCCACGGCCAGCAGGGCGACCACGACCACGAGCAAACGCATGGCGCAACGGTTCCCGGTGCTGGCACGGCCCGCCACCGGAGCCACCGGATCGGGTGGAATATCGCTCGGCACGGAGGGGACCGCTGCTCTACCCTCCGGCCATGCTGCCCTGGTCCGCATCCCTGTCCGGCCGTATCGAGCACCACGTGGTCCACAGTGAACTGCTGCGTGGCAACCCACTGGGTGACCCGCACGAGCGACCGGTGTACGTGTACCTGCCACCCGGCTACGACGAGTCGGACCGCCGGTACCCGGTGGTGTACGTGATCCAGGGCTACACCGGCCACGTGGCGATGTGGTTCAACCGCATGCCGTTCCGCCGCCCGTTCCCCGAACTGGCCGACGACGTGTTCGCGCCGGGCGACACCCCGCCGGCGATCCTGGTGTACGTGGACGCGTGGACGTCCCTCGGCGGGAGCCAGTTCCTGGACTCCCCGGCCACGGGCCGCTACCACTCGTACCTGTGCGACGAGGTCGTCCCGTGGGTCGACGCCCGGTACCGCACCCTCCCGGCCCCCGCACACCGCGCGATAGCGGGCAAGTCGAGCGGCGGCTACGGCGCGATGGTCACCCCGATGCTGAGGCCCGACCTGTTCGGCGCACTGGCCACCCACGCGGGCGACGCCCTGTTCGACGTGTGTTATCCCGGGGACTTCCCCCGGATCGCCCGCATTCTGCGGGATTCCTACGACGGCGACTACCAGAAGTTCTTCGCGGACCGCGCGGAACGCGTACACGGCACCAAGGACACCGACAACGACCTGATCGAGATGTACGGCTACGCGGCGGCGTACTCCGGCAACGAGGACGGCAGCGTGTCCCTGCCGTTCGACGACACGGGGGCACTGGTACCGGACGTGTGGGCCCGGTGGCTGCGCTGGGACCCGGTCCGCATGGCACCGGAGCACGCGGAGGCACTCCGTTCACTCAAGGCGATCTGGATCGACGCGGGCCGCAGCGACGAGTACTACCTGGACCTGGGCGCGACTGCCTTCCGGCGAGCGGTCCAAGCAGCGGCGGTGCCCGACGACCGGGTCCACTTCGAACTCTTCGACGGCCGCCACGGAGCCATCGAGTACCGGTACCCGCTGGCACTGAAGTTCCTCTGCGAACGCATCGCCCCGTAGGGCGAGCACCCTTCCGAGGGGCCGGGCGCTGCGCGCCCGGGCCCGCGATACGGGCCCACCAGCCAAGCCGAGCGCAGCTCACCAAGCGAGGACTGCCTGCCTGCCATCCCGTCGACCTGGCGAAGCCCGATCACACCGTGTCAAGGGGGCCCGAAACCCAAAGCGCCCACATGCCAAAGCCGCCGGGCCCCCTTGACGCGGTCTGATAGCCCTCCGGGAGGTCGACGGGATGGCAGGCAGACCCTGGACACCAGTCCCTGCCAACCCAACCCGAGACCAAACCCCCGCCATCCCGGAGACCAGCCCCTCCGGCGAGGAGGCCCGTCCGGCAGGACGCCCTCCGGCGAGGACGCCCCTCCGGCGAGGAGGCCCGTCCGGCAGGACGCCCTCCGGCGAGGACGCCCGTCCGGCGAGGACAAACCCAGAACGGGGAACACCCACGACGACTACCCCTGCGGCGCAAGCGTTCTCGACCACAGGGCAGCACCAAGCCCACGATCTTCCACGTAGCCTTGCCGCGGGTCAGCCCGGAACGCGCGCCGCCGGCACACCCGGCCGTCGGGCAGCGCCGGTAGTCACGTCAGCCCCGCGGGACCAGGCGGTACTCGCGGTCCTCCGCCACGTACACCCTCGGCGTCGGGACCGTCGGCGGCGCGGTCACGTCGGCGAGCGCGGTCGCGCCGGTCGCGAGCGACACCGGCAGCCCGAGCCTGCTGCGTGACAGGTCGATCCGCACGGTCGCACCGGTCGACGCGGGCAGCGTGTACTCGCTGTCGGACAGCGTCAGCACCAGGCCCAGCACGCGGCCCGCGGGCAGCACGGCGTCGTGTGCGTTCAGGTCGAACGTCACCGTGTACCAGCGGTCCGGCCGCAGCGGCGCCGGCGACGTCAGCGAGTCGCGGTGCGCGGCGTCCACCCAGCCGCGGGTCATGACGGCGGCGTCCGCGGTCACGACGTCCTTGGCGGTGTCGCGGTAGCAGGCGTCGTCGGCCGGGGTCGACCCGCCGTAGCAGGACTCCGTGGTCAGGTCCACGATGCCCTCCTTGCGGCCGAGGTAGTTGATCCGGGTCGCGGTGCCGTAGTCGACGAGCCGTGCGGCGATCCCGGTCGTCGGCCGGTCGACCTGGACCCGCAGCGTGACGGTGGCGGTGCCGCTGATCCGCAGGTCCCTCGGCAGAGGTGCGGACAGGAACACGGCACGGCCCGCGACGGCCGCGTTGGGATTCGCGACCGCGGCCCGCTCCCGCAGCGCCGGGTTGTCCACAATGGACGTGGTGCCGCGGCCCGGCAGCAGGCCGAGCGTGCCGGTGGTGCCGTCGCCCGCGCCGAGCGAGACCGGCAGCCGCACGGCGCCGCGGGCGGGCCACGTGCGCTCGTCGACCCAGACGTCCGGCGCCCGCTCCACGGTCGCCACCGGCTCGCGCATGATGCCGTTGTCCAGGCCCTGCAGCCAGTAGTCGAACCAGCGGTGCAGCGTCTCGACCCACTCGGCGCGGCGGAAGTCGAACGGGTCGACGTGCCCCTCCTGCCCCAGCCAGAGCTTGCGCGGCACGCCCGCGCGGCCGAGCGCGTCCCACCACCGGGCGAAGTGCTTGGTCTCCACGTTCAGGTCGTTGACGCCGTGCGCGATGAACACGCTGGCCTTGACCTTGCGCGCGTCGGGCACGAAGTTCCGCTCGGCCCAGAAGGCGTTGTAGCTGCCGGTGGCGTTGTCCGACCCGGCGAGCAGCGCGTCCCGCACCGGCCGGCACACCTCCTCGGGGCGGCCGTTCACGTACCCGGACAGCCACGCGGGCCCGAAGTCGGCGGTGTAGCGGACGCCGCCGTCGCGGTAGTAGTCGTACCAGCTGGAGATCGCGGAGATGGGCACGATCGTCGCGAGGCCGTCGACGCCGGTGGCGGCGACCCCGTTCGCGACGGAGCCGTCCCACGACTTGCCGATCATGCCGACCTTGCCGGTGCTCCAGGTCGCGCGAGCCGGGGTGCCGTCGGCGTGGGTGCCCTTCGCGCGGCCGTTGAGCCAGTCGATGACTGCCTTGACGCCCTCGATCTCCTCCCGGCCGCCGACGTCGCCGCACCCGGTGGACCGGCTGGTCCCGGCGAAGTCGACGGCGGCGAACGCGTAGCCGCGGGGCACGAAGTAGTTGTCGTAGAACAGGGGGAACTTCGTGACCGTGCCGTCGGCGGCGTACTCCTTGAGCTCGCTCTCGTTGCCGCGGCCGCAGCACCGGTAGTACGGCGAGGCGTCCATGATCACCGGCACCCGCCCGGCCGCCGCTTCCCTGGGCCGCACGAGGTCGACGACGACCCGGTCCGGCGCGCCGTCACCGTCGTTGTCGAGCTTCGTGGTCACCCACACGCTCTCCCGGACGGCGTTCGCGTAGTCGTACACCGGCACGGTCCGCGTGCCCTTGACGTGCGGCGGCGGGGGTGCGGCCGCGGCCGTCGGGGAGATCGCCAGACCGGCGAGACCGATCACCACCGCGACCAGAGCGGCGCGGCGCAGGGAGGGAAAGGCCATGGGCCGCAACCTACTCGCGCCACGGGCGCGGTGGAAGCCGCACACGACAAGGGGCCCGGCCGGCGAAAAGCACCGGCCGGGCCCGTTCTCAGCGCGCTACTTCCACTGGATGATCTGGAGGTAGTTCCCGTCGGGGTCGGCGAACGTGCCGAACCTGCCCTTCTCCCGGTCCTCGACCGAGATCCACGCCACGCCGGCCGCGTCGAGCTGGGCGGCCACCGCGTCGAAGTCGTCGACGTGGAAGTTCAGGATCACCCGGCCCGGTTCGTTGTTCTTCGCCTCGACGTCGTCCCGGCCGTCGATGACCAGCAGGAAGCCGCCCAGGTCGAGCGCGCCGTCGCCGGTGGTCTCCGGCGCGAGGGCCTTGACGTACCAGGCCCGCAGCTCGGCGGGACGGGTCGTGCCGAGCAGCATGCTGCCGGGCTTCAGGGTCGTCATGTCGGTTCTCCTTCTGTGTGGGTGTTACGCGGGTACGGCGTCGGTGGTCGTGGGCGTCTCGACGACCGGTGGTTTCAGGAAGCTGGTCCCCCAGGCGACCGCGACGGTGAGGACGGCGAGGACCACGCCGGTGACGACGGTGGCCCGCGCGCCGTGGTCGTCGATCGCGACACCGCCCGCGAACGCGCCGAACGCGATGCCGACGTTGGCGGCGGAGACGGGCAGCGACTGCGCGAGCTGGCCGCCGGGGCCGGCCAGGCTGATCACCCGGACCTGCAACGAGGGCACGATGGCGTAGGCGGACAGGCCCCAGGCGAGCAGCACGAGCACGACGAGCCACGCGGTCGAGCCGGCGAAGTACAGCGCCAGCAGGGAGACGGCGATGCCGAGCGCCCCGACGATCAGCGTCCGTGCGGCGTCGCGGTCGGCGAACCGGCCGCCGTTGAACGAGCCGAACGCCGTGGCCACCCCGTAGGCCAGGAGGAACACGCTCAGCACCGCGCCCGAGACACCGGTGACGTCCCGCAGGAACGGCACGAGGTAGGTCAGTGCCGCGAACGTCGTCGCGAACACGATGAAGTTCAGGAACAGCACCGCGAGCACCCTCGGGGCGAACGCGTACCTCGCCTGGTGTCCCGCACCGCCACCCGACGGCGGCACGGACGGGACCAGCGCCACCGTCGCGATCAGCGTGACCGCGGTGATCGCCACGATCGCCGCGAATGAGCCGCGCCAGCCGAGGGTCTGGCCGACCAGCGTGCCCAGCGGGACGCCGAGCGCCGTGGACACCGAGACGCCGGAGACGACGATCCCGATCGCCTTGCCCATGCGTTCCGGCGGGACGACCGACATGCCCGCGATGAACGACGTGGCGATGAACAGCCCCTGCAACGCGCCGATGAGGACGCGCGCCACGAGGAACACGGCGTAGCCGGTGGTCAGCAGCGCGACCACGTTGGCCGCGGCGAACAGCACGAGTGTGCCGACGAGGACGGCCTTCCGGTCCAGCCTGATCGTCAGCGCGGCGAGGACCGGCCCGCCGACGGCGAGGCCGAGCGCGTAGCCGGTCACGAGGGCGCCCGCCTCGGGGACGGTCACCCGGAGGTCGGCGGCGATCAGGTCCAGCACGCCGACGACGAGCAGTTCGCCACTGCCCAGCACGAACATCCCCAGGAACAGCGTGGCCAGGACGAGGTTGGCCCTGCCCGGGCTCACCTCTGTCCGCCGGTTGCTCATGTGCACCTTGGTCCTTTCAACGAACTTTGAGGTAGCACCATAGGAGTATCTAGTCCTAAAAAGCAACCATGATGGTCGATAACAGAACCTCCGCTGGTAGAGTGCGTGCATGGCCACCAGGCGCAAGTACGACGACGGGTGCGCGGTCGCCCACGCCCTCGACCTCGTGGGCGAGCGCTGGGCGCTGCTGGTCGTCCGCGGGCTGCTGTTCGGCCCGAAGCGGTTCACCGACCTGCGGACGAGCCTGCCGGGCGCGAGCCCCAACGTGCTGTCCCAGCGCCTGCGCGAACTGGAGGACTCGGGTGTCGTGCGCAGGCGCAAGCTGCCCCCGCCCGCCGCGACCTGGGTGTACGAGCTGACCGAGTGGGGCAGGGAACTGGACCCGGTGCTCACCAGCCTCGGGCGCTGGGGTGTGCGGTCACCGTCCCTGCGGCCCGGCAGCGAGGTGAACGCGGACTCGTTGATGCTCGCGCTGAAGACGCTGTACGCCCCGGCGGACGGTCAGGGCGTCACCGCGGACTTCCAGGTGCGCGTCGGCGAGGACGAGTTCCGGGTGTCCGTGTCGGCCGACGGGGTCGACATCGCCCGCGGCGAACTCGACCGGCCGGACGCCGTCGTCGAGACCGACCGGGCCACGTTCACCGCGTTGCTCGCACGCGACAGAGAACTCGGTGAGGCGGTCGAGTGCGGGGACGTCCGCCTCACCGGGAACCGGGAGAGCCTGGCGCGCTTCCTGGACCTCCTGCCGCCGCCGGAACCCGCGACCACCTGAGCATCACGGGGTGTCGAGCAGCCGCTCGACCTCCGCCAGCGGTCGCGTGTCGTAGCTGTGCAGGAGGAGCACGTACCGCTTGGCCTCGTCGGCGCGTTCCCTGGCCTCCTCGGGCGACGTCGCGGGCGCCGGGTCCATGACCCGGGCCGCGATCTCGTTCAACCGCGCCTCCACCGCGGCGCGCCGGGTCCGGTACGCGGTCAGCACCGGCCACGCGCGCAGGAGCAGCCACAGGACCGCCGCGCCGAGACCGACCTCCGCCACCGTCACCGCGATCCGGTGCGCGACGACGTCCGAGCCCGCCTCGCTCGTGGCGATGGCGAACAGGACGACCGCGAACGCGCCCACCACCAGCAGCGGGCGGCGCCACCAGCCGGCGGGCACGGCCGGGAGCTCCTGCCGCGGCGCCGCGGGACGGAACCGGCGCGCGGGCACACCGGCGGGCCGGCCGCGCCGCCGGGAACGCCTGCGGGCGCGCCGCGGGTCCTTGCGCGGCAGCGGGCGCGGCGGCGCCTCCGGCACCGTCTCGGCCACCAGTGCGCTCACCTCGGCGAGCGCCGCGGGCGTCGCCGCCTGGTCGTAGAGGAGACGGGCGGTCGCGAGCCGTTCGGCGAGCGCCGTGTCCGACGGGTCGGCCAGGACACGCGCGCCGAGTTCGCTGATCCGCGCCATCGCCTCCGCGCGGGCCGTGCGCAGCGCCGACCGGCGGTTGGCGGGGAACACGACCAGAGCCAACCAACGCGGCGACGCGAACGGCACGACCGAAAGGGCAGCGGTCAGCGCACCGTGTACACGCCCGTCGGTTCGTCGTGGTACCCCTTGGCGCCCACCGCGAGTGCCAGCGGGCTGCGGAAGTCCGTCCCGGCGCGCAGGCAGTCGAGCACGTGCGCGAAGTCGTACTTCGGCCGCCACCCCAGCACCGAGCGGGCGCGGTCGTTGACGTACACCCGGTCGATCTCGTCGAACATGCGCCAGCCGCGCTCGGCGTACCGCGCGGGCTGCTCGGGGAACAGCGACGCCACGACCGACGCCGCGTCCCCGTGCAACGCCGCCACCTGGGACGACGTGAACGGGGTGGTCGCGCTGACGATCATGCGGTCGAACCCGATCGACGGCGCCTTCGCCAGCGCCAGCAGGTGCGCGTCGACGATGTCCTGGATGTCGGCGCGCCGGTACAGGTACTCGTTGGCCTTCAGGTTCGCGTCCTCGTACACGGTGCGGACCTCGTCGCGGTCGTCCTCCTCCGGGAAGAACCGGGACGTCCGCAGCACCACCACCGGCAGGCCGTGGTCGCGGTGCACCAGCTCGCACAGGTTCTCCGCGGCGACCTTCGTGACGCCGTAGATGTTCTTCGGCACCGGGACGACGTCCTCGGTGATCCACCCCGACAGCGCCCGGCCGAACGAACTGGTCGTGCTGGTGAACACGAAGCTGCCGACGCCCGCGGCCACCGACTCCTCCAGCAGCGTCAGCGTGCCGGTGACGTTGGTGTCGACGAAGTCCTGCCTGCTGTGGGACGCCACGTGCGGCTTGTGCAGGGTCGCGGGGTGCAGGACGGCGGTGACGCCGTCGAGCGCGGCCCGCACCACGTCCCGGTCGGTGATCGAGCCGACCACCGACGTGAACGGCGACGCCTTCACGTCGAGGCCGACCACGTCGCGGCCCTGCCCGGACAGCACCCGCACCAGCGCTTCCCCGAGGTGCCCCGCACTCCCGGTGACCAGAATCCGCTCCACGTCGATCACCGTACGGCCTGGTCGCAACCGGTTTGTTGACCACCAGGAGACACGGCGGGTTGACTTCCGGTGACGACAAGGAGGTCACCGTGCGTCTCAAGGGATTCCTGCTGGCGCTGGTGCTGGTGTTCAGCACCGTGCTCACCCTCCCGGCCGCCGCCGAGCGCGCCGGGGCGTACATCGTCTCGCGACAGCAGCTCGACGACCGGCTGGTCGAGCTGACCGTGCACTCCCCGGCGGTCGGTCACGACGTCGGTGTGCGGCTGCTGCTCCCACCCGACTTCGACCGCAGGCCGCACACGCGGTGGCCGACGCTGTACCTGTTGCACGGGTGCTGCGACGGTGACACCGGCTACCGGAGCTGGACCGACAAGACCGACGTCGAGGAGCTGTCGGCACGGACGAACGTCCTGATCGTGATGCCCGAGGGGGGTCCGGCCGGGTTCTACTCGAACTGGCTCGACGGCCCCGCGTGGGAGACCTTCCACCTCACCGAGCTGCGGCGGATCGTCGAACGCGAGTACCGGTCGGGCAGCCACCGCGCGGTCGCCGGGCTGTCGATGGGCGGCTTCGGCGCGCTGTCCTACGCGGCGCGCCACCCCGGCTTCTTCCGCGCCGCCGCGTCCTACAGCGGTGTCGTGCACCCGACCTACCAGGGGCCGCGCAGCACGGACCTGGTGATGGGCATCGTCTCCGCGTACGGGTACGACCCGTTCGCGCTGTGGGGCGACCCGGTCGCCGACGCGCGGATCTGGGCCGCGCACAACCCGTACGACCTGGCCAGGAAGCTGCGCGGGGTGCGGGTGTACCTGTCCACCGGCAACGGCGAACCCGGTCCGCTCGACCCGCCGGGCGCGACGCACGACGGCCTCGAGGAACTGCTCGGCGAGCAGACGGTCGCCGTCGCGGAGCGCCTGGCGCACAAGGGCGTATCGGTTCAGACCGACTTCTACGGCCCCGGCAGGCACACGTGGCCCTACTGGGAGCGGGCCCTGCACCGCTCGTTCCCGCTGCTCGTGAATTCGATCATGTAAAAAGAGGTGTTACCGAAAGGAATAGCCCATTCGGCGTGCCGGCTCAGCAGCGCCGAATGGGCTATTCGTTCTGGGCTGTTCGGGTTTGTCTTCCGGTCATTCCTTCTCGAGAGCGTTCCGCAACGCTCTCAGCGCGTAGTAGACGCGGGACTTCACCGTTCCCTGGGGCACGCCAAGAACCTTGGCTGCCTCCTCGATGGTGCGGTCCCGCAGGTAGGTCTCGGCAAGTGCCTCGCGGTGCTTGGGGCTCAACGCCTGCAGCGCGTCGGCGATCACCATGGCGGACAAGGAGTTCTCCGAATCATCAGGGATGGTCATGGTCTCCAGCGGCGTGGGATCGACCTCGTGCGGGCGCGCGTTCGAACTGCGCCTGCCGTCGATCACCAGGTTGCGCGCCACCGTGTACAGCCACGCGCGTACGCCGATGGACTCGCGGTCCAATCGATCCGCGTTGCGCCAGGCGCGGACCAAGGTCTCTTGCACTACGTCTTCGGCCCATTGCCTGTCGTTGCCGGTCAGGTACAGTACGTGACCGAACAACGCTCCGCCGAACTCTCGGTAGAGCATCCTGACCAACGCCTCGTGTCTGTCCGAGGCGTCGTCCGCGCCGACGACTTCCAATCTTGGACGCCGGCTCACGGCGGACATCTTTGCCCCATCGGGTACCAGAAGTGAAGTGACCCAGGTCACACTTGTTTCCCCGCTGTGATTGAACCGTGATTCTCACGTGTCCGTATTTGCTGGTGACCGCACGTGCTGGTGTCCGGAGCGAAGTCCTTGCGC
Organism: Actinophytocola sp. KF-1; assembly: GCF_054661535.1. Taxonomy (NCBI): domain Bacteria; kingdom Bacillati; phylum Actinomycetota; class Actinomycetes; order Pseudonocardiales; family Pseudonocardiaceae; genus Actinophytocola; species Actinophytocola sp. KF-1. Next base: position 55,682 of record NZ_BAAFVK010000018.1, on the reverse strand, counting down.
AGAAAGGAAAACTCATGAGCACCCGATGCGACCGGCTCGCGGAGGTCGCGGGGATCGCCCCTCTCGATCGCCGCACCTCCGCGAGCGACGCCTGAGTCCACTATGGAGGGAGGACGGCTCGGTCGTGTCGTGGCGGTGACGCTGCTGGTGCTGCTCACCCCGTTGGCCTGCGCGGCCTCCGGGGCCGGCGTACCGGCCGCGTCCGGCCTCCCGTCGTTGTCCGGTGGCGCTTCCCCCGCCGCGCAGCCGGACAACGACGCGGAGGCCCCCGCCGGCCCTGTCACCGACGAGGCGTTCCTGATCAGCGTGCGGAAGACCGGCCTGTGGGCGATACCGGCGCGGCGGCAGGCAGAAGAACAAGCGGACAACGCGGAACTGAGGGACATCGGCCGGGGGCTGGCCGACGACCTGACGACGCTCGACGACGAGGCCGGGGCGATAGCGACCCGTCTCGAGCTGACCTTGCCCGACCAGGCGGACGCGGAACAACAGAGCCGGCTCGACGAGCTCGGCGGCTTGTCCGGCGCGGACTACGAGCTCGCGTTCGTCAACCGGTTGCGCGGCGCGCTCGGCGAGTTGTTCCTCGTCGCGGCGCACGCCCGTGCCGGGAGCTGGGACGACGAGGTCCGCGCGTTCGCCTCCCTGGTCAACGACGTGGTCGACGGGCACATGACCGACCTGGACAACACCGGGCTGGTCACGGACGGCGCGCCACCTGAGCCGGCGCGCGCCGCGTCGACCACCCAACCAGCACTGGGACCGGCGACCTCGACACCCGAGGTGACGCCTGTCGCGAGCACGAGCACCGCGGACGGTGGCATCAGCGCATCGCTGATCGCCCTGATCTGCATGGCGGAGGCCGGACTGACCGTCGGCCTGGTGCGATTCGCGCGCTCGCGCTGAGTCCCGAGCACACACGAAATGAGGCATACCAACGATGGGTCGACACAAGAACCCGCGGTACAACCGGAAACGCCTGGTCGTCGCGGGTACCGCCGCCGTGACGGTGTTCGGTGCCATGGTGGGCATCGGCATCTACGGCAGCGCACTGGCTGACCAGGACCAGCGCAGCGCCGCCGAAGTGAGCCAGTCGTGCCTGCCGCCGCCACCCACGGCCAGCGCGCCCCCGAGCACGACGACCACGGAGGCACCGCCGTCGTCCGACACCGCTCCGCCGGAGACCGCACCGACCGAGACCGCCACCGAGACCGCCACCGAGACGGCGACGGACACCGCGACGGACACCGCCACCGAGACGCCGACGGACACGGCGACGAACACCGCGACGGAGACGGCGACCGGCACCGCGACGGAGACCTCGGAGACCGAGGAGCCCATGGGCTTCGGCGGTGACCAGCTGGTGTCGCTGAACGGCCACCCCGGCCGCGGCACGCCGCCCGACTACGGCGGCCCCCGGCCGTCCGAGCAGGCGCCCGCCGCGCCGCGCGGCGCGATCCTGCCGGAGTTCGGCGACGAGGAGTGCGAGGACCCGCTCGGCCCGTTCCCCCAGGACTTCATCGACATCCGCAAGGTCCCGCGGTCGAACCTGGCCGCCCAGCCGAGGACCCGCCGCGGCGGCTCGTCCGGCACGTTCACGGTGCGGTGCGGCCGCAACGAGAACGGCCACAACAACTCGGCGAACATGATCGCCGCGCCGGGCAACGTGAACGGCGCCCAGCACACCCACGACTACGTCGGCAACCTGACCACCGACGGGTTCTCCAGCAACGAAAGCCTGGCCGCCGGCGGCACCACCTGCACCAACGGCGACAAGTCGGCCTACTTCTGGCCGATCATCCGGATCCGCAACGCGGGCTCGACGGCCGTGGACCCGCTGAACGCGCACAACGTGGGCGACCCGCTGCTGCCCGCGTCGGTGTCGATCCAGTTCCGCGGCAACCCGAGCCAGAAGGTGACCCCGGCGCCGCAGTTCCTCCGCATCCTCACCGGTGACGCGAAGTCGTCGACCAACGGCGGGGCGAACGCCAACGCGAAGTGGACCTGCACCGGGTTCGAGAACCGGATCACCACGAAGTACCCGCTGTGCCCGCGCGGCAGCCAGACCGTCCGGATCGCGGACTTCCCCGGCTGCAACGACGGCAACACCGACAGCGCGAACCACCGCACGCACCTCGCGTTCGCGGACCGCAACGGCGCCTGCCCGGCCGGCTTCAAGCCGATCCCGCAGCTGCGGATCACGCTGAAGTACAACATCCCGAGGGGCAAGGTGTTCGCGCTCGACGCGTTCCCGGCGGAGAAGCACAACCCGCTCACCGACCACAACGACTTCGTGAACGTGATGGGAGACCGCCTGATGAACCAGGTCGTGCGCTGCGTCAACACCGGACGGCGATGCTAGTTCTCGCCGCGAACGCGGATGACGGCGTACGCGAGCTGTCCGTGCTGTCGGCACGGCTCGCGTACGCCCTCATGTGCCTGACGCTCACGTGGGGCGTGCTGGTCTCGACGGGCTGGTTCGACCGGCTCACGGGACGGCACGCCCTGCGCGCGTCCCACCAGGTGCTCGCGACGATCACGCTCACGTTCGCGTTCGTCCACGGGCTCTCGTTCCTGCTGCTGTCGACCCCGACCCCGGCGGCCGACCTGCTGATCCCGTTCCGCGGCGCGCTGCGCGACACGTTCGGGATCCTCGCGTTCGAGGGCATGCTGACGGCCGCGATCGCGGTGGGGCTGAAGCGGTGGACGAGCTACTGGCGGTGGCTGTGGCTGCACCGGCTCGCGTACCCGGCGTTCGTGCTCGGCGTGCTGCACGCGTTCTTCCAGGCACTGGCGCGCGGCACGCTGTCGGCCGTGTACCTGGGCGGGCTGACGCTGCTCGTGCCCGCGGTGACGGTGATCCTGCTGCGGCTCGTGCCCGCGAAGACCTTGGAAGCAGCCGGACTCGCGGAGGACGGGCCATGAGCGCCACGAAGAAGTCCCGGTACCGCATCAGCGTGAACAACGACCGCTGCCGCCGCTTCGGCATCTGTGCCGACGAGGCGGCGGCGCTGTTCCAGCTGACCCCGAACGGCGGGCTGCGCTACCAGCGGTCCGTGCCCGTGGACGCGGTCGCCGTCGCCAAGGCGGCGGTGCGCAGTTGTCCCACCCTCGCGATCGCGTTGGAGGAGAGACGGTAGATGGCCGAGCGAATCGTCATCGTCGGCGCCGGACCCGCGGGTCTGCGCGCGGCCGAGCGCTTGCGGGAGCTGAAGTACGACGGCGAGCTCGTCATCGTCGGCGAGGAGCCGTACCGGCCCTACCACCGGCCGGGGCTGATCAAGCCGCTGCTCACCGGCCGGATGCGGCCCCGCGACCTGCGGCTGCCCGTGCTCACCACGATCGACGCGATCTGGCGGTACGGCACCCGCGCGTCGCACCTGGAACCGGACGAGCACCTGCTGCACCTGCCGGGCGGCGAGGAGATCCGCTACGACGGCCTCATCATCGCCACCGGCGCCCAGGCACGGCACCTGCCCGGCGCGCCGCGCCACGACCCGCGCGTGCACGTCCTGCGGACCGTCGCCGACGCGGTGGCGCTGCAGAAGACCATGACCCGCACCCGCGGCCCGGTCGCCGTGATCGGCGGCGGTTTCGTCGCGTGCGAGGTGGCGTCGGCGGCCCGCTCGATGGGCCGCGACGCGACGATCGTCGTGCGCGGCTCGTCGCTGCTGCGGCACGTGCCCGGCGAGGACTTCAGCCGCACGGTCCACGCGTTGCACGAGGCCAACGGCGTGCAGGTGGTGACGAACGCCGCTGTGCACCACTGGGTGCCGCAGCCGGACGGGATCGCCATGCACCTGACCACCGGGCAGGTCGTGTTCGCGGGCTGTGTCGTGCTCGCGGTGGGCAGCGTGCCCGCCGTGTCCTGGCTGCGCGGCTCCGGCATGATCATCGACGACGGCGTGATGTGCGGGCCGACCTGTCACGCCATCGGCACCCAGGACATCGTCGTGGCCGGCGACGCGGCCCGGTGGCCCAACCTGCGCTTCGACAGCGCACCCCGCCGCGTCGAGCACTGGCTGAACGCCGTGGAGATGGGCCGCGCCGCCGCCGCGAACCTGCTCGCCGGGCAGGAGAAGGCCAAGCCGTACACGCCGCTCCCCCGCTTCTGGACCGACCAGCACGGCATGCGGATCCAGGGCGCCGGCACGCCCGCGCTCGCGAAGGACCGCATCCAGCTCGCCAGCCCCGCGATGGTCGGCAGGCGCGTGACCGGCTACGTCACCAACGGCAACCTGGTCGGCATCATCGGCTGGGACACCCCGCCCGCCATGCTCAAGTGGACGAAGGAACTGGACAAGCAGACGACGAAGGCCATGCGCCAGCGCCTCGCCGCGCGCAGGCAGCCCCGCACCCCCGTCGGCGAGCGCACCCTCCCCGGCGTCCGCATGTCCTGAAAGGCGCGTCCAGGACGTGGTCGGGCCCTGAACGCGCCTTTCATGTCAGCGGCGGCGCGGCAGGTACGTCTCGTTCGACTGCGGGTCGTGCAGGGTCAGGCCGTGCTGGTCGGCGAGCGCGATGATCTTCTCGATCGCCTGCTCGCCGACCGGGTCCGTCCGCAGTCGCATGAGGACGTGGTCCGCGCCCAGTGCCAGCGGCGTCTCCGCCCACGGGGAGTCGGGCGCGGGCGCGTGGTCGGGGAAGATCCCGGCCAGCGCCTCGTGGAAACGCGCGATCCGCACGTCGAACTCGGCGTCGGCATGGTCGTCACGGGTGCAGGAGGCGTACATCTCGCGCGCGGCCTCCGCGTCGGCCGGGGCGGCGAGCGCCGCGAGGTCGAAACTCACGCGGCCATTATCGCCTCACACCACCGCGCCACTTCCCTCCCGTTCCCTGCGCACCGGCTTGCGCTTGCCCGCGCCCGGCCACCTGCGGTCGAGCATGATCGCCGCCGGGCCCGCGGTGACGACCGTCGAGAACGTGCCGATCACCAGCCCCAGCAGCAACGCGAGCGCGAAGTCGGCCAGTGACCCGTCGCCGAGCACCAGCAGCGCGCCGAGCACGAACAGCACGCCGATGCCGGTGTTGACCGTGCGCGGCAGCGTCTGCAGGACCGCGTCGCCGACCACGTGCGCGAACGGCCGCCGCCCGCGCAGCTCCCGGACGCGGTCGAACACGACGACCGTGTCGTTGACCGAGTAGCCGATCACGGTCAGCAGCGCCGCCAGGAACACGCCGTCCATCGTCTTGCCGAACCACGCGAAGATCCCGAGCAGCAGCAGGACGTCCTGCGCGAGCGCCAGCACGGTCGCGAGGCCGAGCCGCCAGTCGAACCGGATGGCGAGGTAGACGAGCTGCGCGGCGACCGCGAGCCCCAGCGCGAGCAGCGCCTTGTCCCGCAGTTCGGCGCCGAGGCTCGGGCCGACCTGCTCGTCCCGCACCTCGTCGGCGGGCCCGAGCGACGCGACGGCCGCCGCGACCCGGTTCGCACCGGCCTCGTCGAGGGGCTCGGTGCGCACGGACACACCGTCCCCCGACTGCTGCACCACGGCGTCGTCGAACCCGGCGTCCGCCACCGCGTCCCGCACCTGCTCGACGCTCGCTGCGGTCGTGTACTCGAACAGCCGCCCGCCGGTGAACTCGACGCCGAGCCGCGGCCCGACGAACACGAGCCCGGCGAGCGCGACCAGCACCGCGGCGACGGCGCCGACGAGCCAGCGCTTCGGGTCGGCGAGGAAACCGGTGTCGCGGCCGCGGATCCACCGCCGCACACGGCCCTCGTGCGCGAGCCCGCTCAGCCGCGGCGCCGCGCGGGTCATGGCGAGGTGGGCGAGCACCCGGGTGAGGACGAGCGACGTGAACATCGAGGCGAGCACGCCGATCGTGAGGGTGACGCCGAACCCGCGCACCGGCCCGGACGCGAGCCAGAACAACAGTCCGGCGGCGAGGAGCGTGGTGACGTTGGAGTCGACGACCGCGGACAGCGCGCCGCGGAACCCGCGGTCCGCCGCCGAGGGCAGGTTCCCCTTGTACTCCTCGCGGGCGCGTTCGTAGGCGAGCACGGTCGCGTCGACGGCCATGCCGATGGCGAGCACGAACCCGGCGAGCCCGGGGAGGGTGAGCGTCGCGCCGATCGCGACCAGCGCGGCGTAGGAGACGGCGGTGTACCCGGCGAGCGCGAACACGGCGACCAGTCCCGCGAGCCGGTAGACCGCGATCAGGAACAGCGAGACGAGGACGAGGCCGACGACCGCGGCGCGGGCGCTGACGTCGATGGCCTCGGCTCCCAGCGTCGGCCCGACGGTCCGCTGCTCGACGATCTCGACCGGCACCGGCAGCGCGCCCGCGTTGATCAGCAACGCGAGGTCGGCGGCCTCCGCCTGCGTGAAGCGGCCGGTGATGTCGGTGGCGCCGCCGAGCATGCCCACCCCGCAGGCGATCGACGGGTCGACCTGCGGCGAGGAGATCACCTTCTCGTCGAGCACGATCGCGACGCGGCGGCGCGGGTCACCCGCCGGCGCGCAGGCGGCCTCGGCGGTGAGCTTCTCCCACGCCCGTTCGCCGCCGTCCTGGAACTCGACGGACACCACGCGCCCGGTCCCGTTGGGGTCCGGCCCGGACCGGGCGTTGGCGACCCCGCTGCCGTCGAGCGCGGCGGGCCCGACCCGGATGGGCTCGCCGCTCTCGGCGGTCAGCGCGGTGCCCCCGTCGAGGACGACGGGGTGGAACGTGAGGGCCGCGGTCCGCCCGATGACCTCGGCGGCCTCCGCCGGGTCCTGCACGTCGGGCAGTTCGACGACGATGCGCCGCTCCCCGCTGCGGTGGAGGTTCGGCTCGGCGACCCCGAGCGCGTCCACGCGGCGGCGCAGGATCTCGAGCGTCCGGTCGGTGCTCTCGGCATCGGCGACGACGGTGGGCGAGTCGTGGGTTTCGAGGACGAGCTGGGTGCCACCACGCAGGTCGAGCCCGAGCCGTGGCGTGGCGGTGAGGACGAGGTAGAAAGCGGCGGCGAGCACGGCGAACGACAGCAGCGCACGGCCCCGCCACGGAATCTGGCGTGACATCGGGGTTTCCTTCGCACGAGGAGTTGTCCACAACCCACCCGGTTGTCCACAGCCAGACGCCAGATCCGGAAATTGTCGGTACCTACCGGTAGACTGGCATGGCGGGTGGCCCCCGGGAATGGGTGGGGGTCTAGGTACGTACTGGGCGGCGCGTTTTCGCAGGTCAGAGGCTTGCGGCGCGCCGCGTCAGGCTCGTGCGGGGGGTGCGCGGTCCGTCGCGGGGCGGCGGTCGGCGCGCGGGAGGGGCGCCGGCTCGGCGGTGACGGGGGCCTGCCGCGGCGCGAGCGGCGGGTGTTCCGCGGTCTCCGCGCCCGCCAACGGCAGTTCCGGCGTCGTGAGCGGTGCCGGTAGGCTCGGCGCCGCCGTCGACGCGACCGTGTGCGGTGCCAGCGTGCCCGGTTCGTGATGTGCCGGGGTGGCCGTCGCGAAGACGGCGAGCAGCGCGACGAGCAGCCCTGTGACCACCGCGCGCCGGTTCATGACCGCCACCGTAGCGGAAAGCTGGTCCGGGCATTTCCCACCATGGGGAGTTGACGTTTGTTTCCCTTGCGACGCAACGGTTGTGCGCTCGCGCACGGTAACTACGATCGATCCATGCGTCCGCGCACGCTCCGATGGCGCCTCTACGTACTCGTAGGCGGCCTGGTGTTGCTCGTGCTGATCGCCGTCGCGGCCACGACCACGAGCAGGCAGCGCGTCGCCGACCTCAGCGGCGAGATCCGCGGCACCCTGCGACCCGCCCAGGCGTCGGCCGCCGCGCTCGCCAAGGCGTACGTCGACATGGAGACCGGCGTGCGTGGCGTCCAGCTCGGCGGCGACGGGCTGCGCCGGCCGTACGACGACGGCCGCGCCACGGCGGCGACCGCGGGCGAGCGGTTGCGCACCGTGCTGGCGAACGACCCGGCGGGCACGAGGCTCCTGACGTCGGTGACCCAGGCCGCGGCGGAGTGGGAACGGACCGTGGCCACGCCCGCGCTGCGCGGCGCGGCCACCGTCGCCGTGACCGACACGGCCCGCTTCGACGCGCTGCGCGGCCTGCTCACGTCGCTGCAGCAGCACATCGACCGCCGCACGGCCGTGGTGGTGCAGGCGTGGACGGACGCGCAGTCGCTGGCGAACGTGGTGACCCTGGTGTGCGCGGGCATGGCGCTGGTGATCGGCGGCCTGATGATCGCGCTGGTGCGCCGTTCGCTCGTGCGCCCGGTGAACGACCTGGTCTCGAACGTCCGCGCGGTCGCGGCGGGCGACGTGTCCCGTCCGGTCGCGGCGGCCGGGCCCGCCGAGGTCGTCATGGTCGGCCAGGCGGTCGAGTCGATGCGGCAGCGCGTGGTGCGGGAGAGCGCCCGCGCCGCGCGGACCTCGGAGCAGATCGCCCGCCTCCACGAAGCGGACCGCATCGCGCAGGACCTCGGCGCGACGACCATCAGGGACCTGTTCGGCATCAGCCTGTCCCTGCAGTCGACGGCGGCGCGCCACCCGTCGGCGGCCGCGGCACTGCGCGCGGTGACGGCGGACGTCGACCGCGTGCTGCACGAACTGCGCTCCCGCGTCTTCGACGGCGACCGGTCCATCGCGGACGTGCTCACCGCGGTCGAGCCCGAACTGGCCGGGCCGCCGGTGGTGCGCGGCCCGGCGGACACCGCGGCGCCGATGGCACTGGAGACGTTCCTCAACGACGTGCTCCCGCTGTACGCGGCCGCCACGACGATCACCATCACGACGACCGACACGAGCCTGCGGGTGAGCGTCTCCGGCCCGGCGCCCCACGACCCGGCACTGCTGAAGGAAGCCGCCACCGACCACGCGGCGACGATCACCTTCGAACCCGGCAACGCCACGATCGAGTGGTCGGCGGAGCACTGACGAGCCACCAGCCGCAACCTCGATCCAGCATGACAACACCGGACTCGTCCCCCGGCCACATCACGACCACCGACACGAACCTGCGAGTGAGCGTCACCGACCCGGCACCCCACGACCCGGCACTGCCGAAACAAGCCGCCACCGACCACGCCGCGACAATCACCTTCGAACCCGGCAACACCACAATCGAATGGTCCGCCGAACACTGACGAGCCACCAGCCGCAACCTCGACCCGGCATGACAACACCGGATCGGTCCCGCGGCCACATCACGACCGAACGGCAGGCCAGGCGCTGACCCCGCGCGTCACACTTCCGGGATCACCCGCACCTCGTCCGGGGAGTCCGCCGGTTCGTCCCGCCAGCCCCTCGGCCAGTTGCGGTCGGCGGTGGCGGAGGCGGTCGCGTCCGTCAGGTCGACGGTCCGGCCCGCCGCGGGTTCGTCGCCGAAGTCGACGTCGCCCGTGAAGGACGCGTTGCGGAAGTTGGCTCTGCGCGGGCCGAAAGCGGCGCGGCGGAGGTCCGCGGTGCCTGCGAAGCGGACGCGGTGGAAGTCGGCGGTCTCGGTGAACTCCGCGTCGCGGAACGCCGCTATCTCGCGGAAGGTCGTGTGGCGGAAGCTCGCCCGGCGCACCCGGCATTCGCGGAACCAGAAGAACTCCAAGGTCGTGCCCGTGATCGTCAGGTCGATGTCCGGCCAGAAGCGGTCCGGGTCCGCCGGGCGCAGGTGGGTTTCCAGCACGTCCTGCACGGTCAGGCGGACCAGCTGCTCCTGCGCCGCGGTCTCCGTCGGCTCGGGCTCCGCTTTCGGTGGTGTGTACGGCATCCGCAGGTACGCGCACAGCAGGTTCACGACCGTCTGGCGGTGCCTCGGCTCGTCCTGCGCCAGGCGCTCCAGCGCGTACACGCCCGCCAGCCGCACCGGTGCCTTGTCGCTGCCCAGTTGGTCGGCCGCCTTGCCGTACAGCTCGGTGATCCGGCGCTCGTTCGCGTCGTGTTCCTTCTGCTCCAGGTCCAGCTCGACGTACCGCTGCCGCCGGGCCGCGAGCAGCAACGCCGCCGCGCCGCCCGCGCCGATCACCAGGCTCGCCGCCGTCCTGAGCGCGTCCAGGCGGTGCACGGACGCCGGGTCACCGCCGCCCAGGAACAGCCACAGCACCGTGACCGCCACCGCCGCCGTGGCCGCGAGGCCCACCGCCCACCAGACGATCGTCCTGCTCGACAAGGCCTTCGACACGGCACGCATGATGTCAGGCCCTCCCGGCCGGGTGCGGCCGGCCGGGGCAGGGGTCAACGACAGACCCACCGGAGCGGGACCGCACCGTCGCCGTCCCTCGGGATCGCGAAGCCGCCCGCCTCGCGGTCGTTCAGCGCGGTGACCGCACCCGTCACGTGCCGTGGCGGTGTCGGCAGCGGAGCCGGCAGCGCGCCGTCCCACAGCACCGGCTCGCCGTCACGGCCCTCGCCGACCACCACGCCGTCGTCGTTCACCGCCACCGCCGTCGCACCGCCCAGGAACACGCGCGGCTCGTCGCCCGTCCGCCAGCCCGCCGCCCTGGTCACGCCCTGCGGCTCGCCCAGCGCGCCGACGACCTGCCCCCGCCGCAGGTCCTGCACGTCCCCCGCGGCCAGCGGAACGCGTGTGCCGTCCGGTGTCCACGTGTAGCCGTGCCAGCGCAGCGCCCCGTCGGCGACGTACCCGGTGCGGGCCGCGACCACGCCGTCGTCGTCCACGGCCGCCCTGCCGTACGGCGCCTCCCCCGCCGGCATGGCGAGGACACGCGGTGGCCCCGTCGCGGGCCACACCACCAGCCTGCTGCCGTCGTGGCCCACCACGTCCCCGCGCGCGTTGACGTCCAGTGCCGTCGACGAGCCGCCCGACTCCGGCAGCCGTTCGAAGCGGCCGCCGCGGTGGCGGAACGCGTGCTGCGTCCGGTCCGGTCCGGTCACGGTGCCGACCACGACGCCGTCCTCGTTCACCGCGGTGACCGCCGTGTGCAGGCCGAACGCCGCCCCGAGCGGCTCGACCTCACCGGCACGCCACCGCACCGCCTCGTTCACGCCGTCGGTGCCGGCGATCCCGGCCAGCCACTCGCCCGCACCCGCCGTCACGCGGCCGTAGTAGGCGTCGTCCGGCAGCGGGAGCACGTCCGGCGCCCACTCGCACGCGCGCAGCGCCGGCCCCGAGCCCGTGGCGGAGCGCAAGGACGAGCCCATGGCCGGTCCCCCTGCGGACCCCGCGGCCGGTCCCATCGCCGTCGCGGGCGCGACGACCGCCGGTGCGGCGACCCCGGCGGCCACCACCAACGACGCCAGTGACGCCACCGCCACGCCTCTGCGCGGGAGCCGCCGCACCCGCCAGAGCCGACGATCGCTCATCGGCGCATCCAGTTGCATTCGTTCATGTGTTCGAATCTACCGGCATTCTCCTTCCCGTGGGAACGAACGTGCGACGAGCGTGGCCGCACCCACCGACAATCTTGGTTTCCGCAGGTCAGGCGGGCAGGAGGACCACCACGCGGTGCTCGTCAGGGCCCGGCAGCGCGAGGGTTTCGTAGGCCAGCCGCCGCGCACCCCACCGTTCGACGCCGGTCTGCGCGGGCAGCGCCGACGCGGCCTCGTAGCGGTCGGCGAACTCGGTGCCCGCCGTGATCGACAGCTCCACCGCGAGCGCGCCCGCCGCGAGGTCGCCGAGGTCGGCGGCGGCGCGGACGGCGGCCGCGTGCCGGTCGGCGACCTCCGCCCAGTCGGGGAACGCGGTCCGCGCGCGGGCGTCGGCGAACACGTAGCGCGCGAGGTTGGGGCGCTCCTCGTCCAGCAGGCCGAGTGGCCCGGCGAGGGCGCGGAAGCCGTCCGAGCAGGCGAGGACGTCACCGGCCGGGTCGGCAACGTACGCGGGCGTCGCCCCGAGACGGTCCAGCAGCGCCCGGACCGTGGGCCGCAACACCGGCGCACCGGCCGCCTGCTTGCACTGCGCACCGCTGTCGGCCTTGATGAGGCGGTAGAGGTGCACGCGTTCGTCCGCGGTCATGGCCAGCGCGTCGGCGAGCGAACCCAGGACCTGACCGGACGGGAAGCGGTCACTGCCGCGTTCCAGGCGGGTCAGGTACTCCACGCTGATACCCGCGCGTGCCGCCAGTTCCCCGCGCCGCAGCCCCGGAGTGCGGCGGCGCGGTCCGGTGGGCAGCCCCACGGACGCGGGTGTGGTCGCTTCCCGCCGGGCACGCAGGAACCGGCCCAGTGCGTTGTCGGCCATGATCGCCGAGTCTAGAGGGGCCCTGCCACGGTCTCCCTGTGCGCGGACGGGCAGGTCAGGGTGGCGGTCATGCGTTATCGACTGTTCGGCCGGACCGGCCTGCGCGTCTCGGAGATCCTCCTCGGCACCATGACCCTGCGCGACGAGCGGGAGGCCCGGCGCGTCCTCGACGTGTACGCCGACGCCGGCGGCAACGTCCTCGACACCGCGTCGGCGTACGGCGAGAGCGAGGAGGTGCTCGGCGCGGTCGTCGAACGCCGGGACCGGTTCGTCATCGGCACCAAGTACACGCTCTCCCGCGACGCCGCCGACCCCAACGCGGCGGGCAACCACCGCAAGAACCTCGTGCTGTCGCTGGAGCGGAGCCTGCGCAGGCTGCGGACGGACTACGTCGACATCCTGTGGGTGCACCTGTGGGACCGGCACACCCCGGTCGAGGAGACCATGCGCGCGCTCGACGACGTCGTGCGCGCGGGCAAGGTGCTCTACGCCGGGATCTCGGACGCGCCGGCGTGGTTCGTCGCGCGGGCGAACACACTCGCGGAGTGGCGGGACTGGACCCCGTTCGCCGGCCTGCAGGTCCCGTACAACCTGCTGCGGCGCGACGTCGAGCGGGAGCTGCTGCCGATGGCGGAGGCGCTCGGGATGAGCGTCGCGGCGTGGGCGCCGCTCGCGGCGGGCGCGCTGTCCGGCGGGACCACCCGGGTCCGCGAGCTGACGCCGAGGGAGCAGGCCGCCGCGACCGCCGTGCGCACGGTCGCCGACGAGCTGGGCGCGACCCCAGCCCAGGTTGCGCTCGCGTGGCTGCGGGCCAGGTCGTCGGCCGTGCTGCCGCTGGTGGGCGTGAGCAGCGCCGAGCAACTGGCCGAGAACCTGCGCGGGCTCGACCTCGTGCTGCCCGCCGACGCGGTCACCGCGCTGGCGTCGGCGGCCCGGTTCGAACGGGGCTTCCCCGCGGACTTCATCGCCGAGTGCGAGCCGTCCCCGTTCGCGTTCGGTGACGCGGCAACGCGGGTGATCGGCCGCTGAAATAGTTGTCGAACGACTTGTCTGCTACGGATTCAGTCGCGAAGATGGCAGCCATGACCGAGAAGCGTGTTCTGCGGAACTTCGTCGACGGCACCTGGACCGACCCCGCCGACGGCGAGTACACCGATGTCGTCGACCCGAGCACCGGTGAGGTGTTCGCGTCCGCGCCGCGGTCCGGCGCGGCCGACGTCGACCAGGCGATGCGGGCGGCGGCGAAGGCGTTCGAGGGCTGGCGGACGACGACGCCGAGGGAACGCCAGCTCGCGATGCTGAAGTTCGCGGACGCGCTCGAGGCCCGGACCGAGGACCTGCTCGATGCGGAGTGCCGGAACACGGGCAAGCCGCGGCAGCTGACCGCCGACGAGGAGATGCCGCCCGCCGTCGACCACTTCCGGTTCTTCGCGGGCGCGGCACGGGTGCTGGAGGGCAAGTCGGCCGGCGAGTACATGGCGGACCACACGAGCTACGTGCGCCGCGAGCCGATCGGGGTGTGCGCGCAGGTCACGCCGTGGAACTACCCGCTGATGATGGCGGTGTGGAAGATCGCGCCCGCGCTGGCGGCGGGCAACACGGTCGTGCTGAAGCCGTCCGACACGACGCCCCTGTCGACGCTGCTGCTGGCGGAGATCGCGGCCGAGTTCTTCCCGGCGGGCGTGTTCAACGTGCTGTGCGGTGACCGGGACACGGGCCGCGCGCTGGTGGCGCACCCGACGCCCGCGCTGGTGTCGATCACCGGTTCGGTGCGCGCGGGCCGCGAGGTGGCGCAGGCCGCGGCCGCCGACCTGAAGCGGGTGCACCTGGAACTGGGCGGCAAGGCCCCGGTCGTGGTGTTCGACGACGCCGACCTGGCGGCCGCCGCCGAGGCGATCGCGGTGGGCGGGTACTTCAACGCGGGCCAGGACTGCACGGCGGCGACACGGGTGCTCGCGGGCCCGGGCGTGCACGACGAGCTGGTGGCGGAGCTGACCGCGCAGGCACGTGCCACGCGCACCGGCCCGCCGTCGGACCCGGACGTGTTGTACGGACCGCTGAACAACGCGAACCAGCTGGCCCGGGTCGCCGGTTTCGTCGACCGGCTGCCCGATCACGCGTCGCTGCGGGCGGGCGGTTCGCAGGTCGGCGACCGCGGCTACTTCTACGCCCCCACCGTGGTGTCCGGCCTGCGACAGGACGACGAGATCATCCAGGACGAGGTCTTCGGCCCGGTGATCACCGTGCAGCGGTTCTCCTCGGAGGAGGAGGCGATCGCGTGGGCGAACGGCGTCGAGTACGGCCTGGCGGCGTCGGTGTGGACGAAGGACCACAGCCGCGCGATGCGCATGACGGCGGCGCTCGACTTCGGGTGCGTGTGGGTGAACACGCACATCCCGTTCATCTCGGAGATGCCGCACGGCGGGTTCAAGCACTCCGGGTACGGCAAGGACCTGTCGATGTACGGCTTCGAGGACTACACGCGCGTGAAGCACGTGATGCACAACATCGGGTAGCCCCGGCGGGTACCAATACCTGTACGAACTCAGCAGCCCAGAACGCGGTCGATTCGTCCCTGCTGCTCATCCGGCGGATGCGGTTGGGGAGCCCGAGGGTCGCGGTGCTGACGACCTCGCGGAACGTTCAGCGCCAGTGGCCTACGGGCTCGGCGCGTTGTGGGGACTGCAGCGGTTGCTCCACATGGTCATGGCCTGGCGGCGGCATCGGCTCGATCTCGAGCTGGGGCGGCAGCGGCTCGAAGCGCTTCCGACAGCGGAGGAGCTCGTCCAGACGCACGCGACATCGGAGCTCGATCCCATCTCAGGGCGGCTTCCCGACGGAGCGCCGTCCGTCGGTGGCACGTCCGTGGCCGAGACCGTGACGCGCCTGCGGCCGGTGCTGGACGCGCGGATGATCGACGATGGCGACGACGTGCTGTCAGGAGCTCACGGGTCCACGATCGGGCGCAGTGCCTTCTCCAGCTCGGTGAACTTCACGCTTTCCAGGACGCGCGCAGGCGGGCTGTCGCCTTCGCGGTATTCGATGCTGCCCGGGCAGGCTTCGCCGCTGTGCAGGGTGAAGTCCTTGACCGCCCGGGAGGTTCGCGCCTCGAAGACCCGGTACCGGTAGGTCGCCGGGGCGAGTTGGACCCAGCGGTTGCCCAGGTACTCGCAGCTGCGCACCACCGGCTCCGCCGACACGGCGTACTCGCACACGACCAGTTGCCGTTCGTTCTCCTCGTCCGCCTGCCATTCCAGCGGCAGGCCGCGGTCGTCCGGGCCGTAGTACTGGTACACGCCGTCGACGTCGAGCACCGGGGTCACCAGTTCCATCGGGTGCGGGCCGGGACCCGTGTACGCGGCGGCGCGGTCGGTGTACTCCGTCGGGTGCTTCGGTTCGCCGTCAGCGGTGTCCGGGCACGGGGTGCGCGGTGGCGCCGCAGGCGGGGGTGGCGCCGGTTCCGGCGAGGTCAGCTTGTCCACCACGATCGGGGCCGCCCCCGCCGCGGCGATCGACAGCACGAACAGGACGAGGAACACCCACTCGCGTCGCGACACGGTCGCAACCTAGCGGGCCGTGGCGGGGACCGGTCCCCGGGATGCGATGGTGGTGCGGTGATCGAACCCGCTCCCCGGCCGGTGCTGCGGCCGATTCCCCGCTGGGTCATCGTCGTCGGTATCCCGGTGATGGTGCTGGTTGCCGCCGGCGCGGTGTGGGTGTTGCTGGGGACGGGGGTGAGCGGTGGGCAGCTCGACGCCATCCGCACCGGCGGCACCCTCGGCGTCGGCCTCGGCGGCATCGTCGTGCTGTGGCTTGCCGTCCGCAGGCAGCGTTCGACGGAACTGGACCTGCTGCAGAAGTACGAGGCGCATCGGCTGGCCGAACGTGTGGCCGCGACCGGGGAAGAGGACGCCACCGCGCGGCGGATCACCGAGCTGTACGCCAAGGCCGTCGATCAGCTGGGATCGGACAAGGCCCCGGTCCGGCTCGGTGGCCTGTACGCGCTCGAACGGCTCGCGCAGGACAACGCCGATCCGCAGCTGCGGCAGACCGTGGCGAACGTGCTCTGCGCGTATCTGCGCATGCCCACACCCGATACCGGTGGCCGGCCCCACACCGTCCAGCAGGAAAGGGAAGTGCGCCGCACCGCGCAGCGCATCCTGGAGCACCACCTGAAACCCGGACCGGACGTCGATCACCCACTGGACTCGTTCTGGCCCGCGATCACACTCGACCTCACCGGGGCGACCCTGGGCAGGTTCGACCTCTCCGACTGCGTGCTCGACACAGCTCGGTTCGCGGGCACGACGTTCACCCAGAAGGTCACGTTCCACCGGACCCGGTTCGTCGGCGAGGCGATGTTCACCAACGCGGTCTTCGCCGGTGACGCGAGCTTCGACCACGCGACCTTCGCCGGACCGACCGACTTCACGGAGGCGACCTGCCGCGCCTCCGCGTCGTTCTTCGCGGCCCGGTTCCACGACGACGTCCGTTTCGGCACGGGGACGTTCGCTGACCACGCGGTCTTCGCCGAAGCGGAGTTCGGCGGCGACGCGTGGTTCACACGTTGCGATTTCGGCGGGTACGCGACGTTCACCGGCGCCACGTTCGGAGCGGATGCGTGGTTCGACGACAGCGGGTTCGCCGACGGGGCCGGATTCACCAGCGCCAGGTTCGAGCGGAGCGCCATGTTCGGCAACACGAGGTTCGCCGGGCTCAGCACGTTCGCCGACGCCGAGTTCAGTACCGGCGCCTGGTTCGAAGGCGCTCAGTTCGAGGGACACACCGCGTTCGCCGCCCGGGTGCGGGTCGACCACCTCGACACCGACAAGGTGTGCTGGCCTGACGGGGTGGTGCTGGGTGACGAGCCCGCCCCGATCGAGGGACGTCCGGGGACGTGGGTGCGGCTCGGCCGGGTGCGGCCCGGCTAGCGCATCCCCCACGGGGAGCCGTACTCGGTGAGCAGGTCGAGGAAGGGCACGGCGTCGAAGGCTTCCGGGCCCAGCACGCCCGTGCCCGTCCACGCGCCTGTCGCCAGCAACTCGAGTGCCACCACCGGGTTGATGGCGGTCTGCCACGCCACCGCCTGGTGTCCGTACTCGCGCATGGACCACTCGTTGTCCACCACGTGGTACAGGTACACCTCCTTCGGCTCACCCGCCGCGTCGCGGCCGCGGACCCACGTGCCCGCGCACGTCTTCCCGCGCATCCTGGGGCCCAGGCCCGCCGGGTCGGGCAGGCACGCCGCCACGACGTCGCGCGGGGACACCGAGACGTCGCCGACGCGCACCGGGTCCACAGAGGACAGACCCAGCTTGTGCAGCGTGCGCAGCACCTCGATGAACTCGTTGCCGAGGCCGTACTTGAAGGTCACGCGACCCGCCGGCACCCAGCGCGGGATGAGCAGCACCTCCTCGTGCTCCACGTTCACGCACTCGACCGGGCCGATGCCCTCCGGGAAGTCGAAGACCTCCGGCTCCGAGAACGGTTCCGTCGTGTACCAGCCGCGGTCCCGCTCCCAGATCACCGGCGGGTTGAGGCACTCCTCGATGGTCGTCCAGATGGAGAACGTCGGGGCGAAGGCGTACCCGTCGACCACCAGGTTGGCGCCGTCGCGGACGCCGATCTCCTCGATCTCCGAGAAGAGGTGGTCGGCCGCGTACCGCGCGAACACGTCCGACAACCCCGGCTCCACGCCGATGCCGACCAGCGCGAGGCGGCCGCGGTCGGTCCAGGTCGCCGCCTGCGCGAACTGGTCGTCGCCGAGTTTGACGCCGGTGCGCGAGTACGGAGCCGACGGGTCCGGAGTGGACAGTGACATCGCCATGTCGAGGTAGTCGGCGCCGGCGTCGAGCGCGCCCTCGAAGATCGGCATGACGAACCGGGGGTCCACCGCGTTGAACACGTGCGTGATGCCGTGCGCCCGGCACAGGTCCGCGACCGCGGCCGACGACGACGCGTCCACGGTGACCGACGTGAACCGGTCGTCCACCACGCAGGCGTCCGCGCGGGCCGCCGAGTAGTCGGCGACCACGTAGGACTCGAAGAACTTGCGCCGCGCCGCGATCGAGACCGCCGCCGCGCCGACGCCGCCCGCGCCGATCTGCAGGATCCTCATACGTACCGCGCCTTTCGCCGGGACCGCAGCTGCACCACGACCACGAGCACGAACGCCAGCAGGAACACCGCGGTGCCGATCACGTTGACCTGGCGCGGGATCCCGCGCTGCGCCGCGCCCCACACGTACATCGGGAACGTGACCGTCGTGCCCGAGTTGAAGTTCGTGATGATGAAGTCGTCGAACGACAACGACAGGGACAACATGGCGGCGGCCGCGATGCCGGGCAGCACCAGCGGGAGCGTGACGCGGCGGAACGTCTGCCACTCGTTGGCGTACAGGTCCATCGCCGCCTCCTGCAGCCGGGGATCGAGCCCCGCCAGGCGTGCCTTCACCGTGACGACCACGAACGACAGGCAGAACAGGATGTGCGCGACCACCACGGTCCAGAAGCCGAGCGGCACCCGCATCGTCACGAACAACGCCAGCAGCGACGAGCCCATCACCACCTCGGGCGTCGCCATCGGCAGGAAGATCAGCACGTTCGTGGTGGCACGGCCGCGGAACCGGTGCCGTGCCAGCGCGAACGCCATCAGCGTGCCGAGGACCGTCGCCACCAGGGTCGCGACGAGCGCGATGCCGATGCTCACCCGCAGCGCCGCCCCGATCCCGGCCGCGCCGAACGGGTTCAGCCAGTACTCGAGCGTCCAGTCGGGCGAGATGTCGTAGGACAGCCGGTTCGGCGCGCGGTTGATCGACAGCAGGAACACGACGACGATCGGCAGGAACAGGTAGGCCAGCACGAGCAGGCCTGCCACCATCACCCAGTGGTCCGCGACCCAGCGCCAGAACCGCACTCAGACCACCTCGTCCGTACCCGCGGCGCGGATGTAGCTGAACACCATCACCAGGATCGTCGCCATCAGCAGGAACGACAGCGCCGCCGCCTGCGGGTAGTCCAGCCGCACCAGGAACGCCGAGTCGATCACGTTGCCGATCATGTACTCGTTGGGCGTGCCGAGCAGCTCGGCGTTGATGTAGTCGCCCGCCGCCGGGATGAACGTGAGCAGCGTGCCCGCGATGACGCCCGGCATCGACAGCGGCAGCGTCACGCGCCGGAACGTGGTGGCCGGCTTGGCGTACAGGTCGCTCGACGCCTCCAGCAGCCGGCCGTCCAGGCGTTCCAGCGTCGCGTACAGCGGCAGCACCATGAACGGCAGGAAGTTGTACACGAGCCCGCACACCACCGCGACGGGCGTGGCGAGCAGGCGGAAGTCGTCGGGGAAGAACGGCAGCGACCGGAAGAACCCCGTGACCGGGCCGTTGTCGGACAGGATCGACTTCCACGCGAGCGTGCGCACCAGGAACGTGGTGAAGAACGGCGCGATCACGCACACCAGCAGCAGGTTCCGCCACCGCCCCGAGCGCTGCGCGATGAAGTACGCGAGCGGGTAGCCGAGCACCAGGCAGATGGCCGTCGCGAGCCCCGCGTACACCGCGGACCGCACGAGGTGCGGCCAGTACCCGACGATCGCGTCGAGGTAGTTGCCGAACGCGAAGGTCTGCGAGTACCCGGTTTCGAGGCTGCCCGCCCGGTCGTACAGGCTGGTGCCGGCGAGCTGGACGGACGGCACGACGAAGAACAGCAGCAGCCACAACCCGCCGGGCAGCAGCAACAGGTACGGCAGCCAGCGCCTGCGGCGCGTGACGGGCGGTGGCGGCGGTTCCGTGCCGGTGCCGACGGCGGTGCCGACGAACGCGGTCACGGCGCCACCCCGAGCGGGTCGGCCGAGTACTGCGTGATCTCGTCGCCCTCGCCCGTGGGCCGGTCGAGCACGAACGAGTGCGGCGGGTACCAGTGGGCGACGACCTCGGTGCCGGGCGTGAGCGGTTCCCCGGCCGCCGCGTTCGCGGAGAACACCGACATCTCCTGCCCCCACGGGGTTTTCAGCAGGTACTCGGTGGAGACGCCCGCGTAACAGGTGTCGGTGAGCACGCCGCGGACCTGGTTGTGCTCGGCGGGCGCGTCCTCGTCGGGCAGCGCGAGCCGCACCTTCTCCGGCCGCACCCCGAGCCAGACGCGCCCGTCGGCGGCGTGCGCACGCGACGCGGGCGCGGCGAACCGTTCGCCGTGGGCGGTGATCAGCAGGTCGTCCCCGGACGTGCCGGACACCTCGGCGGCGAACAGGTTGGACTGCCCGAGGAAGTTCGCGACGAACGGCGACGACGGGAACTCGTAGATGTCGGTGGGCGCCCCCAGCTGCGCGATGCGGCCCTCGGTCATCACCGCGACCGTGTCGGCCATCCACATGGCCTCTTCCTGGTCGTGGGTGACGTGCAGGAAGGTGACGCCGACCTCGGTCTGGATGCGTTTCAGCTCGATCTGCATCTGCCTGCGCAGCTTGAGGTCCAGCGCGCCGAGCGGTTCGTCGAGCAGCAGCACCCGCGGCTCGTTGACCAGCGCCCTGGCGAGCGCGATGCGTTGCTGCTGACCACCGGAGAGCTGCGCGGGCTTGCGTTTGCCGAACGCGGGCAGCTGCACCAGCTCCAGCATCTCGGCGACCTTCTTCTTGGTGTCCTTCACACCGCGCTGCCTCAACCCGAACGCGATGTTCTCCTCGACGGTCAGGTGCGGGAAGAGCGCGTAGCTCTGGAAGACGGTGTTCACGGGCCGCTTGTACGGGCGCAGGCCGGTGATGTCCTGCTCGCCGAGCCGGATCGTGCCGGTCGTCAGTTCCTCCAGGCCCGCGACCATGCGCAGGGTGGTGGTCTTGCCGCACCCGGAAGCGCCGAGGAGCGCGAAGAAACTGCCCTGTGGCACCGTGAGAGAAAGGTCGTCGACCGCCGTCACGGACCCGAAGGTCTTGGTGACGTTCTCCAGAACCAGGTCATCTGCCATCACTCACGCTCCGATCACCTGCTGGAAGCCTTGCTCGAAGATCCGTTCCTGCGCCTCGTTCAACGCCATGAACACCTTCGCCGACGACAACGTGGACTCGCTCGGGAAGATCAGCTCGTTCTCGGCGAGTTCCGGGTCGATGGCCACCATCGCGTCCTGCGCGCCCTGGACGGGGCAGATGTAGTTGACCCACGCGGCCAGCTCGGCGGCGACCTCTGGCTCGTAGTAGTAGTTCATCAGCGCCTCGGCGTTGGCCTGGTGCGTGGCGCGGTTGGGCACCTGCATGTTGTCGGACCAGAGCATCACGCCGGCCTCCGGCGTCACGAACTTGATGTTCTCGTCCTCGAAGTTCAGCTGGATCACGTCCCCGGACCAGCCGACGCACGCGGCGATGTCGCCCTTCGCGAGGTCCTGGGCGTAGTCGTTGCCGGTGAACCGGCGGATCTGCCCGGCGTCGACGGCCGCCTGGAGCTTGTTCAGCGCCTCGTTGAACTGCTCCTCGGTGAAGTTCGACGGGTCGTGCCCCATCTCCAGCAGGATCAGCCCGACGGTGTCCCGCATCTCCGACAGCATCGTGACCTTGCCCTTGAGGTCGGGGCGGGTCAGCAGCTCGTCGACGGTCCGGACCTCTTTGGTCACGTTGCCGTTGTAGGCGATGCCGGCGAGCCCGGTCTGCCACGGCACGGCGTACTCGGTGCCCTTGTCCCACGGGCGGCCGCGCAGTGAAGGCAGTAGGTTCGCCTCGACGTTCGGGATCCGGTCCTTCCGGAGCGGCTGCACCCAGCCGAGCCGGATCAGCCGCGCCGCCATCCAGTCGGTGAGGACGATGATGTCCCGGTCGATCGACTGGCACGTGGAGAGCTGGTTGCGGACCTTGCCGAAGAACTCGTTGTTGTCGTTGACGTCTTCCTGGTACGTCACCTGGATCCCGGCCTGCGCGGCGAACGCGTCCAGCGTGGGCCGCACCGACTCGTCGTCCTCGGCGACGTCGATGTACAGGGGCCAGTTGGACACGACGAGGGTCTTGTCCGAGGCGGACAGATCGTCGCTGCGGCAGGCGGCGGGGTCCTGGCGGGTGCCCGGCATGCCACAGCTGGTGGCCGCCAGGGCGGTGGCGGCCACCAGACCACGCAGGACGGTCCTGCGGGACGTGCGGGTCTGTCCCGCCAGCAGTGCCGCCGCCTCCGGGGAGAGCGACGTAGGCGCCCTGGTTCGCATGGCGACCGATAGTGACACGCGACACGCGGTCAGACAAGGGATTCCGTTGTCACATTCGCGTTTCACGACGAATTGCGTAAGACTCTTCGCTGTAACGGGAGGGACTGAATGGCGGATCTGGACGACGTCTCCAAGGCGATCATCGAGCAGCTGCAGGAGGACGGCCGCAGGCCGTACGCCACGATCGGCCGCGCGGTGGGCCTGTCGGAAGCGGCGGTGCGGCAACGCGTCCAACGCCTGCTCGACTCAGGCGTGATGCAGATCGTCGCGGTCACCGACCCCCTCCAACTGGGCTTCCCCCGCCAGGCGATGGTCGGCATCCGCACGTCGACCGACCTGGAGGAGACGGCGGACCTGCTGGCGGAGATCCCCGAGGTGGACTACGTCGTGATCACGGCGGGCTCGTTCGACCTGCTGGCAGAGGTGGTCGCCCGCAACGACGACCACCTGCTGGAACTGCTGAAGCAGATCAGAGCGGTGCCGGGCGTCGACACCACGGAGGCGTTCATGTACCTCAAGCTGCGCAAACAGACCTACACGTGGGGCACCACCTGACGGCGTGGCGGCCACCCAAGCCGAGCGCAGCTCACCACACAACAGCCTGCCTGCCATCCCGTCGACCTGGCGAAGCCCGATCACACCGGGTCAAGGGGGCCCGAAGCCCAACGCAACCTCCTGCCCAAATCCCCGGGCCCCCTTGACGCGGTGTGATAGCCCTCCGGGAGGTCGACGGGATGGCAGGCAGACAACGGACACCAGTCCCTGCCAAACCAACCCCGTGCCCAACCCCCGCCATCCCGGAGACCAGCCCCTCCGGCGAGGAGGCCCGTCCGGCAGGACGCCCTCCGGCGAGGACGCCCGTCCGGCGAGGACAAACCCAGAACGGGGACAAACCCACGACGGGGACGTGGAACCCCGCGACAGGAGACCCACAAGCCACGGATTCCGTAGCCACAACCCCACATCACAGCCGCAATCACTTGCCCACCCCCCAAAAATATGCGGTAATCGCACCATGGCCGACAACCTCTGGATGCACTTCACCCGCATGTCGTCCTACGCGGACTCGCCCGTGCCGACGATCGCGCGCGGGGAGGGCCCCTACATCTGGGACACGAACGGCAAGCGGTACCTCGACGGCCTCTCCGGCCTGTTCGTCGTCCAGGCGGGGCACGGTCGCGAAGAGCTGGCGGACGCGGCGGCCAAGCAGGCCCGCGAACTGGCCTACTTCCCCATCTGGTCCTACGCGCACCCCAAGGCCGTCGAGCTGGCCGAGCGGCTCGCGACCCTCACCCCGGGTGACCTCAACCAGGTCTTCTTCACCACCGGCGGGTCCGAAGCGGTGGAAAGCGCGTGGAAGCTGGCCCGCGCCTACTTCAAGCTCGTCGGCAAGCCGACGAAGCACAAGGTCATCTCCCGGGCGATCGCCTACCACGGCACCTCGATGGGCGCGCTGTCGATCACCGGGCTCCCCGGGCTGAAGGCGGACTTCGAACCCCTGGTCCCCTCGACCATCCGGGTCCCGAACACCAACCTGTACCGCGCCCCGGCGGGCACGGCCGGCCCGGACGGCACCGACGCGGAGGCGTTCGGGCGCTGGGCCGCCGACCGGATCGAGGAGGCGATCCTGTTCGAGGGCGCCGACACGATCGCCGCCGTCTACCTGGAACCGGTCCAGAACGCGGGGGGCTGCTTCCCGCCACCGCCGGGCTACTTCCAGCGGGTCCGCGAGATCTGCGACCGCCACGACGTGCTGCTCGTGTCCGACGAGGTGATCTGCGCGTTCGGCCGCCTCGGGGAGTACTTCGGCGCCACCCGGTACGGCTACCAGCCCGACATCATCACCTGCGCCAAGGGTCTGACCAGCGGATACGTCCCCCTGGGCGCGATGCTGGTCAGCGACCGCCTCTACGAGCCCTTCCGGCACGGCGCGAGCTCGTTCGCCCACGGTGTCACCTTCGGCGGGCACCCGGTGGCCAGCGCGGTGGCGCTCGCGAACCTCGACCTGTTCGTCCGCGAGGACCTCAACGCGCACGTGCGCCGCAACAGCGACCTCTTCCGCTCCTACCTGGAACGCCTGACGGACCTGCCGATCGTCGGTGACGTCCGCGGCGACGGCTACTTCTTCGGCATCGAGCTCGTCAAGGACAAGGCCACCAAGGAGACCTTCGACGACGACGAGTCCGAGCGGCTGCTGCGCGGCTACCTCTCCAAGGCGCTGTTCGACGCGGGCCTGTACTGCCGCGCCGACGACCGCGGCGACCCCGTCGTGCAGCTCGCGCCGCCGTTGACCTGCGAGGAACCGCAGTTCGCCGAGATCGAGGAGATCCTGCGCGCGGTGCTGTCGGAGGCGTCGAACCGGCTCTAGAACAACGCGCCGCAGGCCGCGGACGCGAACGCCGCGAGCCGGGACCGGGGACGGGCGGGCAACCGCCCCAGCGGCACCCGCTCGCCCGCGCACAACGCACGCAGCAGCGTCACGCACGTCGCCGCGTCGGGGCGGTTCGCCGGGTCGACGTCGGTCATCGCGGTGAGCACCGCACGCCACTCCCTGCCCCACGCGCCGGGCACCTTCGGGCGGTGGACGAGCCGCGCGGCCGCGGCCTCCTGGCCGTCGCCGGGGAACTCGACCTCCCCGGTCAGGCTCTCCAGGAGCACCAGCCCGAGCGCGTAGACGTCCACCGCGGGCCCGATCTCGCTGCCGGCCACCTGTTCCGGCGCGAGGTACGCGGCCGTGCCGAGGACCTTCGGGTCGACGTCGCCGGACGGGCCCGCGATGCCGAAGTCGGCGAGGAAGCACTCGCCCTCGTCGTCGAACAGCACGTTCGACGGCTTCACGTCGCGGTGCACGATGCCCTCACCGTGCACATAGGACAGCACGGCGGCGATCGACGCCCCGATCTCCGCCACCCGATCGGGTGGCAGCGGGCCGCTGTCGAGCCGGTCGCGCAGTGTCCCGCCGGACGCGAGCTGCAGCACCAGGAACGGGCGCCTGCCGTCGAAGCCGAAGTCGAAGAGCGTCAGCAGTCCCGGGTGGGACAGTCCGGCGAGGAGCTCGGCCTCCGCGACGAGGTCCTCCGCGGCGCGGGTGCGGCGGCAGCTCTTCACCGCCACCCGCCGCGCGAGGCGGAGGTCGCGGGCCTCGAACACGTCGGCCATGCCGCCCCCGCCGAGCCGCGGGCCCAGCCGGTAGCGGTGGTCGATCAGGGTGTTCGTGGACACGATCTTCGGATACCCGGCGTCCCCACGTGGAAACCTGGCGCGTGCGGGGTAGTCAGCCAGCTACGGACGGGCGAGGAGGCGCTGATCATGGACGACGTCGACGCCGTGGTGATCGGCGCCGGGCACAACGGGTTGGTGGCGGCCAACATGCTCGCGGACGCGAGCTGGCGGGTGCTCGTCTGCGAGGCGACCGACGCGCCGGGCGGGGCCGTGGCCTCCGCCGAGATCGCCGCGCCCGGGTACCTCGCCGACCTGTGCAGCGCGTTCTACCCGCTCGCCGCCGCCTCGCCCGCCCTGCTGTCGCTGGGGCTCGAGGAGCACGGGCTCACGTGGCGGCACGCGCCGTCCGTGCTGGCGCACGTCTTCCCCGACGGCAGGCACGTCGTGCTGTCGCGGGACCTGGAGGAGACCGCGAAGGCGGTGGCGGAGTTCGCGCCCGCCGACGGCGACGCGTGGCACGCGGAGTTCGCGCACTGGCAACGGATCCGCGACGACGTGCTCGACGCGGTCTTCACGCCGTTCCCGCCCGTGCGCGCGGCGGCCCGGCTCGCCAGGCGGCTCGGGCCCGGCGGGCTGCTGCGGTTCGCACGCACGGCCGTGCTGCCGGTGCGGTCGCTGACGAACGAGCGGTTCGCCGGTGACGGCGCACGCGCGCTGTTCACGGGCAACGCCATGCACACCGACCTCGGGCCGGACAACGCCGGTTCGGGGATCTTCGGGTGGCTGCTGACCATGCTCGGCCAGGAGGTCGGCTTCCCGGTCCCGGAGGGCGGCGCCAGGAAGATCACCGAGGCGCTGGTGCGCAGGCTGTCCACCCGCGACGGCAGGCTCGACCTCGGCAGGCCGATCACGTCCGTGGTGGTCGCGAACGGGCAGGCGCTCGGCGTGCGGGACGCGGAGGGGCAGCTGGTCCGCGCGCGCAGGGCCGTTCTCGCCGACGTGCCCGCGCCGCTGCTGTACCGCGACCTGGTCGGCGAGGAGCACCTGCCCGCGCGGCTGGTGGCCGACCTCGGCGACTTCGTGTGGGACGACGCGACGATCAAGGTGGACTGGGCGCTGTCCGGCCCGATCCCGTGGTCGGCGCCGGGGGTCGGCGGCGCGGGCACCGTGCACCTCGGCGCGGACGTGAACGGGCTCGCGGGCGTGGCGAACGACCTCGCGTGCGGCCGGGTGCCGCGCAACCCGTTCCTGCTGCTCGGGCAGATGACGACGGCCGACCCGGCCCGCTCCCCCGAGGGCACGGAGGCGGTGTGGGCGTACACGCACGTGCCGCGCGGCGAGACGTGGCCGGAGTCGCGGCTGAAGCGGCGGGCGGACCGGATCGAGCAGGTCATCGAGG
The DNA here is from genome assembly GCF_054661535.1 of Actinophytocola sp. KF-1. Lineage (NCBI taxonomy): Bacteria > Bacillati > Actinomycetota > Actinomycetes > Pseudonocardiales > Pseudonocardiaceae > Actinophytocola > Actinophytocola sp. KF-1. Next base: position 28,823 of record NZ_BAAFVK010000018.1, on the reverse strand, counting down.
ACCAGGCGCCGGGGTTCCGGTCGCTCATCGTGGGCCGCTCGATCGCGGGTCCCGCCGAGCTGGCCGCACACAACCCGAGCCTGGTCGAGGGCGCGGTGAACGCGGGCACCTCCGCCATCCACCAGCAGCTGGTGTTCCGGCCGGTGCCGGGGCTCGCGCGCGCGGACACGGTGATCGACCGGCTGTACCTGTCGGGGGCGTCGGCGCACCCCGGCGGCGGCGTGCACGGCGGGGCCGGCGCGAACGCGGCGAAGGCGGCGCTGGCCCGGGAGCGGGTCCCCGGCTACCACGGAGTCATCTCGGCAGCGCATACATTGATCTACCGCTAGCCGCATGGACTGCCGCCCGACGGGCGGAGGTGGGATGCGGGCGCTGGGGGACGCGGACACGCGTCAGGTGGGGCGGTACCGGCTGCTCACCGAGCTGGGCCAGGGCGGCATGGGCCGCGTGTTCCTCGGCTACGGGCCGGACGGCAGGCTGGTCGCGGTCAAGCAGGTGCGCGCCCAGCTCACCGAGGAGGACGGGTTCCTCGCCCGGTTCCGCCAGGAGGTGGCCGCCTCGCGCTGCGCCTCGCGGCCGGGCTGGCGTCGGCGCTGACCGAGATCCACCGCGCCGGGCTGGTGCACCGCGACCTCAAACCGTCGAACGTGCTGCTCACGGCGGACGGCGTGCGGGTCATCGACTTCGGCATCGCCCGCGCCGTGGACGGCGAGAGCACCAGGGTGACCCGCAGCGGCTGGCTCATCGGCTCACCCGAGTACATGTCACCCGAACAGGCGGAGGGCCACGGCGAGCGACGTGTTCTCGCTCGGTTCCGTGCTGGTCATGGCATGCACGGGCGGCAGCCCGTTCGCCGGGCCGTCGACCCCGCGCACCCTCTACAACCTGGTGCACGCCGACCCCGGCCTCACCGCGCTGCCCGGCAGGGTGCGCGAGATCGCCGGGCTGTGCCTCGCGAAGGACCCGGCCGGCCGGCCGACGCCGGACGAGCTGCTCACCGAGATCGGTGCGATCACCCCGTCCACGAGGCCGTGGCCACCCGCCGCGCACCGGCTGATCGAACGCCAGCACGCCGAGGTCACCGCCCTGCTCGACGGCACACCCGCCGACACGGTCACCATCGCACCGCCCCGCGACGAGACCACCACCATGCCGATGCCCGCGGCCGACACCGTCGCCACCGAAACGCGGGTCGTGCCTGCGGTCCGGCGCAGGCGGTGGCTCGTGCCCGTGCTCACCGCCGTCGTGGTCGTCGCGGCCGTCGCCGGGCTCGTCGTGTGGTCGCCCTGGTCCGGCGTGCCCGCGACGACGCGGTCACCAGGCAGCAGCCTTGCCGGGCTCGACGGCCACACCGACGTCGTGAACGAGCTGGCGTTCCAGCCACCGGACGGCGACCTGCTGGCCACCGCGAGCAACGACAACACCGTCCGCCTCTGGGACCTGACGTCCCGGTCCGAGGTCGCCAGGGTGACCCTCGACGACAACGCCACCGACCTCGCGTTCAGCCCCGACAGCTCGCTGCTCGCGACGACGCGGGGCGAGACCGTGCGGCTGTGGGACGTGACGACCGCCCGGCAGGTGGGTGCCGCCATCGCCGGTGCCAGCGGTGAGTCGTTCGGGGTCCCCGCGTTCAGCCCGGACGGGCGCACGCCGGCCGTCCCGCACCTCAACGGGCAGACGACCCTGTGGGACGTCACGACCCGCGAGAAGATCACCACGCTGAACAACCGCGCCCTGGCCACCGGCACCGACGACGGGGAGGTGTGGGTGTACCGGATGCCCGGCTAGGTCCTGTTTCACTGCGCTGACCTGTGAAGCTTGGACCAAAAGCCGCTGTCAATGCTGATCACCGCCGGGCGATGAAACAGGCGCTAGCGCGAACCGACGCCGCCGACGGCCAGGTCGGCGAGCCGGGACAGCGACTCGCGGTTGCGCGGGACCAACAGCACCGCCTGCACGGCCTTCGGCAGGATCGCGGCCGGACCGCGCACGACCTGCTCGGACATGAGCACGTCGGTGCCGCTGCCGTCGGCCGGGGACAGCTCCAACCGGACCCGCGCGGCGCCGAACGGCCACAGGCGGGCGTCCAGCTCCAGCATCCGCCCCGGCTCGACGCCGACGACCTCCGTCGCGTCGTTCGTCACCAGCGGCCACGGCCCGACGCTGTGGTGCACCCTGGCGCCGACCTCGGGCCAGCCCGGGTCGACCGCCCGCACGTGCGAGGCGCCGACCACCCAGCCCGAGTACGTCCACCCGGTGGCCAGCACCGCCCACACCTGCTCCGGCGACGCGGCGATCCGCTCGGTCACGTCGATCATGGCTGTCCTCCAGGGTCGGAGAACTCCAGGTACCCGGCTCAGTGCCGGGCAAACCGGGCGACGACCCGCTTGAACCCGATCAGCTCCCGGTAGCTGGGCCGCGCGGCGAACATCGCGAGCGTCCACAGCGCGGGCCGCCTGGCCTCCGCGCACAGGTGCAGCACCTTGTCCTCACCACCGTGCTGACCGGCCCAGACACCGATGTGCGCGCCCCACGCGTCCTGCGACGAGTTCACCAGCACCAGGTCGAGCGGGCGCGGCACAGCGACCCGCTGTGTCGACTTCACGTCGTCCCACAGCTCGCTCGAACGCAGGTCCGGCGGGTCGTAACCGAAGTGCCGCAGCACCTCGTACGCGAACAGCTGGCAGTTCGCGCCGTCCGCCAGCCCGGGGCGTGCCAGCACTGCGGGCGAGCCCGGGTAGCGGGCGCCGACGTACCGGACCTCCCAGAAGGCGTCCGGCAGCTCGATCATCCCGGTAGTTTCACCACCGTCACGAAGAAGTCGTCGATCTGACGGATGACGTCGATGAACCGGTCGAAGTCGACCGGCTTGCTCACGTACGCGTTGGCGTGGAGCGTGTAGCTGCGGAGGATGTCCTCCTCCGCCTCCGAGGTCGTCAGGACCACCACGGGGATCACCCGCAGCTCCGGGTCGGCCTTCAGCTCGGCGAGCACCTCGCGCCCGTCTACGCGCGGCAGGTTCAGGTCGAGGAGGATCAGGCCGGGCCGCGGCGCGTCCGCGTACTCCTCCTCCCGCCGCAGGAACCGCAGCGCCTCCTCACCGTCGCGGACCACGTGCAGGTGGTTGCGGATCTTGTGGTGCTCGAACGCCTCGCGCGTCATCAGCACGTCGCCGTCGTCGTCCTCGACGAGCAGCACGTCGATCACGTCGAGCGGGGTGGGGTCAGCCATCGGTGTCCTTCTCGTCGGCCTTGTCGTCAGCGTCCGCGGGTTCCTCGCCTGCGCTGCCGGCGTCGATCACCGGCAGAGTGAAGCAGAACCGGGACCCGGTTTCCACCTCTGTGTCCAGCCAGATCGTGCCACCGTGATACTCGACGATCTTCCGGCACATGGCCAGCCCGATCCCGGTACCCGGGTAGTCGGCCTTGTTGTGCAGCCGCTGGAAGATCACGAAGATCCGTTCGGCGTACTCGGGGTCGATGCCGATGCCGTTGTCGGCGACCGCGAACTCCCAGAAGCCGCCGTCGCGCCGGACCGTGATCGACACCTTCGGCGGTTCCTCGCCGCGGAACTTCAGCGCGTTGCTGATCAGGTTCTGGAACACGGCCGTGAGCAGCGGCACCTCGGCCGAGACCGTCGGCAGGTCGTCGGACGTGACCGTGGCCCCCGTCCGCTCGATCGCGTCCGCCAAGTTCGCGAGCGCCTGCTCGACGACCGCGTTGCAGGACACGTCGACCGGCTCGCGCACGATCCGGCCGACCCGGCTGAACGCGAGCAGGTCGTTGATCAGGATCTGCATGCGCTTCGCGCCGTCCACGGCGAACGCGATGTACTGGTCGGCGCGCTCGTCGAGCTTGCCCTTGTACCGGCGTTCGAGCAGCTGGCAGAAGCTCGCCACCTTGCGGAGCGGTTCCTGCAGGTCGTGGGAGGCGATGTAGGCGAACTGCTCCAGCTCGGCGTTGGACCGCTCGAGCTCGGTGGTCCGCTCGTCCAGCTCGGCGTTGGACCGCTCCAGTTCCTTGGTGCGCTCGTCCAGCTCGGCGTGCGCCACCCGCACCGCGGACAGGTCGGAGAGGATGCGCTCCCGCATCACGTTCACGTCCGCGCCCAGCTCGCGGAGCTCGCGCGGGCCGCTCTGCGCGACCGGGTGGTCGAAGTCGCCGCGGGACACCACCCGGACCTCCTCGGCGAGCCGCGACACCGGCCGGATGGCCGCGAACCGCAACCCGACCGCCAGCACCACGACGACGACCGCGAAGGCGATGCCGATGACGATGAGCGTGCCGTTCAGCGAGGCCGCCGTGCTCTGCAGGGTCTCGGTGGCGGCCATGCGTGCCGCGTTGAGATCGCGTTCCAGCTGGTCGAGGGCGTCGCGGACGGGGTCGAAGACGTCCCTGCCCCGCGTGACCGACTGGTTCGGCTCGTCGTTCGGGGCGGTCGCGATCGCGGCGATCGTCGGCTGCGCGTAGTTGGTGCGCCACGTGTCGGCCCGCGAGACGACCTGGTCGAGGTCCGCCTGGATGTCGGGCAGGTCGGCGAGCAGGCTGCGCAGCGCGGTGACCGCCTCGTGCTGCTCCTTGAGGCCCGCGGTGTACGGGTTGAGCACGTCCTCGTCGGCGCCCAGCACGTAGTCCCGCACGCCGGTGTCCTGGTCGACGAGCGCCGACTCGAGCCGCAGCGCCTGCTGCAGCGCGGGGTCGATGTTCATGACGACGTTCTCGCGGGCCTCGCCGAGGCGCTGCAGCGCGATGCCGCCGACGATCACGGCGGTCAGCAGGAACAGCGCCAGCGCCGCGACACTGACGTTGATGATGCGGCGCAGCGGCCAGCGCATCGCGTCAGCCATGGCTCAGTGCCACCACGGCGAGGTCGTCGTCGAGGTCGCCGCCGTTCAGGTCGCGCACCTGGCTGATCACGTGGTCGAGCAGCGCCGCCTCCCGCAGGCCGGCGTCGAGACCGGCGTTGACCAGCTCGATCAGGCCGTCGACGTCGAGCCGCCTGCGCTCGGTGCCGACCCGGCCCTCGATCAGCCCGTCGGTGTACATCAGGACCGTCCACTCCGTGCCCAGCTCGACCTCGCAGTTCGGCCAGTTGCCACCGTCGCCGACGCCGACCGGCGTGCGGACCGGCGCCTTCAGCTCGCGCACGTCCCTGCCGCTGATCAGCAGGGGCGGTGGGTGGCCGACGAGGTGCAGCGTGCCCGTGGTCCGGCCCGGGTCGATCGAGAGCATGCAGAGCGTGGTGAACAGGTTGGGCTGGTACCGCTCATGGGTGAACACCTGGTTCACCACCGAGAGCACCTCCGTCGACGGGCGGGTGGACAGGACCATCGTCCGCCACGCGACGCGCATCGACACGCCGAGCGCGGCCTCGTCCGGGCCGTGGCCGCAGACGTCGCCGACCACCGCGTGCACGCAGCCGTCGGCGGTCTGGACCACGTCGTAGAAGTCACCGCCGAGCAGGAGCCGCTGCCCACCGGGCGAGTAACGCGTCGTGACCCGCAAGTCGTGGTCCGACACGATCGGTGTCGGCAGCAGGCCGCGTTCGAGGCGGCCGTTCTCCTCGGCGTAGATCTGCGCGTCCCGCAGCTGGCGCTGCAGCGAGTCGGACCGCTCGCGCTCCACGGCGTAGCGGATCACGCGGTCGAGCAGGTGCCCGTCGACCTGGCCCTTGACGAGGTAGTCCTGCGCGCCGAGCCGGACCGCCTCCTCGCCGAGGTACTCGTCGGCGAGCCCGGTCAGCACGACCACCGCGACCGACGGCACGTTGTCCTGCAACCAGCGCAGCCCGTCCAGCTCGTGCGTGTCGGGCAGTCCGAGGTCGAGCAGCACACACGCGACGTCCAGCACGGCGGCCTTCGCCTCGGCGAGCGTGCGGACCCGGTTCAGCTCGACGGCAGCGCCGGACTCGAGCAGCAGTTCTTCCACGAGGAACGCGTCGCCGTCGTCGTCCTCGATCAGCAGCACCCGCGTAGGCGCGGGTCTCTCACGTGCCCCGCTGAGCGCACCAACCATGACCTGGCCTGCTCGTCCCTCACTCCCCGGGTGCCGACCACGGACGGTCGATACGATCTACCCATCCTAGTCGGAACACGGCAGCGTGCCGGAACGAGCCGGTGCCGCGCGCGTCGCGCGGTGGCTCAGGTGACGGTCCTCTCCTCGCGGCGCACGTCCGGTGCGGGCCGGTCGTTGTTGCGGTAAGGGGCGGTGAGCGTGGCGAGCGCGAGGTCCCACGCCGGGTCGAGGCTGTAGCAGCTGTGGCGGCGCATGGCGAGCCGCGGCCGGGACGCGCCGTCCGCGGGCCACGGGTCGAGCACCCGCCATTCCGCGCCACAGCGGCGGATGCCGGTGACCGGGTCGGTCTCGTCGTCGGCGGCCGCGTCGGCGCCGAGGCGGTACGAGCTGAACACCGGTTCGTCGGTGCGCTGCCAGCTCAGCACCGGCCCGCCGATCGGGTCGGTCTCGCGGTACAGCGACACCCACTGGCCGTGCAGCACGTCGTCCTGCAGCCAGCACAGGAACGGGTGGTTGACGTACGCGGGGAACGCCCGCGCGTAGGCCACCTGCAGCTGCGACCCGTACGTCAGCAACGCGACCCGCTGCCGGTACCGCGGGTCGATCCTGGTCAGCGCGGCCGCGGCGATCAGGCTGCCCTGGCTGTGCCCCGCGAGCACGACGAACCTGGCCGGGCCCGCGACGTGCCACTCGATGCGCCTGCGCAGGTCGTCGATCACCTTGGGCGAGTACGGCGGCGGCACGAACGGGTGCGCGGCCGCGGGCCAGAACGCGACCACGTCCCACACCACGCACGCGCCGCGGCGGACCGCGCTGTCCCCCACCGCGCGACGGCCGAGGTAGACGAGGAAACCGCCCAGCAGCAACAAGGCGACCGTGCCCACGGTGACCGGGTCGAGGCCGGGCAGGTCGCGGCAGTCGGACAGGAACGTGCCGCCCGGGTGGCACACGGTCGCGCCGAGGTCGTCCCACGCCTCGGCGATCGCGGCGCCGGTGAGCACCGCACCGGCCGCCGCCACGGCGATCGCGAGCCAGTGCACGGAGAACTTCACCCGGGCAAGCCACCACGCGCGCGCGACGGCGCGCACCTGGTCCTCCGGCAGCAGCTCCGGGCCCGCGGCCGCGCGCACGAACCGCCGGTACCGCTTGGCGGACAACCACATCCAGCCGGCGAGCACCGCGACGAGCACGACCCCGAGCCCGACGGCGATCCCGGCCGCGAACGCGATCCGCAAGTGGAACAGCGGCAACGCCATCGCGCCCGGGTCCTCCGACGGGCGCAGCGCCCGCAGCACGCCGTAGTCGAGGGCAGCGGTGAACCCGACGCCGAGGAACACGCCGAGCGTGGCGACCACGGGCCCGGTCATGCCGCCGAGGAACCGGCGGAAGGGCTTGGGCGGCCGGGATTCCCTGCTCAGCAGTGCGAGCACGGCCGTCGCCACGACGAGCACCACCAGCGCGCCGAGCGCGCACCCGGCCACCCACATGCCGAGTTCCGCGATGCCCGGCAGCACACCCCGGTCGCGGGCCGGGTACGCGGGCACGGCGAGCATCGTGATCACCGCGGCGGCGAGCAGCGCCACCGCGACCGCCAGCACCGCGCCGGGCAGCCGCCGCACGAACAGCGTGGACAGCCACGTCCGCTTCCCCGTCGGGTCGCCGACGAGCGCGGCGTGCACGACGGTCCACGGCAGCAGCACGACCGCCACCCAGAACGGCCAGTCGCCGCCGCTGTACGCGCGGGCCAGCCCGCCCGCGAGGAGCGACAGCACGGTCAGTCCCGCGGCGAGGTGCAGGTGGCGCAGCGCGGGGATGTCCGCGTCACCGCGGTAGAACTCGCCGCCCGCGAGTCCCGTCTTCGCGGCGGCGTCCGGCAGGGGCTCGGTGTCCGGCACGGTGCGCGGTTTGCCGCCGACGAACCGGATCACCAGCAACCCGGCCGTCACCGCGGCGACCGCGCCGGCGAGCCACCACCGCGGGTCACCCGACCGGGACGCGGCCCCGGTCCACTGCCAGGCGAGGAGGTCGACGGCGGCCTGCGCGAAGCTGAGCACGACGAGCCCGGTCAGCACGATCGCCAGCACGCGGAGCATGGCCCTGGCGACCACCCGCGCCGCCGCGCCCGCGCGGCCGCCGCCTGCCGGGAGCATGAAGCACGCCATGTTCACGAGCCCGAACGGGATCAGTGCGAGCCACAGCGCCTGCCGCCACGAGCCGGACGTCAGCGGTCCCCAGTGGTAGCCCTCCACGATGTGGCCGTCGGCCGCGCGGACCTCGTTCCCCGCGCTGTCGACCGGGCGGAAGAACCGGCCGTCCACGTCGCCCGCGACCTGTTTCACCAGCGGACGGTCGAGCATGTCCACCGGCGGCGTGCCGCTCACCCCGTGGACGCGCAGTTCCACGAACATGCCCCAGGGTCGTCACGGACGGTGAGGCCGTTACGGGGTCCGTGTGAGGAAGTCCAGCACCAGCGGCCCCGCGACCTCCCGGAACTCCTCGAAGTAGGCGTGCCGCGCGCCGGGGAGGACGTGCAGCCGCGCACCGGGCACCCGCTCGGCGATCAGGGGCGCGTTGGCGGCGGGGTTGAAGACGTCGTCGGCACCGTGGACCACCAGCGTCGGCGCGGTGATCTTCGCGAGGGCGTCCCAGCCGTCGTGTTCCTTGCTGGCGGTGAAGTGGCCGCGGCGCGCGTGGGGCGGCATGTCCCGGTCGCCGATCGTGGCGAAGGGCCCGTGGTGGGTGGCGAGCCACGCCGGGGTGTACATCAGTTCCAGCAGCGCCTGCCTGGCCTTGGCGGCGTCGCGCTGCGCGAGCGACCGGCGGACGTCGGCACTGCGCTCGATCCCGTGCGCGCCGCCCGGTGAGGTGCAGCCGAGCACCAGCCGCCGCACCCGGCCGGGGTGGTCGGCGGCGAACCACTGCGCGACGCGGCCGCCCATGGAGGTCCCGTACACGTGCGCCGCGTCGACGCCCATGTCGTCGAGGATCGCCCGCACGTCGGTCGCGAAGCCGCGCGTGCTGTAGCCGGTCTCGGGCTTGTCGCTGCGGCCCGTGCCCCGGTGGTCGAACACGACGGTCCGGAACCGGGCGTCGAAGTCCTCGCGGGGCACGTCCCACCAGTGGTGGTTGTTCGACTGCCCGGCGATGAGCAGGAGCACGTCGTCCCCGGTGCCGTTGACCTCGTAGTACAGCGCGCAGCCGTCATCCGTCCGAGCGAAACTCACGCCCGTGACCGTAGCCGCCGGTCAGACGAAACGCCGCAGCAGTGGGCGCAGGACACGCAGCCAGCCGCGGCCCGACCACGTCGGGTGGCGCACGGCGGTGACCCAGTCCGACGCCGCCAGGAGACCGGCGACCGCGGCCACGACGAACGCGAACGGTTCGGTGTCCTTCCAGGCGAACCCGCCGGCGCCGAAGGTCAGCAACGCGTCCGCCAGGCAGGCCACCGCCGCGATGGCGGCGGTCCACCGCGCCACCCAGCCGAGCGCGAGGAAGCACACGACCGCCGCCGTCGACGCCCCGACCGCGATCATGGTCGCGGTCGCCATCCACAGCGTCAGCACGAGGATCCGGTATTCGGCCTCGTCCCGGATCACCACGCCGGGGCCGAAATTTGTGCGGGCGTGGTGCTGTTCGGCATCGGTGAGAACGGACGGGTACACGGTGACCCACAGGAAGAACACCAGATATCCCACGAGGAGGAATCCGGAGAGCACGCCGGTGTCGCTGTAGTGAATTCCCAGGAACACCGCCGGAATCACGACGACCGCGCCGGCGAACCAGAAGACCGGGGCCGGCAGCCACTCGATTCCGAACCGGCGGGTGACCAGAACCAACCCGAGCGGCACCGTCGCCACGGTCCAGCCCCAGACCCCGCCCGCCGCGATGAAGAGCAGGGACATCACGGCAGCCGCGGCGAGGAAGACCCAGAGGCGCACCCGCGTGAGCACGCGTTCGACCTCGTCTTCGTCCTTCTCCCCCATCGACCACGTGACGACCGACTCGAAAGCGGAGCGCAGCAGTTCGCCCATCATTTCCCCCGTCCAGCCGTTCGACGGCGGTCACCGTCGGCCGGGTCGCGATGAATTCCGTCCGCCCGGCATTGTCCGGGCGGACGTCACGACATTAACGGGGTCGAATCACCGGAGTTTCGCCGCCCTCGACCTGGGCACGGAGACGCGGAGGCGAAATGGATCCCGCCCGGGGCAGGCGTCGTTGACTGCCCCGGCCGGGTGCTCGCTCAGGAACCGAGAACGGCAAGCTCCCAGAGCGAGTAGCCCCACTGGGTGGCGCGTTGTGTGCCGAGCACGCGCACGTACCGGCCGGTCGACCCGACCGTCGCCTCGTCGGTGCCGCCGTCCGAGGTGGTGGTCGAGTACACCGTGCGCCAGGTGGAGTTGTTGTCCGACAACTGGATCTGGTACGCGCGGCCGTACGCGGTCTCCCACACGAGCCGCACGCGCTGGATGTTGCGCACCGAGCCCAGATCGACCGTGATCGACTGCGGGTCGGCGAAGGCGCTGCTCCACCTGGTGCCCGCGTTGCCGTCGACAGCGTTCGCGCCGACGTGGGACGTGCCGGGTTCGACGCTCGTGACGGTGACCGGGCGGCCGCGGGCCAGGTCGGTGACGCCCGTCCCCGCGGAACAGTCGGCGGTGACGGCGCCGCCCGCCCACTGGATGCCGCCGAGCAGCATGCGGGTGAAGTTGGACTCCGTGTAGGACTGTTCGGTGTGACCGAGGCCGGTGTACCAGGCGCGGCCGCCCTGGTAGTTCTGGCACCACGTGATCGGGTGGTCGCCCATGGACCCGCCGCTGTAGGTCGACTCGTCCAGGTTCGCCAGGACCTTCACGGCCGACCGGGGGTTGGTGCGGTAGTTGTACCACTCGTCGGTGCGCGTCCACGTCGACGGCAGGTGCGCGGTCGACGGGTGGGCCGTGGTCTCGACGCGCACGTTCGCCTGCTGGATCGCGGGGTGCGAGGCGAACCAGGCGCCGACGAGACCGCCGTACCACGCCCAGCCGTACTCGGTGTCGGCCGCCGCGTGGACGCCGACGTACCCGCCGCCGCCCCGGATGTAGGACTCGAAGGCGGCCTGCTGGGTGTCGTTGAGGACGTCGCCGGTGGTGGAGAGCCAGACGACGGCCTGGTACTGCGCCAGGTTGGCGGTGGTGAACTGGTTCGCGTCCTCGGTCGCGGTCACCGAGAAGCCGTTCTGCGAACCCAGTGTGGTGATGGCCGCGATGCCCTCGTCGATCGAGGAGTGGCGGAATCCGGCGGTCTTCGAGAAGACCAGGATCTTGGACAGTGGTGCGGCGGCCGCCGGTGGCGGGGCGGCCAGCGGGGTGGCGACGACAGCGACGGCCGCGGTCGCGACAAGGAGAGCCTTGGCAACGGTGCGCACGACTCGGTCCTCTCTCGGTGCAGGGGTGGATCCGAAAGAGACAGCAGGGTGTTGCACATGCAGTTAACATCCGAGGTCTCGTTGTCGTCAAGCGCCCATTCGGACGTCATGAACGAGAAAGTTCGACCCAGACATCAGATGTCTGCGCAGATGTGTCCCATGATCGTTTTCCGCCGAAAAAACGAGTGCACTACGCCATTCGGCATATTCGCAAACGGGCGGCAGGAAATGCCGGGAGCCGTTACCGTGACAATCCGCACATACGGACGGTAACCAGCCGTATCCAGGCGACTCCGTTGGGTGCCAACCATTTCCGGCGCCCATCTAACAATCGCGCAACGTACATCTGCGCGCATTTTTCTCGACACCGTTCACACCTAGGCTCCGGCAGGTTCTACCCGCCTGATGGAGGCCTGATGCCCAGTAGCAGACGTGTCCGTTCGCTCCAAGTCGTCGGAGCGCTGACCGCGATCGCCACGGTCGCCGCGGTCAGCGCGTCGACGGCTTCGGCGGCCGAACCGACGGACCCGTTCCTCAGTGAGATCCACTACGACAACGTCGGAACGGACACCGGCGAGGCGCTGGAGGTGGAGGCCCCCGCCGGCTTCGACCTGACCGGCTGGCAGCTCGCCCTGTACAACGGCAACGGCGGCGGCGTGTACAACACCCGCACGTTGTCCGGCACCGTCCCCGCGGCCGGCGTGGTCGTCGCGACCTACCCGACCGACGGTCTCCAGAACGGCTCGCCCGACGGCGTCGCGCTCGTGCGCCCCGACGGCACGGTCGCGGAGTTCCTCTCCTACGAGGGCCCGCTGACCGCCACGAACGGCCCCGCGAACGGCACCACCGCCACCGACATCGGTGTCGCCGAGGGCTCGGCCACCCCGGCCGGGTACTCGCTGCAGAAGATCGACGGCACCTGGCGCGCGGAGGCCCCGAACTCGTTCGGCACCCGCAACTCCGGGGGCGGTGACCCCGATCCCGATCCGGTCGGCTGCAACCTGACGGTCACCAACACGATCGCGCAGGTCCAGGGCACCACCGACGCGTCACCGCTGTCCGGCAGCCAGGTCGTGATCGAGGGCGTCGTCACGGCGAACCACTCGACCGGTGGCTACAACGGCGTCTACGTCCAGACCGCGGGCTCCGGCGACCGCGCCCCCGCGGCGGGCACCCCCTCGGACGGCGTCTTCGTCTACCTGACCGCCAACGCCGCCAACCACCCGGCCGTCGCCGTCGGCGACCAGGTCCGCGTGCGCGGCGTGGTCAGCGAGTTCAACGGCCTCACCGAGGTCACCATCGGCGCCAAGGCCGACTTCCAGGTGTGCGCGCACGACGCGACCCTGCCCGCCCCGGCCCCGCTGAGCCTGCCGCTCGACCCGGCCGCGCGTGAGTCGGTCGAGTCGATGCTGGTCGCGCCGGTCGGTGACTTCACGGTCTCCGAGGTCTACAACACCAACCGCTTCGGCGAGGTCGTGCTGGCCGCCGGTGACGAGCCCGCGCCGATCCCGACCGACCGGTTCCGCCCCGGCACCGCCGAGGCCAAGGCGCTGGCCGCCGACAACAAGCTGCGGCGCCTGCTGCTGGACGACGGCTCGTCGACGAACCTGTCGAGCGCGGGCCAGCTGCCGCCGTACGTGTACCCGGACGCGCCGCTGCGCGTGGGTGACCAGGTGGAGGCGTTCGCGGCGACCGTGCTGTCGTACGGGTTCAACGAGTGGCGGCTGCAGCCGACCACGCCGGTGACCGCGACGACCCCGGAGCTGCAGCGCACCACGTTCAAGCCGACCAACCCGCGCACCCCCGCGCCGGAGGCCGTCGGCGGCGACATCAAGGTCGCGAGCTTCAACGTGCTGAACTACTTCGTGCACTTCGGCGGCGACGCCCGCGGCGCGGACGACGAGGCCGGGCTCGCCAAGCAGGAAGCCAAGATCGTCGCCGCGATCTCCGCGATGGACGCCGACGTGGTGGCCCTCGAGGAGATCGAGAACTCGGTCCGCTTCGAGGCGAACGACCCGCAGATGGCGCTGAAGCGCCTGGTGGCCGCGCTGAACACCAAGGACGGCGCGGGCACGTGGGACTACGTGCGCTCGCCCGCGAACCTGCCGCCCGCGGCGCAGCAGGACTTCATCACCACCGCGATCATCTTCAAGCCCGCCTCGGTGACCCCGCAGGGCGAGTCGAAGACGATCAACGACGAGACCGTGTGGTTCAACGCGCGTGAGCCGATCGCGCAGACGTTCACCGCGGGCCAGGTCACGTTCACCGTGGTGGCCAACCACATGAAGTCGAAGTCCCCGTCGACCCCGCCGTCGACCGGCGACAACGCCGACATCGGGGACGGCCAGGGCGCGTTCAACGGCGACCGGGTGCGTCAGGCGCGGTCGCTGACCGCGTTCGTCGACGCGCTGAAGACGTCGTCGGGCAGCGACAACGTGATCATCCTGGGCGACTTCAACGCCTACACGCAGGAAGACCCGATGCAGGTCTTCTACGACGCGTCGATGGCGGACGTCTCCAACGGCGAGGCCAGCTACGTGTTCGGCGGCGAGTCCGGTTCGCTGGACCACGCGGTCGCGACCGCGTCGCTGATGCAGCGGGTCACCGGCGTGGACGTGTGGCAGATCAACTCGCACGAGTCGTTCGCGTTCCAGTACGACGGCCACCCGGCGTTCTACCGGCCGGACCCGTACCGGGCGAGCGACCACAACCCGAAGGTCATCGGCATCAACACGGGCGCGCTCGCGCCGATCGACCTGCAGGTGCTGGGCATCAACGACTTCCACGGCCGCCTCGAGCCGCCGTCGGCCGGCGTCGGTGGTGCCGCGCAGCTCGCGGGGCTGGTGAACCAGCTGCGGGAGCAGAACCCGAACACGCTGTTCCTGTCGGCCGGCGACAACATCGGCGCGTCGACGTTCGTGTCGGCGATCGACAACGACAACCCGACGCTCGACGCCCTGAACCTGATGGGCCTGGACGCCGCGGCGGTCGGCAACCACGAGTTCGACAAGGGCTTCGCGGACCTGTCCGGCCGGGTGACCGACCGGGCGGACTTCCCGTACCTGGGCGCGAACGTGTACCGCGGTGACGAGCGGGTGCTGCCCGCGTACGACGTGCGGACCGTGGCCGGCGTGCGGGTCGGCATCGTCGGTGTGGTGACCGAGCAGACCGCGTCGCTGGTGAGCCCCGACGGGATCGCGGGCCTGACGTTCCGCGACCCGGTGGCCGAGGCCGACGCGGTGGCGGGTCAGCTGAAGGACGGCGACGAGGCCAACGGCGAGGCCGACGTGGTCGTGCTGCTCGCACACGAGGGCGCGGCGACGGAGAACATCGGTTCGGCGGCGGACCTGCAGAACGACCCGGTGTTCGGTGACTTCACGCGGGCCAGCGCCGACATCGACGCCATCCTGAGCGGGCACACGCACCAGCCGTACGCCTTCGAGATCCCCGTGCCGGGCACGGACCGGACCCGTCCGGTCATCCAGGCCGAGGACTACGGCGTGAAGCTGGGCAAGGCGACGCTCTCGATCGACCCGGCGACGAAGACGGTCGTGTCGTCGAGCGCCGAGCTGCTCAACGTGACCGGCGCGCCGAGCGACCCCGAGGTCGCGGCGCTGGTCGCGCAGGCCAAGGCGAACGCGGAGGAGCTGGGCAAGCAGCCGCTGGGCAAGATCACGGCGGACATCAAGCGGGCCTACTCGGCCACCGGCGCCGAGGACCGCGGTGCCGAGTCGGTGCTGGGCAACTTCATCGCCGACGTGCAGCTCGCGGGCACGAAGGAGCCGGGCCGGGGCGGGGCGCAGATCGCGTTCATGAACCCGGGCGGCCTGCGCGCCGACCTGCTGTACGCGCCGGACGGCGTGGTGACCTACTCGGAGGCGTTCTCGGTCCAGCCGTTCGCCAACGACGTCGTCACCAAGACGTACACGGGTGCCCAGATCAAGCAGGTGCTGGAGGAGCAGTGGCAGCCCGCCGGTGCTTCGCGGCCGAAGCTGCACCTTGGCGTGTCGGCCGGTTTCCGGTACATGTACCTGCCGGACAACCCGGCCGGGCAGCGGATCACCGGCATGTGGCTGAACGACGAGCCGATCGACCCGGCGGGCACGTACCGCGTGACGGTGAACTCGTTCCTGGCCGCGGGTGGCGACAACTTCAAGACCCTGGCAGCAGGCACGAACCCGGCCACCACCGGTGACAACGACCTGACCATGCTGACCGCGTACATCGGCGCCAACTCGCCGATCACCGCGGACCCGGCCCCCCGTTCGGAGATCGGCCAGCCAGGCCCGACCTGCGACGCGACGGTCACCGGCATGAAGTTCGGCCCGATCACCGTGTCGGAGGGCCTGACCTGCGTCGAGGACGCGACGATCTTCGGCCCGGTCACGGTCAAGCCGGGCGCGTCCCTGATCGTCACGGACGGGCTCATCGCGGGCCCGGTGACGGCCACCAAGCCGGCGCTGTTCGAACTGCACGGCACGCAGATCTACGGCCCGGTGACGGTCACCGGCGCGACCGGCGAGGTCGTCCTCGACAAGGCGAAGATCGCGGGCCCGGTCTACCTGTCCGGCAACAAGGCAGGCGTCCGAGTCGACACGTCGACGATCACCGGCCCGGTGACGCTGACCGCCAACACGGGCGGCGAGACGATCGTGGCAGCGAACACGATCGCGGGCCCGCTGTCCTGCTCGGGCAACAACCCGGCCCCGGGCAACGACGGCAGGAAGAACACCGTGCACGGCCCGGCATCGGGCCAATGCGCGAAGCTGTGAGTTGAGGGAGAAGAAGGCCCGCCCGGCTCCTCGCCGGGCGGGCCTTCTTCATGCACGCATCTGGGTTGCGGGGCCGGGCGCTGCGCACCCGGCCCGCGACGCGGGCTGCGCCAGCCAAGCCGAGCGCAGCTCACCACGAGGGCTGCTGCCCGCCAGCCGGGCGGGCCTTCTTCGTGCACGCAACCCGACCCAGCAAAGCGGCCCGGAACCACGCCGCGAACGCGCTTTTCACAGCACCGGCCAATGCCGCGAACGCGCCTTTCGCGACACAACCACCACCGGGGAAGCCGGACGCTGCGCGCCCGGCCCGCGAAGCGGGCTGCGCCCGCCCAAGCCGAGCGCAGCCCACCACACAAGAACTGCCTGCCTGCCATCCCGTCGACCTGGCGAAGCCCGATCACGCCGTGTCAAGGGGGCCCGGAAGCACGACGCGCCCACGTGCCCAAAGCCGCCGGGCCCCCTTGACGCGGTGTGATAGCCCTCCGGGAGGTCGACGGGATGGCAGGCACCCACGGACACCAGTCCCTGCCAACCCAACCCGAGACCAAACCCCCGCCATCCCGGAGACCAGCCCGTCCGGCGAGGACCCCCCGGAGGGAAAAACCCAGGCAAGGCACACCACCAAACCCGGCGCACACAAACCGCCACAACGGCACTGACCAGCGAAAACAGGCCCCTCAGTACATACGGACAGCCCCCACCACTCCCGGGGGCACCCCGCTGTCCAGTCTACCGGCACCCACCGACACAACCCCGTCCACAACCGCACCCTGTGGACAACCGACCACCCTGTGGACAACCACGGCCCGATGTCGGTCCGGTGCCTTACGTTGGCAGCATGAAGATCGGATTGGGCGCCCCGGTGTCCGGCGCGTGGGCGACGCCGGACAGCCTCACCCACGTGGCCACGACCGCCGAAACCCTGGGCTACGACTCACTGTGGACGTTCCAACGCCTGCTGGTGGGCGTGGACGACCACCTCGACGCCGTCTACCAGAGCGTGCTCGACCCGCTGCTCCCGCTGGCCTTCGCGGCCGCGCGGACCAGCCGGATCCGCCTGGGTGTGGCGCTCGTGAACCTGCCCTTCGTCGAGCCGGTGTACCTCGCCAAGCAGGCCGCGACCCTGGACGTGCTCTCCAACGGCCGCTTCGACCTCGGCCTCGGTGTCGGCTGGTCTCCCACCGAGTTCGCCGCCACGGGCGCGGACAAGGCACGCCGCGGTGCGCGGGCGGAGGAGTACGTCCGCGTCCTGCGAGCACTGTGGACAGACGACCCGGCGTCCTTCGACGGCGAGTTCTACACCGTCCCGCCGAGCCGGATGCTGCCGCGCCCGGTCCAGCCGGGTGGTCCGCCGATCCTCCTCGGCGGCGCGGTCCCGGCCGCGCTGCAGCGGGCCGGGCGCATCGCCGCGGGCTGGATGAGCCGCAGCGCCACCGACCTCGACCGCATCGCCGACGAGATCGCCGTCGTGCGGGCCGCGGCGCCCGACCCGGAGCGGGTGCGGGTCGTCGTGCGTGGTGTGGTCCGGCCCGGGCCGCGCGAGGGCAGGCTCACCGGCAGCTACGACGACATCCGGGCCGACGCCGCATGGCTGGGCGAGCAGGGCGTCACCGAGCTGTACTACGACCTCAACTGGCACGAGGAGATCGGAAACCCAGACATATCAACCGAAAGGGCCACATCGCTCGCCATGGAGATCATCGAAGCGCTCGCTCCGGGACAAAACGGATGACGTGCGGAACCTGACGCCTGCCGCGCACGACCATCGGGCATGCTGTGCCCGAAAGGCAGGGGGACATGAGCGACTTCGCGATTCCGGCCAGTGTGGACAGTCCGGCGACGGGCGGTGCCCCGCGGCGCCCGCTGGGGCGGTGGCTGCTACACCACCAGGTGGCGCCGCCCGTCGGGCCGGCGGCCAGTGAAAGCCACGGGAAGCCGCAGGCGTGGTGGAAGGTCATGTGCCTCACCGGCGTCGACTACTTCTCCACACTGTCCTACCTGCCCGCGATCGCCGCGCTGGCCGCGGGCGCGCTCTCGCCGCTGGCGACGTTGCTGATCGTCGCGCTCACGCTGTTCGGCATGCTGCCGATGTACCGGCGGGTGGCCCGCGAGTCGCCGCACGGGCAGGGGTCGGTCGCGATGCTCGAGCACCTGCTGCCGTTCTGGCGCGGCAAGGTGTTCGTGCTGGTGCTGCTGGGGTTCGTCGCCACCTCGTGGATCATCACGATCACGCTGTCGGCGGCGGACGCCTCGGTGCACGTGGTCGAGAACCCGGCCTTCCCCAGCGCGCTGCACGGTCACGAGGTCCTGCTGACCACGATCCTGCTGCTGGTCCTGGGCGGGGTGTTCCTGCTCGGCTTCTCCGAGGCGATCGGCGTCGCGATCCCGCTCGTCGCGATCTTCCTGGGGCTCAACGCGGTGATCGTGGCGGTCGGGGCCGTCGAGGTGTTCAGCACGCCGGACGCCCTGTCGCGGTGGGTGGCCCGGCTCACCGAGCACGGCAGCGGCTTCTTCGACATCGCGGGCCCGTCGGTGCTGGCGTTCCCGCTGCTGGTGCTCGGCCTGTCCGGGTTCGAGACCGGCGTGAGCATGATGCCGCTGATCAAGGCCGACGACCTCGAGCACAAGATCCGCAACACCGGCAAGCTGCTCGCCACCGCCGCGCTGATCATGTCCGTGTACCTGATCGCCACCAGCTTCATCACGACCGTGCTCATCCCGCCGGCCGAGTTCGAGCCCGGCGGCGCCGCCAACGGCCGCGCCCTCGCCTACCTCGCGCACGAGCACCTCGGGCAGGTGTTCGGCACGGTCTACGACATCTCGTCGATCCTCATCCTCTGGTTCGCCGGCGCCTCCGCGATGGCCGGGCTGATCAACATCGTGCCCCGCTACCTGCCCAGCTACGGCATGGCGCCCGAATGGGGCCGGGCCATGCGGCCGGTGGTGCTCGTGTACACCGCGATCTCCGTCGGCATCACGTTCGCGTTCGGCGCGAACGTCGACGAGCAGGCGGGCGCGTACGCCACCGGCATCCTCGCGATGATGGTCTCGGGCGCGGTCGCGGTCACGATCTCCGCGTTCCGGGCGCGCAGGCGCCGGTCGGGCGCCGGGTTCACCGTGCTCACGCTGATCCTGCTGTACGCGCTGGTGGACAACGTGATCGAGAAGCCGGACGGCATCGCGATCTCGGCCGCGTTCATCGCGGGCATCGTCGTCGTGTCGCTGATCTCGCGCGTCACCCGCACCACCGAGCTGCGCGTGGACCGCATCGAGTTCGACGAGGACGCCCGCCGGTTCGTCACCGACAGCATCGACCACGACGGCCGCCTCGAACTGGTCGCGAACAAGCGCCAGGCCGGTGACGTCGCCGAGTACGACGCGAAGGAACAGGAACAACGCGGCATGAACCCGGTCCCGGGCAGCGCCGACGTGCTGTTCCTCGAGATCGAGGTCGTCGACCCGTCGACGTTCAGCGATGTCCTCCAGGTCCGCGGTGTCACGGTCGGCGACCACCGCGTCCTCCGCGTCGCCGCCCCTGCCGCGCCGAACGCGATCGCGGCCATCCTGCTGACGCTGCGCGACACCACCGGTGTGCGCCCGCGCTGCCACTTCGAGTGGTCGGAGGGCAACCCGATCGGCCACCTGTTCCGCTACCTGATCCTCGGCCAGGGCGACACGCCCCCGGTGGTCCGCGAGATCATCCGCCAGCACGAACCGGACCCGGCACGCCGTCCCGGCATCCACGTCGGCGGCTAGGCGGGCGCCGGACCGCTCACCGTGCGGGGGCAGCGGCCGGAAGCGTGATCGCGGCCCGGCCTTGACTTCACCCGCGGACGGTGACTGTGATGGATCAGTGATCACCGAGACGGAGCCGCTGGTGTCCGATGACTCCGTCGTGTTCCGACTGCCCGACGAGGAGTCCGCGCTGGACAGCACGCGGCTGCTGCCCGCGCTGTCGCTCCCGGACGCCCCGCTGGACTTCGCCCGCGACGAGGGCCTGTGGCGGCTCGCGCTCCCCCGCCCACCCGTGGACCGCATGGAGTACCGGTTCCAGCTGCGCCACCCCGGCGGGCACGTCGAGGAGATCTGCGACCCCGGCAACCCGCTGCGCGCGCCCGGCGCGTTCGGGGACAAGTCGGTCGTGGAGTTCCCCGGCTACACCCCGCCCGCGTGGCTGGCGGCGGACCGGGCGCCGGGCGAGACCGCCGACGTGGCGGTGCCCGCGCCGCTGCTCGGCCGGGACGTCGAGGTGCGGGTCTGGTCGCCGGCCGCCGCCGACGAACCGCTGCCGCTGCTCGTCGCGCACGACGGCCCGGAGTACGACCGCCTCGCCGGCCTGACGGACTACGCCGCCGCGATGATCGCCGCCGGCGAACTGCCGCCCTTCCGGGTGGCGCTGCTCGCGCCGGGCGACCGCGACGACGAGTACGCCGCCAACCCCCGGTACGCGGCCACGCTCCACCAGCGGGTGCTGCCGACGCTGCGGTCGCTGGTGGCGGTGACCGAGCCGGTCGTGGGCATGGGGGCGAGCCTCGGCGGCCTCGCCATGCTGCACGCGCAACGTGCGCTGCCCGGTCTGTTCGGCGGGTTGTTCCTGCAGTCGGCGTCGTTCCTGACCGTCGACCTCGACCCGCAGGAGCAGCACCGGTTCAGCCGGTTCGGGCAGGTCAGCGTGTACGTGGCGGACGTGCTGCGCACGGTGCCGCACGAGACGGTGCCGGTCACGATGACGTGCGGGCTGGCCGAGGAGAACCTCGCCAACAACCGGCAGATGGCCGCCACGCTCGCCAAGCAGGGCTACGCGGCGCGGCTGGTCGAGGTGCCGGACGCGCACAACTACGTCGCCTGGCGCGACGCGTTCCACCCCGCACTGACCGAGTTGCTCCGCACCCTCTGGAGCGTGTGATGCGCCGCGACCAGTACGAGATCGCGGGCGGCACGGTGATCGCCTACGGCCACTACGGCAGGCCCTTCCTCGTCTTCCCCGCCGAGCAGGGCCGGGCGTGGGACTTCGAGGCCAACGGGATGGTCGACGCGGTCCGGCCGCTGATCGACGCGGGCCGCGCCAAGCTGTACTGCGTCGACTCGCACGACGCGGCGTCGTGGTCGAACCGGTCGATCCCGCTCGAGGAACGCGCCCACCAGCACGCCGTGTACGAGAAGTGGATCATCGACCACGTGCTGCCCGCGATCCACGCCGACTGCGGCGGCGCCACCGAGGTGCCCACGGTGGGCTGCTCGCTCGGCGCGTTCCACGCCGTGCTGTTCGCGCTGCGCCGCGCCGACCTGTTCCCGCTGGCCATCGGCATGTCCGGCAACTACGACCCGTCGACGTGGCACGGCTGGGGCGAACGCGGCGACGCCGCCTACTTCACCAACCCGGTCGACTTCGTGCCGCACCTGAACGGCGGCCACCTCGAGTGGCTGCGGTCGCGGCTGTCGGTGCTGCTGGTCGTCGGCCAGGGCCAGTGGGAGGACACCACCGGCTCACTCGACTCCACCCGGGGGCTCGCGGCCATCCTGCGTGCCAAGGGGCTGCTGTGCGAGCTGGACCTGTGGGGCCACGACGTCCCGCACGACTGGCCGTCCTGGCGGGCGCAACTCGCCCACCACCTGCCCCGCTTCTGCTGAAGGAGGAACAGATGGACCGCACGGAACACCTGCTCGGCCTCCTGCTGGGCACAGAGGAGGACTGGCCGCGGGCGTTCGAGGAACTGGTGCGGCGGCTCGGGCCGGTGCGCGCGGGCGGCGGCGAGCACGTGCTGCACACCGAGCGGATCACCATCGAGCCGTTCGACCTGCGCGCCAAACCGCGCTACGACCTGGTGATCGACCGGCTCGCGTACTGGTACTACGTGCCGCGCGAGTGGTTGAAGAAGGTCGCGCTCATGGACGACGTGTACCTGCTGAACAGCCCGTTCACGTTCCAGTCCATGGAGAAGCACGCCGCGTACTGCGCGATGATCCGGCTGGGGCTGAAGGTGCCGGACACGTGGCTGGTGCCGTACAAGAACCCCGTCGACAACGCCCGCTACGCCTACACCGCGGCGAAGTACAACCAGCCGTTCGACCTGGACGAGATCGCGGCGACCATCGGCTATCCGCTGTACATGAAGCCCTATGACGGCGGCGCGTGGCGGGGCGTGTCCCGCATCAAGGACCCCGCCACGCTGCACCGCGCGTACGACGAGTCCGGCGAGATGCTCATGCACCTGCAGGCGTCCGTCGAGGGCTACGACGTGTTCGCCCGCTCGCTGACCATCGGGCCGGACAGCATGGTGATGCGCTTCCAGCCGGACGAACCGATGCACAACCGCTACGCCGTGGACCACGCGTTCCTGTCGCCCGAGGCGGGCGAGGAGGTGCTGACGATCTCCCGGCTGATCAACGCGTTCTTCCGCTGGGAGTTCAACTCCTGCGAGAGCCTGGTCGTCGACGGGTCGGTGCACCCGATCGACTACGCGAACGCGTGCCCGGACATCTCGATCACGTCGCTGCACTACTACTTCCCGTGGGCCATCGCCACGCTGCTGAAGTGGTCGGTGTTCTGCGCGGTGTCCGGCCGCGCGCCGCGGCTGGACCTGGACACCCGCAACTACTTCGCGGTCGC
The DNA here is from genome assembly GCF_054661535.1 of Actinophytocola sp. KF-1. NCBI lineage: Bacteria > Bacillati > Actinomycetota > Actinomycetes > Pseudonocardiales > Pseudonocardiaceae > Actinophytocola > Actinophytocola sp. KF-1. The sequence goes on along the minus strand of NZ_BAAFVK010000018.1, from coordinate 6,023 downwards.
CGACTCGGACCGGACCTACGACGAGAAGCTGGTCGAGTACCGGCGCCTCGCCGACGACTACTTCGAGACCGAGCGCTACCAGGAGTTCTGCGCCACCGCACTGTCCCATGTGGACGACATGGTGCGGGACTGGGTGGTGTCGCCGGACTTCGACGAGCTGCTGGTGTCGACCGTGCGGTCCACCTACCCGGTGTCCGAGCACGACCGGTTCGTCGCGCACTTCCGCGGCCTGCTCGGACTGTGGGTGAAGGAGAACGCCTGACCCGCGAAGTTCACCCGATCTTGTCCATCTCACCCACCTCCTGACAAGGTCGAGGGGACACCATCCACGGTGTTGGTTTCCCCCAGTCCCTGCTCTGGAGGTTCCGTGCACACCCGAATCCCACTTGTGAAACGGTTCGCGGTCACGCTGGCGGCGCTCGCGTCGATCCTCGGCGTGTCCCTGGTCGTCACCCCCGCCGCGGACGCGGCCGTCTACGGCTCCTGCACCATGAGCCGGTGCGACGCCGCGCGCTCCGCGAAGACCATCTGGCAGTCCAAGGGCTACCCCGGCGCGCGTGGCTGGTACAGCTGGCCCAACGGGCAGTGCAACTTCGCGGGCGGCACGTTCTACAACCGCGAGGGGCAGCTGCCGAGCGGCCACAGCTACCGCGAGTTCGACGTGTACCCGCGCGCGTGCGGCGCGTCCCGTGACGCGTACCGGATCATCGTCGACCTGTCCGCCGGCGTGGTCTACTTCTCGCCCAACCACTACGCCGACTTCTACCGGCTCTGAGGAGTTCCCATGGCGCCCGCGCACTGGCTGACGGTGACCACGGAAGCGGCACCCGCGGTGGCCGTCGACGGGCGCGCGTGCCGCACCCGCGCCGCCTTCTTCGCGGAGGCGGCGCGGGTGCTGGACTTCCCCGAGTGGTTCGGGCACAACTGGGACGCGCTGGCCGACTGCCTGCGCGACGCCGGCGCGGTCGACGTGGTGGTGTCACACGCCGAGGAACTGCTCGCCGACGAGCCCGCCGACCGGTTCGCGACGCTGCTCGACATCGCGGCGACCGCGGCGCCGGACGGCCTCACGCTGACCCTCGCGACCGACTCCGCGCACGAGACCGCGCTGCGCCACCGGATCGCGAACGCCCTCGTGACTAGGTGAGGTTCGCGAGCCGCTCGCGCAGCGTGGTCCGGACGAGCCGCCACAGACCGGCCGCGAGCGAGATCCGCGCCGCACCGGCGGACGCCAGTTCGGCGATCGTGGTGCCGGGCAGCAAGGTCACGTTCACCGGCGCCCCCACCGCGTCGGCGAACGCCGGCAGCAGCCCCGCCCGCACGAGGATCGGGTACACGCAGTCGGCGCCCGCCGCCACGTACGCCCGTGCCCGCTCGACCGCCTCGTCGAACACGGCCTCCTGGTCGGTCGCGCCCAGGAACACGTCCACCCGCGCGTTGATCACCAGCTCGGGCGCGGCGGCCCGCACCGCGGCCAGGTACTCCGCCTGCCGCGTCACCGGCACGAGTCCCCCGGCCGCGTGGTCGGTGTCCTCCAGGTTGCAGCCCACCGCGCCGGTCTCCGCCAGCCGCTCCGCGAACTCGGCGGCCGGGAGCCCGTAGCCGGACTCGGCGTCGACCGTCACCGGCACGTCGACCGCGCGTGCGATCCGCGTGGCCGCCGCGAACATCTCCGCCGCGGGCGCGCCCTGGTGGTCCGGGTAGCCGAGCGACTCCGCGACCGCGGCCGAACTCGTGGCCACCACGGGGAACCCGGCCTCGACGACGAGCTTCGCGGTGCCGGGGTCCCACGCGTTCGGGAGCACCAGCGGCGTCCCGGGGACGTGCAGCGACCGCAGCAGCCCGGCCGTCATGCCGCCCGCTTCGGCAGCTTCGGGTGGCCGGGCAGCACGACCCGGTTGTAGGCGTTGATGACCATGACCATCCACACGACGGCCTGGTACTGGGTCTCGGTGAACACCGCCGTGGCGCGCTCGTAGACGTCGTCCGGCACGTCGTTCGTCTCGGCCAGCCTGGTCAGCACCTCGGTCAGCTCGAGCGCGGCCCGCTCCTGCTCGGTGAACAGGTCGGTCTCGCGCCAGGCGGCCAGCACGTGCAGCCGTCGCGGGTCCTCGCCGTCCTTCAGCGCGTCGGCGGTGTGCATGTCGAGGCAGTAGGCGCAGGCGTTGATCTGGGACGCCCTGACCTTGATCAGCTCGAGGACCGTGGTCGCCACGCCCGCGTCGGCCGCCGCCTTGGCGACCTCCCCGGCCAGCGCGTTCAGCGCCTTGAAGGGGCCGGGCATGCCGTTGATGATCGAGATTCGCTGTGTCATGTGATCAACGCTAGCCCCGACTTGTCCACGCGTAGAGTCCAGTTCCATGGCAGATTCGTGGACCAGTTCGTCGGTGGACGCGCACCTCGACTGGACCCCGGGCAGCGGTCGCACGCAGCTGGCGAACGCGATCCGCGCGGCGATCCGGGACGGCCGGTGGCGGCCGGGCTCGGTCGTGCCGTCCACCCGCGCGCTGGCCGCCGACCTGGGGGTCGCGCGCGGCACGGTGACCCGCGTGTACGCCGACCTCGCCGCCGAGGGCTACCTGCGGACCAGTCAGGGCGCGCCGACCAGGGTCGCGACCGCGGGCGCGGCGCCGCTGGCGTCCCCGGACCCGGCGTACACGCCGGGGCAGACGCGCCGGTGGACGTTGATGGCGGGCAGACCGGACGTGTCGCTGTTCCCGCGCGACCAATGGCTGGCGTCCACCAGGCGGGTGCTCGCCAACGCCCCCCACGAGGTGTTCGGCTACGGCGAGCCACGCGGGTCGCTCGTCCTGCGGAACACGCTCGCCGCCTACCTCGGCCGCAGCCGGGGCGTGCTCGCCGACCCGGCGCGGATCGTGGTGGTCGCCGGGTTCACGCACGCGATCACCGTGCTGAGCCACGCGTTCGCCGACCTCGGCATGACCGAGACCGCGTTCGAGGACCCGTCGATCGACCGGTTCCGCCAGTTCGCGGCCGCCGCGGGGCAGCGGGTCGTCGGCGTGCCCGTCGACGACCAGGGCCTGGTCGTCGAGCGGCTGACGAGCCCCGCGGTCGTCGTCACCCCCGCCCACCAGGCGCCGCTCGGCGTCACCATGGCCCCCGGCAGGCGCACCGCGCTGACCCGGTCCGGCGCGATCGTCGTCGAGGACGACTACGACGGCGAGTTCCGTTTCGACCGCCAGCAGGTCGGCGCGCTGCAGGCGCTCGCACCGGAACGCGTGGTGTACGCGGGGACGGCCAGCAAGACGCTCGCGCCGTCGCTGCGGCTCGCGTGGCTGGTGCTGCCGAGGTTCCTGGTCGACCCGGTGGTCGCGGCGGTGGAACGCAGCGGGGTGCAACCGCCCGTGCTGAACCAGCTCGTGCTGGCCGACCTGATCAGCTCGGGCGCGTTCGACCGGCACGTGCGCCGGTGCAGGCTGGAGTACCGCTCCCGGCGGGACCGGCTCGTCGCCGCGCTGCCGGACCACCTGACGCCACGCGGCATCTCCGCGGGTCTCGCGCTGTTCGTGCCGCTGTCCGCGACGGCCGAGGCGGCGGTCCCCGCATCGGCCGCCCGGCACTCACTGGTCATCGAGCCGGTCAGCCCGCACACGATCGGCGCGACGGACCCGCCGACCGGCGTGATGGTCGGCTACGCGGCGCCGTCGAAGGGGTCGTTCGGCGGTGCGCTGGCCGCGTTGCGGGCGGTGCTCCGGGACGTGTCACCGTGAGCGACCGCGCTCGGTTTAGCCGCATCCGGGCCGGGTAGGCCGACCGGGATGGGACGCTACGGGGACGAGATCGCCGGGTTGTCGGCACCGCTGACGGACCCCGGGGACTTCGACGTGCTGCTGGAGCGGATCGGCGACGCCCGTGTCGTGATGATCGGCGAGGCGAGCCACGGCACCCACGAGTACTACAGCTGGCGCGCCGCGCTCACCCGGCGGCTCATCACCGAGCGCGGGTTCACGTTCGTGGCCGTCGAGGGCGACTGGCCGGACTGCGAACGCCTGGACCGGTCCGTGCGCGCCGACCCGGACGCGCCCGCCGACCCGAGGACCGCGCTCGCCGAGTTCGCCCGCTGGCCGACGTGGATGTGGGCGAACGAGGAGGTCGCCGACTTCTGCCGGTGGCTGCGCGGCCACAACCGCACGGCCGAGCGGCAGGTCTCGTTCCACGGGCTCGACGTGTACTCGCTGTGGGAGTCGCTGCGCGCGATCCTCACCTGGCTGCGGGCACACTCGCCCGAGGACGTGCCCACCGCCCTGGCCGCGTACCGCTGCTTCGAGCCGTACGGGGAGCGCGGTCAGGACTACGCGATGGCGACCCGGCTCGTGCCCGACAGCTGTGAGAACGAGGTCGTGGACCTGCTCGTGCGCCTGCGCGAGCACGGGGCGCTGACCGCGTGGCAGAACGCGGAGGTGGTGGCGGGCGCGGAACGCTACTACCGGGCGATGATCGCGGGCGGCGGGCAGTCGTGGAACGTGCGGGACCGGCACATGGCCGACACCCTGGACCGGCTGCTGGCCCACCACGACGGGAAGGGCGTCGTGTGGGCCCACAACACCCACGTGGGCGACGCCCGGGCGACGTCCATGGCGGCGTCGGGTGAGGTGAACATCGGCCAGCTGGCACGGGAACGGCACGGCGCGGACCAGGTGGTGCTGGTGGGTTTCGGCAGCCACCGCGGCACGGTGATCGCGGGCGACGCGTGGGGCGCGCCCATGGCGACCATGCCGGTGCCCCCGGCCCGCCGCGGCTCGGTGGAGGCGCTGCTGCACCACGACGCGCCGCCGAGTGCGCTGTTCGTGTGGCCGGCGTCGAAACCCGCGCTGCTGACCGACGAACTGGACCACCGCGCGATCGGCGTCGTGTACCACCCGGAACGGGAGCGGTGGGGCAACTACGTGCCGACCGTGCTGGGCGACCGGTACGACGCGTTCCTGTGGTTCGACGAGACGAGCGCGCTGCGGCCGCTCGCGCAGCGGAGGAGGACACCGACATGACGCAGCTGGTGCTCGACACGGCGGGCGCGCACCTGGACGCCGACGTGGAGGTGCCGGACGGGGCGGTCGGGGTGGTCCTGTTCGCGCACGGGAGCGGCAGTTCCCGCCACAGCCCGCGCAACCGAGCGGTGGCGTCGTTCCTGAACGAACGCAGGCTCGCGACGGTGCTCATGGATCTGCTGACCACCGACGAGGATCGCGCCGACAGCGCGTTCGACATCGGGTTGCTCGCGGACCGCCTGGTGGGCGCGATCGACCGGCTGCGGGCGGAGCCCGCCACCGCGGGCTTGCCGTTGGGGTTGTTCGGGGCGAGCACCGGCGGCGCGGCGGCGTTGGTCGCGGCCGCCGCCCGGCCGGAAGTGGTGCGGGCGGTGGTGTCCCGGGGCGGGCGCCCGGACCTCGCCGGGGCCGCGTTGGCCGAGGTGCGCGCACCGACGCTGTTGATCGTCGGGGAGCTGGACCCGATGGTGGCGGATCTGAACGAGCGGGCCCGGAATGTGCTCGGTGGGCCTTCCGAGTTGCGGGTCGTGCCCGGGGCTTCGCACCTGTTCGAGGAGCCGGGGACGTTGGAGGAGGTCGCGTCCCAGGCGGCGGACTGGTTCACCGGGGCGTTGCCTGAGTGAGGTGCGCCCTGTGGATGACGTGCCCGGTTTTGTCGGTGGTGGGCTCCAGGCTGGAGTCCGGGGGCCGGAGGCCGTGGGCTGTGAATAACTCGGGCTGTGTCGGTCTTCGTTGTCGGTGGTGCTCGGTACGCTGGGTTTCGGGGGCCGGAGGCCAGGGTTGATCTTGCTGGCTGTGGTTTGCGGGCGTTTGCGCGGCTCGGGTTCGGGCACTGCTCGGGTTCGGGGTGCGTGTGCGGTGCGGCTTGGGCTGGTCCCGGGGTTTGCGTTCCGGGGTGTTCGGTGGTGGCGGCGGATTGTGCGGGTGGCGCACTCACGCGTCAAGGGCGCCTCAGTGTGAGGGTGTTGGTGGCTGCCTGTGTGGCGGTTAGGGTCCGGTTCTTCGGTTGTGTGGTGA
>NZ_BAAFVK010000017.1:0-197636 GCF_054661535.1 Actinophytocola sp. KF-1 | reverse complement strand
CCACAGGTCCAGCGCCTCGTGGAACTTCGCGACGTCGCTGTCCTTGGCCGCCTCCGCGCGCAGGCGGCGGAAGCGGTTCAGGTCGATCAGATCCGGGTCGACGCGTAACAGATAGCCCGTCGGCGTCTTGTCGAGCTCCACGGTCGGCGAGTCCTTGAAGACCTTCCGGAGCCGCGCGATGTAACTGGTGATCAGGTCCGAGCGGGGTTGTTCCTGGCCGCGCCACACGTACTCCTGCAGGTATTCCCGCGTCACCGCCCGGTTGGCGTTGAGCAACAGGATCACCAGCACGTAGCGCTGTTGCAGGTCCCCAGGGTCCACCGAGGCGCCCTCGTGCCACACCTCGAACGGACCGAACAGACGGAAATCCACGTTATTTCCGCTCTTTGCTGAGCTCATCCCACAGGCGCAGGATCAACTCTGACTGTTCGGGATGCACGCGGCAGCACTCCAGGTAGCGGGCAACCTGGTCGCGGCTCCTCGGCAGGCCTTTGCGCGTCGGGTCACCGAGGCTGTAGATCGACGAGCGCGGGATACCCGACCGGATGGCCAGCAGTCCACCATCGACGTCGGCCGCTACCCGGACCTTCCGCAGTATCGTCCGGAACTCTTGGCCGTTCTTTGCCTGGATGACGCCGGGAGGTAGCAGGCAGTAGCGGTTGGGGGTTATTGATGTCACTCCGGGTCACCGCTCGGCGTCGCGTCGAGGTCATCCGCCTTCGTTCGACGGTCGAGGTGCTCACCGCGAATCTGGACGAGTTCCCGGAGCAAGCCGACTGCTTCGACCACACCGCGCGGGACGACGACGGCCAGGGCGAGGGCGGCGACCGCGGTCACGGCGATCACCACAGCAAAGTGCGGAGCGATGTCGCGGACGCACAAGAAGCCGGTGAACCCCAGTGCACCCACGATGACCAGCGAGTCAGCCAAGGACAGCCGGTGAGTGAGGGGTTGTGTGAAGGGGCGCGCCGAACTGGTCGGTGGCCGGGGGGACGACGTCATCGTCAGACCTTTCCGCAGCGGCATGGCCCGGAGACCGGGCCATGCCGCTGTCGTGAGCGAGACCAGAAGATGCGGTGAGCGGTAGGCGGGCGGGGGCCTTCATCGGTCCCGGTTCGACCTCCGGGGCAGGCGAAGTCCGACGGTGTCGGCATGCACAGCATGCACCGAAGCCCCCGCCTTCGGATAGCACTCGGACGCTGGAAGTGTCTACGGTGACTACACCACGTGCACGCCGTCGACGAAGTTCGTTGATCCATGCCGACCCTGGCATGCAGTTTCAATCCAGTTCTGATCCAGGGGTATGAGGCACCATTCTCGTAGACGACGACAGATCACAGATCTCCGTTGTGCCTGAGCGAGCTGATGCGGTGAGCGAAGGCAGGTGGCGCCGATTCGACCCGGTACGCCGCCATGCGTGTGGCAGTGCGGCTGATGAGCGTGCTCGGCGGGATGAGTGTGTCCGAGTTCGAGCGCGTCCAGCCTGCGTGCGCGATGGCTCTCAACTTATGAACGAAGGCGGCTGTCAAGGTGGCCGAGCGCCGTGCGGCGAGGTGACCGCGGCAAGCCGAGTGGTGCACCGGTGATGAGGGATCGCCGTGACACGCCACGGCAAATCAGACCACCGCCATCAGGATCGCCGCCACCGCGAACGCGACCACCGACAGGATGGTCTCCAGCACGGCCCACGTCGTCAGCGTGTCCTTCACGGAGATGCCGCGTCGGGCCGATGATGGCCGCCGTCGTGGCGATGGCTGCCGTGGCGGAGCCCTGGACGAGGCGCAGGCCGCAGCTGATGACGTACGCCGCGACGATCACCGGCAGGCCCGCGTCGTGGACGCCGCGCTCAGCTCCGCCACCCGCGACTTCGTCATGCCGCGCCGGTAACCCAGCAGCCGGAACGCCAGCAGTGCCGCGACCGTCAGCGCCACCGCGGGCGTCCCGATGAACGACGCCACGCCCGTCGCCGTCGAGCCCGCCGCCAGCCAGATGCTGCCGAACGTCCCCGCCAGGATCGGCACCAGCGGGATCGCGATGATGCCGACCACGAGACCGAGACCCGGCTCGCCGTCCGGACGTTCGGTCTCCGCCGCCGCCGGCATCTCCTCCGGCACCGGCACGTCGATCCGCTTGCCGATCCACGACGAGCACGCCGCCGACGTACCACGCGGGGATCGCGCACACCGCGCCCATCAGGATCACCCAGCCGAGGGCCACGCCGAGCAGCCCGGCCGCGGCGACCGGTCCCGGGTGCGGCGGCAGGGCCGCGTGCGTCACCGACAGGCCGGCCGGCAGCGGCAGGCAGTACAGGAGGATCGACCTGCCGCCCTGCTTCGCCGCCATCTACACCAGCGGCGCCGGCACGAAGATGCCGACGTCGAAGCACACCGGGACGCCGAAGATCAGGCCGGCGAGGCCCATCGCGAGCGGCGCGCGCCGCTCGCCCAGTGCACGCAGCAGCGACCGCGTCAGCACGTGCGCGCCGCCGGACGCCTCGAGGATCGCGCCGAGAATGCCGCCGAACCCCGTCTCCAGCAACGACTCGCCTGGTTTCTGCGCCGAACCCGCACCGGGAGGCCCGCCGCGAGCGCGGTCAGCAGGCCGATCACCAGCAACGCGATGAACGGCTCGACCTTCCGCGTGATGATCAGTACCAACAGGACCGCGATGCCTGCCGCGGCGAGCAGCAGCAACCCGGCGTGGCGTGCCGCAGCCAGTCAACGAACCCCGACATTCGTCTTCCTACGCGATGGCCGAGAGGAATTCCTTCGCGCGCTGCCCGATCTCCGCGAGCCGCGACTCCGCGGCCAGCGCCGGTCCCACCACGCCGCTGCCCGCGGTCACCGCGATCGCGCCGGCCGCCAGGTACGAGGCCGCGTTCTCCGCGTTGAGCCCGCCCGTCGCGACGAGCGGCACGTCCGGGTACGGGCCGTGCAGGTCGGCGAAGTACGCGGGGCCCAGCCGCGCGGCCGGGAACACCTTGACCGCCGTCGCACCGAGGTCGACCGCGGTCGCCACCTCGGTCGGCGTCATCGCACCCAGCACGATGGGGATCTGTTGCCGCACCGCCTCTTCCGCCACCGCGGGCCGCAGGCCGGGCGCGAGCAGGAACGTGGCGCCCGCGTTGATCGCGTCGCGGGCGTCCTGTTCGGACATCACGGTGCCCGCGCCGAGGATGAGGCCGTCCACTTGCGACGCCTGCTCGATCAGCCGCGGCGCGTCCGGGGTGGTCAGCGCGAACTCGACGATCGGCATGCCCGCCTCGACGAGCGTCCGCGCGAGCCCGACCGGGTCGGGGATGATCGGTGCGCGGATGATGCACAGCGCGCGTCTGGCGGTCAGTTCGGCGAGCAGGTCCATGTCAGGCTCCCTCTGGGCGTGGCGTGCGGGGCGAACGATCAGGTCCGGCGGATCGAGTGACCGGCGAGCGCGCCGGTGTGCCTGCCGTCGTCGATGACCGGCACGCCGTTCACCAGCACGTACGGGATACCCGCCGCGGGTGAGCGGGGCTCGTCGAACGTCGCCGTGTCGGCCACGGTGGCCGGGTCGAACAGCACCAGGTCGGCGGCGTACCCCTCGCGCACGAGCCCGCGGTCGGTCAGCCGCAGCCGCCGTGCGGCACGGCCGGTCAGGTGCGCGACGCACTCCTCGAGGCTCAGCACCCCCAGCTCGCGCACGTACCTCGCGAGGTAGCGCGGGAACGTGCCCCACGCCCTGGGGTGCGGCCGCTCGCCGACCAGCAGCCCGTCGCTCCCGCCGGTGTGCGCGGGATGCCGCATGATCGCGCGCACGTTGTCCTCGTGCCCCACGTGCATGAGGCACGACGTGCCGAGCCGCTCCGAGATCAGCGTGTCGAAGTACAGCTCGGCCGGTGGCACACCGGCTTCCCGTGCCGACGCCGCGACCGATTTCCCCACCAGGTGGGCGTTCTCGCCGCGGCGGACGCCGTTGATCTCGATCGTCGTCCAGTCGACGGGCACGCCGCTGCAACCGTCCGAGCCGTTCTCCTCGAGGTCTGCGCGGATCCGCTCGCGGGTGTCCTGATCGGACAGCCGGGCCAGCGTCGCGTCGAGACCGCCGTCGAAGGCCCAGCTCGGCAGCAGCGCCGACAGGTACGTGGCGCCCGGCAGGTACGGGTAGGTGTCGAGCGAGATGTCGCGGCCCTCGGCGATCGCGTCGTCCAGCAACGACAACAGCGCACCGGCCCTGCCCTCGTTGACCGGGAAGTTCATGGTGGCGTGCGCGAGGTGCAGCGGGCAGCCGGAGCGCCGGGACACCTCGACCATCTCCGCGTACGCCTCGAGCGCGCCCGCCCCGTAGCTGCGGTGGTGAGGGCTGTAGTAGCCGCCGCCCCTGCCGACGACCTCGCACAGCGCCACCAGTTCGCCGGTGTCGGCGTACATGCCCGGCGTGTACGTGAGCCCGGACGACATGCCCACCGCGCCCTCGGCGAGCCCGGTCGCCACCAGCGCCCGCATGCGATCCACTTCGGACGGCGTGGCCGGCCGCGCGTCCCAGCCCACCACGAGCATCCGCACCGTCCCCTGCGGCACCAGGTACGCCGCGTTGACGGCGATCCCGCGGTCCAGCCGGTCGAGGTACTCGCCGACGCTCCGCCAGTCCCAGTCGAAGCCCGGCGGGTCGTCGTTCCAGCCGGCGAGCTGCGCGCGCAGCCCGGCCAGCGTGTCGTCGTCGACCGGCGCGTACGACAGGCCGTCCTGCCCGAGCACCTCGAGCGTGACGCCCTGCGAGACCTTCGCCGTGTGGTCCGGGTGCACGAGGATCTGCACGTCGGAGTGCGCGTGCATGTCGATGAACCCCGGCGCCAGCACGAGCCCGCCGGCGTCCACCACGCGACCGCCGCCACCGTCGCCGATCGCCGTGATCCGTCCACTGTCGACGGTCACGTCCGCCCGGTACGACGGGCCGCCCGTGCCGTCGACGACCGTCGCGCCGCGGAAGGTCAGCATCAGAAGAACGTCCTGATCAGGTCGACGACGGTCGCGCCGTCCGCGCCGACCACCGGCAGCAGCGGGACCTTGTCGAACGTCGTGCACGGGTGCGAGAGCCCGAGCCCCACCCAGTCGCCGACCTCGAGCGCCGCGTCCGCCCCCAGCCGGACGAACCCGTGCTGGTCGTTGACCTTGGTGATCACGCAGCCGGTCAGCTCGGTGGTCACGCCGTTCGCGCGGCGCAGCTCCGGCAGCGGCAGGTCGATGTCGTACGGCACGTCCCGCTTGCCCGCGGTGATGAACGCGAGCCGCGGCTCCGGCCGCGAGGTCACCTGCGCCCACGCACGGACCGCGGGCCGCAGGGGCGTGCCGTCGAGGCGGGGAGTGGCGCCGAGCGGCGAGTTGCGTGCGTAGTACCCCTCGTCGTGCGTGAGGTACGCGCCGCTGCGCAGCACCGGCAGCACAGGCAGCCCGTCCGGCCACGGCGCGCCGAGCACGTCGACGACCTGGTCGAAGAACGAGCTGCCGCCCGCGGTGACGACCACCTGCTCCAGCCCGGCGAAGTGCCGGCGTTCCGCCAGGTCGAGTGCGAGCGCGCGCAGCTCGGTCAGGTGCGCGCGCACGGTCGCGAGACCGGTCGCGGACGTGTCGTCGGCGACCGCGCCCTCGTAGCTCGCCACCCCCGCGAGCCGCAGCACCGGGCTCGCGGCCACCGCCTCGGCGACGGCCAGCGCGGCGGCCCGGTCGCGGCAGCCCGTCCGGCCGCCGGGCACGCCCAGCTCGACGAGCACGTCCACCGGCCGGGACGGCGCCGCGGCGCGCAGCGCCTCGGTCATCAGCTCGACGCCGCGTTCGGTGTCGGCCCAGCACCAGAACTCGAAGTCCGGGTCGCGGTCCAGCTCACCCGCGACCCAGCGCAGCGCGGCCGCGTCCACCAGCTCGTTCGCGAGGATCACCCGGTTGATCCCGAACGCGCGGTAGATCCGCAGCTGGCTCGCGTTCGCCGTGGTCTGGCCCCACACGCCGTGCTCGAACTGCCGCGCGAACAGCTGCGGCGCCATCGTCGTCTTGCCGTGCGGGGCGTGCGCGAAGCCGTGGCGTGCGCACAGGGCCGCCATCGTGGTGAGGTTGTGGGTGAGCGCGGGCTCGTCGAGGACCGTGACGGGCGGGAGGAACCCGTCGCGGAAGAGGTTCACGCCGCGCTCCCTGGCGTCCCGGATGGACAACCCGGACAGCGCGGCCGGGATGCCCTTGAACCGCCAGTCGATCCGCTCGTCGAGGAGCGCGTCGAGTGCGGCCGGGTCCATCCGGCCCGGGGTGATCTCCGGCATCCGCTCACCTCATATTGCGTATTGTGCAACGGCTATTGCGCTATGTGCCACGAAGGTGTGTAGCATCCCTCCGACCGGCCAGTCAACGTCGGAGGAGGCGGCACGTGCGCACGGATGTGCTGTGCCTTGGCGAGACCATGGCGATGTTCGTGCCCGCCGAACCGGGCCCGCCCGCCGAGGCGACCACGTGGCACCGGGCCGTCGGCGGCGCCGAGTCCAATGTGGCCTGTCACGTCGCCGCGCTCGGACTGCGGTCGGCGTGGGTGAGCGCGGTCGGCGACGACGCGCTCGGCGCCGCCGTCGTGTCCTCGGTCGCCGCGTTCGGGGTGGACGTGTCCGCCGTGGCGGTCGACCCGGACCGGCCCACCGGCGTGTACGTCAAGGAACGCGACGCCTCCGGCAGCCCGGTCCGCTACTACCGGCGCGGGTCGGCCGCGTCGGGCATGGGGCCGGCGCTGCTCGGCACGCTGCCGCTCGACGACGTGCGGGTCGTGCACACCAGTGGGATCACGCCCGCGCTGTCGGACAGCTGCCACGCGCTGATGGACCGCCTGCTGCGCATGCCGCGCGCCTTCACGCTGTCGTTCGACCTCAACTGGCGGCCCCGGCTGTGGACCGACCGCGACCCGGCGGTGCTGCGCGACCTCGCCGCCGCCGCGGACATCGTGTTCGTCGGCGCGGACGAGGCGAAGCTCGTGTGGGACGTCGAGGAACCGGCCGCGATCCGCGCGCTCCTGCCGGAGCCGGCGACGCTCGTGGTCAAGCAGGGCGCCGACGGCGCGACCCTCGTCGAGGGCGAGGTGGCGGTGTTCCAGCCCGCGCTGAAGGTCGACGTGGTCGAGCCGGTCGGCGCCGGGGACGCGTTCGCCGCCGGGTTCCTGTGGGCGACGCTCGCGGGGGAGACACCGGTGCGGCGGCTGCGTGCCGGCCACCTGCGGGCCGCGACCGCGCTGCGCACCCACCACGACGTGGGGCCGTCGCTGCCCGCGTCGTACGTGTCGGCGATGCTGGCCGCGTCGGAGGCCGAGTGGGCCGCCGCGCACCTGACCGGGGAGCAGCTGTGAGCCAGAGCCTGGACCGTGCGCTCGTCGTGCTCGACGAGCTGGCGAACGGGCAGCGGACCCTCGACCAGCTGGCCGAGCGGCTCGACGTGCACAAGTCGACCGTGCTGCGGCTGCTGCGGACGCTGGAGTCGCACCGGTTCGTGCAGCGCGTCGGAATCCGGTACTACCGGCTGGGCACCTCGCTGTTCGAGCTGGCGTTCCGGGCGCTCGACGAGCGGGACGTGCGGCGCAGCGTGGAGCCCGCGCTGCGCGCGCTGAACGCCGAGACCGGGCACACCGTGCACCTCGCGTCCTACGAGGACGGCGAGGTGATCTACATCGACAAGTACGAGAGCCGCCACAACGTGCGGATGTACTCCCGCATCGGCAGGCGCGCGCCGCTGCACTGCACGGCCGTGGCCAAGGTGCTGGTCGCGGCGTTGCCGGAGGACGAGCGCAGGGCGGTGGCGGCGTCGATCACGTACGAGAAGATGGCGCGGAACACGATCACCACGCCGCGCGCGTACCTGGCCGAACTGGACCGGGTGGCGGAGCGGGGCTACGCGATCGACGACGAGGAGCACGAGGAGCACATCCACTGCGTCGCCGCGCCGGTGCGCGGTCCGCGGGGCGAGGTGCTCGCGGCGATGTCGCTGTCGGTGCCGCAGGTCGTGCTCGACCTGGACGGCCTGCTGGAGCTGGTGCCGGCACTGCTGGCCGCGGCGTCGGCGGCGTCCGCCGAGTGTGGTTACCAGGAAACGAAGAGGAGAGACTGATGGCGAAGGTCGCGATCCACCCGGAGGGCACCAAGATCCCCACGGTGCCGCTCACGCACGGCATCCGCAAGGGCAACATCCTGCAGGTGGCCGGCCAGGTGGCCTTCGACCCGTCGACGAACGAGATCGTCGGCGACACCGTCACCGAGCAGACCCGCCAGGTCATGCAGAACGTGCGCCGCGTCCTGGAGGCGGGCGGCGCCACCCTCGACGACGTGGTCATGTGCCGCGTCTACCTCACCGACACCGCCCACTTCGGCGAGATGAACGACGCCTACCGCGAGTTCTTCGAGGAGTCCTTCCCCGCCCGCACCACCGTCTACGTGGGCCTCCCGGAAGGCCTCCTGGTGGAGATCGACGCCATGGCCGTCCTGGACTGACCCCACGAGTCCCGCTCCCGAACCCCGCGAGTCACGCTCTCGAACAGCACGAGTTGCCGGTTTCGTGCAGGTGCCGTGTGCACGAAACCGGCAACTCGGTGTGCGTGAGAGCGTGACTCGCGGGGTCCTGGGGTCGGAACGATAGGGATCGATTGACTTTCGATAGATAGGTGTCGATAATCGGTGCATGGTCGCTGTGCATCGAGCGGTGGTGTTGCCGCTGCGCGTGTCTCTCGTCGTGTTGTTCGGGGTGCTGGTCCTCTTCCAGACCATGTCGCTGCCTGGGCAGTTCGCGTACATGGCGCGGGAGCACCCCGAGGACGCCGGGCTGCGCTGGCCCGCGACGATCATCTCCGTGTTCCTGGTGTTGTGCGTGCAGGTGGTGATCGTGGCGACGTGGCAGCTGCTCACCATGGTCCAGAAGGACCGGATCTTCACCGAGGCGGCGATGCGGTGGGTGAACGTGATCCTCGCGGCGATCGGCGCCGGGTGGGTGGTGCTCGCAGGCGTGCTGTTGTTCGTCGGGTTCAACGCGGACGACCCCGGGCTGCCGCTCGTGCTGTTCCTGATGACGACGGGGGTGACCGTGCTGGGGCTGTTGATGATCGTGATGCGTGCGCTGCTGCGCCAGGCGACCACGCTGCGCACCGACATGGAATCGGTGATCTGATGCCGATCGTCGTGCGCATCGACGTCGAGCTGGCCAAGCGGAAGATGAGCGTCGGCGAGTTCGCCGAGAAGGTCGGCCTCACCCCGGCGAACATCGCGGTGCTGAAGAACGGCCGGGCCAAGGCGGTGCGGTTCTCCACGCTGGAGGCCATGTGCCGGGTGCTGGAGTGCCAGCCGGGCGACCTGCTCGAGTGGGTGGAGGAGGAACCCGGCTGAGGGAGCGGGCGGCCGCGCCGGCGGCCGCCCCACCGCTCACGCGAACGAGTTCAGCACACTGGTGATGATCTTCTCCCGGGACTCGGTCCACCCCGGGACCTCCGCCCAGTCCTGCGCCGCGCGCGGGACCTCGCCGAGCGCCGACTTGAACGCGGCGATGGCCTCGTCCCGGGTGGCCACCTTCTCCAGCGGCAAGCTGTTCTGGTTGGTCTTGTTCCGGTCGACGAAGACGCCCTCCGGGAGGCTGTTGAGGCTGCTTCCCTTGTAGAGCCGTCCCTCGTAGACGAACCCGTTGGCGAGACCGGCGCTGTGGTCCTGCCGGGAGATGATGATCCGCTTGGCCCCGATCACCTTCTGCGGCGTGAACCCGTACTTGTAGCCGGACGCGACGGAGTACACGAGGGTCGACTCGACCGGCGCCGCCTTCGCCTGCCCGTCCTCCCCCTGGAACTCGCCGAGGTTGACCTGGGTGAGGTTCTTCGGCTGCCCGGGGCCGGGCACCGGGTCCGACTGCATCAGCTCCACCGCTGCGCCCTTGTAACCCGACAGCGCCTCGGCGACGCGGGACGCCGCCACCGCGCCCCGGCTGTGCGCCTTGATCATGATGACGATGGGCTCGTCCGCGTCCCCGCTGTGGCGGGTGTCGATCGCTCCCTTGACCATCGGGGGAACCTGCTCGACGATCCGCGCGATGCTGTTCGAACCGGCGTCGAACACGCCACCGTGGCTGTCGCGCGCGTCGCTCGCGTTGTTGAGCGTGTTCTTGGCGCCGGGACCGGACACCGTGAGGTTGTCCCCCTGCTCGTACGCGTTCACCTGGCTGCCGTCGTCCTCGATGTCGAGCCGCCCCAGGTTGGTGTCCGCGACGCTCCCGTCCGCGTTCGCGCGGGTCATCCACACGTCGCACCCGGAGCCGGCGATCGTCACCTTGATGATCAGCGGGGCACGCCTGCCGGTGCGGGCGTGCTCGTCGCGGATGTCCTTCTTCCTGCCCCAGCTCCTCGGCTCGTTCTGGACCGTGCTCTGCACGTCCTTCGGCAGGAGCATGAACTGTTCTCCGGCCGCGATCCTCTTGTGGACGTCACTGCCGAGCATGAGTTTCCACAGCTTGCGCGCCCTGGCGATCTGCAGTGCCGCGTCGTCGACTGGCATGGGGCCACCTACCCTCTTCGTTGTCGTGACAGGTCAGGCGTCGGACATCTCGTCGGCCAGGGCGGCCTCGATCTCGGCGTCGACGGCCGCGCGCGCGGCCGCCATCTTCGCGTCGAAGTCCGGGTCCTCGAGCAGTTCGTCGAGCACCTCGTGGCTGATGCCCTCGACGGCGGGGTCCTCGGCCAGCGCGCGGTAGGTCTCCATCCGCTCGCTCTCGGTGGGCTCCTGCTCCGCGTCCCGCTCCGCCGGTTCGAACCCGTCGGCGGCGTCCTCCTCGGTGCCGGAGACGTCGAAGCCGAAGTCGCGCATGCGGGCGATCCGCTCGCCCGGGTCGAGGTCGTCGAGCGGGCTCAGGCGTTCGTAGGCCTCGGCGTACATGGCGGGGTCCTGGGAGTTGGTGGCGTCGTAGAACCAGTCGCGGTATTCGGCCCAGCCCTCCTCGGTGCCGTCCCAGGCGGCCCAGGACCCGCCGAACTGGTCGATCGCCGCCTGCCACAGCGCGGCCTCGGCGTCACCGTCCGGCTCGGCGGCGTCCCCGTCGGTGCCGGAGACGTCGAAGCCGAAGTCCCGCATGCGGGCGATCCGCTGGGCGAGGTCCAGGTCGTTGAGCGGGTCCAGGCGTTCGTAGGCCTCGGCGTACATGGCGGGGTCCTGGGAGTTGGTGGCGTCGTAGAACCAGTCGCGGTATTCGGCCCAGCCCTCCTCGGTGCCGTCCCAGGCGGCCCAGGACCCGCCGAACTGGTCGATCGCCGCCTGCCACAGCGCGTTCTCGTCGCCGCCGGGCGAACCGGGCGCCTCGTCACCCGCCTCGCCCAGCCGCAGGTAGGCGGCGGCGAGCTCGTCCGGCCGCTCCTCGGTCAGCTCGGCGAGCAGCTCGAGCCTGCCGTGGTCGTCGAGGTACCTGATCAACTCCTCGGCCGCGGCGCCGAACCCCCTGCCCTCGAACGCGGACCGGAAGCCGTCGAAGTCGTCGCGGTGCTCCTGGAAGTCCCGGTGCACCGCCTCGAAGAACTCGGTGGGATTGCTCAGCCTGCCCAGCAGGTGCTCGAGCGTCTCGGTCGCGGCGGAACCCATGGCCCTCATCTCCTCCAGGCAGCTGGTGTCCACGACGCTACAAACGGGCTTGTTCCCGCGGTTGCCCTCGAAGGCAGCCGCACGGACACTCGCCGATGGCAGCCACGGCCGCCGCGGTGATCGGGAGCGTCCGTGCCGGAGGGACTGTCAGCACGCCCTCAGGGCGGTACAGTGCCGAGGATGTCCGATGATTCACCGCTCGACCGGCTGAACGCCGAGGAGCCCGCGGCCGCCGAGCACGACCTGCTCGCCTGTTGCGCCTCCCGCCGGTGGGCCGACGAGATCCTCGCCCGGCGCCCGTACCACGACCTCGCCCAGCTCCGTGCCGTCTCCGAGCAGGTGCTGCGGGCCCTCGACTGGGCCGACGTCGAACACGCGCTCGCCGCGCACCCGCGGATCGGGGAGCGCGCGACCGGGCCGGGGCCGGAGGCCGCCTGGTCACGTGAGGAGCAGGCCGGGGCCGCGCCCAGCGACGAGCTCGTGGCGGGCAACGTCGCCTACGAGGAGCGGTTCGGGCACGTCTTCCTCATCTGCGCCACCGGGCTGACCGGCGCGGAGATGCTCGACGCGCTCCGCGCCCGGCTCGGCAACTCTCCCGAGGCAGAGCGGGAGGTCGTGCGCGAGGAACTGCGCAAGATCGTGGACCTGCGGCTCGGGAAGGCCTTCTCATGAGCGGAGCTTGCCGAGCCGTGAGCGGAGCTTGCGGAGCCGTGAGCGGAGCTTGCGGAGCGAACCATCGAGCAGAGCATCGAGCAGAGCATCGAGCAGAGCATCGAACACAGGGCGACCGCGAGCGGCGGCACCGAGCCTGCGAGGGGGCGTCGTGAGCCTGTCGACGCACGTCCTGAACACGAGCGAGGGACGGCCCGCCGCGGGCGTGCCCGTGCGCCTCGAACTGCACGACGCCGGCTGGCGCACCATCGCCGACGGCCACACCGACGACGACGGGCGCATCAGCGGCTGGGACACCCCCGAACCCGGCGTGTACCGGCTCGTCTTCGAGGTCCGCGGCGAGTTCTACCCGGAGGTCACCGTCGCGTTCCGGGTCACCGACGACAGCCACTACCACGTGCCGCTGCTGCTCAGCCCGTACGGCTACTCGACCTACCGGGGGAGCTGAAACATGGACATCCGCCTTGGGCAGAACCAGTACGGCAAGGCCGAGACCCGGCTCGTGCGGGTCGACCGCGGCGAGGACCGGCACGAGGTCACCGACCTCAACGTCACGACCACACTGTCGGGTGATCTCGCCGCCACGCACTTGACCGGCGACAACGCCGGTGTGCTGCCCACCGACACGCAGAAGAACACCGTGTACGCGTTCGCGCGGGACGGCGTGGGGCAGATCGAGTCGTTCGCGCTGCGGCTCGCGCGCCACTTCGTCGACACCACCCCGACGATCCACCGGGCACGCGTGCGGATCGAGCAGTACAGCTGGGAGCGGGTCGCCGGCCACTCGTTCGTCCGCGGCTCCGGCACCCGCACCACCACCGTCACCTACGACGGCGGCGCGGCCACCGTCGTGTCCGGTGTGGACGACCTGGTCGTCATGAACACCACCGGCTCGGAGTTCCACGGTTTCCACAAGGACGAGTACACGACCTTGAAGGAGACCGACGACCGCATCCTCGCCACCGCCGTGCGCGCCGACTGGCGGCACGCGAGCGCGGAGGAGACCGACTGGTACGACTCCTACCGGGAGACCACGCGTCACCTGGTCGAGGCGTTCGCGCAGACCCATTCGTTGTCGCTGCAGCAAACCCTGTACGCGATGGGTGAGCAGGTGCTGAAGCAGCGGCCGGAGCTGGCGGAGGTGCGGCTCTCGCTGCCGAACAAGCACCACTTCCTCGTCGACCTGTCGCCGTTCGAGCTGGACAACCCGGGCGAGGTGTTCTTCGCCGCCGACCGGCCGTACGGGCTCATCGAGGGCACGGTCGTGCGCGACGGCGCCCCGGACCCCGGCCTCGCGTGGTGGTGAGCATGGACTTCCTCCGTCCGTCCACACTGGACGAAGCGCTGGCCGCCAAGGCCGCGCACCCGGACGCCGTGCCCATCGCGGGCGGCACGGACGTCATGGTGGAGCTGAACTTCGACGTGCGCCGCCCGCCCGCGCTGCTCGACCTCGGCCGGGTCGCCGAGCTGTCGGCGTGGACGCGGGAGAACGGGCACGTCCGGCTCGGCGCGACCGTGCCGTACACGCGGGTCGTCACCGAGCTGGGCGACGTCCTGCCGGGCCTCGCCATGGCGTCCCGCACGGTCGGGTCGCCGCAGATCCGCAACCGCGGCACGGTCGGCGGCAACCTCGGCTCCGCCTCACCCGCGGGGGACGCGCACCCGCCGCTGGTCGCGGTCGGCGCCGACGTCGAGGTCGCGTCCACCCGCGGCACGAGGACCATCCCGGCGCGGGAGTTCTTCACCGGCCCCAAGCGCTCCGCGCTCGAACCCGACGAGCTGATCGTCGCCGTCCGGGTGCCGACGGCGGCCGGGCCGCAGCAGTTCGCGAAGGTCGGCACGCGCAACGCGATGGTCATCGCCGTCTGCTCGTTCGCGGTCGCCCTGGACGTCACCGGCAAGACCGTCGGCACCGGCATCGGGTCGGCCGGGCCGACGCCGCTGCGGGCGCGGCAGGCCGAGGAGTTCGCGGCCGCCGAGCTGCCCTGGGGGACCGGGGAACCGTTGCCGGACAACATCGCGCGGGCGTTCGGCGAACTCGTCGGCGCCGCCGCGCGGCCCATCGACGACGTGCGCGGGACCGCGGCCTACCGCCGCCACGCGCTGTCCGTGCTCGCCCGCCGCGCACTCGGCTGGGCCTGGCAGGAGGTAGTCAGCTAGATGCGGGTCAACGTGGAGGTCAACGGCGAGCAGCGCACCGCCGACGACGTGTGGCCGGGCGAGAGCCTGCTGTACGTCCTGCGGGAGCGGCTCGGCCTGCCCGGCGCCAAGAACGCCTGTGAGCAAGGGGAATGCGGTTCCTGCACCGTGTACCTGGACGGCACGCCGGTGTGCGCGTGCCTCGTCGCCGCGGGCCAGGCCGAGGGCCGGTCGGTGCGCACGGTCGAGGGGCTGGGCAGCGAGGAGGAGCTGGACCCGGTGCAGGAGGCGTTCGTCCGCACGGGCGCGGTGCAGTGCGGGTTCTGCACGCCCGGCCTGGTCGTCGCCGCGCACGACCTGGTGCACCGCAAGCCGGACGCGAGCGACGCCGAGATCAGGGAGGCGCTGGCCGGGAACCTGTGCCGCTGCACGGGGTACGAGAAGATCCTGGACGCCGTCCGGCTGGCCGCGCGCACCGTGCGGGAGCGGGCATGAGGATCGTCATCGAGAACGCGGCCATCGCGACCGTCGACGGATCCGAGGGCGCGGGCACCGAGTACCGCCGCGGCCACGTCGTCGTCGACGACGGGGTGATCGCGGCGGTGGGGGAGGGCCCGGCGCCCGACGGGCAGGCCGACCGGCGCGTCGACGCCACCGGCTGCCTCGTCACACCCGGTTTCGTCAACACCCACCACCACCTCTACCAGTGGGCCACCCGCGGCTACGCGCAGGAGGCCACGCTGTTCGAATGGCTGACCGCGCTGTACCCGGTGTGGGCGGGCATCGACGAGGACATCGTGCGTGCCGCCGCGGTCGCGGGCCTGACCCGGCTCGCCCGCACCGGTTGCACGACCGCCGCCGACCACCACTACGTCGTCCCGCGCGACGGCGGTGACGTGTTCGGCGCGACGGTCGACGCCGCCCGCCAGGTCGGCATCCGGCTGCACGGCGTGCGCGGGTCCATGGACCGCGGCGAGTCGCAGGGCGGCCTGCCGCCGGACTCCATCGTGGAGACGCTCGACGGCGCGCTGACCGGCACCGCGGCGGCCATCGACACCTACCACGACCCGTCCCCGGGCTCGTTCGTGCGGGTCGCCGTCGGGCCGTGCTCGCCGTTCTCGGTGAGCACCGACCTGATGCGCAAGGCCACCGAACTGGCGCGGGACAAGGGGGTCCGGCTGCACACCCACCTCGCCGAGACCCTCGACGAGGAACGCCAGTGCCTCGACGAGTTCGGCTGCACGCCCGCGCAACTGGCCGACGACCTCGGCTGGCTCGGCGACGACGTGTGGTTCGCGCACGGCATCCACTTCTCCGACGACGCGGTCGCCCGGCTCGGCGCGACCGGCACCGGCGTCGCGCACTGCCCGACGTCCAACTCCCGCCTCGGCGCCGGCATCGCCCGCGTGCAGGACCTCGTGCACGCGGGCGCCCCGGTGGGCCTCGGCGTCGACGGCGCCGCGTCCAACGAGGACGGTGGGCTGGGCATCGAGCTGCGGCAGGCGGTGTACCTGGCCCGGCAGGTGAAGGGCCCGCACTCGGCCACCGCCCGCGACGGGCTCTGGCTCGCCACCCGCGGCGGCGCCCGCTGCCTGGGCCGCGAGGCCGAGATCGGCTCGCTCGAGGTCGGCAAGCAGGCCGACCTGGCCGTGTGGCGGCTGACCGGCATGAACCACGCGGGCATCGCCGACCCGGTGGCGGCGCTGGTGTTCGGCGCCCTGCCGCCGCTGGCACTGCTCCTCGCGGGCGGCACCGTGATCGTCGAGGACGACGAGGTCCGCACCGTGTCCGAGACCGAGGCGGCGACCGCGCTGGGCGCGGCGTCGCGAGCGCTGGCGGAGAAGTCATGACCACCACCCAGCCACTCGTCACCACCGTCACCGGCGGCGTCGGCGACAGCCCGCTGCGGCCGGACGGCGCGCAGAAGACCCGCGGCGAGTTCGCGTACTCGTCGGACCTGTGGGCCGACGACATGCTGTGGGGCGCCACGCTGCGCAGCCCGCACCCGTACGCGCGCATCAGGGGCGTCGACATCACCGAGGCGCTGAAGCTGCCGGGGGTGCACGCCGTGCTCACCCACGAGGACGTGCCGGGCGACAACCGCTACGGCCTCGAGCACCCCGACCAGCCGGTGCTCGCCGTGGACGTCGTGCGCTACCAGGGCGAACCGGTCGCGATCGTCGCGGCCGACCACCCGGAGACCGCCCGCCGCGCCGCCGACCGCATCGCCGTCGACTACGAGGTGCTGGCCCCGGTCACCGACGCCGAGGCCGCGATGCGCCCCGACTCGCCGGTCCTGCACCCTGGCCACGAGGGTGGCAACGTCGTCCGGCACGTGCCCATCCGGTTCGGCGAGGAGAACCCGGCGGCCGACGTCGTGGTGACCGGCGAGTACACGGTCGGCATGCAGGACCAGGCGTTCCTCGGGCCGGAGTCCGGGCTCGCGGTGCCCGCGGAGGACGGCGGCGTCGACCTCTACATCGCGACCCAGTGGCTGCACGCCGACCAGCGGCAGATCACCGGCGCGCTCGGCCTGCCCGAGGACAAGGTGCGGCTGCACCTCGCGGGCGTCGGCGGCGCGTTCGGCGCGCGCGAGGACCTGTCGATGCAGATCCACGCGTGCATGCTCGCGCTGCACACCCGCAAGCCCGTCAAGATCGTCTACGGGCGCGAGGAGTCGTTCTTCGGGCACGTGCACCGCCATCCCGCGCTGATGCGGTACGAGCACGGCGCCACCCGCGACGGGGACCTCGTCTACATCAAGGCGGAGATCATCCTCGACGGCGGCGCGTACGCGTCGACCACCGCGGCGGTCACCGGCAACGCGACGACGCTCGGCGCAGGCCCGTACCGCGTGCCGAACGTGCGCATCGACGGCTACGGCGTCTACACGAACAACCCGCCGTGCGGTGCCATGCGCGGGTTCGGCGCCGTGCAGGCGTGCTTCGCGTACGAGTCGCAGATGGACAAGCTCGCCGCCGCGCTCGGCATGGACCCGGTGGACCTGCGGATCCGCAACGCGGCCGAACGCGGCACGACCATGCCGACCGGGCAGGTGATCGACTCGCCCGCGCCGGTCGCCGAACTGCTGGCACGCGTGCGTGCCAAGCCGATGCCCGCCGAACCGACCGGTCCGCGCGACCTGCGTGAGCTGCCGGGCGGCGTCTCCAACACCACGCACGGCGAGGGGGTCGTGCGCGGGGTCGGGTACGGCGTCGGCATCAAGAACGTCGGCTTCTCCGAGGGTTTCGACGACTACTCGACCGCGCGCGTGCGCCTGGAGGTGATCGCGGGCGAGCCGGTGGTGTCCGTGCACACCGCGGCCGCGGAGGTCGGGCAGGGCCTGGTCACGTTGAAGGCGCAGATCGCGCGGACCGAGCTGGGTGTGCAGCGGGTGCAGATCCAGCCGTCGAACACTTTTGTGGGGTCCGCTGGATCTTCCTCAGCGTCGCGGCAGAGTTACGTCACGGGCGGCGCGGTCAAGGCGGCGTGCGAGGAGGTCCGCGCGGGCGTGCTGGAGCTGGCCGCGGCGCGCGGCCTCGCGGCGACCGGGCTCGCGGGCGGGAAGGTCGTCTCGGCGACGAACGAGGTGCTCGCGGACCTCGTCGACGTGCTCGGCGACGAGGTGGTCGAGCGGACCGTCGAGTGGCGGCACCGGCCGACGCATCCCATCGATCCCGTGACGGGGCAAGGGTTCGCGCACGTGCAGTACGCGTTCGCGGCGCACCGGGCGGTCGTGGACGTGGACGTGGAGCTGGGGCTCGTGCGGGTCGTGGAGCTGGCGTGCGCGCAGGACGTCGGCAAGGCGATGAACCCGGACGCGGTGCTCGGCCAGATCCAGGGCGGCTCCGCGCAGGGGCTCGGGCTCGCGGTGATGGAGGAGATCCAGGTCGTGGACGGGAAGGTGCGCAACCCGTCGTTCACCGACTACCTCATCCCGACCGTGCTGGACATGCCGCCGATGGCGATCGACGTGCTCGAGCGGGCGGATCCCCATGCGCCGTACGGGTTGCGGGGCGTCGGGGAGCCGCCGACACTGTCGTCGACGCCCGCGATCGTGGCCGCCATCCGCGCGGCGACCGGCAAGGCCCTGCCGCGGGTGCCGGTGCGGCCGGAGCACATCGTCGGAGCGTGACGAACCGGGCGACGGTGACGCCTGACCATGTATGGGAACAGGTAGTGAGCGGGTTACCGTCCGTCATCCGGGCACGGTAATCGCGTTCCGTGTTCGGGCGTGGCTCACGACGGGTCGCTACCGACCGTAGTTCACCCGAACAGCCTAGCCCGCAACACATAGGGTGTTCACGTTGGCGGTGATCGGTCCCCTTTTGGGTGCAGAGGGGTTGCGCTTTCACTGGTAATGTCACAACCCGCTTGACCGGAGAAGGACAAACCCCGATGACATGGCCGCTGGAAGGCTCCGGTGGATCGATCTGAGCTTGCGCGCGAATGGGCCGCCGCGCTGGCACGGGTCATCTACATCGCGCAGTCCCGCGAACACATCGAGGGGGCGTTGTCGTCGGCCCTCGACGACCTCGTCGCCGCCGCACAGGCGGAGCCACTCGACGAGGCGGCGGTCCTGGGCGTGGCGGAGCGGCTGGTGCGGCTCGGGCTGGCCGACTCCGAATGTCTTGCGGTGACCGTAAAAGTGCTGGGTGAGCGAATGCCGAAACTGGCGGGGGTCGCGGATCTCCTCGGCCTGCCCGGCCGCATGGCGAACCTGGTCGGCTCACTCGCGAAGGGCGTCGCGGAAGGCATGCGGCAGCGGCTGTTCGAGCAGCAGGAGGGGCTGACGCTCGCGCTGATCCGCGCCCGCGAGAACGCGGAGAACGCGTTGCGGGACAGCGAGGCGCGGTTCGAGGAGATCTTCTCGACCTCCAGCGTCGGCATGGCCATCACCGACCTCGACCTCGGGGTGATCCGCAGCAACCGCGCGCTCGCCGACATCCTCGAGCACCCGCGCGGAAGGCTTGGCACGCAACGACTCGACGAGATCTTCCACCCGGACGACGCCGACTACCTCCGGCTGCGGTACCAGGTGCTGCTGGAGGAGGACTCGCTGCCGTTCCGCGAGCGGCGAAGACTCGTGAAGCGCGACGGCGAGGAGGCGCTCGTCTTCCTGTCGGCGTCGGTGCTGCGCGACCCGGCAGGCGCGCCGAGGTATTACGTCACGACGGTCGAGGACGTGTCGGACCGGCACTTCCTCGAAAACCAGCTGCAGTTCCAGGCCACGCACGACGCGCTGACGGGCCTGGCGAACCGGCAGCGGTTCGTCGGCAGGCTCGAGGAGGCCATGTCCGGCAGGAACCCGGCCGACGAGATCACCGTGCTGCACCTGGACCTCGACGGTTTCCACGCCGTCAACGACGGGCTTGGCCGGGAGGTCGGCGACCGCCTGCTGCAGACCGTCGCCACCCGCCTCGCCCAGATCTTCCCCGGCGACCACGCGACCGTGGCCCGCTTCGAGGGCGACGAGTTCGGCGTGCTGGTCGAGCACACGGCGACCACCCCGCCGTGCGCCACCATGGCCTCCCGCATCAACGAAGAGCTGGCGGAACCGGTGTTCATCGGCGACCACGGCGTCGCCGCCACCGCCACCATCGCCGTGCTGCACCAGCCGTCGCCCGGGATGACGCCCGGCGACGTCCTGCGTGCCACCGACATCACGCTGCGCAGGCTCAAGCAGACCGGCAGGCGCCAGTGGGGCATGGTCGACGAACAGCAGAACAGGGCCGACCGCGAACGCTTCAACCTCGCGGGCTCCATGCCGGGCGCGTGGGAGAACGGCGAGATCCAGCTGGAGTACCAGCCGGTGGCGTCGTACGAGTCGGGCAAGGCCGTCGCCGTGCAGGCGTTGCTGCGCTGGGACCACGCGGACGGCGTGCTGCACCACGACCGCTGCCTGCAGGTGCTGGCCGAGACCGGGCTGTCGCTGCCGATCGGCCGGTGGATGCTCGGCCGGGCCGCCGCCGACCTCAAGGACATGCCGGGCCGGCCGGTCCTGTACGTCGAGCTGACCCGTGCGCTCGCGGGCGACCCGGACCTGGTGGCGACCGTGCGGGCGGTGCTCGCCGACGAGGGGCTCGCGCCCGACCAGCTGCAGGTGGGCATGCCGGTCCAGGCGTTGTGCATGCTCGACGGGCTCGCCGAGGACAACCTCCACGTGCTGGTGGACATCGGGGTCGCGGTGGTGCTGTACGAGTTCGGGACCACCAGCGGCGACCTGGCGTGCCTCGAGGACCTCCCGGTCCGCGCGGTGAAGATGTCGCCGCGCGTGGTGGCCAGGGTGTCCGACGAGTCGTCGATGTTCACCCGCGTCGTGCGGGACCTCGTGCCGCTGATCCGCGCGAGCGGCGCGTCGGTCATCGTGGGCGACGTCGACGGTGCGGAGCAGTTCGAGTGGTGGCGTGCCGTCGGCGCCGACCAGGTGCAGGGTGCGCACGTCGGGCTGCCCGGGTTGCCGGTGGACCTGCCGCTGAGCTGATCGGCACATCGCCGTCGCCGGGCCAGGCCGCCGTCGGATCGCTGACCTGGCCCGCCGCCGCCGTCAGGCGCCGACCGCCTGTGGGAAGCGGAAGAAGCCTGCCGGGTCGTAGCAGTGCTTCACGCGTTGCAGGCGCGGGTAGTTCTCCGCGTAGTAGGCGGTGCGCCAGTCGGACAGGCGGGAGTCCACGGTGTTCTGGTAGTTCTCGCCGTTGCCGTACCGGTCCGCGACCGCCTTGCCGGCGTCGGTCCACGTCGCCACCGCCGCCTCCTGCTCGGGGGTCGGGGTGTTCGTCGGCAGCGTGGCCGTGAAGCCCAGGATGCCGAGGGTGTTCCGGTGGACGTACGCCGTCGCGGTGCGGGGGACGCGGTTGATCCGGCCGGCGAGCCAGCTCAGGTTCAGGACCTTGAACTGGCCCGTCGCGCCGGGGGAGGTGAACGCGGTCAGCGCCTCGTCGATGGCGGTGGCCGACAGCGGCGAGCCGATCATGCGGCCGCGGCCGACGCCGTAGGTGTGCCTCGGCAGCACGGCCTCCGGGGTGTCGCCGACGCGGTGGCACTGCTCGGTCGTCTTGTCGGCGCAGCCGAACGTGCGCATCATCGCGTCCCGGTAGGACAGGTCGGTCACCGTGCGGCTCTGGGGCGCCACGCCGACCGCCGAGACGAGCGCGTCCAGGTACGGGGTGAGGCCGGCCGGGTCGCCGCCCTGCCACGTGCCGCTCAGCATGACCGTCGGCGCCGGGCCCGCCTGCAGCACCGTCACGTTCGCCTCGAGGTCGTCCGGCGCCGCCCCCATCCAGTCCTGGTACGCCGCGAGCACCGCCGGTGCCGCGTCGAACGGGAACGTCAGCAGGAAGTTCGGCAGCCTGCTCACCTGGATCGGGCGGACCTCGTAGCGCGTCACCACACCGAAGTTGCCGCCGCCACCGCCGCGGATCGCCCAGAACAGGTCCGGGTTCGTGGTCGCGTCGGCACGGACCACCGCACCGTCCGCCAGCACCACCTGCGCGGACACCAGCCGGTCGCACGCCATGCCGTGCTTGCGGGACAGCGGGCCGAAGCCGCCACCCTGGATGTACCCGCCCGCGCACACGGTCGGGCAGCTGCCCGTGACCACGGCGAGGCCCTGCGGCGACAGCGCGCCGACCGCGTCCACGCCGTGCGTGCCGGGGCCGAAGGTCACCGTCGACGCGCCGGCGCTCAGCGCCTTGAGCCGGGACGTGTCGAGCACCAGACCGGTGGTTGTCGACCAGCCCGCCGCGTTGTGGCCGCCGGAGCGCACCGCCACGTGCAGGTCGTTGTACTGCGCGAACGCCAGCACGGTCCGCACGTCGCCGACGGTCGCGCAGTACGCGACGCCCTGCGGGCTGATCGTGTCGAAGTAGCCGCTGTCCAGCTGCTTGGCGACCGGGTAGGCCGCGTCACCGGGGAGCACGAGGTCGCCGGTGAGGTGGGCACGCAGGCGCGTCCAGTCGGGGCCCGTGGCGCTCGCCTGACCCGAGGCGAGACCGAGGCCGGCGAGCGCGAGCCCGCCCCCGAGGAACGTTCGTCGTCTGATCACCCGCCCAGTGTCCTGGAGAAACGCGCTGACCAGCGGAAACTTCCCGGTGAACCGGGACGGCTTCCCAGCGCGGGAGGACTGCGGCCCCAGCCGGGCGCGCGCGGGCGAAACAGTGAAACGGCGGGAGAATTCCACGATCCGGGATGGTCGCGGCGAGTTACTTAGTGCCGCTAAGCAGATCCGCTCGTCGTGGTCGATTGATTACCGCGGGAATTCGCCGGGGCCTGAGGGGCGCCCCTCAGAAGTTTTTCCCGTATTCCCGGTTGATCTGGCAATCGGGCTAATCAGATCAGGCGGCGGCCGGGGCGGGGTTCAGCGCGGCGACACCGGCGTCGGTCAGCGCGGCGGGCACGAGCTCGCCCCGGGTGCCCGTGTGCGCGGGTTCGATCAGGCCGTCGTGCGCCAGGGTGTGGGCCAGGTACTGGTCACAGCAGGGCACACCGTCGATGAACAGGTCAGGCTCGGCGGAGCAGCTGATCTGCGCGCGACCTGCGACGACCGCTCTCAGCATGGACAGGGCTCTGTGGTTCAGACCTTCTGGTAGCGCGGACATCGTGTTCCCCTGCGTTTGGTGATCCTGCGGAGTCATGTCTATCACTCGGCACCGACAATTCGTGGGACGCGTGACGGACCTATGTGGTTTCATCGAACTTCCTCACGGATTGTTACCAAGAAGGAGTACCCGGCGTCCACCCAGATACGCCCACTGCCCGAAAGGGCTACGCGTCGGGGTCGTCCGTCGCCGGAGCGTTTCCACCGGGTCACCGGTCGAGCGGCTCGTCCGCGACACGCCGGGACGCGGCCGTCCGTTGATACGGTGCGAGGGGTTGATCTTCCTCGGCTGAAGGGGCACCGCATGGCTCGCTCGCAAGCGTGGTACGCCGGGGACGACCGCAACCCCTACATCCACCGCGCGTGGATGCGGCGCGGCCTGCCGAGGGACGCCTTCGACGGGCGGCCGCACATCGCGATCGCCAACACCGCGTCCGACCTCACCCCGTGCAACGCGCACCTGACCGAGGTGGCGAAGTCGGTGGCCGACGGCATCTGGGCCGCGGGCGGCGTGCCGCTGCACCTGCCGGTGGTGTCGCTGGGCGAGACGCTGCTGCGGCCCACCGCCATGCTGTTCCGCAACCTCGCGGCCATGGCGACCGAGGAGCTGCTGCGCGCCAACCCGGTCGACGGCGTCGTGCTGCTCGGCGGGTGCGACAAGACCATCCCGGCGCTGCTGATGGGCGCGTGCTCGGTGGACCTGCCCGCGCTGGTCGTACCGGGCGGGCCGATGCTGACCGGGCACTTCCGCGGCGTGCCGCTCGGCTGCGGCACGGACGTGTGGCGGCTGTCCGAAGAGGTCCGCGCGGGCACGCTGTCCCGGGAGGACTTCCTGCGCTCCGAGTCGTCGATGATCCGCAGCCGCGGGCACTGCAACACCATGGGCACCGCGTCGACCATGGCGTGCGTGACCGAGGCCCTGGGCATGACGATCCCCGGTCTGGCGGGCACGCCCGCCCCGGACAGCGGCCTGCTGGAGATGGCGCACCAGTCAGGCAGGCTGTCGGTGGCCATGGTCGAGGCGGACCGGCGGCCCAGCACGGTGCTGACGCGTGCGTCGTTCCTCAACGCGATCGTGGCGCTGGCGGCGATCGGCGGGTCCACCAACGCGGTCGTGCACCTGCTGGCGATCGCCGGGCGGCTGGGTGTGCCCCTCGAGTTGGAGGACTTCGACCGCACCGGCTCCGGGGTGCCGCTGCTGGTCGACCTGCAGCCGGCGGGCAAGCACCTGATGGACGACCTGCACCGCGCGGGCGGGCTGCTCGCCGTGCTGCGCGAGGTGGCGGACCTGCTGTCCCCGGACCCGATCACGGTCACCGGCGCGCCCCTGGTCTCGTACCTGGACACCGCGAAGATCTGGGACGAGTCGGTGATCCACCCCAGGTCGGCGCCGCTGCAGGAGTCGGCGGGCATCGCCGTGCTGCGCGGCAACCTGGCCCCGTCCGGCGCGGTGATCAAACCGGCGGCCGCCACCCCCGCGCTGCTCACCCACCGCGGTCCGGCGGTCGTGTTCGACTCCATCGAGGACCTCAACGCACGCATCGACACCGTCGACGACGAGAACGCGGTCCTGGTGCTGCGCGGCTGCGGCCCGAAGGGATACCCGGGCATGCCGGAGGTGGGGAACTTCCCGCTGCCCGCGCCGCTGCTGGCGAAGGGCGTGCGCGACATGGTCCGGATCAGCGACGCGCGGATGAGCGGCACCGCGTACGGCACGGTCGTGCTGCACGTGGCCCCGGAGGCCGCGGCGGGCGGCCCGCTGGCCCGCGTGCGGACCGGCGACGAGGTGGTGCTGGACGTGCCGAACCGACGGCTCGAAGTGGCGGCGGACCTGTCGGAGCGCCCGGTCTCACCGGAGGCATCGGCGGCGTTCGCGGCACCCGCGCGCGGCTGGCAGCGCCTGTACGTCGACCACGTGCTGCAAGCCGACCGCGGCGTGGACCTGGACTTCCTCGTCGGCGGCGGCCCGGGAGACCCAACGCGCGAGTCGCACTGAACCACCCGAAGCGACGACGGTCGACACAACCGCGTTCCCGGCCGGGTTCGCCGACCCCAGCGTGCCGGGTTCGCAGCGCCCGGCCCCGCGAAGCGGGCGAAGCCCTATCACCCATGCAGGCGCACCTCCCGACGGAGTCCTTGTCAACCCAGCGCGGGAGCGACTCAGCTTTCCTGGAAACGTGTCCCGTCCGGTGAGGCCGATCCGGCATTGCCGGGTTCGCAGCGCCCGGCCCCGCGAAGCGGGCGAAGCCCTATCACCCACGCAGGCGCACCTCCCGACGGAGTCCTTGTCAACCCAGCGCGGGAGCGACTCAGCTTTCCTGGAAATCTGTCCCGTCCGGCGAGGCCGATCCGGCATTGCCGGGTTCGCAGCGCCCGGCCCCGCGAAGCGGGCGAAGCCCTATCACCCACGCAGGCGCACCTCCCGACGGAGTCCTTGTCAACCCAGCGCGGGAGCGACTCAGCTTTCCTGGAAATCTGTCCCGTCCGGCGAGGCCGATCCGGCATTGCCGGGTTCGCAGCGCCCGGCCCCGCGAAGCGGGCGAAGCCCCAGAACCCACGCAGGCGCACCATCCGACGGAGTCCTTGTCAACCCAGCGCGGGAGCGACTCAGCTTTCCTGGAAATCTGTCCCGTCCGGCGAGGCCGATCCGGCATTGCCGGGTTCGCAGCGCCCGGCCCCGCGAAGCGGGCGAAGCCCCAGAACCCACGCAGGCGCACCATCCGACAGAGTCCTTGCCAACCCAGCCCGGGAGCGACCCAGTCATCCTGGAAACCTGTCCCGTCCGGCGAGGCCGATCCAGCATTGCCGGGCGCGCAGCGCCCGGCCCCGCGAAGCGGGCGAAGCCCCAGAACCCACGCAGGCGCATCACCCGACAGAGTCCTTGCCAACCCAGCCCGGGAGCGACTCAGCCTTCCTGGAAACCTGTCCCGTCCGGCGAGACCGATCCAGCATTGCCGGGCGCGCAGCGCCCGAACCCGCGAAGCGGGCGAAGCCCCCCATCAACCCCCTGAGGGGTGCCTGCCATCCCGTCGACCTGGCGAAGCCCGATCACACCGGGTCAAGGGGGCCCGAAACCCAAAGCACCACGCACCCAAGCCACCGGGCCCCCTTGACGCGGTGTGATAGCCCTCCGGGAGGTCGACGGGATGGCAGGCACCACCACGGACACCAGTCCTTGCCAAACCAGCCCCGTGCAAGACCCGCCGCCATCCCGGAGACCAGCCCGTCCGGCGAGGACCCCCCGGAGGGAAACCCAGGCAAGGCACACCACAAAGCGCGGACGCAAGGCGCTGACCTGCGAAAACGCCCCGCCCAGTACGTACGTGAACCCCCACCCATTCCCGGGGGCCACCCGCCATGCCAGTCTACCGGTACCCACCGACAAAACCCCGTGCACAGCCGCGACCTGTGGACAACCGACCCACCTGTGGACAACCGCCACCCGCCCGGTGATGAGTTCTCGCGCTCGGGCGCGTCTCACCTTCCGACAGGACACGACGTACCGGGAGGATGACGTGATGGACACGCGGTTGGCGGAGGTCGACGAACCGGGCTTCGCGGCGTTGGCGGAGCGGCACCGGCGGGAGCTGCACGTGCACTGCTACCGGATGCTGGGGTCGTTCGAGGACGCCGAGGACACCGTGCAGGAGACGTTCCTGCGCGCGTGGCGGCGCCGGGACACCTTCGAGGGCCGGTCGACGTTCCGGGCCTGGCTGTACCGGATCGCCACCAACGCCTGCCTGGACCTGCTCGCCAAGGTCCGCCCGCGGCCCGCGACCGGCGGCGAGGTGCGGTGGCTGCAGCCCTACCCGGACCGGCTGCTCGACGAGCTGCCCGCGCGCGACGCGGACGCGCCGGAGACCGTCGCCGTCGCGCGGGAGACGATCGAGCTCGCGTACCTGGTCGCGGTCCAGCACCTCGCGCCGCGCCCGCGTGCCGTGCTGATCCTGCGTGACGTGCTCGGCTGGCCCGCGAAGGACGTCGCCGAGTTGCTCGGGGACTCCGTCAACTCCGTGAACAGCGCGCTGCAGCGGGCCCGCGCCGGCATGCGGGAGCACCTGCCGGCACAACGGCAGGACTGGGCAGGCGGCGAGGAGGACGCCGGGACGCGTGACCTGGTCCGCCGCTACACCGACGCCAGCGTGGCCACCGACATCCCGGTGCTCGCCGCGATGCTGCGCGACGACGTGCGGTCCTCGATGCCGCCGACGCCGGGCCTGTACGTCGGCCGTGACGCGGTCGTGCGCAGCTGGGTCGTGGACGGCTTCGACGGCATGCAGGACCTGCGCGCCGTGCCCACCGCCGCGAACCGGCAGCCCGCCGTCGCCTTCTACCACCGGCGGGAACCGCGGGGCGCGTACCTGCCGCTGACGATCGACGTCCTGCGCGTCACCGGCGGCGCGATCGCCGAGATCACCACCTTCCACGCCGACCGGTTCCCGCGGTTCGGGTTGCCGGAGCGCCTGCCCGCGGCCGCCGCTACCTCCTCCGCACCGTGAACTCGACCGCGCCCCGGTGGCGGAGCACGGTGACCCCGTTGCGGGACACCACCTCCGCGCCGGGGCACGTGATGTCGCCGTCGACCGCGACGACCGCCTCGCCCGACGGGGTGCGGAACGTGACCGCGCCGTCGGACGCCGCCACCACCTCGGCCGTCGCGTACGCGATGCGCATGCCGCCCACCGCAACGCCCAGCGGCAGCATCAGGGCGCGGCGGCCGGGCAGCTGCAGCGGCTCGCCGCCGAACAGCGGCATGCCGGCCTCGGTGACCGTGAAGCGCTGGTCGTAGCCGGACACGTTGAGCGCGTGCAGGATCCGGGCGCCCGCACCGTCCACGGTGGTGGTCAGCACGACGCCGGGGACCGGCGCGTCGTGGCGCAGGGCCGGTTCCGCGCCGAGCGCCGCGAACGCCGCCCGCCACAGGCCGAGGTCGCACTCGTAGTCGGTGGCCAGCACGACCGCGCGGCCTGCGCCCATCGGCACGTCGAACCCGCAGCCGTGCCCGGTCGACAGCTCACGCAGCACCGTGTCGCCTGCCGCGGGCTCGTACAGCTCCGCCCACCCGACCCGGGTCTCCGGCCGCGGCGCCGCCCAGCCGTGCGCGCTCACCGAGGAGAAGAACTCCGGCGTGCCCCGGACCGTCCCGAGTGGACGCAGACCGAGCGCGTCACGCAGCACCGTGCACGGCGCCCCTGCCATGTCGCGTGCCGGGACCCGCCCCGCGAGCAGCAGCCTGCCGCCCGCGGCGAGGTAGGCGGCCAGCGTCCGCTGGACCTCGGCCGGCAGGTGCGTGGTGCCCGCCATGGCCAGCACCGGGGTGGTGGCCGGGTCGAGTCCACCCTGGACGTTCACCGCGCCGAAACGGAAACCGCCGAGCAGCATGGCCCGCGCGAGGATCCCGCGCGGCCCGGCGCCCCGGGTGCCGACCACGTCGTCCAGCACCGCCCGCACGGACCGGCTGCCCGGGTAGTGGTACTCGGTCAGGTAGTGGTCCGGCACGAACCCGATCGCGACCTCGTCGTGCTCCTCCCACATGCCCGCGAGCACCGGCGCGATCGCGCGTGCCGCCCGCAGCACCCGTTTCGTCGGCCCGTACACCGGGTTCAGCTGACCCTCCGGGCCGACCGGCGCCGCGAACCCGTGCCGCTCGCCGGTGAACGCGATCCGGTCGTTGCCGTCGCCGACGGGCTCGTCGAGCGGCGGGTTCACCCCGCCCGCGAACAGGTAGTAGTTGAGCAGTTTGTTGCCCTGCGCCAGGCACATCCGCGTCTTCAGGTCCACAGCGGACGGGTCGTACTGGCGGGACAGGTCCGAGCCGTAGTCGCCGGTGCCCGCCTCGAACTCCATCGACGTGAGCGGCTGGTCGCCGTCGTGCACGGCGTCGCAGAACGCGTTCACGAGGTACAGGTCCGCGGCGTTGGTGACGGTGAGCTCGCCGAGGTAGAGGTCGGTGCCCGACAGCATGCCGGGCACACCCGCGTAGCTCGCCATGAGCTGGCTGATGCCGATGGGGAACGTCTCCGCCTTGCCGCCGTCGGTGCCGTGGATGTTCACCACGAACGGCACGCCGGTGACGCCGCACTCCTCGGCGTAGGAGCGCAACTCCTGGAAGTACCTGGCGAACCGGTCGCGCATGAACTCGCCGAGGTCCCGCATCAGCGCGGGTGCGTGCTCGTCGTCCGGCGCGCGGAAGTCCATGGTGAACGGGTACTCGCGGTCGTGCTTCGCGAGCCAGTCGCGGAAGTCCGCCAGCAGGTGGTCGGTCAGGTCGGGGGAGTTGCTGACCCACGCGAGCATGCCGACCTCGTTGTCCAGCTGCACCGCGACGACCGGGCCGCCGCGGTGGTGCAGGCGCTCCGCGATCACCGGCATGACCGCCCGGTACCACTCGCGGGCGGCGGCGAGGAACGCCGGCACGAGGTAGTCGACGGTGCGCGTCGGCGCCGGTGTGCCGTCCCACCCGACCGGCACGATCTCCGGGTGCTCGCGGTAGAGGCGGTACGGCAGGCCCTCGTTCTTCATCTCCGCCATCACGAACGGGCCGGGCCGCGCGATCACGTGGAAACCGTTCTCGTGGCACAGGTCCAGGAACGCGCCGAGGTCGCGCTCCGGCCGGGTCCGCCCGGTCACGTCGACCGTGCCGTCGGGCAGCTCGTGCCACAGCCACGGGATGTAGGTGGCGATCGTGTTCAGGCCGGCGGCGCGGGCCTTGTCCAGCCGGTCCTGCCACTCGTCTCTCGCCAGCCGGAAGTAGTGGACCTCGCCGGACAGCAGCAGGACGTCCCGGCCGTCCACGACGATTCGCTTGCCCTGGTAGTGCACCGTGTCGACCACGCTCTCCGCTCCCGATCGCTGGGCCCGCCTATTGCGGCAGTCGCTGGTAGAGGGCTAACCTCCGGCAAATGGAAGCGCATACAGGATGCGCTTACATTCGTCACCGTACTGGTCGGGACCGGTGGCGACAAGGCGATCTCGGAGGTGCAACGTGGCACGTCGCTGGCGTCTTCTCGTGGCGGTGGTGGCCGCCGCGGTCGGGGTGGGAACGGCGGCCTGCTCGGCCGGTCCGACCGAGGCGGAAGGGCTCACGGCGGACGGCCTGGTGCCCTTCATCAACCTGGGTGACTACGCGCCCGGCGCGTCACCGCAGCGCAACTTCAACCCGTTCTCGCCCAACAAGGCGGTCGTCGGGTTCACGTTCGAGACGCTGTACCAGGTGGACGGTGTCAACTGCGCAGAAACCCCGTGGCTGGCCACCGCCTACCAGTGGGAGGGCACGCGGAAACTGACCTTCACGCTGCGCGAGGGCGTGAAGTGGCACGACGGCAAGCCGTTCACGGCCGACGACGTCGTGTTCACCTACGAGATGATCAAGGCGAACCCGGCGCTGGACCTGATGGGTGTCGGACCCGTCCTGACGTCGGTCACCGGCCAGGGCAACACGGTCACCATGGAGTTCTCCGCGCCTGCGGTGCTGCTGTTCTCCAAGGTCGCCAAGGTCGAGATCGTCCCGAAGCACATCTGGGAGAAGGCGGGCGACCCGGTCCGGTTCACCAACGACGAGGCGATCGGCACCGGCCCGTACCGCGTCAAGACGTTCAACGCCAGGCAGATGGTGCTCGAGCGCGACCCGGACTACTGGCAGGCCGACAAGGTCAAGGTCAAGGAGCTGCGGTTCACGCACTCGCCGGAGGGCCAGGTCGACCAGCTGCGGCTGGAGCGCGGCGAGTACGACATGAACTCCATGTTCGTGCCGGACATCGAGAAGGTCTACGTCGCCAAGGACCCCGAGCACAACAAGTACTGGTACGCGCCGGGCGGCGTGATCAGCCTCTACCCGAACCTCACCAAGGCCCCGTTCGACGACGTGGCCTTCCGCAGGGCGCTCACCTCGGCGTTCGACCGCCAGGCCATCGCGGACAAGGCGCAGTTCGGGTACGTGGAGACCGCCAGCCAGACCGGCCTGATCCTGCCCAACCAGCAGGACTGGCTCGACCCGGACATCCCCGACGGCGGCAAGATCGCCTACGACGTCGACAAGGCGAAGCAGGCGCTCGACGACGCCGGGTACAAGGTGGACGGTGAGAACCGCAGGCTGGGCAGGGACGGCAAGCCGCTCTCCTTCGAGTTCAAGGTCCCGTCCGGCTGGAGCGACTGGATCCAGGCCGCGCAGATGGTCAAGACCGACTTCGGCAAGCTCGGCATCCAGGTCGACGTGGCCACCCCGCAGCAGGCCACGTACGACCAGGACCGCGCGGTCGGCAACTACGACCTGCTGTTCGGCGTGTACGGCGGCGACTGCAACATCCACAAGGACTTCGCCGACCCGCTCGCGTCCGCCCAGACCGCCGACATCGGCAAGCCCGCGGTGTCGAACTTCTCGCGCTGGCGCGACGAGCGGACCGACCAGCTGCTGAGCCGGCTCGCGTCGGCCGGTGACGAGCAGGCGCAGAAGGAGGCCGTGCACGGGCTGCAGCGGGTGATGGTCGACGAGGTGCCGAACATCCCGCTGTGGTACGGCGCGAAGTGGTTCCAGTACCGCACGAAGCGCGTCGTCGGGTGGCCGAACGCCGAGGACCCGTACGCCAGCTCCACGGACGTCCTGCTGATCATCACCCGGCTGCGTCCCGCGGGCTCATGAGGTACTTCCTCCGCCGCACGGCGTTCTTCGCCGTCACGCTGTGGGCGGCGGTGACCCTCAACTTCGTCATCCCCCGGCTGCAGCCGGGGGACCCGGCGGAGGCCATCGTCGGCCAGCTCACCGGGCAGGGGCCCGTCGACCCGGACCAGATCCGGGCGGTGCGGCTCATGCTCGGTGTGCCGGACGAGTCCCTGCTGCAGCAGTACTGGGACTACCTCGGCAGCCTGCTGCGCGGCGACTTCGGCGTCAGCTACACGTACTTCCCCTACCCGGTCACGCACATGATCGGCGAGGCGCTGCCGTGGACGCTGGTGCTGGTCGGCGTCACACAGGTGCTCGGGTTCGTGATCGGCACGGTGCTGGGCGCGTTCGCGGCGTGGCGCCGCAACTCGCGGTTCGACTCGTTCGTGACGCTCGGCTCGCAGTTCGTCGGCTCGCTGCCGTTCTTCTGGATCGCGCTGCTGCTGCTGTACCTGCTGGCGTTCGTGGCGAACTGGTTCCCGAACGCGGGCGGCTACTCGATGGACGTGGAGCCGTCGTGGTCGTGGGCGTTCGTCGGGGACGCCGTCTACCACGGCATCCTGCCCGCACTGTCCATCCTGGTCACCGCGCCCGCCGGGTGGATCATCGGGATGCGCAACAACATGGTGCAGTCGCTCGGCGAGGACTACACGCGGCTCGCGCGGGCGAAGGGGCTGCGGGTGCGGCGGGTCGCGTTGATGTACGGCGCGCGGGTCGCGGTCCTGCCGAACGTGACCGGGTTCGCGCTCGCGCTGGGCGGCATCCTCGGCGGCACCGTGCTGGTCGAGACGATCTTCGACTACCCGGGGCTCGGGCGGCTGCTGATGGAGGCGGTCGGCGCGCGCGACTACCCGCTGATGCAGGCGCTGTTCCTGTTCATCACGATCGGCGTGCTGCTCGCCAACCTGCTGGCGGACTTCCTGCTCGGCGTGCTGGACCCGCGCGTGCGGAAGGAGGCGGCGTGAGCGGAGCCAACCATCGGGCGCTGCGACGCCCCGGAGCCTGCGAGGGGGCGTCATGACGGTGGAGATCCTGACCCGGCCTTCTCGCGTGCCGCAGTGGTTGCGGATCCTGTGGGCCAACCGGAAGTCCCGCGTCGGCGTGGTGCTGCTGTCGGTGTTCGTGCTGGCGGCGGTGTTCGCGCCGGTGCTCGCGCCGTACGACCCGGAGTCGACGGAGTTCGCGGCGTCGCTCCCGGCGGGTGGCGAGCACTGGCTCGGCACGACGCAGCAGGGCCAGGACGTGTTCTCGCAGCTGGTCCACGGTGCGCGCACGTCGCTGCTGGTCGGGCTCGTCGCCGGCGTGTTCTCGACGATCATCGCGCTGCTGATCGGCATGACCGCCGGGTACCTGCGTGGCTGGGTCGACGAGTTCCTCTCCGGTCTGACGAACCTCGCGCTCGTGATCCCGGTGCTGCCGCTGATGATCACGCTGGCCGCGTACGCGCCGGTCCGCGGCGTGTGGCTGATCATCTTCGTGATCAGCGTGACCGGCTGGGCGTACGGCGCGAAGATCAAGCGCGCGCAGATCATCACGTTGCGCACCAGGGACTACGTGACCGCGGCGAAGCTCGCGGGCGACGGCCCGATGCGGATCGTGTTCCGCGAGATCATGCCCAACATGACCTCGCTGGTGGTGGTCGGCTTCATGGGCGCGGCCACCGCGGCGATCGG
This sequence comes from Actinophytocola sp. KF-1, assembly GCF_054661535.1. Classification (NCBI taxonomy): domain Bacteria; kingdom Bacillati; phylum Actinomycetota; class Actinomycetes; order Pseudonocardiales; family Pseudonocardiaceae; genus Actinophytocola; species Actinophytocola sp. KF-1. The sequence continues at coordinate 164,304 of NZ_BAAFVK010000017.1, read as the reverse complement.
CGCCGAGGCGGGGCTGGAGTTCCTCGGCCTCGGCGACCCGACCACGATCAGCTGGGGCACGATGCTGTACTGGGCCGACAACAGCGGGGCGCTTCTCACCGGCCAGTGGGCGTGGCTCATCGCGTCCGGGCTGGCGCTGACGATGCTCGTGACCGCCATGACCCTGATCAACTTCGGCGTGGACGCGCTGAGCAACCCGGCGCTGCGGGAGGAGTGACGTGTCCCTGCTGGAGGTCTCGGACCTGTCGGTGACGTACCGGACGAGCCGCACCCCGCCGACGCGCGCCGTGCGGAACGTGAGCTTCTCGATGGCCGAGGGCGAATGCGTCGGCCTGCTCGGCGAGTCGGGCTGCGGCAAGTCCACATTGGGCAGTGCGCTGCTGCGGTTGCTCGACCCGCCGGCACACATCACGGGCGGCACGATCCGCTTCGACGGCACGGACATCACCACCCTGGACGAGAACGCGCTGCGGCCGCTGCGGTGGCGTGCGCTGTCGACGGTGTTCCAGTCGTCCATGAACTCGCTGAACCCGGTGCTGACGGTCGAGGCGCAGTTCCGGGACATGTTCCGCACGCACACTTCGCTGTCGGCGGCGGAGATCCGGTCCCGCACGGCGGAGCTGCTGGAGATGGTGCTGATCGACCCGTCGTACATGCGGTTCCACCCGCACGAGCTGTCCGGTGGCATGAAGCAGCGAGTGGCGCTCGCCCTCGCGCTGGCGCTGCGGCCCAAGCTGGTGGTCCTGGACGAGCCGACGACCGGGCTCGACGTGGTGGTGCAGAAGTCCATCATGGACAGTGTCAGGACGTTGCAGCGCGCGCAGGGCTTCGCGGTGCTGCTGATCAGCCACGACCTCGGCACGGTGATGGAGATCGCGGACCGCGTGATGGTGATGTACGCGGGGTCCGTTGTGGAGTCGCGGCCCGCGGGGGAGATGCTGCACCCGTACTCGCGCGGGTTGCTGGGCAGCCACGCCGACCCGCGTGCCGAGACCGTGGACGTCACGTACATCCCGGGCCGCCCGCCGGACCTGTCGAGGTCGTACGAGGGCTGCCTGTTCGTGGACCGGTGCCCGGTGGCGCTGCCCACGTGCGCGTCCGAGCCGCCGCCACTGCGCCCGGTGGGCGACGGGGTGGTCGCGTGCCACGTGGTGCCGGGCACGAAGGCCGACTTCGCGAACTCGACGTTCGTCCGCTCGGCCCGGCCCCTGGCGGACGCGTCGCCTGCGCTGACGATGACCGGCGTGCACAAGACGTACACAAGGCGCCGCACGTCGGTGGCCGCGGTGGACGACGTGTCGTTCACGTTGCGCCGCGGCCGGGTCACCGCGCTGGTCGGTCAGAGCGGTAGCGGCAAGTCGACCATCGCGAAGCTGATCACCGGCATCGAACGCCCGGACAGCGGGTCGGTGATGTTCGGCGAGGTGGCGGTGCACCGGCTGCGTGGCCGCGCGTTGCGCCGGTACCGCAAGGACGTGCAGCTGGTGTTCCAGGACCCGTTCGCGGCGCTGAACCCGGTGCGCACCGTGCGGCAGACGCTGGTCCGCCCGCTGCGCAACCACCTCGGACTGTCCGAAAAGGACGCACAGGACCGCCTGCCCGCGTTGATGGACACCGTGGGCCTGTCCCCGGCGTTCCTGGACCGGTACCCGCACCAGCTGTCGGGCGGGCAGCGCCAGCGCGTGGTGGTCGCGCGGGCACTGGCCCCGGAACCGGCGGTCCTCGTCGCCGACGAGCCGATCTCCATGCTGGACGTGTCCATCCGCGCGGAGATCGTCGAGTTGCTGGACCGGCTGGTGCACGACCGCGACCTGGCGATGCTGTACATCACGCACGACCTGCTGTCGGCGCGGCTGCTCGCGGACGAGGTGCTGGTGCTGAACGAGGGCAGGGTGGTGGAGGACGGGCCCACGGTGGAGGTGATCCGCAACGCACAGGCCCCGTACACGAGGACACTGCTGGACGCGCTGCCTGGCGGGGCGCGGCCGCCGGCCCCCCGATCACCAGCGTAACGCCGACCACCGACAGTCTCGCCCCGCGCGCCCGCGGTTGTCCACAGGTCGTCGGGTTGTCCACAGACGACCCCGCGGCGCGCGATTGTTGTCGGTGCCTTGCCGTACGCTGGAAACCGGGGGCCGGAGGCCGCCGGGGGTCCCGGCGGCTGAGACCTTCCGCGGGGCGAACGTGCCCTTCGCGAGGTGCCCGCTCAGGAAGGCGCGCTTTCAGCCGCGACGGCCCTGGTGGCCCAAGACGCGTCATGCGCGCGCCCGGTCCGCTGCGTGGACCAGGCACGCACGGCCGACGGTGGTGTCCTAAAAGGCGCGTTGAGGACAGTCGACATCGGCAGTGTCCTGAACGCGCCTTTCAGGACAGGACGGCCCTGGCGGTCTTGTTGGCTGCGGATGAGTTCGCGGCGTCATGCGCGCGCCCGGACCGCTGCGTGGACCAGGCACGCACGGCCGGCGGTGGTGTCCTGAAAGGCGCGTTGAGGACAGTCGGCTCGCCTGAACGGCGCGTTCAGGACGCTGGGCGACATGAACGCGCCTTTCCAGGACACCGGGAACGTCTTGAATGCGCCTTTCCAGGACACCGGCAGCGTCCTTGACGCGCCTTTCAAGACAGCTCCCGGCCGCGCGCCTCAGCCGGCCGACCACGCACCCGCCGCGGCCGCCTTGGCCGCGTAGTCCGCGAAAGCGATCGGGTCCCGCCCGAGTACCTGCCGCACCCCGTCCCCGGGCGACGACAGATGCCCGGCCCGCATCGCGGCGAACATCGCGTCCAGGTCCTCCACGGCTTCCTCCGGCAGCCCTTCGGCTCGCAGCTCGTCGCGGTACTGCGACGGCGTCAGCTCCTCGTACCGGATCTCGCGTCCGGCCGCCGCCGCGATCGTCGCCACCGCTTCGCCGAACGTCAGGCGCGGGCCCGACAGGTCGTACACGCGGCCGTGGTGCCCGCCGGACCTGAGCACGGCCGCGGCCACCTCGGCGACGTCCTGCACGTCGACGAACGGCTCCGGCACCGCGCCCATCGGCAGCGCCAGCCTGCCCGCCACCAGCGGTGCGTGCCACAGGTCCTCGTCGAAGTTCTGGTTGAAGTTGTTCGCCCGCAGGATCGTCCACTCCGCGTCGGACGCCCGCACCGCCTCCTCCGCCGCCCGCATGCCGGCGAACCCCCGGACCTTGTCGATCCCGCGGCCCGACAGCACGACGAACCGCCGGACGCCGGCGGCCGTCGCCTGTTTCACGAACACCTCGACCGGCCCGGGGTCGGCGGGGGCCACCAGGTACACGGCAGACGCACCCGCCAGGGCATCCGCCCACGTGTCCGGCACAGCCCAGTCGAACCGCACCTCCGTCGAACGTGACACCGCCCGCACCGGTGTCCCCCGCAAGGCCGCCACCAGCCGTCGCCCCGTCTTGCCTGTGCCGCCGAGAACCACTGTCGTCGTCATACCGGCAGTCAACCCGCGCGCGCCGACGCGGGCCATGGCGCGGCGTACGTCCGTCATGTCCGATCGTCCGCGGTTATCGTGAAGGTCATGGACCCGTTCGACGACCTGCTCCGGGGCGTGCGCGCGAACGGCGCCTGCCTCGAGCGCATCGAGCTGTCGCCACCGTGGACGTTGCCCTTCACCGACGGGCTGACGCTGTTCGCGCCGCTGCGGGGCGAGGGACGCGTCGGCGACACGACCGTGCGTGTCGGCGAGACCGCCATCGTCCGGGGCGCGGCCACCGCGGACGGTGACGCCTCGGCGGTGGTGCTGACCGGCAGCTACGACACCGTCTCCCGGCGGCTGCTCAGCGTCCTCCCACCCGTGCTCGTCGTGCCCGACGACGGTGACGGGTGCGCGTCCCTGCGCGACTTCCTCGACGTGCGGGGCCCCGCGAAGCAGGTCGTGCTCGACCGGCTCGTCGACTGGCTCCTCGTGTGCACGCTGCGCTCGTGGTTCGACCGGACCGACGCGCCCGGCTGGTTCCACGCCCTGGGCGACGAGACGGTCGGGCCCGCGCTGCGTGCGATGCACGAGTCACCGGAGAAGCCGTGGACGCTCGCCGCGCTCGCCCGCGTCGCCGGGGTGTCCCGCACGACGCTCGCCACCCGGTTCACGCGGCTCGTCGGCACGCCGCCGCTGACCTACCTCACCGACTGGCGCATGACGCTGGCCACCGACCTGCTGACCGGGACCACCGCGACGGTCGCCGCGGTGGCCCGGCAGGTCGGTTACGCGGACGCGTTCGGGTTCAGCTCCGCCTTCAAGCGGTTCCACGGCATGAGCCCGACCGCGTGCCGCACGACGTGTCAGTCGGCGAACACCGCGTAGCTGAAGCCCTCGATCCGCAGGCGCCCGTCGTCGAGGGTCACGCCCCGGCCCAGCACCTGGGTGCCCGGGATCGGGATGTCCGTGGTGAACGCCTCGAACGCCGGGTTCACCGCCACCGTGTACTTGCCGCCGCGCCGGTACACGAACGGGTATCCCGGGTTGAGGATCTCCACGTCGCCGGACGGCCCGAACGCCGGGTCCGACTTGCGCAACGCGATCAGCTCACGCACCAGGTTCAGCAGCGAGTCCGGGTCCTGCTGGGCGTCCGCCACGTTCGGCCGGGTCGGGGACGGGTCCGGCGGCAGGTACGTCACCTCGGGATCCGCTTTCTCCCACTGCATCGGCGTGCGTGACCCGGCGCGGTTGTACCCGGCGCGGATGCCACCGAGCACGCTGCCCTCCAGGTCGGGCAGACCCGGCTGGTACTGCATGCCGATCTCGTCGCCGTAGTAGATCGCGGGCAGCGTCGGCCACGTCAGGATGAACACCATCGCGGAACGCGCGTGGTCCGCGTTGCGCACACCCGCCACCAGCCGGGGGAAGTCGTGGTTCGCGGTCGGCAGCACGATGTGGCCGCCGTCGCCGATCACGCTCGTCGCCGTCGCCCACTCCGCGAGGAAGTCGAAGATGCTGCCCGCGCCGGACGGGTCGAAGTAGCACGGCCGCGTCCGGTACGTGCTGTCGTACACGACGCCGTTGTGGAACAGCGACCGGTACGCCTGGCTCGACCCGAAGTGCAGGAAGAAGTCCGCGTGGAACCCGGCCGGCACCGACACCTGCGGCTGCGCCCACTCGCTGAACAACGCGGCCTCCGGGTGCGCGTGGTCGAGCCACCCGCGCAGCTCACGCCACAGCGCCGCGGTCTCCTTCTTGCCCGGGTCGTCCTTCACCAGCGACGACGCCATGTCCACGCGGAAACCGGCAACACCGGTCTGCAGCCAGTAGTTCATGATGTCGCGCAGCGCCTGCCGGTTCGCCATCGGCCCCGGCGCGTCGACGGGCTGCCGCCACGGCTCGTCCGGGTCCATCCGGCCGTACCCGAAGTTCAGCGCGGGCTGCACGGGGAAGAAGTTCGGCAGGTAGAACCCTTCGCGGCGGCCGGGTGAGGGCTGGAAACCCGGCGCCTGCCGGTCCGCCCACACGTACCGGTGGTCGGCCGGGTCGTCCGCCGACCGGACGAACCACTCGTGCTGATCGGACGTGTGCCCGGCGACCAGGTCGAGCAGCACCCGGATGCCCTTGCGGGACGCGGAGTCCACGAGCTTCGCCAGGTCGTCGCGGCTGCCGTAGCGCGGGTCGATCGCGTAGTAGTCGGACACGTCGTACCCGGCGTCGCGCATGGGGGAGGCGAAGCACGGGTTGAGCCAGATCGTGTTCACGCCCAGCCACGCCAGGTAGTCCAGTTTGGACTCGACACCGTTCAGGTCGCCGATGCCGTCGCCGTTGGAGTCGGCGTAGCTCTGCGGGTAGATCTGGTACAGCACGGCGTCGGAAAGCCAAGCCGGCACGGCCATGAACACTCCTCGCGTCACTGCCGGGTCAGTCGCAGCGACCGGATCCCGGGCATGGGCAGCTCGACGGCGACCGACGCGACCCCGTCGTCGCCGACCGCCACCTTCGCAAGGTACTCGATCGGGAGGGTGTCGGAGGAGCGCAACGTGGCCCACTGCTCCTCGGTCGGCCAGTCCGCGCCGGAGAGTTCCCGCCACACGCGACCGATGTTGGCGTGCTCCTCGTCGACGCGCGCGGACTCGACCGCGTACGTCCCGGGTTCGAGCCCGGACACCGTCACCGTCACCGCGCGGGCCAGGTCCGCCGAGCCGTCTACCTTGGACTGGTCGAGGGTTCCGTTCCACACCAGCACGTCCACGCCGTCCTCGCCGCGGGTCGCGAGCGCCTCGACGAGCGACTCGCCGCCGTCACCGGTGCACGTCGCGGGCACGCGGCCGCCCGCGAGCCGGGACAGCAGGTACAGCGCCCAGAACCGCGGCTTGCGCAGGTTGCCGACGGTCAGCAGGCCGAACCCGCCGTGCAGCAGCTTCGGCGGCCAGCCCAGCTCCTCGAACTGGTCGGAGCACACCCAGTACGCGAGGCAGTCGGTCGACGCGAGCGCGCTCTTCATGCCGTGCAACACGAACGGCGCGGAGAACACCGAGTCGCTGACGCGGTGGAAGTGCGTCGGCGTGACCCCCCACTCCGTCCACAGGATCTCCGGCTCCGGCTTGCCGGTCGCGTGCGCGAACGACCTGGTCAGCGGCCGCATGTCCAGCGGGGCGTTGCCGTAGGTGTGGGTGGAGACGAAGTCGACCGGCACGTCGTGCTCGCGGCAGTACTCCAGCAGCGCGCCGACCCAGCCCGCCGCGGCCGACGACGGGCCGCCGACGCGGATGCGCTCGTCGACCGCCTTGATCTCACGCACCGCGATCTCGTACAGCCGGTGGTAGTCGTCCTGCGTGCCGTTCCAGAACACCTCGAGGTTGGCCTCGTTCCAGACCTCGAACTCCCAGGTCGCGACCTCGTCGGCGCCGTAGCGCTCGCGGAGGTGGACGGTCAGCGCGCGCACCAGGTCGCCCCAGCGCTCCCACTCGCGCGGCACCGACACCTGCGCGCGGTACTCGAAGACCGTGTAGTCGGGGTCCGCGGTGAGTTCCTTGGGGATGAAGGACAACTCGACGACCGGCTTCAGCCCGGTGGCGAGGAAGCGGTCGTACACCTCGTCCAGGCCGGAGAAGTCGAAGCTGCCGTCGGCGTTGACCGTGACGGTCTCGGGCAGGAACGTGCCGTGGGCGCGGACCGAGCGGACGCCGAGCTCGTCCTTCATGATCCGCAGCGCCTCGGCGTACTCGGCCGCGACGTCCGACCCGCCGGGGCCGGGCTTGTCCCAGATCAGCAGCGAGAAGTGCTCGGCGCCGATCATGCGGCGCCACACGTCCGGCAGCGGCCGCGGCTCCGCGGCCGCGTCGACGGACACGGTGACCGTGCCGGTCCCGTCGCCCGGCGCGCAGGAGACGGCGTCCGACAGCGCGCCCGCGCCGCTGTCGCTCCAGGTGGCGACCTTGTAGTGGTACGTCGTGCCGGGCTCGACCATGGTGTCCGCGTACGGCGGGTGCGGGACCGCGAGCACGTCGCCGCCGAGGTGGTCGAGCGGGGTGAACGGGCCGTCCGCGCTGGTGGCGCGGTGCACGAGGTAGCCGAGCGCGCCGTCGACCGGCGCCCACTCCAGGTGGACGAGCGCGGTGCCGGAGGTGGCCGTGAGCCCGGACGGCGGCGGCAGCTCGCCGATGCCGGTCAGCGGCTGGTCACTCGGCAGGCCGATGCGCTGCTCCCAGTCCTGGCGTGCGGTCGTGTCGGTCACGATCGGCCCCCTTGGCGATGTAAGCGCTGTCTGTAAGCGCATACACTAGGTGGCGCGCAGAACCCCCGCAAGGGTGGCGGGGAAGATCAGCGGGGCGGGGGCTCCGGGCAGCCGCAGCTCGCGCGCCGGGTCTGCGTGACCGGCAGCATCTCCGAGCGGGGCTCGCGGTCCGGGTCGGCCAGGCGCTCGACCAGCATCTCCACCGCCTTCTCGCCGAGCCGGCGCATCGGCTGGGTCACGGTCGTCAGGCTGGGCCGCACGACCCGGCCGAGCGGGATGCCGTCGAACCCGACGACCGCCATGTCCCGCGGCACCCGCACGCCCTCCCGCTCCAGCACGTCGAGCCCGCCGATGGCCATCTGGTCGTTCGCGAACACCAGCGCCCGCGGCGGCGCCCCCCGTTCGAGCAGGCGGCGGGTCGCCTCGCGGCCACCGGCCTGGGTGAAGTCGCCCCTGGCGTCCGGCTCGCCGGGCACCGGCAGCTTCGCGGCGCGCAACGCTCGCTGGAACCCGGCGAAGCGGGCCCGCGCGTCCGGCGAGTCGTCACCCCCGCCGACGAACGCCAGGCTGCGCAGCCCGTGGTCGGCGATCAGGTGCGTGGTCAGCTCGAACTCGCCGTCGAGGTTCGCGACCTCCAGGTGGTCGAGGTGGTCGATCTCCCGGGGCCCGGCGATCATGACGACCGGCAGCCGCCGTGACATCAGCTCCAGGTCCTCGGTGGCCACGGTCCGCGCGAGCACCGCGAACCCGTCCACCCGCCCGGCGACCGACGCGACGAGGCTCTCCGGCCCGCCCGCCAGCGACGCGGCGATCAGCAGCGCGTACCCGTTGCGCCGCGCCGCGCGCTCCATGCCGCGGGTGATCTCGTCGGCGTAGAGGGTCTGCTCGGAGTCGTCGTCCTCGAGTTCGGGGTCGGCGTAGTCGGGGAAGCACAGGCCGAGCACGCCGGTGCTGCGGGACGCGAGGCCGCGGGCGTTGCCGCTCGGCACGTACCCCAGCTCACGCGCGGCGGCCAGCACCCGGTCCCGCGTCTGCTCGCGGACCGTGTCGGGGTTGCGGTACACGCGGGACACGGTCGCGATCGAGACGTTCGCCTTCTCCGCGACGTCGTACACCGTCGGTACCGCCACGTATCCTCCCGTATTCAATGGGTCGCTTCGCTCCTCCGCTAAGACCCCGTCTTCCCTCGTCGCGTGCTCGGCGCTGGCGCGCCTGCGCGCGCTCCTCAGTCCAGACGGGGCCCGCTCCGTCGCTCCGCTCCCGGGTGTAAGCGCATTCAACCGGGTCAAGCTACCGCTGGACATCCTGGTCGGCAACATGCCACGAACGCCACAGCTCCGCGTACCGGCCGCCCGCGGCGACCAGCTCGTCGTGCGTCCCGCTCTCGACCACCTTCCCGTTGTCCAGCACCAGTATCCGGTCCGCCATCACCGCCTGCGTCAGCCGGTGCGCGACGATCACCGTGGTGCGCCCCTCGGTCGCCGCGAGTGCCGCCCGCTCCAGGTCACGCGCGCCCGCGCTGCCCGCCTCCGCCGTGGCCTCGTCGAGGATCGCGACCGTCGGGTCGGCCAGCACCAGGCGCGCCAGCGCCACCTGCTGCGCCTGCGCCGCCGTCAGCGCGTGCGCGCTCTCGCCGACCACGGTGTCCACTCCGGACTCCAGCGCCCGCGCCCAGCCATCGGCGCCGACCAGCGCGAGCGCGGCCCACACCTCCTCCGCCGTGGCGGACGGCTTCGCGAGCCGCAGGTCCTCGACCAGCGGCCCGGAGAACACGTGCACCTCCTGGCTCAGCATCGCCACGTGCCGGGTCCGGTCCAGCTCGGTGACCGGCACACCGCCGAGCGTGACCGTGCCGCGTTCCTGCTCCAGCAACCCGGCCGCGATGCCGGCGAGCGTCGTCTTGCCCGCGCCGCTCGCGCCGACGACCGCGAGCCGCGTCCCGGCGGGCACGGTCACCGACACGTCGTCCAGCACGAGCGGACCGTCGTAGCGGTGGGCGATCCCGGTCAGCACGAGCGTCCCGTCCGCGGGCTCCCGCACCCGCTCCGGTGTCCGCGGCGGGTCGAGGTCCGCGACGCCGACGAGCCGCGCGAGGCTCGCACCCGCCGCCTGCACCTCGTCGAACTCCATGATCAGCGCGCCGACCGGGTTGAACAACCGGTGGAAGTACAGCGCGGCCGCGGTCGTCGCGCCGACGGTCACGAGGTCCGCGCGCACCAGGACGAACCCGGCCGCGAGGATCGCGGCCAGCCCGAGGAACTCGGCCCGGTTCATCCGCGCCACGAGCCGGGTGAACAGCCGGAACACGCCGATCGACAGGTCCATCGCGGCACGCGACCGGTCGTTGATCGCGCCGGTGTGCGCCTCCTCGAGCCGGTAGGAGCGCACGGTCGGCGCCGCCTGCAGCGCGGACACCATGGCCTGCGCGCGGTCGCCGATCGCGACCCTTTCCTCGGCGTAGAAGGGACCCGAGCGCGGTAGGTACCAGCGGACCGCGAGCACGTAGAACGGCGCGGCCACGAGCCCGGCGAGCCCGAGCCGCCAGTCGAGCGCGAACATGCCGCCCGCGGTGAGCACGACGGTCAGCAGCGCGGCGGCGAGGGTCGGCCCGGTCTGGCCGATCGCGGTCGTGACCACCGACACGTCGTCGCCGACCCGCGACAGCAGGTCACCGGACTTGACCTTGTCGAGGGTCGCGGCGGGCAGGTGCAGCGTGCGGTCGAGGACCCGCTCACGCAGCCGCGCGAGGACCGTCTCGCCCAGCCGGGAGATCAGCGTCGCGGACAGGCCGGTCAGCACGCCGACCAGCAGCGCGGCGGCGCCGATGACGGCGGCCGAGGTGAGCACGTCGCCGCGGTCCGCGCCCGCCGCGATGTCGTCGACGAGGTCGCCGAGCACCCACGGCGCGACCAGCCCGGCCGCGGCGGCGGCGACGGCGGTGATCGCGGTGACGACGCTCAGCACGGGCAGCGCACGGATCTCGGTCCACAGCGCGGCCGCGGTCCGCCGCGCGGAAGCGATCGGGAGCAGGTCGGTCATCGCAGGACCGCCTCCCGGTAGCGTTCGTCCACTTCGGACAGCGTGCCGTGCGTGCCGGCCGTGACGACCCGGCCGTCCGCGATCACCACGACCCGGTCGGCGATCGCCAGCAGCGCCGGGCTGGCCGTGATCAGCACGGTGCTCGCGTCGCGGCGCAGCTCAGCGATGCCGTGGGCGATCCGCTCCTCGGTCATCGCGTCGACGGCGGTCGTCGGGTCGCGCAGCACCAGCACGGGCGGCGCCGCCGCGAGCGCGCGGGCGAGCCCGATGCGCTGCCGCTGCCCGCCGGACAACGTCGTGCCGCGGTCGGTGACCGGGTGGTCGAGCCCGTCGGGGTGCGCGGCCACGATGTCCTCCGCCGCGGCCGCGCGCAGCGCCGCCGCCGGGTCGCCGGCCATGAGGTTCGACCGCAGCGTGCCCTCGAACAACGCCACGTCGTGGTGCTCCACCAGCACCTCGCGCCGTCCCGTCGCGAGGTCCAGGTCGGGCGCGGGCACCCCGCCGACCGTGATCGTGCCCGCGTAGTCCTCCGGCGGCACCACCCCGGACAGCAGGTCGACGAGCGCGTCGCAGTCGCGCTGCTCGTACCCGACGACGCCGACGATCTCGCCGGGCCCGACGGTGAGGTCGAGCCCGGTCAGCGTGCGGTAGGTGACGCCGTCGAGCCGCACACCCCGGTCGGGCAGCGGACCGGCGACCGTGCCGGGCCGCAGCACCGTGGGCGCGGACAGCAACGCGGCCACCCGGTTCGCCGACGCGCGGGCGTTCGCGAGCATCTGGCCCGCGGTGGCGAGCAGCCGCACCGGCTCGGCGATGAACTGCGCCAGCCCGACGACCGTGATCAGCTCGCCGATGGTGAGCGTGCCGTCGACCGCGAGCCAGCCCGCGAACCCCGCCACCGCGGCGAGGAACAACCCGCTGACCGCGGCCGACGTGCCCTGGTACACGCCGTTCGTGGTGGCGGCCCGCAGGCTCGCCCGCAGCGTGGTGCGGCTCGAGCGGCGGTACGCGCCGGCGGCGCTGTCCTGCGCGCCGATGCCCCGCAGCGCGCGGACGCCACGCACGAGGTCGGTCGCGAGCGCGGTCGTGTGCCCCGCGGCCTCCTGCGCGGCCGCGGCCCGGCGGGTGAGCAGCGGGCCGAGCACCTGCACCGCCGCGACCACCACCGGCACGCCGATCAGCACGGCCAGCCCGAGCGGGACGTGGATCGTCAGCAGTGACACGGCGGCCACGGCGAGCGCGGTGATCGCGGCGGGCACCAGCGCGATCGCGTGCATGGCGTACATCGACTTCTCGGCGTCGGACGTCGCGACCTGCATGATCTCGCCGGCACGCAGGCCGGTGCGGTGGCCGCGCGGGTCGAGCACCCGCGCGACCACCTCGATGCGGAGCTGGTGGGTCTCCCGCTGCTGCGCCACCACCCCGAGCCGCGCGCCGAACCGCCAGCACAGCGTCAGACCGGCGAAGAGGGCGGCCAGCACCGCCAGCCACAGCAGGATCCGGCCGGTGTCGCCGGTGCTCACGGCCTGGTCGATCGTCACCCCGATCAGCACGGGGACGAGCGTCTCGGCGGCCTGGTGCCCGCACAGGAGGGCGGTCGACGCCGCCAGCCTGCCCCGGTGCCGCCGGAACGAGCGGAGGAGCAGCCCTCCGCCGGTCAGTGCTGTCATGATCCCCCTCCAGGTGTTAGGTCACCCTAACCGGGAGGGGATCGGGTCACGAACGCGCTGCCCGCTCCAGTTCCACGGTCAGCCGGGAGACCTCGTCGGCGCCGTGCCCGGCCTCGATGGCGCGGGTGGCCAGCGCGTGCGCGGCCCGCATGACGCTCGCGTCGATCCCGCGGGCCTGCGCCGTCTCGATGATGTGGGCCATGCCCGCCGCGGCGGAGGCGATGTTCGACGACCCGTCGTCGTGCCGGTCCGCCTCGACGCGCTCGCCGATCTCGTCGATCACCCACGGGATCAGCGTGCCGATGCCCTTGGCCAGCGGCGCCAGCTCGGTCGCCGGGATGTTCTCCGCGCGTGCCATGGCGAACGCGTGCACCACCCCGGCGACCGACGTCCAGAACAGGTCGAGCAGCGCGACGTCGTAGCCCGCCGCCCTGCCCGGGTCCTCGCCCAGGTACCGCTGCGTGCCACCCAGCGCGGCCATGTCCACCTGCTGTCCACTGTGGAGCACCGCGGCGGCGTCGGTGCCGATGGAGTCGACCGGGGTCATGATCGCGCCGTCGGTGTAGGTGATGCCGTGGTCGGCCGCCCACGCCGCCAGCGCGCGCGCCGACTCGGGAGAGCCGCTGGTCAGCACGACCAGGTGGCGGCCCTTCAGCTCGTCGGTGGCCTGCGCCAGCACCGCGCGGGTCGCGGCGTAGTCGATCAGGCACACCACGGTCAGCGGGCTCGCCGCCACCGCCTCGGCGACCGACGCCGCGCGCGTGGTGCCGGGCGGGGTCGGTCTGGTCGCGGTCCGGGTCCAGGTCGTGGTCGGGTGTCCCGCCTTCGCGAAGGCCGCTGCCAGCGCATGTCCCATGGGGCCGAGGCCCAGGACGGTGATTGCTTCGGTCATGAGCGCGACGCTAAAGCCTGACACCGGTGTTAAGGTCAAGTCATGCGGATCGGGGAGCTCGCGAAGCGGACCGGGGTCAGCGAACGGTCGCTGCGCTACTACGAGGAGCAGGGGCTGCTCGCGCCGACCCGCACCCCAGCCGGCTACCGCGTGTACGCGGAGTCCGATGTGGACGTCGTGCGGCACGTGCAGATGCTGCTCGCCGCCGGGCTGAACACGGCGTTCATCCGCGAGGTCCTGCCGTGCATGGTCGACACCGGCGACGGGCTCGCGCCCGGCTGCCCCGAGCTGTTGCCGCACCTGCGGAAGGAACGCGACCGCATCACCGTCGCCATCGACGGGCTGTCGACCGCGCGCACCCTCCTCGACGGCGTCATCGCCGCCACGCCGCCGGACAACACCGAGTACGACGCGTGGGTCGCCGCGCGCGCCGGCTGATCCTTTCCACGTTGTGGACTCTTCTTCCACATCGTTGACCGCAGCACCCGCCGGGTGTTCCGATGATGGGCATGAGCCCTGCGCTGACCAAGCGGCGACACGTCGACTTCGCCCGGGTCTGCGCGCAGGCATGTCGCCGGTGACCCGCTAGCCCGTCTTCCCCCATCCCCGTGCGCGGCAACGTCCTGCCGCGCTGTTCCGGCATGCCTGGATGGAGCACGTAGTGTCCACTGTGGAACTCCTGGAACGGGTCGCGGCGCCGGTGGCACCCGCGGCCCGGCGCCGCCGCGGGCTACCCGACCTGCGGCGATGGCTCAGCCCCATCGCCCTGATCGCGCTGTGGCAGGTGTCGTCGGCGACCGGGCTCGTGCCGCCCGACAAGCTCAGCTCGCCGTGGACGGTGCTCCAGGCGGGGCTCGAGACGGCCCGGTCCGGTGAGCTGGGCGACGCGTTCGCCGTGTCGATCGGCCGGGTCGGGCTCGGCTTCCTGATCGGCGCGTCCGTAGCCGTCCTCCTCGGGGTCGTCGCGGGCCTGTCGAAGTGGGGCGACGTGCTCATCGACCCACCCGTGCAGATGCTGCGCACGCTGCCGTTCCTCGGGCTGATCCCGCTGTTCATCCTGTGGTTCGGCATCGGGGAGCAACCCAAGATCATCCTGGTCGCGCTGGGTGTCGCGTTCCCGCTCTACCTCAACGTGCACTCCGGCATCCGCAACGTCGACGACCAGCTCGTCGAGGCCACCACCGCGCTCGGCTTCACGCGGTGGGAACGGCTGTGGCACGTGGTGCTGCCGTCGGCGGTGCCGCAGACGCTCGTCGGGCTGCGGCAGTCGCTCGGCATCGCGTGGCTCGCGCTGATCGTCGGCGAGACCGTCAACGCCGACGCCGGGCTGGGCTACCTCATCAACAACGCCCGCGAGTTCCTGCGCACCGACGTGATCGTCGTGGGGCTGATCGTCTACGCCGTGCTCGGGCTCGTCACCGACGCGCTGGTGCGGCTGATCGAGAGGAGGGCGCTGCGGTGGCGGAAGGGCTGACCGTCCGCGGTCTCACCAAGCGGTTCGGGGCGCGGACCGTGCTGTCCGGCCTCGACCTCGACATCGCACCGGGGGAGTTCGTGGCCCTGCTGGGCCGCAGCGGCTCCGGCAAGTCGACGCTGCTGCGGGTGCTCGCCGGGCTCGACTCCGATGTGGACGGTACGGTCGCGGTGCCGGGCACCGTGTCGGTCGCGTTCCAGCAGCCGAGGTTGCTGCCGTGGCGGAAGGTCTGGCGGAACGTGGTGCTCGGGCTGCGCGGCCGGGGCGGCGACCGGGCGCTCGCGGAGAAGGCGCTCGCCGAGGTCCGGCTGGCCGACCTCGCGGACGCGTGGCCGCGCACGCTCTCCGGCGGCGAGGCGCAACGGCTCAACCTCGCCAGGGCGCTGGTCCGCGAACCGGACCTGCTCCTGCTCGACGAACCGTTCGGCGCGCTGGACGCGCTGACCCGGCTCGCCATGCACGCGCTGGTGGCCGACCTGTGGCAGCGCCACCGGCCGAGCGTCCTGCTCGTCACGCACGACGTCGACGAGGCGCTGCTGCTCGCCGACCGCGCGCTGATCCTCGACGGCGGCGTCATCGTCGCCGAACACGAACTGACCCATCCGCGTCCCCGCGCGCTCGACGACCACCTCGACGTGCGGGCGCGGGTGCTGACCGATCTCGGAGTGACCGAACATGCGTAAGGTGATCCCGCTCGTCGCCGCCCTCCTGGCACTGGCGGCCTGCGGCACGTCCCCCGCCACGCCGAAGGCCGCGGTGCCCTCGCCGGTGAGCGCCGACGAGCTGGCGAAGGTGACGTTGAAGGTCGGCGACCAGAAGGGCGGCTCGAAGTCGCTGCTCACGGCCGCCGGGCTGCTCGACGACCTGCCCTACGAGATCGAGTGGGCGACGTTCACGTCCGGCCCGCCACTGCTGGAGGCGGTGTCCGCCGGCGGTGTCCACATCGGACGCGTGGGCAACACGCCGCCGATCTTCGCGGCCGCGGCCAAGGCGAGGATCGCGGCGGTGGCGAGCTCGCAGGGCAACGTCACGAGCGACGCCATCCTGGTCTTGCCGGACTCGCCGATCAGGTCGGTCGAGGACCTGAAGGGCAAGACGATCGGCGTCGCGAAGGGCAGCTCCGCCCACGGCCAGGTGCTCTACAACCTGCGCGCCAACGGGTTGTCCACCAAGGACGTGACGCTCTCGTTCCTGCAGCCCGCCGATGCCTACGGCGCGTTCAACCAGGGGCAGATCGACGCGTGGGCCGTGTGGGACCCGTACACGTCGCAGGCCCGCATCGAGTCGGGGGCGCGGGTGATCGTCGACGGCAGCAGGACCGCGAACGGCTACTCGTTCCTCGTCGCGGGCACGGGCGCGCTGTCCGACGCGGGCGTGAACTCGGCACTCCGCGACTACGTCGTGCGGCACGCGAAGGCCGAGCGCTGGGCCGGCACGCACCGCGAGGAGTGGGCGCAGGCGTGGGCGAAGGAGACCGGCCTGTCGATCGAGGTCGCCCGCGCGACCGTGGACGCGGGCCCCGACCTGCCCGTGCCGCTGGACGACGCGGTCGTGCGGTCCGAACAGGACCTCGCGGACGCGTTCACCGAGGACGGCGTGCTGCCGGGGAAGGTCGACTTCGGGCAGTTCGTCGACCGCCGGTTCGCGGGCGACATCGAGAAGGGACAGTCATGAGCGTGCACCTGCACTGGTTCCTGCCCACCACGGGTGACGGCCGCACCATTGTGGAACGCTTCCACGCCAACAGGTCCCTCGGCCCGGCCGCGGCACGACAGCCGGGCATCGAGTACCTGGCGCAGGTCGCGCGGGCGGCCGAACAACTCGGTTTCGAGGGCGTGCTGACCCCGACCGGCACGTGGTGCGAGGACGCGTGGCTCACGACGGCGGCGCTGATCCGCGAGACGGCCACGCTGAAGTTCCTGGTCGCGTTCCGCCCCGGGGTGATCTCGCCGACGCTGGCCGCGCAGATGGCGGGCACGTACCAGCGGATCTCCGGCGGCCGGCTGCTGCTCAACGTCGTGACCGGCGGCGACGCGGTCGAGCAGCGCCGCTTCGGCGACTGGCACGACCACGACGCCCGGTACGCCCGCACCGACGAGTTCCTGTCCATCGTCCGCGGCGTCTGGAGCGGCGAGCCGTTCGACTTCGCCGGCGAGCACCTGTCGGTCGAGGGCGCGACCGCGCTGGCCCCGCCGGACCCGCTGCCGCGGATCTACTTCGGCGGGTCGTCCCCGGCCGCGTTGCCGGTCGCGGCCCGGCACGCCGACGTGTACCTCACGTGGGGTGAGCCGCCCGCCCAGGTCGCGGAGAAGATCGCGAAGGTGCGTGCGCTCGCGGGTGACCGCGACGTCCGGTTCGGCATCCGCCTGCACACGATCACGCGGGACACGTCGGAGGAGGCGTGGCGGGAGGCGCAGAAGCTGCTGGACGCGCTGGACCCCGCGCAGGTGCGCAAAGCGCAGGAACAGCTGGCGGCGAGCGAGTCCGAGGGGCAGCGCCGGATGGTGGCGCTGCACGGCGGCAGCCACGACGGCGACGCGCACTCGCTGGAGATCCACCCGAACCTGTGGGCCGGGGTCGGCCTGGTCCGCGGGGGAGCCGGGACCGCGCTGGTGGGGAGCCACAAGGAGGTGGCGGAACGGATCCAGGAGTACCACGCGCTGGGCATCGACGAGTTCATCCTGTCCGGCTACCCGCACCTGGAGGAGGCGTACTGGTTCGGGGAGGGCGTCCGACCGCTGCTTGTCGTGTAACCCGTCGAGGGGGTATACATAGGGGTATGCCCAAAATCAACGTGTACCTCCCCGACGACCTCGCCGAGAGCGTGAAGGAAACGGGCCTGCCGGTGTCGGCCATCTGCCAGCGCGCCCTGGAGCAGTCGGTGAAGCGCGTGACCGCCATCCGCGCCGTGCGCGACCTGACGAGTGCCGACCCGACCGCGGCGCTGACGTCGTTCACGCAGCGGTCCAAGGACGTGCTGACCCGGGCGATCGTGGCGGCGGCGACCCGCGGTTCGGCGGAGGTGGGCACCCGCGACCTGCTGCAGGGCATGCTGGAGGAGGGCGAGAACCTGGGGGTGCGCATCCTGGCCTCGGTCGAGATCGACGCGGGCGCGCTCCTGCGCGAACTGCGCGCGGAGCCGGCGCCACAGCCCGCCGAGGTGACCCGCATCGGCACGACCGCGGCGAACGCGCTCGAGCTGACCGTCGTCGAGGCCCTGACGATGGGCCACAACTACGTGGGCTGCGAACACCTGCTGCTCGGCTTGCTCGCCGAACCGGACGGGACCGCGGGCCAGGCGCTGCGCGAGCGCGGTGCGGAATCCCGCCAGGTGCGGCAGGTGGTGTCGGCCGCACTCGCGGGCTACGTGCACCTGCGGGCCAACGAGGGCGGCGCGGCCGCGCTCACCGCCGCGGTGGGCAAGGCGCTGGAGCCGGTGCTGCGCAGGCTGGACCGCCTGGAGGAGAACGCGGGGCTGAGGTAGCCGATGAACGTGCGCCACGTCCGCTGGATCGGGGGCGGCACCGGCGCGGGGAAGAGCACCGTCGCCCGGCTCCTCGAACGCCGCCTCGGCGCGATCGTCTACGACGGCGACCGCGCCGAACACGGGTGGATTCCCCGTGTCACGCAACAGGAACACCCCCACATGTACGCGGGCCTGCGGCTCACCAAGGCGGAACGGGCCGCACTGTCACCGTCGGAGAAGTTCCACGGCATGGGGGCACTCCACGGCGAGACCATCGGGTTCGTCGTCGAGGACCTCCTCGCCATGCCCGCTGACCGGCCGATCCTCGTCGACTGGTTCGGCATCACGCCCCGGGACATCGCACCGCTGCTCTCCCGGCCGGAACACGCCGTGTTCCTGCTGCCCACCAAGGAGTTCCGGGAACACGCACTGCGTACCCGCTTCGCGGACCCCGACCGGGCCCGCGCCAACTGGGGGAGTCTCGACCCCTCGGTCGCGCTGGCGAACCGGCTCGGGCGGGACGAGCTGTGGGACGCGGAGATCCGCCGCCAGGCACGGGAAACCGGGCTGCCGGTCATCGACGTCGACGGTACCCGCGGCCCCGAGTCCATCGCGGACGAACTGGCGGCGAACTTTCAGTCGTCGTAACGGATCTCGGCGTCCGGCACGCCGTTCACACACCGCAGCCGCACCTCGATCTCCTGCTCAGCCGACTGGAACTTGACCGAAGGGTGGTCCTCGACCTCGTCGTCGTCCGGATCCACCTGGTAGCCCTGCGCCGGGCTCGCCGACACGACCCGCACGAGCGCGCCCTCGCAGCGGGCGATCACCGTGCCGCCCTCGGTCACGGTCGTCGTGTCCTGGGGCGGCGGTGTCGTCGTGGACGACGTGGCAGGCGGGCGTGACGTCGGCCTGCTCGTCAGCAGCTCGTCTACTTCGGACTGGCTCAGCGGGTCCTGCCCGGCGCCGAAGATGTCCGTCCCGATCGCCGCGACCGCGGCCAGGCCGACCGCGGTCGCGGCCGCGGCGGCCACCACCCACAGCACGAACCCGGTCGTCAGACGCACGCCACCAGTATCGCCCAGCCGATGGTTAAGACACTCCTAACGCGTCCCTATCACCCGCGCTCGCGACCGGGACACCGGCTACGGTCGCACCCATGGCCCACGTACTCGTCGTCGAGGACGACGCGACGATCCGGTCGTCGATCATCCGCGGGCTCACCGACCGCGGGCACGCGGTGGTCTCCGCCCCGACCGCCATGGCCGGGCTCGAGCAGGCGGTGAGCGCGCGCCCGGACGTCGTCGTGCTCGACCTCGGGCTGCCCGACCTCGACGGCACCGCCATGCTGCGGATGCTGCGCGGCGTGTCCGACGTCCCCGTCGTCGTCGCCACCGCCCGCGACGACGAGACGGAGATCGTCGCCGTCCTCGACGCGGGCGCCGACGACTACGTGGTCAAGCCGTTCGGCGTCGCGCAGCTCGACGCCCGCATCCGCGCCGTGCTGCGGCGCGGCGGCGAGGAGCAGGCCGACCCGGCCGTCACCGTCGGCGGGCTGTCCGTCGACCCCCGTGCCCGCCGCGCCACGCTCGACCAGCGCGTGCTGGAGCTGACCCCGCGCGAGTTCGACCTGCTCCACTACCTCGCCGTGCGCGCGGGCGAGGTGGTGTCGAAGCGGGAACTGCTCACCGAGGTGTGGCGGCTGCCGTACGGCGGCGCCGACAAGACCGTCGACGTGCACCTGTCCTGGCTGCGCCGCAAGCTCGGGGAGACCGCGCAGGCGCCGCGCTACCTGCACGCGGTCCGCGGTGTCGGCGTCCGGCTCGCGGCCCCGGAGGCGTGACGTGCGACGGCGGGTCCTGCTGCTGGTCGCGGCCACCACCACGCTCGTGCTGGTCGCGTTCGTCGTGCCGCTCGCGGTGCTGGTGAAGAACGTCGCCGCCGACCGGGCCGTGCAGCGCGCGACCGTCGAGGCGCAGGCGCTGACCTCGTTCGTGGCCACCGCCGACCGGCAGTCGCTCGCCGCGAGCGTCCGGGAGGTCGACGCGAGCTCCCCCTACGACGTGTCCGTGTTCGTCGACGGGCAGGTGTACGGCGCCGCCGCCGACCGGTCGCCGCTGGTCCGGCTCGCGGAAGGCGGGTTGAGCCAGTCCGGCGAGGTGGCGGGCGGGCGGGAGATCGTGTTCGCCGTCGACCGCGGCGCCGCCGCCACCGCCGTGATCCGCACGTTCGTGTCCGACGCCGAGCTGGCGGCAGGCGTGCCGCGGGCCTGGCTGCTGCTCGGCGGGCTCGGGATCGCGCTGTTGCTCGTGAGCCTGCTGGTCGCCGACCGGCTCGCCCGCACGCTCGTCCGGTCCACAGTGGACCTCGCGGCGGTGTCGCACCGGCTGGGGCGCGGTGAGCTGGACGCACGCGCCGACACGTCCGCGCCCGGCGAACTCGGCGTGGTCGCGACCGCCCTGAACGGGCTCGCGGAACGCATCGACGGCCTGCTCCGCGAGGAACGGGAGACCATCGCCGACCTGTCCCACCGCGTCCGCACCCCGCTGACCTCGCTGAAGATGGAGGCCGACGCGCTGCCCGACCCCGAGGCCGCGGAACGCATCGGCGCCCGCGTCGACGCCGTCAACCGGGTGGTCACCGACGTGATCCACCACGCCCGCCGCCGCGGCGACCCGCCTGCCGTCGCCGACGCGGCCGAGGTGGTCGCCGACCGGGTCGCGTTCTGGGCGGTGCTCGCCGAGGACACCGAACGCGAGCTCACCGTCGACGTCGTGCCCGGGCCGCTGCCGGTAGCGCTGCCGCGCGCGGACCTGGAGGCGTGCGTGGACGCCCTGCTCGGCAACGTCTTCGCGCACACCCCGCACGGCACGGCGTTCCAGGTGGCACTCGTGCCCCGGCCGGGGGGCGCCACGTTGACCGTCGACGACGCCGGTCCCGGCCTGCCCGGCGGGCACGCGTTGCTGCGTGGGGTCAGCGGCTCGGGTTCCAGCGGGCTCGGCCTCGACATCGTGCGGCGGGCGGCGGAACGCACCGGCGGCTCGGTGCGCTTCGACCGTGCTGGTATGGGAGGTCTGCGGGTGGTCGTCGATCTCTTAGGTCCGCGTTAACCGTCCGCAAGCGCGCTCATAGGCCGTTGCCCGGCACCGTTGCGGTACCAGAACAGCGACGGAAGGAAACGGCATGACCAGGAAATTCCTCGTGGGCGCCGTCGTGGCCGGCGCGCTGACCGTCACGGCGGGCACCGCGCTCGCGCTGTCGCAGGACGACCAGCCGTCGTCCAGCGCGGCGCCGACGACCACCTCGACCACCACGTCTTCCCGTACGCCGACCGGCACCACGTCGTCCGGCACGCCGACCAGCACCACGTCGACGTCGACGAGCAGCGCACCGGCCGAACTGTCCGCCGACGACGCGTCCCGCCTGGTGCGGGAACGCATGGGCGGCACCGTGCACGAGGTCGAGCGTGAGGTCGAGCACGGCAGGCTGGAGTGGAAGGTCGAGATCACCGCACGCGACGGCGTCACCTACGACGTCCGCGTCGACGCGGTGACCGGCGACCTCACCAGGGTCGACCAGGACGACGACAACCGGGACGACAACCGGGACGACCGGGACGACGACGGTGGGCACGGCCGCCACGGTGGCGACGACGACCGTGACGACCACCGGGATCACGACGAGGACGACTGAGTCCGCGTTAACCTGCCGGGGTGAGCCGTGACATCGCCGTCCGTTCCGTGGACGCGTTCGCGCTGGCCACCTACAGCGGTGAGCTCGAACGCCTCTACCGGGAGTGCTTCTCCGCGCCCCCGTGGTTCGAACCGGAGGACCGCCTCGCCGGGTTCCGGGGACGGCTCGAACGGCACCTCTCCAACGCCGGTGCGGGCGGCGTCGTCGTGACCGACGGTGAGGGGCTCGTCGGCGCGGTCTACGGCTGGCCCGCCGGGCCGGAGCTGGCGTCCGGCTCACCGTTCGACGACGCGCTGGCCGCCGCCGTCACCCCGGCCACGGCCGCACGGCTCGTCGCACCCGCGCTGGTGGTCGCGGAACTGATGGTCGATCCACGGCACCAGCGGCGCGGCATCGGCCGCGCCTTGCTCACCCGTTACGTCGAGGACTGGCCCGCGGCCTGGCTCGCGACCCACCCCGACGCCCCCGCCGCCACCCTGTACCGGCAGGAAGGGTGGCGGCAGGAGTGCGAGTTCGACGTCGAAGACCACCCGATGGTGTTGTTCACCTGGCAGGCTCCCAGGCAAAGGGGGTCATCGGCTCGTCGAGTGGCGCGCGGCTGAGCCGGTTCGCGAACGTCGACAGGGTGTAGGCGCCGATGCCCAGCACCACCTCGAGCGCCTGCCGGGTGGTGAAGCCCGCGGCGACGAACGCGGCCAGGTCGGCGTCCGGCACGTCCCCCTTGTGCGCCAGCACGGTGAGCGTGAAGTCGCGCAGTGCCTGCAACCGCTCGTCGGGGAGCGGCTTGTCCTCGCGCAGGGCCGTGACCAGTGCCGGGTCCGCGTCGAGCCGCTCCAGGGCGGCGGTGTGCATGGCCACGCACAGGTGGCAGGCGTTGTGCGTGGCCATCGTCATGACCAGCGTCTCGCGGGCGAGCGGGTCGAGGCTGGTGCTGTCGAAGATGGCCGTGAGCTTGAGGAAGCCGTCGAGCAGCTGCGGCGACTCGGCGAGGCGCGCGACGGCGGTGGGCAGGTAGCCGAACTTCTTCTCGGTGGCGGCGAGCGTGCGGCGCGCGGCCTCCGGTGCGGTCTCGGCGGTGTGGTCGACGAACAAGGGTCTCCCTCTACGATGGACAACGTGGTTGACCAAATAGTAAACGAGGTTGTCTAAGTTGACAATAGGCCGCGTGACCCCCGGCTACGAGCTGCCCTTGCTGCTGTTCGGCGGCTTCCGCATGCTGATCGACCGGCTGCACGAGGAGCTGGCGCGGCAGGGGCACCCGGACGCGCGGCCCGCGCACGGGTTCGCGCTGCAGGCCGTGGGGCCCGCCGGCACGACGGCGTCGGAGCTGGGCAGGCGGCTCGGGGTGTCGAAGCAGGCGGCGGGCAAGACGGTCGACCGGCTCGTGCGGCTCGGGTACGTCGAGCGGGTGGCGTCCGAGGCCGACGCCCGCGCCAAGGTGGTCCGGTTGACGCCGCTGGGCGTGGACCTGCTGAACCGCTCGGCGGCGATCTTCGACGAGCTGCGGGCGGAGTGGGTGCGGACGCTGGGGTCCGAGCAGGTGGCGGCCGTCGAGGCGGCGCTGCGCGCGGTCGTGCCGCCGGGCCTGCGCGTGGACGCCCTCGGGTGGTTCACGGCCGAGTGAGTTTCGGCTCGCGCGAAAAAGACGAGGGCCGCGCCCGAATTATCCCGCGCGCGGCTGGAGAATATGCGGTTTTTGGGCGCCCGGGTCCGACGAGGGCAATCGACCCGGACGCCTTTTCGCAATCAGAAGAAACGTTCGACGGCAGGCGTCAGTGGCAGTACCACCACGCGCAACAGAGGGAGATTCCGAGGCCAAGACCCACGATGATCATGTATTCCTCCACCTTCGGCGGTTTCTCTCGCAGTTGCGAAAGTGCCTACGACGTTAGCGATCAACACGTCGCGATGTCTTTCCCCGGTCCGGTTGGAGATGGGTAGCCAGGCGTGGCCGAAGTCGCCCCCGTCGCGTACGCGATTCGCGAGAACGGCCTAGCGGCGGGTATCGTTCAGGTGGATTCCGGCCGCTGCCACTTGTCCCGGTACCGCTTTTCTTCCGCTGCGTGCGCGGCCGCGTGGGCCTGCGTGCGCAGCGCGGTGCCGTACCCGGGAGGGAAGCCGTAGCGGACGAGCCGGGCGTCCACGCTCTCGGCGGCGTTGGCGAGCGTGAGCCGCAAGCTGACCAGGACGCCGAGCAGCAGCGCCCCGAGCGCGATGCCCCACCCCCCGTCGAACCGCAGCAGGACGACGAGGACGAGCGCGAACGCCGGCGCGAGCTGGACGAGGGTGCGGAGGAGGACGCGGGGGAGCCAGGTGGGGCAGGTGGCGTCGTGGAGCACCCAGGCGCGGTAGCGAGGCGGGAGCCGGACCCCGTACTGGAACAGCCACCACCGGATGGGGTCTGGCCTGGTCACCCGGCACGCTCAGCAAGAACGTCGACGAGGTCCCCCGCCACCGACAGCACACAGGGCACCAACTCGGCGTCCGGAGCCTCGGAAGCAAGCACCTCCCGCTCGACCACGGCGGCGAGCTCGGTCCCGGCGGCGGCGACAAGGACCACGTCCGACGAAGGCAGCCCCACCACCAACCGCGCGGCACCGGTCGCGGCGGACAGCTGCCGGAAGAAGTCAGGTAAACAAGCAACGGCGGCGACGTGCCGCCCGGACAAGGTCAGCACCCCGTCGTCCCGGGTGTCGACGGACAGCTCCTCGACCACCCGAAGACACGCGTCCGCCATGAGGTCGTCGAACACGGCGTCCCCGAGCTGCGAGTGGCTGACGTGATGAGTGCCGGACGGAGTGACCACGGCAAGGGCGAGGTGCAGCCGCCCACCGGAAACCGGCCAGTGCGGCACGTCGACGAGCTGCGAGGCAACCGGCGAGGACGCACTCCAGAGCACGGGCCGCAACTCAGCCTCGAGCGCGAGCCGGGCAGCAGCGAACGCCTGATCCCACCCGCCAGGCCCAGGTCGAACGAAGTGGTGGGTGGCCGCCACTCCCGGGAACGTCGCGGCGATGAACTCCGCGTCGGCAGGCGTGGGCTCCCACTCGGCGTGCAGCCCCACGACGTGCTTGGCCCGGACTTGGTGCGCCTGCCCCACCGCGTCCCAGGCCTGCCGAACCCCGTCCTCAGCGAGGGTGGGCACCCGCTCGACGAGGTGCCTCTCCTTCCCCCTCCGCAACTGAAACACCACAACATTGGTGCGGGGATCGATGTCCACCGCCTGACTTTACCCGTGCAAACCCCAGGCACGTCACCACATCGCGCCGCGTCTCACATCCCGGCGGCCCGTCCGGCCGAGCGACCTCGCCTCAGCGGACCAACCGGAAGAACCCCCGCAACTCCTCAGCGAACAACCCGGGCTGCTCCCAGGCGGCGAAGTGCCCACCCCGGGACGGCTCACCCCACCACCGGATGTCCGTGTACCGCTTGGCCGCCCACCGCCGCGACGGGCGGGGCATCTCCTTCGGGAAGATCGAGCACCCCGTCGGCACGGCCACCGTGTCGACCGTCGCCTTGCTGAACCACTCGCCGACCTCCCGGAAGCTCTCCCAGTACAGACGCGCCGACGACGTCGCCGTGCGGGTCAGCCAGTACAACGTGATGTCGTCCAGCATCCCGTCGCGCGTCAGCACTGTTTCCGGTGCGCCGCCGCTGTCCGTCCACGACGCGAACTTCTCCACCACCCACGCGCACAACCCCGCCGGTGAGTCGGTCAACGCGTAGCCCACCGTCTGCGGCTTCGTCGTCATCTGCTCCGCGTAGCCGGACTCGTGCGCCTCCGCGTGGCGCAGGTCGGCGAGTGCCGCCTCCTCCGCCGGTGTCAGGTCGTCGAACGTGGCCGGGTCCGGCGCGGCGATCGGCGGCATCACGTGGATCCCCGCCAGCCGGCCGGTGTCCTGCTGGCCCATGCTCGTGGTGATGCTGGTGCCCCAGTCACTTCCCTGCGCCCCGTACCGCTCGTAGCCCAGCCGCGCCATCAGTTCCCGCCACGCCGCCGCGATGCGCCGCACACCCCAGCCCGGCACGGCAGGCCGGTCGCTGAAGCCGTAGCCCGGCAGCGACGGCACCACCACGTGGAACGCGTCCGCCGGGTCGTCGGGTTCGGTCAGCAACGGGATGGCCTTCTCGAACTCCAGCACCGACCCCGGCCAGCCGTGGCTCATGATCAGCGGCAGCGCGTTCTCGTGCGGGGAGCGGACGTGCAGGAAGTGGATGCCCACGCCGTCGATCTCCGTGCGGAACTGCGGTAACGCGTTCAGCCGCCGTTCTGTCGCTCGCCAGTCGTACTCGGTGGCCCAGTACTCGCACAGCTCACGCACGTACGCGAGCGGCACGCCCTGGGACCAGTCGGCGACGGGCTCCTCGTCCGGCCACCTCGTGCGCCGCAGGCGATCGCGCAGGTCGGTCAGTTCTGTCTCGGGGACGTCGATGCGAAACGGGATCACAGCCGTGCTCCGGGTTGCCGTTCGATCATGTCGACCAGCGCGCGCGCCGCCGCGCTGCGCTGGCCTTCGGTGCGCCACGCCATGGCTAATCGGCCCCGGATCGACGGCCGGAGGATCCGCAACGCGTGCAGCTTGTCCGCGTGCTCGCGTGCCGTCGACGCCGGCAGGATCGCCACGCCAAGGCCGCGGGCGGCCAGGTCCGCGATCATCGCCGGGTTCGTCGCTTCCAAGGGGATGCGTGGTTTCACCCCCGCCGCCGTGCACAGTTCGTCCAGCACACCGCGGATGCCGCTGCCCGCGGGCATGGTGATCAGCGTGTGGTCCACCAGCACACCGAGGCCGATCGTGTCCTGTTCGCTCAGCGGCGTGCCGTGGGCCACCGCCGCGACGAGTTCCTCGTCCGCGATCACCGACAACGTAAGGCCCTCCGGGTCCCGTATCCCGAACGCCACCAGCGCCACGTCGAGGGTGCCGTCGCGCACCTGGTCCATCAAGGCGTGCGAGTTGTCCTCCACCAGGCTGATGTCGATGCCCGGGTGGGCGCGGTGGAACCGTTCGAGCAGGGCGGGCATGTCCGGCACGCCGCACGACGTCACCATGCCGAGACGGATCCGGCCGCGCACCAGCCCTGCCATCTGGTCGGCCGCGTCCCGCAGGTCGTCGATGGCGCGCAACACCGCCTGCGCGTGCGGCAGCACGGCAGCGCCCGCGTCGGTGAGGCGGACGGAGCGGCCGGACCGGTCGAGCAGTTCCTGTCCCAGCTCGCGCTCGAGCAGGCGGATCTGCGCGCTCACGCCGGGTTGGGCGACGTGCACGCGTTCCGCCGCACGCGTGAAGCCGCCCGTCTCGACGATCGTGACGAGGTAGCGCAGCTGGCGGATCTCCATAACAACTGATTATACACACGATCGTGTCCAGTGCTTTGACTTATCGAACACCTGCGCGCATGATGGTTGTCATGAAGCAGCTCTTCGCAGGTGAACAGGGGTACGACCAGGAGATCGCCGGGTTCCAGACCGCCGTGCGGCACCGGCCGGAGGTCGTGGTCGCGGCCTCGTCCGCGCGTGACGTCGTCGACGCGGTGGCGCTCGCGCGCGACAAGGGGCTGACGGTGGCCGTGCAGGCGACCGGTCATGGTGCGCGCGTGCCCGCCGACGGGGTGCTGATCACGACCGGGCGCATGGCGGGGGTGCGGATCGACCCGGTGGCGCGGACCGCGTCGGTCGAGGCCGGCGTGCGCTGGTCCGCGGTCATCGAGCAGGCAGCGCGGCACGGGCTCGCGCCGCTTGCCGGGTCGTCGCCGGGCGTCGGTGCCGTCGGGTACACCCTCGGGGGCGGTGTCGGATTACTGGGCCGAACCTATGGTTACGCCGCCGATCACGTCACCGCGCTCGACGTCGTGACCGCGGACGGACGGCAGCGCCACGTGACGCACGAGTCGGAGCCGGACCTGTTCTGGGCGTTGCGCGGCGGGCGGGCGCCGGTCGGTGTCGTGACGGGGATGACGATCGGGCTGGTGCCGGTGCCGGTCGTGTACGGCGGCGGTCTGCACTTCGACGCCGTGCACGCGGAAGACGTGCTCGCGGCGTTCCGTGCGCTGACGGCGGCGGCGCCGGAAACCCTGACCTCGTCCGTCGGCATGGTCGGCCTGCCGCCGGTCGACGCGATCCCCGAACCGTTGCGCGGCAGGCATGTCCTGCACGTCCGGCTCGCGAGCACGGTGCCGATCGACCCGGCCGTGCTGGCGCCGCTGCGGGCGATCGGGCCACTGACCGACCGGGTGGGCGCGGTGGCGGCCGCCGACGTCGGCTCGATCTACGGCGATCCCGACTTCCCGCACGCGTACGTCGGCGACAACGTGCTCCTCGACTCGTTACCCGTGGACGTGCTGGACGCCGTGCGCACGATCGCCGGACCAGGCGCGGACGTGCCCTGCGTCGTCGACATCCGGCAGCTGGGCGGGGCGATGGCGCGACCGCCGTCGGTGCCGAACGCCGTGCCCTTCCGGGAGGCCGCCTACATCCTGCGGGTCCTGTCGCCCGCGGGGGATGTCGCGGCGGCGCGGGAGGTCCACAACCGGGTGTTCGCGGCCGCGGCGCCGTACGTGATCGGGCGGGCGGCGACGTTCGGCTACGGCCCGGTGAGCGGTGACCTGTCGCTGCCGCCGCTGTCCGACCCGGCGACGGCGGCGCGGTTGGCGCAGGTCAAAGCCCAGTTCGATCCGCGAGGCGTGTTTTTGTCGGTGGACGATGCGAACATATGTTCGTGACAGCGGCGACGATCCTCCACGCCGATCTGGACGCGTTCTACGCGTCGGTCGAGCAGCGGGACAACCCCGGCCTGCGCGGTCGTCCGGTGATCGTGGGCGGCGGCGTGGTCCTGGCGGCGAGCTACGAGGCGAAGCGGTTCGGGGTGCGCACCGCCATGGGTGGTGCGCGGGCGTTGCGGTTGTGCCCGCACGCGGTCGTGGTGCCGCCGAGGATGTCGGCCTACTCGGCGGCGAGCAAGGCCGTGTTCGAGGTGTTCCGCGACACGACGCCGCTCGTGGAGGGCCTGTCGATCGACGAGGCCTTCCTGGACGTCGCGGGTCTGCGGAAGATCGCGGGACCGCCGGAGGTGATCGCCGCGCGATTACGCCAGGCGGTGCTGGAACGGGTGGGGCTCCCGATCACCGTCGGTGTCGCACGCACGAAGTTCCTCGCGAAGGTGGCCAGCGGGGTGGCGAAGCCGGACGGGCTGCTCGTCGTGCCGCCTGCCAAGGAGTTGGAGTTCCTGCACCCGTTGCCGGTCGAACGGTTGTGGGGCGTCGGGAAGGTGACGTCGGCGAAGCTGCGCGACCGCGGCATCACCACGGTCGGCCAGGTGGCGAAGCTGAGCGAGTCGACGCTGACCGCGATGCTCGGCAAGGCGTCGGGCAGGCACCTGCACGCGCTGGCCCACAACCAGGACCCCCGGCCGGTGCGGGTGGGCAGGCGCAGGGGATCCATCGGGGCGCAGCGCGCGCTCGGGAGCAGACCACGCCCGGTCGAGGACCTGGAGGCGACGCTCGCGCAGTTGATCGACCGGGTCGCCCGCCGCCTGCGCGCGGCGAAGCGGTCCTGCCGGACGGTGGTGCTGCGCCTGCGATTCGCGGACTTCGCGCGCGCGACGCGATCGCACACGCTGCCCCACCCGACGGTGGACACGGAGGTGCTGCTGATGACCGCGCGCGGCCTGCTGCACGCGGCACTGCCCATGGTGTTCGACCGAGGCTGCACGCTGGTGGGCGTGTCACTGGCCAATCTGGACAATGAGGACGCCGTGCAACTGATGCTGCCCTTCGACGAGGTGACACCGGGCGCACTGGACGCCGCGCTGGACGGCGTCCGAGACCGCTTCGGCACAGCAGCGGTGACCCGGGCCGTCCTGCTGGGCAGAGACCCGGGCCTGTCAGTACCACTACTACCCGACTGACCACCGCGACAACGCACCCGCGACCCGCCGCGCCACACCACCACCGCCCGACGTGCGGCAGTGGTTGTCGAGGAGGACGGGCCGGTCGTGGAGGCGGCGAAGGATCGCAGCTCCCCGTCCGCACCACATCCCGAGCAAGACTGCGGAGCTGGTGGCACGGCGGATCGTGGGATTGCGGTGGCGGCAGGTGCTGGGGCTTGTCCAGATCGCCACCGGTTCGGCCCCCCGACAGTGGTGACCACTGCTACGTGGGCCCGTGCCAACGCACCCCCCGCCGCGCCGCCACCGCCCGGCGTGCGGCAGTGGTTGTCGAGGAGGACGGGCCGGTCGTGGAGGCGGCGAAGGGATCGCAGCTCCCGTCCGCACCACATCCGGAACAAGACGGCGGAGCCGGTGGCACGACGGATCGTGAAGTTGCGGTGGCGGCAGCAGCTGGGGCTTGTCCAGATCACCACCGGTTCGGCAACATCCCGCGACAGCGGCGACCCCCGCTACGTGGGCCCGCGCCAACGCACCCGCGACCCGCCGCGCCGCCACCACCCGGCGTGCGGCCGCGTCGAGGAGGACCGGCCGGTCGCGGAGGCGAGGAAGGATCGCAGCTCCTGTCCGCACCACATCCCGAACAAGACTGCAGAGCTGGTGGCACGACGGATCGTGAAGTTGCGGTGGCGGCAGCAGCTGGGGCTTGTCCAGATCACCACCGGTTCGGCCCCCCGACAGTGGTGACCATCGCTACGTGGGCCCGTGCCAATGCACACGCAACAAGCGCCCAGCCACCGCCGCGACCGCGATCGACGTCCTGCGCCGCGCTCCGACCTGGATCACCGACCACGGCGTCCCCGTCGAACGCGTCCTGTCCGACAACGGCTCCTGCCACGGCTCCCACACGCGACGCGACACCCGCACCGACCGCGCTCCGCCACCACAGGCCAACCACCCATCACACGCCTGACCAGGCGGCGTGACGTTGCTTGCAGGTCTCGCGGTCGAAGGCGGGTGACGGTTGGCGTCCAGGTCGGCCTCGGTGGGAATGCTGTCCCTCTGCCACCGCCGGAACAGCCCGCACGCAGCCCACGGCACACCCCGCCACGGCGACCCGTGCGCACCCGCCACCGGATCCCGTCGACCTGCCGACTGCGCCACAACGGCGGCGGACCGGACCGCGCAGGCTGGGGCAACGCCGGCGCCACCCACACCCAGGCGATCACCGACGTCCGCGCACGCCTGCTCGATCGTGCGCAGCTCCCGTCTCGCCGCCGGAGCCGGATCGGCAGATCAGCGGCGCCGGACAACCCTTGCCCGCTTCCGGTGATCCTCGACGGCCGTCGTCGGGCGTTCGCTCGTCGAGCGGCACCGCGGCGGTGGCCGCCGTCGGCGCCGGTCAGGGCCGGGGAATCGCTCGTCAAGCGGGGAGATCACTTGTGGTGTTTGCTTTACACAGCGATATCGGGAGGTGACTGGATTGCAGGCAGTGGCGGCGGATCTGCGCCTGGACGCCAACGCGGTCGACTACGTTCTGCTGGCGATCTACTTCGCGCTCGTGCTGGGCATCGGGTACATGGCCAGACGACATGTGTCGTCGAGCATCGACTTCTTCCTCTCCGGCCGGTCGCTGCCGGCGTGGGTCACCGGGCTCGCGTTCATCTCGGCGAACCTCGGTGCGATCGAGGTCATGGGCATGTCCGCCAACGGCGCCCAGTACGGCATGCCGACGGCGCACTACTTCTGGATCGGCGCCGTTCCGGCCATGCTGTTCCTCGGTGTCGTGATGATGCCGTTCTACTACGGCTCGAAGGTGCGCAGCGTCCCGGAGTTCATGCTCCGCCGCTTCGGCAAACCCGCGCACCTGGTCAACGGCATCAGCTTCGCCGTGGCGCAGGTGCTGATCGCGGGCGCGAACCTGTTCCTCCTCGCCTCCGTCGTGAACCTGCTGCTCGGCTGGCCGATCTGGGTGTCGGTGATCGTCGCGGCGGCGATCGTGCTCAGCTACACCGCGCTGGGCGGGCTCTCCGCGGCCATCTACAACGAGGTGCTGCAGTTCGTCGTCATCGTCGCCGCTCTGCTGCCGTTGACGATCGTCGGCCTGTACAAGGTCGGTGGCTGGCAGGGGCTCGTCGACAAGGTGTCGGGCGGGCCGGGTGGGCCGGAGCAGCTCGACAGCTGGCCCGGCAACCAGCTGACCGGGTTCACCGACAACTTCCTCTCGGTGCTCGGCCTGGTGTTCGGGCTCGGGTTCGTGCTGTCGTTCGGCTACTGGACGACGAACTTCGTCGAGGTGCAGCGGGCCATGGCGGCCCGGAGCATGTCCGCGGCGCGGCGCACGCCGATCATCGGTGCGTTCCCGAAGATGCTGATCCCGTTCATCGTGATCATCCCGGGCATGGTCGCCGGGGTCGCGGTCACCGAACTGCAGGGCGACAACAAGGCGGCGCTCATGGCCGGGGACGACGCGCCCAGCGGGGCGACGTTCAACCAGGCCTTGCTGCTGCTCATGCGTGACCTGCTGCCCAACGGCATGCTCGGCATCGCGATCGCCGGTCTGCTCGCGTCGTTCATGGCGGGCATGGCGGCCAACCTCAGCTCGTTCAACACGGTCTTCACCTACGACATCTGGCAGACGTACCTGCGCAAGGACCGGCCGGACGGCTATTACCTGACCGTGGGCCGGGTCGTGACGGCGATCGCGACGGTCCTGGCCATCGGCACCGCGTTCATCGCGTCCACCTACGCGAACCTGATGGACTACCTGCAGCAGCTGTTCTCGTTCTTCAACGCGCCGCTGTTCGCCACGTTCATCCTCGGCATGTTCTGGCGCCGCATGACGCCGACCGCGGGCTGGACCGGTCTGGTGGCGGGCACGCTGTCCGCGATCACCGTGTTCGTGCTCACCGAGAGCGGCGTCTGGAACCTGCCGGGGCAGGGTGGCGCGTTCGTCGGCGCGGGTGCGGCGTTCGTGGTCGACATCGCGGTGAGCGTCGCGGTGACCATGGTGACCCAGCCGAAACCGGCGTCCGAGCTGACCGGGCTCGTCTACTCGTTGACGCCGAAGGAGACCCGGACCCACGACGCGACCGGCGAGGACGCGGGCTGGTACCGCAACCCCGGCCTGCTCGCCGGGATCGTCCTGGTCATCACGATCGCGCTGAACATCATCTTCTGAGGGAGGGCCGATGAGTACCCAGACACGCACGTCCGCGTTCGACATCCGGCTGATCATCGCCCTGCTCGCCGGGGTGTACGGGCTGGTGCTGACGTTCCTCGGGCTGTTCGTCACCTCGGACGCGGAGATCGACAAGTCGGCGGGCGTGAACATCAACCTGTGGACCGGTCTCGCGCTGCTGGTCGTAGCGCTCCTGTTCGCGCTGTGGACCCGGCTGCGTCCGCTGCGCGTCCCGGTCCACCACGAGGAGGAGGAAGCGGGCACTCCACAGTAGAGTGCGGCGATGGACGTCGTCGCCAAGGTTTTCGTCGCCCTCGTGGCGCTGATCCACGTGTACATCCTCGTGCTCGAGATGTTCCTGTGGCGTACCCCGAGGGCGCGCAAGGCCTTCGGCACGACGCCGGAGCTGGCCGAGCAGACCGCGGTGCTGGCCGCGAACCAGGGCCTCTACAACGGGTTCCTCGCGGCGGGTCTCGTCTTCGGCATCGTGGCCGGCGGTGCGGTCGGCTTCCCGGTGACCGTGTTCTTCCTGGCGTGCGTGATCGTCGCCGGGATCTACGGCGCGGCCACCGCGAACAAGCGGATCATCGTCGTGCAGGCACTGCCCGCCGCCGTCGCGCTGGTGCTCACGCTCGTCGCACACTGAGTTTTCGGCTGTCGTACGGCGGGTAGCCGTCGGTCATGGGTGCCGAGGAGTACGTACCGGACAAGGCGGACATCGACGAGCTCCGGAAGGCCGTCCACGACTGCCGGGGCTGCGACCTGTACAAGGACGCCACGCAGGCCGTGTTCGGGGAGGGGCCCGCGGACGCGTCGGTGCTGGTGATCGGCGAGGTGCCAGGCGACCAGGAGGACCGGCAGGGTCACCCGTTCGTGGGACCCGCCGGGAAGCTGCTCGACAAGGCGCTCGTCGAGGCGGGCATCGACCGCACGCAGGTGTACGTCACCAACGCGGTCAAGCACTTCAAGTTCAAGCCCGCCGAGCGCGGCAAGCGGCGGATCCACCAGAAGCCGGGCCGCACCGAGGTCGTGGCGTGCCGGCCGTGGCTGCTCGCCGAGCTGGACTCGGTGCGTCCCGACCTGGTGGTGTTCCTCGGCGCGACCGCGGCGCAGTCGTTGCTGGGCACCACGTTCAAGGTGACCCAGCAGCGCGGTGAGGTGCTGGCGATCCCGGACCGGCCGGAGCGCGCGGTCGCCACCGTGCACCCGTCGTCGGTGCTGCGGTCCGACGACCGGGAGGCGGCGTACCGGGACCTGGTGGCAGATCTCCGGGCCGCCGCCTCGGTCCTCAGTGGACGTCAGCGCACGAGGTAGCGCCGCACGCGGCGCGGACCGGGCAGCGCCAGCCTGCGGATCAGGTAGGTGAGCAGCGCGCCGATGACGAGCCACACGATCGCGGCGAGGCCGTCGTTGAGGAACGTGCGCAGCTTCAGGTTGTCCGGCACGAACAGGTCACGCAGGCCGAGCGACACGGCACTGGACCAGTCGTTGATCATCGCGGCGAACCCGTTGCCCTGGTTCGCCTCACCGATGACCAGCACGATGTGCACGGCCAGCACAACGGCGAAGATCGCGCACACGACGTTGATGATCGTGTTCACGATGGTGACAGTGCGCCTGCGCGAGTGGTCGGCGTCGGCGATCTCCTCCTCGGCCACCGGCTCCGCGACGGGCGGCGGTGGTCCCTCAGCAGGGTTGAGATCGAGGCGAGTTCTGTCCGGATCCACTGGGTAATTCATGGGATTGACCTCTCGTCGGTCCCCGATGACAGCAACCACCATTGAGCTACCCAGCCCCACCGCCCCCGAAACACGGACGAAGTTGTCCACAGCGGGGGCAGTTGTCCACAGCTCGCGGCAAACCCCGAAAAATGTCGGTGGGTACCGGTAGACTGGCATGGCGGGTGGCCCCCGGGATCGGGTGGGGGTTGCCATCGCGCGCGCGAGCGGTGTGAGCCGACCCCAGGACGCCGCCCCCGGCATGAGGAATCCCGAGCCCGGAATGAGGATGCCGATCCCGGCATTCCGGGCGCTGCGCGCCCGGCCCCGCGAAGCGGGGCGAAGCCCCCATCAACCCCGTGAGGGGTGCCTGCCATCCCGTCGACCTGGCGAAGCCCGATCGCACCGGGTCAAGGGGGCCCGAAGCCCGACGCAACCCCGTGCCCACGCTGCCGGGCCCCCTTGACGCGGTGTGATAGCCCGTGGGAGGTCGATGGGATGGCAGGCACCACCACGGACACCAGTCCTTGCCAACCCAGCCCCGTGCAAGACCCGCCGCCATCCCGGAGACCAGCCCGTCCGGCGAGGACCCCCCGGAGGGAAAGCTCCAGGCAAGGCAAGCCCAGAAAAGTGACGGCACCCTGCGGATCGGGAGGGCTCGGCTGACGGCACTCGGTGGAGCGTTCGCCGGCCCAGGATGGATGCGGTCCGGCAGGCCGTCCCTTAGCGTGATCCGCGTGCGGCTGAGCAGGGTGCGAGCGACGGTGCGACGGCGCGGTCACGCGCTGCGGTTGATGGGGCTGCCCATCCTGCAGTGCTCGGTCGCCGCCGCGCTGGCGTGGCTCGTGGCGACCGAGGTGTTCGGGCACGGGCGGCCGTTCTTCGCGCCCATCGCGGTCGTCATCTGCATCGGGGTCGGGTTCGGGCAGCAGCGGTTGCGGCGCGTGGTCGAGCTGGTCGTGGGGGTGAGCGTCGGGATCGGGGTCGGGGACCTGCTGATCTCGGCCATCGGCGCCGGGTGGTGGCAGCTCGCGCTCGTGCTGGGGCTCGCCATGACGACCTCCGTGCTGCTGGGTGGCGGCACGCTGGTCACGTTGCAGTCCGCGTCGTCGGCGATCCTCGTCGCCACCCTGTTGCCGCCCGGCGGGACCGGTGGGCTGGACCGGATGCTCGACGCGCTGATCGGAGGGCTGCTCGGGCTCGCCGCCATCGCGCTCCTGCCCGGCGACCCACCGGAGATCGTGCGGCGGCGGGGGCAGGAACTGCTCGGTGAGCTGGGTGCCGCGCTCACCGCCGCCGCGGACGCGATCACCGAGCGGGACCGTGCGGTGGCCCAGGAGGCCTTGCGCCGCGCCCGCACGCAGAAGGCGGGGGACGACTACCGCGACGCCCTGCGCACCGCGCGGGAAATCGCGGCGATCTCGCCCCTGCACCGGCGGCAGCGCACCATGATCGAGCGGTACACGAAGGCCGCCGAGCCCGTCGACCTCGCACTGCGCAACAGCCGGGTGCTCCTGCGCCGGACCAGGGCCGGGCTCTCCGACGACGAGTCGTTCCCGTCTGCGCTGCCCGTCGCGCTGCGGAAGCTGGCCGAGGCCGCGACCGCGTTCGCCGAGGCGCTCGGGACCGACGCGGACCTCGGTGACGTGCGGGAACGCATCCGGGACGCGGCGGTGGCCGTCGACGCGGACGGGCTCGAGCACACCGGGTTCTCGGCCACCGTCGTCACCGCGCAGTTCCGGTCGATCGCCGTCGACCTGTTGCAGGCCACCGGGCTCAGCCACGAACAGGCACGCGGTTTCCTGCCCTCTATGGGGTGATCGCGTTGAACGTGTCGCTGTACATGACGCGTGCGGGCGCCCCGTGCCGGGCGATGCCGAGCATGGCCAGGCCGATCTGCTCGGTCGACGTCACGTACTTCGGCGCCACCCGCCGCAGCAGCGGGAACAGCAGCGCGAACACCGGGTACGCCACCCGGTAGAGCAGCGTCCTGGACCGGGCGCCGTGCCGGGACTGGATGAACCCCGGCCGCAGCACGTACGCGTCGAGCGACGTGGCGAGCAGCGCGTTCTCGGTCTCGCCGCGGACGCGTGCCCACATGGTGCCGCTCGCGGCGTCCGCGCCGGCGCCGGAGACGTACACGAACACCGCCGTCGGGTTCTGCTCGGCGACGGCCGCCGCGGCGGTCATCGTCAGGTCGTAGGTGATCTCGCGGTAGGCGTCCTCCTGCATGCCCGTCGACGACACGCCCAGGCAGAAGAAGCACGCGTCCACACCGGCCAGCTCCGCCGCGTGCGGGGACAGGTCGAACAGGTCGTCCGTGACCACCTCGCGGAACTTCGGGTCGGTCACCTTGCTCGCCCTGCGGCCGATCGACACGACCGACTCGACACCCTCGTCGAGCAGGCATTCGCGGACCACACCCTGGCCGACCATGCCGGTCGCGCCGAAGACCACCACCTTCATGGGCGCACGGTAGCGGCCCGGTCGGCGGTCGTCGCGGCGGCGTGACCCGCCTGCCCGCGGGTCAGCGCCACCCCGGCCAGCACCACCGCCATGCCTGCCAGCACCCGCACGCCGACGTCCTCGCCGAGGACCACCGCGCCCAGTGCCACCGACACGACCGGCAGCAGGTAGCCGACGGTCGCCGCCGCGGTGGCGCCCTCCGTGGCGATCAGCCGGTTGTTGAGGTGGAACGTCACGCCGGTCGCGACGACCCCGAGGACACCGACCGCCAGCAAGGCCCCGGTCGTCGCCCCCGACCAGTCGAGGCCGTCCGCCGGCAGGGCGAGCGCCGCGAGGCCGGTCGCCACCAGCAGTTGCGCCGCCGACGTGCCCAGCGGGTCGCCGTCGTGGACCAGGTGCCTGCCCATGTACGCGAACGCCACCGCGTAGCTCGCGGCCGCCGCGAGCAGGGCCAGCGCGCCCCAGCTCGCCAGGCCGTGCTGCTGCCACGGCGCGAAGATCAGCACCACCCCGCAGAACCCGACGCCCAGGCCCGCCAGCCGCACCCGCGGGTACCGCTCGCCGAGGGCCAGGCCGACCAGCATGGACCACAGCGGCGTCGTGGCGTTCAGCACGCCCGCGACCCCGGAGTCCACTGTCTGCTCACCGAGGCTGAACAGCGCGAACGGCAGCGTGTTGCAGAAGAACGCCGCGATCACCAGCCGCCGCCAGGTCGCGCGGTCCCGGGGGAGGCGTTGCCGCGCCAGCAGCGCGAGGACCACCAGCACGCCGGCGCCGAGCGCGCAGCGCAGCACCGTCACCTGCACCGGCGTCAGGCCCGTCAACGCGAGCTTGATCCACAGGAACCCCGAGCCCCACAGGAGGGCGAGCACACCCATTCGCAGCACCTGTCCACGGTCTCCCGGACGATTCGACAGGACAAGTGAAATGATTTGCACCAATCGTTAAGGTGGGCTACATGCTCGACGTGCGAAGGATGCAGGTGCTGCGTGCCGTCGTCACCAGCGGCTCGGTCACGGCGGCGGCGACCAACCTCGGGTACACCCCGTCCGCGGTGAGCCAGCAGGTCGCCGCGCTGGAACGGCAGGCCGGCGTGCCGCTCCTGGAACGGATCGGGCGCGGCGTGCGCCCGACCGCGGCGGGCAGGCTGCTGACCGAGCACGCGGCGATCATCGCCACGCACGTCGCCGAGGCCGAGACCGCGCTCGCCGACCTGCGTGCGGGGCGCACCGGCCGGCTCGCGATCCGCTACTTCGCCACCGCGGGCGCCGCGCTCGTGCCGCCCGCGCTGGCGAAGCTGCGTGCCGAGCACCCCGGCGTCCAGGTCGACCTCAAGCTGATCGACCCGCAGGACCCGATGGTCGAGGTGGAGCAGGGGCGCGCCGACCTCGGGATCGTGGTGTCGCCGAGGGAGCAGGTCCGCGACGGCATCCGGATGGTGCACCTGCTCGACGACCCTTACCACGCGGTGCTGCCCAAAGGACACCGCCTGGCGGGGAAACGTGTGCTCGACCTCGCCGACCTCGCCGACGAGCCGTGGGTCAACAACGAGCTCAGCGCGGGTCCGTGCATCGAACTGATGTTGAGCGCGTGCGCGGCCGCGGGATTCAGCCCGAATTTCGTCGTGGAGAGCGACGACTACGCCACCGCGCAGGGATTTGTCGCCGCCGGTCTCGGCGTGACGTTGATTCCGCGCATGGGGCTCGGGCAACGCCACCCGGGGGTCGTCGTGCGGCGGGTGCGCAAGCCGGAGCCGTTCCGCGGGATCTACGCGGCGGTAAGGGAAACCTCCCTCGCGCAGCCCGCGCTCGCCGGGCTGCTGAGCGCCTTGCGAGACGCTGCCGTGCAATAGGTTGGAAAGAAACCGCCAACCATATTCAGGAATCCCGTGCAGATTCCTGTGCACGCCAGGTTCACCCGTATAGTGGAACGCTTCCATAAACAGAGCGTGATGTGACAATCGCGTGGTCTGGCTGTGACAGTTTGCACTAATCCGGGGCGCTCCGTAGCGCAACGATTGCTCTCGGCTGACTTACCGACGAGCGGAGCGAACCGGGATGGACCAGGACTACCAGCCGTTCTGCATGGCTGATCCGTCGTTCTACGACGCGATGCACTCCGAGGCCACCGCGGGTGAGTCGTTCGCGACCGCCGCGCGACCCCTGCCTGACGGGTGGACGTTGCGCGAACAAGACGACTGGTTTGTCATCAACCCACCGGTACGGCAGTCACTTCCCTTGCAGGGCTGGAAGATCCACGCTTCGGCGACCCAGGACAACGCCGACCGCGTCCTCGACGCGGTGTGGGACTACTGCGTCCCACGGGGCATCTCCTTCAAGTTCCTGCGGTCCGCCACCGCACTGCTCGCCAGGGTGTCGAAGTACGCGCCCCGCGGGTACGCGGGCAAGCTCGTCACGATCTACCCCGAGGACGACGCCGCGTGCGAGCGGATCCTCACCGAGCTCGGCGCGCGGCTCGACGGCGAGCCGAGCCCGTACATCCTCTCCGACCTGCGCTGGGGCACCGGCCCGCTCTACGTGCGGTACGGCGCCTTCGCCAACCGGTACACAGTGGACAGCACGGGGGTGGTGGTCGATGCGATCGCCGATCCGGACGGCAACCTCGTCGCCGACCGCCGCGACCCGGTGTTCCACGTGCCGGCGTGGGTGACGCTGCCCACGTTCCTCGAGCCGCACCTCGCCGCCCGCAACGCGGTGACCGTCACCGACCTGCCGTACAAGATCGAGCGGGTGCTGCACTTCTCCAACGGCGGCGGCATCTACGCGGGCCGCGACACCCGCACCGGTGAGGAGATCGTGCTCAAGGAGGCGCGCCCGCACGCAGGTCTCGACACCTACGGCCACGACGCGGTCCGCCGCCTCGTCCGCGAGCACGAGACGCTCACCAGGCTCGCGGGCATCCCCGGCGTCCCGGCGGTGCACGACCTGTTCACCCTGGGCGAGCACCAGTTCCTCGTCATGGACCACGTCGACGGCGACGTGCTCGGCAAGGCGATCGTGCTGCGCTACCCGCTGGTCGACGCGACGTCGACGGAGGCGGACTACGCGGACTTCACCCGCTGGGCCATGAAGATCCACGACCAGGTCACCGAGACCATCGCGCAGATCCACGCCCGCGGCATCGTCTACGGCGACCTGCACCTGTTCAACATCGTGGTGCGCCCCGACGACACGATCGCGTTGCTGGACTACGAGGTGACCGCACCGGTCGAGGACGCCACCCGGCCAGGCCTGAACAACCCCGGTTTCGCGCCACCCCGCGACGTGCACGGGTTCGACATGGACCTCTACGCGCTGGCGTGCCTGAAGTTCGCGCTGTTCCTGCCGATGACCAACCTGCTCGGCCTGCACCGGTTGAAGGCGCGGCACTTCGCGGACATCATCACCGAGCACTTCCCGGTGCCGCCGGAGTTCCTGCGGCCCGCGGTCGACACGATCGTGCCGCCCGGCACACCGGACGTGCCGAACCCCCGCATCGAACCGGACCCCGCGGCGTGGCCCGAGCTGCGTGCCGACCTGGTCCGGTCGATCCTCGCGAGCGCGACACCCGAACGCGACGACCGGCTGTTCCCCGGTGACCCGCAGCAGTTCGCGGTCGGCGGCCTCGGTCTCGCCTACGGCGCGGCGGGCGTGCTGTACGCGCTCGACGTCACCGGTGGCGGCCGGGTCGAGGAGTACGAGCAGTGGCTGGTGCGGCACGCGACGAACCCGCCCGGCGGCAGCAGGCTCGGCCTCTACGACGGCCTGCACGGCGCCGCGTTCACGCTGGCGCACCTCGGTCACCGGCAGGAGGCGCTCGACGTCGTCGACATCTGCCTGCGCGAGAACTGGGAGTCGATGGGGCACGACCTGTTCGGCGGTGTGTCCGGGTTCGGGCTGAACCTGCTGCACCTGGCCGACTCGACGGCCGAGCCCGCGTTGCGGGTGGCCGCGCACCGGGCGGCGGAGCTCGTCGCCGACGCGCAGGGGCCGGAGGAGAACCCGGAGGAGAACCCGGTCAGCGGCTCGGGCCAGCCGTGGGCCGGCCTGTTCCGCGGGCGCTCCGGCGCGGCGCTGTTCCTGATTCGCATGTACGACGAGACCGGCGACACCGCGTACCTCGACCGCGCCGCGGACGCGCTGCGGTTCGACCTGCGGCGGTGCGTGTGGCGGGACAACGGCACCGTCGAGGTCAACGAGGGCTGGCGGTCCATGCCCTACCTCGACGGCGGCAGCATCGGCATCGGCGTGGTGCTCGACGAGTACCTGCGCAGGCGGCACGACGACCGGTTCGCCGAGTTCTCGGCGGCCGTGACCCGCACCGCGCGGTCACCCATGTACATCCTGCCGGGCCTGCTCACGGGTCGCGCCGGTGTGCTGCTGTACCTGGCAGGCCGCGCCGACGACCCTGCTCATGACCCGGACGTGGCCCGGCAGGTCCGCAACCTCGCGTGGCACGCGCTGCCGTACGGCGACGGCATGGCGTTCCCCGGGAGCGGACTGCTGCGCCTGTCCATGGACCTCGCGACCGGGACCGCGGGCGTGCTGCTCGCGCTCGGCGCCGCACTGCACGGCCGGCCGGTACAGGCGCCTCTGTTGACCCTGTCCCGGCCGGCCAGCCCACAGACCCCCACGCCAGCAGGCGTGGGTCAGTGAAAACCCCCGAAAAAGGAGCCGAAAATGGCACTTCTCGACCTCCAGGGCATGGAAACCGCGCCGCAGACCACCTCCGGTGGCAGCAGCAGCAGCGGGCAGTCCTGCCCGTCCAACCTGTCGGTCACCCTGTGCGGCGGCAGCTCCGGCCTGAGCGTGCTGATCTGCCACTGAGTGACGACATCACTCGGATGACGTCCGTCCGGACGTCGTAGCGGGACGCGGTCCCGGACAACTGGCGTTTGTCCGGGGCCGCGACCCTTGCGGGAAAGGGTACCCGTGACCGCCTTCGGTGAGATCGTCCGGAAAGCGGGCCGCTGGCTGCCGTTGATCGGGTTCAGCGCCCTGCTCGGCACGGTCGGTGCGCTGGCGTTGCCGGTGGTCCTCGGCAGGGCCGTCGACGCGATCGTCTACGGCGGTCCGCCGGTGTGGTTCTGGCTGGCGGCCGGGCTGGTCGTGCTGGGCATCGCGACGGATCTGGTCGACGCGTTCGCGGGCACGGCCTGTGTGGCGGGCACGACCGCGTGGCTGCGCAACCGGGTGGTGCGGCACGTGCTGGCGGCGGGGCCGCGGCACGGGTTCGCGACCGGCGACCTGGTGAGCCGGGTGTCGGGCAACGCGGCGGAGGCCGCGAACGCCGGGCCCGCGGTGGTGACCGTGTGGACGTCGGTGCTCCCACCGGTGGGCAGTCTTTTCTTGCTGGCGTACCTGGACATCTGGCTCGCGGTCGCGTTCCTCGCCGGGGTCGCGCTGGTCGCCGTGGTGCTGCGGCTGTTCACGCTGCGGACCGCGTCCGTGGTGACCTCGTACCTGGCGGTGCAGGGCCGGATCGCGGCGCGGCTGTCGGAGTCGCTCACCGGGCTGCGCACGATCGCCGCGGCAGGCACGGTCGACCGCGAGGAGCGCCGGGTGCTGGCGCCGCTGCCCGAACTGCACGAGCAGGGCATGCGGAGCTGGCGGGTGCTGTCCGGGTCGGCGGCACAGGGCGCGGTGGTGGGACCGCTGGTGCTGGTCGCGGTGCTGGGGACCGGGGGATGGGCGTTGTCGGCGGGCCGGATCACGGCGGGGGAGCTGTTCGCGGCCGGGCAGTACGCGATGCTCGGCGCGGGGCTGGGGAACTTGACGAGCGTGTTCGGCCGGCTCGCGCGGGCGCGGGCCGGCGCGACCAGGGTGGGTGCGGTGCTCGACGCGCCCGCCGTCGCGTACGGGACCAAGGCGCTGCCGTGGGGGCGTGGGCGGCTGGCGTTCTGCGGGGTGTCGGTCGACGAGCTGGTGACGGACGTGACGTTCACGGTGCCGGGCGGGTCGTCGGCCGCCGTGGTGGGGCGGTCGGGGGCCGGGAAGTCGGTGCTCGCGCAGGTGGCGGCCCGGCTGCGGGAACCGACGTCCGGGACGGTGCTGCTGGACGGGGTGCCGCTGTCCGCGTTGTCGCACGAGGAGTTGCGGTCGGCGGTGGGGGTCGCGTTCGAGCGCCCGCACCTGGTCGGCGCGACCGTGGGCGCGGCGATCGGGCCGCGGCCGGAGGAGGCGGCCCGCGCGGCGTACGCGCACGAGTTCGTGTCGCGGTTGCCGTCCGGGTACGACACACCGCTGGCGTCGGCGCCGATGTCGGGCGGCGAGCTGCAGCGGCTGGGGCTGGCGCGGGCGTGGGGCGCGTCGCGGTTGCTGGTGCTCGACGACGCGACGTCCAGTGTGGACATGGTGACCGAGCTGCGCATCAGCCGCGCGATGATCGAGGCGGGCGGGCGGACGCGGTTGGTGGTGACGCACCGGATGTCGACCGCCGCGCGCGCGGATCTGGTGGTGTGGCTGGAGGACGGGCGCGTGCGCGCGGTGGGCACGCACGAGGAGCTGTGGGCGGACCGCGACTACCGCGAGGTGTTCGGATGAGAACGGCGGCGCGGGTCGGTGGAGGACCCCTTCGTGGCGGGTGGGTCGAGGACGGACCCCTGCATCGACCGGCCGGGGCCCTTCGGTGCGCGGCACGCCGGGGATTGTCGGTGCCCGCCGGTAGCGTCGGCAACGGGGGGCCCCGGGCCGGGCGAATGGGACTGTCGTCCGGGGTCGGCCGGGGCCGGGTGTCGACGTGAAAAGGGAACTCCGGTACGCGGCCACGTCGCTGGTTCCCCGGCCGACGGTGGCGCTGCTCGTCTGGTCGCTGCCCGAGGCGTTGCCCGCCGCCGCGTCCGGGATCGTCATCGCCAACGCCGTCGACCGCGGGTTCCTCGCCGGGCGGCCGGACGTGGGGTTGCTCTGGCTCGCGTCCCTCCTGTTCGTCTCCGTCGTCGGCGCGGTCGGGACGCGCATGGTCTTCCGGCGGCTCGGTGACCTCGCCGAGCCCTTCCGCGACAAGCTCGTCCGCCGCGTCGTCGGGGGTGCGCTGCGCAACGGCGCCGACGGCAGGCCCGACCACGGGGCGCTCGCCCGGCTCACCCGCCAGGTGGAGATCGTGCGGGACACCTACGCGGGGCTCGTCATCGTCGTGCGCGGGTTCCTCGTCACCGTCGTCGGCGTGGTCGTCGGGTCGTTGTCCGTCGCGCCTGTGATCGCGCTGCTGATCCTGCCGCCGTTCTTCCTCGGGCTCGTCGCGTTCCTCGGGGTGCTCGGGGTCGCCGCCGCGCGGCAGCGCGACTCCGTGCTCGCCGACGAGCGGCTCAGCGACGCGGCCGACCGGGTCTTCTCCGGCGTCCGGGACATCACC
Source organism: Actinophytocola sp. KF-1 (assembly GCF_054661535.1). NCBI lineage: Bacteria > Bacillati > Actinomycetota > Actinomycetes > Pseudonocardiales > Pseudonocardiaceae > Actinophytocola > Actinophytocola sp. KF-1. The sequence goes on along the minus strand of NZ_BAAFVK010000017.1, from coordinate 119,796 downwards.
GCGTGCGGCACCGAGGACAGCGCCGCCGCGCTGGTCGCCGCGCCCGTCGCCGAGCAGGCCGCCGCCGAGCGGGCGCTCGCGAAGGTCGCCGCGCTGCGGACCGCGTGTTTCGCCGTCGGCGGGTGGCTGCCGCTGATCGTGCTGCTGTCCGCGGGGCCGTGGCTCGTCGCGGGCGGGCACACCGCGGGCGCGATCATGGGCGGGGCCACGTACGTCCTCTTCGGGTTGCAGCCCGCGTTGCAGAACTTCGTCGCCGGGGTCGGCGGCAGCGGGCTGCGGTTCGTGATCACGCTCGGGCGGGTGCTCGCGGCCAGCGACGTCACCCCCGAGCCGGTCCGGGACGGGGTGCCGGACGGGCACGCGGTGCGCCTCGACGGCGTCACCTTCGCGTACGGGCCGCACGCCGAACCCGTCGTCGACCACCTCGACCTCGTCGTCGAGGAGGGCGAGCACCTCGCCGTGGTCGGGCCGAGCGGCATCGGGAAGTCCACGGTGGTCGGCCTGCTCTGCGGGCTGCTGCGACCGGACGACGGCCGGGTCACCGTCGGCGGCGTGGCCGCCGCCGACCTCGCGCGGCCCGAGCTGACGCGGGTGCTGATCCCGCAGGAGGCCTACGTCTTCACCGGCACCCTGCGCGAGAACCTCACCTACCTCAACCCGGCCGCGACGACGGAGGACCTGGACGCGGCGGCCGCCGCCGTCGGCGCCACCTTCGGCGACTACGACGCCGAGCTGTCGCCCTCGGAGCTGTCCGCGGGCGAGCGCCAGCTCGTCGCGCTCGTGCGGGCCTACCTCTCACCCGCCCCGCTCGTCGTGCTCGACGAGGCCACGTGCCACCTCGACCCGCCGGCGGAACGGCGTGCCGAGGAGGCCTTCGCGGCCCGGGGGACGCTCGTCGTGATCGCCCACCGGATCAGCTCGGCGCTGCGTGCCGACCGGGTGCTCGTGCTCGACGGGGCGGGCGCGGCGGTCGGCGACCACGGCACGCTGCTGCGCACCTCACCCCTCTACCGGGACCTGCTCGGCCACTGGGAAGCCGGCCGCACCCCCGCCTCACAGCCAGCCTGACTCGGTCGCGATGCGGATCGCGTCGATCCGCGTCCGCGCGCCGGTCTTGTTCATCGCGTTCGACAGGTAGTTGCGCACGGTCCCGGGCGACAGCGACAGCTCCTTCGCGATCTCCGGGCCGCTCGCGCCCTCCGCGGCGAGCCGCAGCACCGCCAGTTCCCTCGGCGTGAACGGGTTCCTGCCCGCCGACAGTGCCGCGATCACCAGGTTCGCGTCGATCACCGTGCCGCCCTGCGCGACACCGCGGATGGCGTGCAGCAGCCGGGTGGCCGGCGCGTCCTTGTCGATCAGTCCGGAGACGTCCGCCGCGAGCAGTCTTTTCAGCAGCCCGACCGGGCGCTTCACGGTCAGCGCCACAATCTGGCACTCCGGTAGCCGCTTGCGCAGCTCGCGCACCGTGGTGAGACCTTTGTTCTCCGGCATGTCGGCGGAGACGACCGCGACGTCCGGGCGTAACCGGACGGCTACGGAGACGGCCTTCTCGTTGCATTTCAGGTCGGCGATGACCTCGATGTCGTCCTCCACCGACAACAAGCTGACGAGAGCGGTCCGGAGGAGGTCCATGTCCTCCGCCAGCAACACCCGGATGGATCTTCCTTCCTCCTGTACCGCTGAGGTGTCGGAACTCCGACGCGCCATGCCTCCTCCTGGGGACGGTAATCAGCCTGGTGCGGCGACCCCCATCCGATCGCCGCCCCCACACACAGGTAGGTCCGGTCGGATCGAATTCCCGTTACAGATCGTCCTTCACTTGGAGCAACGAGAGAAACAATACGGTGGATACGGCGCGGTAATGATACGGAAAATAGGTTTCGAAATTCTCGGATGGGGTAGCGAAGACCCACTCGGTTGAATTTACGAATTTTGGTGCATCTGGTGCAGATGCACTACGACATCCGCACCAGTGCACTCGTCCTCACAGGTGGTTCAGACCTGAGTCGCGGCCGCGCTCAAGGCGTTCGCGACCAACGGGGTGTAGCCGTAAGCGTGCCCGGCGGTGTTGGGGTGGTAGGACTCGAGGACCGGGTTCGAGAGACCGTTGAGCCACTCGACGTCGTCGCACACGGCGTGCCCGGTGAACGCCGACCGCACGTCGACGAACCGGAACCCGTGTGCCGCCGCGCGCCCGGCGATCGTCGTCGCCAGCAGATCGGCTGTTGCGTTCAACGCTGACTGTTCTGACGGGCTGATCCGCGCGCCCAGGTTGCACTCCTCACCGTTGAACAGGCGCGGGTAGCCCACCACGACCACCCGCGCGTTCGGCGCACGCGTGCGGATCTGCGTGTACAGGTTGTTCAGCGCCCCGGGCAACGTGTTGCGGATGTAGTTGTTGGCGTTGTTGATGTCCGTGGTGCAGGTCCACGGCCACGGCAGCGCGCACTGGGTGATCACGTCGGCGAACCCGGCGTCGTTGCCGCCGACCGACACGGTCACGAGCGCGGTGCTCGCGTTCAGGCTGCCCAGCTGGTTCAGCACGTCCGGCACCCGCGCGCCGGAGCACGCGGCGAACGTCAGCGGGGCGCCGAGCCGGGCGGCGACCTTCACCGGGTACGCGTTGGGGCCCCGGTAGCAGGAACCGCTGTCGGAGTAGTAGGTGCGGGTGCCGACGCCGGACGAGTACGAGTCGCCGAGCGCGGTGTACGGGCCCGCGGCCGCCTGGGCCGGGGTCATGCCGACGACGCTGAGCAGGATGGCGAGCGCGGCCGGTAACACCAGCCGAATTCCGTGTCGCATGGGCTGCCTCCACACGTAGCAGGGGAATGTCCGGGAGGCCGGACATGATCAGCGTGCTGGCCCGCGCGGCGGCCCGGCAATCGGCCGAAGCGGTAAATGTTTTCGGCTGTTCGAGAGAGTTCGCGACTTTCTGTCGCTGTCGGTGTGGCGGGCTAAAGTCGTGCGCATGTGCCGAAACATCACCCCGCTGCGCGGCCTCGAGCCCGCCGCGACCGACGAGGAGATCCAGGCGGCTGCGCTGCAGTTCGTCCGCAAGGTCGCGGGCGTCTCGTCGGTCACCGACAAGACCCGGGAGGCGATCGAGCGCGCGGTGGCCGAGATCTCGGCGACCACGACCCGGTTGCTGACGGAACTGCCGCCGCGCAAGCAGCCGCCGGCGACCGTGCCGCCGCTGCGCAGGCCGGAGGTCCGCGCCCGGATCGCGGCACGGGCGGCTCATGACCGTCTGTGACGTCTCACACGGCCGAGTGGCGTGATTGGGTACTGAGCGTGAACACGGGGTAGAGTCGCGGGTCGCCCGTCTGCTGGTCAGGCGGGTTCGCTGCCCCGCGCACCGTCGGACGCAGCGCCTGCTTGACGGAGGATGCGTTGCGCCTGTGCCCGGCGGGTGGTCGATGACCGCCGTCTGCACCGAGTCCCTGCTCGACACGCTCACCACCCCGCTCGCCCGCTTCAGCGGTGCCACGGCCGCCCGGCCGCGCACGCTGAACGACGTCCTCGCCGACACCGCGGCCCGCCACCCGGCGGCGGCCGCGCTCGACGACGGGACGACCGTGCTCACCTACGGCGCGCTGCTCGCGGCCGTCGACGAGCTGCGCCAGAAGCTCGCCGCCGAGGGCATCGGCGCGGGTGACCGGGTCGGGATCCGCGTGCCGTCCGGCACCGCCGACCTGTACGTCGCGATCCTCGCGGTGCTCGCCGCGGGCGCGGCCTACGTGCCGGTCGACTTCGACGACCCCGGCGAGCGCGCCGACCTCGTGTTCACCGAGGCCGCGGTGTGCGCGGTGCTGGGCGAGGGCCGCGAGCTCGTCATCCGGGACACACCCGCCGGGCGCGGGCCCGCCGGCCTGGACGACGACGCGTGGATCATCTTCACTTCCGGCTCCACCGGCAAGCCGAAGGGCGTCGCCGTCAGCCACCGCTCGGCCGCCGCGTTCGTGGACGCCGAGGCCGCCCTGTTCCTGGCCGACGACCCCATCGGCCCCGACGACCGCGTGCTCGCAGGGCTGTCCGTCGCCTTCGACGCCTCCTGCGAGGAGATGTGGCTCGCGTGGCGGCACGGCGCCTGCCTGGTGCCCGCGCCGCGCTGGCTCGTCCGCACCGGTGCCGACCTCGGGCCGTGGCTGGTCGAGCAGGAGATCACCGTCGTCTCCACCGTCCCCACGCTCGTCGCGCTCTGGCCCGCCGAGGCACTGCTGGACGTCCGGCTGCTGATCCTCGGCGGCGAGGCCTGCCCGCCCGACCTGGCGGCGCGGCTCGCCCAGGACGGTCGCGAGGTGTGGAACACCTACGGCCCGACCGAGGCCACCGTCGTCGCGTGCGGCGCCAGGATGACCGGCGAGGGCCCGGTCCGCATCGGCCTGCCGCTCGCGGGCTGGGAGCTGGCGGTCGTCGACCAGGCCGGCGAGGTCGTGCCCATGGGCGGCACGGGTGAGCTGGTCATCGGCGGCGTCGGCCTCGCCAGGTACCTCGACCCCGCGAAGGACGCCGAGAAGTACGCGCCGCTGCCGTCGCTGGGCTGGCCCCGCGCCTACCGCAGCGGTGACCTCGTGCGGGCCGAGCCCGAGGGGCTGGTGTTCCTCGGCCGCGCCGACGAGCAGGTCAAGCTCGGCGGCCGCCGCATCGAGCTGGGCGAGATCGACGCCGCGCTGCAGGCGCTGCCGGGCGTGAGCGGCGCCGCCGCGGCCGTCCGCACCACCGCGAGCGGCACACAGCTGCTCGTCGGCTACGTGGTCGCGACCGGCTTCGACGCCGACGCCGCGGTTACGCGCCTGCGCGAAGCGCTGCCCGCCGCGCTCGTGCCGCGGCTCGCGGTCGTCGGCACGCTGCCCACCCGCACGTCCGGCAAGGTCGACCGGAACGCGCTGCCCTGGCCGCTGGACCTCGGCGAGGTGGAGGCGGGCGAGCTGCACGGCACCCAGGCGTGGCTCGGGGAGCGGTGGGCGGAGGTGCTGGGCGCGCCGCCCGCCGGGCCGGACGCCGACTTCTTCGCGTGCGGTGGCGGCAGCCTCGCCGCCGCCCGGATCGTGTCGCTCATCCGGGCAACCCACCCGTCGGTGTCGGTGAGCGACGTCTACCACCACCCGACCGTCGCCGCGCTGGCCGCGCGGCTCGACGAGCTGGCGGGCACACAGGCGTCGACCCGGGAGATCGCGCCCGTGCCGCGGCGCGCCGCGGTCGTCCAGACGCTCGCGATGCTCCCGCTGCTGACGATCGCCGGGCTGCGGTGGACCGTCGTGCTCGCGGCACTGGGCAACGTCCTCGGCTTCCCGTTCACCACCTCGTGGTGGCTCGTCGGCGCGGGCTGGCTGCTGCTGTTCAGCCCGCCGGGACGGCTCGCGCTCGCCGCGGGCGGCGCCCGGTTGCTGCTGCGCGGCGTCAAACCGGGCACCTACCCGCGTGGCGGCAGCGTCCACCTGCGGCTGTGGGCGGCCGAGCAGCTCGCCGAGCGGACCGGTGCGACCGACCTCGCGGGCTCGTGGCTCACCCACTACGCCCGCGCGCTCGGCGCCAGGATCGGCGAGGGCGCCGACCTGCACTCGCTGCCGCCGGTCACCGGCATGCTCAAGGTCGGCCGCGGCGCGGCGGTCGAACCCGAGGTCGACCTGTCCGGCCACTGGGTCGACGGCGACCTCGTCCACATCGGCAAGATCCGCATCGGCGCCGGCGCGACCGTCGGCGCCCGCAGCACCCTGTTCCCCGGCGCCCGCATCGGCAAGCGCGCCGAGATCGCGCCCGGTTCCGGCGTGCTCGGCGCCGTGCCGACCGGCCAGCGCTGGTCCGGTGTGCCCGCGGTCAAGGAGGGCAAGGCCGCGCACCGCTGGCCCAAGGCCCGCCCGGCGCGCCCGCGCACGTGGCTCGCCGTCTACGACGTCACGTCCGTACTGCTCGGCCTGCTGCCGGTGGTGTCCGCGCTGCCCGCGCTGTGGGTGCTCACCGTGTTCCTCGGCGCCACGCCGACCCTGGGTGCCGCGCTCGCCGCCGTGCCCGCCGTGACGGTGACCTGGCTCGGCACGCACGCGCTGCTGACGCTGCTGTCCGTGCGGCTGCTCGGTATCGGGCTGCGCGAGGGCCACCACCCCGTGCGCGGCCGGATCGCGTGGCAGGCGTGGACCACGCTGCGGCTCATGGACTCCGCGCGGAGCCTGCTGTTCCCCCTGTACGCCAGCCTGTTCACGCCCGTGTGGCTGCGGGCGCTGGGCATGCGGGTCGGCAGGCACGTCGAGGCGTCGACCGTCGTCGCGCTGCCCGCGATGACCACCGTCGGCGACGGCGCGTTCCTCGCCGACGACACCATGGTCGCCGCCTACGAGCTCGGCGGTGGCTGGCTGCGGATCGCGGCCGTGCGGGTCGGCAAGCGGGCGTTCGTCGGCAACTCCGGCATGGCCGCGCCCGGCCGTTCGGTGCCCAAGCGCGGGCTCGTCGGCGTGCTGTCGGCGGCGCCGAAGCGGGCCAAGGCGGGCAGCTCCTACCTGGGCATGCCGCCGATCAAGCTGCCGCGCGTCGCCGAGCGCTCCGACGCCGAGCGCACCTACGAGCCGGCCCGCCGCCTGCTCGTGGCGCGTGCGCTGGTCGAGCTGTGCCGGGTCGTGCCGATGATGTGCTCGGTCGCGCTCGCCGTGCTGGTGGCGGCGGGCATCGCCGAGTTCGGGGTGCTCCTCTCCGGCGTGCTGCTGGCCGGTGGCGGGCTCGTCGCGTGCGCGATCGCCGTGGCGGCGAAGTGGGCGCTGGTCGGCCGGTTCGCCGCGCGCAACCTCCCGCTGTGGTCGTCGGGAGTGTGGCGGGGCGAGCTGGCGGACACGTTCGTCGAGGTCCTCGCGGTGCCGTGGCTCGTGGGCGCGGTCGGCGGCACGCCGCTGACGTCGTGGTGGCTGCGGGCGATGGGCGCGCGGGTCGGCCGCGGTGTGTGGTGCGAGTCGTACTGGCTGCCCGAGGCGGACCTGGTCCGTCTGGGTGACGGGGCGACCGTGAACCGGGGGTGTGTTGTACAAACGCACCTGTTCCATGATCGGATCCTGCGCATGGACCAGGTAACGCTCGCCGAGGGCGCGACACTCGGACCGCACGGCATCGTGCTGCCCGGCACCACCGTCGGGGCGCACACGTGTGTCGGGCCCGCGTCGCTGGTGATGGCGGGCGAGCAGGTGCCCGCGGGCACGCGGTGGTTGGGCAACCCCGTCGCGGCGTGGCAGTGAGCGGATGGCACTGAGGGACGCCGACCTGCTCGGGCACGGCAACCCCGGTTACCGGGTCGCGCACTACGACCTCGCGCTGGCGACCAAACCGGCGACCGGCAGGCTGTCCGGGAAGGCGCGGCTGACGGTGGTCGCGTCGGCCGCGGACACCCCGCTCGTGCTGGACTTCGGCCCGTTCCGGGTCGAACGCGTGCTGGTGGACGGCACACCCGTGCGGTGGACGCACCGCGGCGGCAAGCTGCGCATCCGCGGCCGGTTCCATGTCGGCACCCCGGTCCCCGTCGAGATCCGGTACGCGGGGCGGCCCGCGCCGGTCCGCACCCGGTACTGGGGCGAGGTCGGCTGGGACGAGCTGACCGACGGGGTGATCGTCGCGAGCCAGCCCGTCGGCGCGCCGTCCTGGTTCCCGTGCAACGACCTCGTCGGCGCGAAGGCCACGTTCCGCATCGAGGTGACCGTGCCGACCGCGTACACGGTGGTGGCGAACGGGGTGCTGGCGTCGCGGACCGCGGCCGGGTCGACCGCGGTGTGGACCTACGTCGCGGACGAGCCCATGGCCCCGTACCTCGCGACTGTCCAAATCGGACCGTACGAGCGGCTGCTGCTGGCGCCGGGGCAGGTGCTCGCGGTCTCCGGCGGCCTGTCCCGCGCGGCGCGGCACGACTTCGCCCGCCAGCCCACGATGATGCGGGTGTTCACCGAGCTGTTCGGCCCCTACCCGTTCGCGGAGTACGCGGTCGTGGTGACCGACGACGAGCTGGAGGTGCCGGTCGAGGCGCAGGGCGTGTCGATCTTCGGCGCCAACCACGTCGACGGCAGGCGCGGCCACGAACGGCTGGTCGCGCACGAGCTGGCGCACCAGTGGTTCGGCAACAGCGTCGGGCTGGGGGACTGGCGGCACATCTGGCTCAACGAGGGCTTCGCCGCGTACGCGGAGTGGCTGTGGTCGGAGCGGTCGGGCGGCCCGCGTGCCGAGGTGCTCGCGGCGCGGTCACGCGCGGTGCTGGCGAGCAGGCCCCAGAACCTCCGGATCGGTGACCCCCCGGCCCGCGACATGTTCGACGACCGGCTCTACCAGCGGGGCGCGCTCACCCTGCACACCCTGCGCACCCTGGTCGGCGACGACGTGTTCTTCGCCCTGCTCCGCGAGTGGACCACCACCCACCGGCACGGCACGGTCGTCACGGCCGACTTCGTGGCCATGGCGGAACGGCACGCGGGCCGGTCGCTGACCGCGTTCTTCGACCAGTGGCTCCACCAGCCGGCTTTACCGTGAGTGCACACTTGTGTTCCCTGCGTGCACGGTCGATCGCATTCGGTGACCGCCGCTCGTAGCGTCGGAAGACATGCTGAAGGCGCTCCTGGCGGCCGTGGTCGTGCTGATCCCCGCCGCCGTCCCCGCAAGCGCCGACGTCTCCGTCCAGGACACGCGGCCACCGCAATGTTCCAGCCACTTCAAGGACCCGAACCCGAGACAGCGGACCATCATCCGCGACACCAACATGCACGAGATGTCCGACCCGCCGGTCTGCTCGCCGCACGGGCCGTACATCGGCGCGCTGCGAGCCGGGTCGACGTTCATCGTCTACTACGCCGACCCCTACGAGCCGTACTGGTGCTACGGCTACTCGTGGCAGATCGCACGCACCGGCTACATCCTGTGCGACGCCTACGACATCCCCGCCGCGCCCACCGTGCAGCCGTTCGAGGCGTGCAACGGCACCTACACGCACTGCGAGACCAACCGGTGCGAGGCGGGCCGGTTCTACCGCAACTACGACCCCACGGCGGACCACTTCTCCTGGGAGTACGGCACCCCGCTCGTGCGGGGCGAGCAGGGTGACATCCGCGACGAGCCCTACCGCCGGTACGGGCCACGCGGGGTGCGGGCCATGCACGCCGGGCAGTGGGGCTTCTACAGCACCGCCTGTTTCCCGTAACGCGCAACGCCCACGTCCGGGGGTCCCAGTCTGTGCCCGCGCACGGACATAGACTGCGGACCTCCCCGGACGATGAAGGAGCGCGTGTGGCAGAGCCGAACGGTTCGCCGAACGGTGTGACGGACCTGGCGGTGGGGTCGCGGCCGGTGGGCCTCGTGGTCGGGACCGTCGCCGCCAGCCCGCTCGAGTTCTCCGTCGGCGTCGCCGCCGACCAGTACCTGCAGCTCGACGACGTCGTCGTGACCAGGAGGAAGCTGCCGGACGGCAGCGAGGTGCAGATCGCCGGGGTCGTCACCCAGATCGAGGCGGGGCACGAGGGCGCCCGCTTCGCGTCCGACGTGTTCCTCATCCGCGACGGCGCGCTGCCCGCCGAGGTGTCCGAGGTCGCCGAGGTCACCGTCACCCGCGTCGAGCCCGAGGTGTACGTGCCGCCGCGGCCGGGCGCCGAGGTGATGCGCGCCGAGGGCGACGCCCGGGACTCGGCGCTCTACTTCGACACGATGGCCGACGCGAAGGTGCCCGTCGGCATCGGGCGCGACGGGCAGCCCGTGTTCCTCAACTTCGAGTTCGTCGACGGCACCCGCGGCGGCCACGTCTCGATCTCCGGGGTCTCCGGCATCGCGACGAAGACGTCGTTCGCCACGTTCATGCTGCACTCGATCTTCAACTCGGGCGTGCTGCGCGGCGAGGCGCACAACACCAAGGCGCTGATCTTCTCCGTCAAGGGCGAGGACCTGCTGTTCCTCGACTACGAGAACGCCCGCCTCACCGACGAGATCCGGGCCAGGTACGGCCTGCTCGGCCTGCCGTCCTCGTCGTTCCGCAACGTGCAGGTGTTCGCGCCGCCCCGGCCGGGTGACCCGAACGGCACCCCGGACGTGCGGGCCCGCGACCGCGCCGTGTCGCCCTTCTACTGGACGCTCGCCGAGTTCTGCGAGCAGGAGCTGATGCCGTTCGTGTTCGCCGACGGCGAGGACGAACGCGCCCAGTACACGATGCTGATCGGCCAGGTCGCGGCCCGGTTGAAGCGCGACTACCAGAAGGTGGGCGCGGACGGCGCCATCTCGATCACCGGGGTGGAGGCGGTCAACCGCGGCCCGATCCGCACGTTCGAGCAGCTCGTCGGGCTGATCGAGGACGAGCTGCTGGACGAGGAGCTGCGCCGGGACTGGGTGGCGGGGTCCACCTCGACGGGCAGCGTCAACGCGTTCCTGCGGCGCCTGCGGTCGGCGGTGAAGCCACTCGAACGGCTGATCCGCGCCGACCTCAAGGACCGCGGCGACCGGTCGCTCACCACGTCGAAGGCGCAGGTCACGGTCATCGACCTGCACAACCTGCCGGACCGGGCGCAGCGCTTCGTGGTCGGCGTGTCGCTGCGGCAGGAGTTCCGCCGCAAGGAAGAACAGGGCACCGCGCGGCCGTTGATGTTCATCGTGCTGGACGAGCTGAACAAGTACGCGCCGAAGGACGGGGACAGCCCGATCAAGCAGATCCTGCTCGACGTCGCCGAGCGCGGCCGGTCGCTGGGCGTGATCCTCATCGGCGCGCAGCAGACCGCGTCCGAGGTGGAGCGGCGCATCGTCGCGAACTGCTCGATCCGCGTCGCGGGCAGGCTCGACCCGGCGGAGGCGTCGCGGCCAGAGTACGGCTACCTGCCGCCCGCTCAGCGGCAGCGCGCAACGATCGCGAAGCCGGGGACGATGTTCGTCTCGCAGCCCGACATCCCGGTGCCGCTGGCGATCGAGTTCCCGTTCCCGGCGTGGGCGACCCGGCCGGCCGAGAAGGGGGCGTGGACGGGCGTCGACGACGGTCCCGCACCGCCCGCGGACCCGTTCGCCGGACTGGACGACGACCCGCCGCCCTTCTGAGCGGAGCTTGCGGAGCGAACCGACAGCACTGAGGGGTGCCATGAAGATCCTGCACACGGCCGACTGGCACGTCGGCAAGGTGCTGAAGAACCAGCCGCGCATCGACGAGCAGCGCCTCGTGCTCCGCGACCTGGTGCGGATCGCGAACGAGGAGGACGTCGACCTCGTCCTCGTCGCGGGCGACCTGTTCGAGACCGCCGCGCCCACCCCGCAGGCGCAGGGCCTGGTCATGCAGACGCTCATGGCGTTGCGCGGCGACGGGCGGCACGTGGTCGTCCTCGCGGGCAACCACGACAACGCCCGGCTCGTGCAGGACGTGTACCGGCCGGTGCTCGGCGAGCTGGGCATGCACGTCGTCGGCACCCCGCAGCGGCCCGACCGCGGTGGCACCGTGACGATCGAGGCCCGCTCCGGTGAGCAGGCGGTGGTGGCGGCGCTGCCGTTCCTGTCGCACCGGCACGCGGTGCGGGCCGCGGAAGTGTTGCTGCACAACCCTTCCCAGCACAACCAGGACTACGCCAACCGCGTGCGCGCGATCGTCGACACGCTGTGCGCGGGGTTCACGGGCGACACCGTCAACCTCGTCACCACGCACGCCACGTTGCTCGGCGGGCGGTGGGGCGGCGGTGAGCGGGCTGTGCAGACGCTGCTCGGCTACGAGGTGCCGCCGGACACGTTCCCCGTGAGCACGCACTACGCCGCGCTCGGCCACCTGCACCGGTACCAGGAGATCGGCGGGCCGTGCCCCATCGCGTACTCGGGGTCGCCGATCGCGCTGGACTTCGGCGAGGAGGACAACACCCCGGTCGCGTTGATCGTCACCGTCACCCCGGACACCCGCGCCACGATCCGGCCGGTGCCGCTGACCGGCGGCCGCCGGCTCGCGACGCTGCGCGGCACGCTCGACGAGGTCGTCGCAGCCGGCGCGGAGGCCGGGGACGCGTTCCTGCGGGTGATCCTCACGCAGAAGGCCAGCGCGGGCCTCGCCGACCTGGTCCGCGAGAAGCTGCCGAACACCCTCGACGTGCAGATCGACGAGAAGTTCCGCGCGAAGGCGCAGACCGGGGTCGTCCGGTCGCGGATCGGCCGCTCGCCGACCGACCTGTTCGCGGACTTCCTGTCGGAGAAGGAAGTCGAGGACCCACGGCTCGCCGCGATGTTCGCCGAGCTGCTCGAAGAGTCCACGGGAGGCCGCTGACATGCGCCCGCTGCGCCTGGTGTTCGAGGGCTTCGGCAGCTACCGCGAGGAAACCGACATCCACCTGCACGACGTCGACTTCTTCGTGCTCACCGGCCCGACCGGGGCCGGCAAGTCGACGGTGATCGACGCGTTGTGCTTCGCCCTGTACGGCACGGTTCCCCGGTGGGGCAAGGGGAACGTCATCCGCAACGCGCTCGCCCCGTCGGTCAACGAGGGCAAGGTGTGCCTCGTGTTCGAGGCCGCGGGCGGCCGGTACGCGGCGGTGCGGCTGCTGCGGCGGACCGCGCAGGGCAACGTGCAGACCAAGGAGGCGCGGCTCGACCAGCTCGACGCCGACGTGCCGCTGGACGCCGACCTGACGAAGCTCCTGGAGAACCCGGTCGCCTCGCTCGCCGAAGGCGACAAGATGACCGGCGCGGTGTCCGAGCTGCTCGGCATCGGGTACGAGCAGTTCACCCAGTGCGTCGTGCTGCCCCAGGGCCGGTTCGCGGAGTTCCTGCAGGCCAAGCCCAGTGACCGGCAGGACCTGCTGATCCAGCTGCTGGCCTACGCCGTCTACGAGGACGTGGGGCAGCGCGCGCGGGAACGCGCGAAGGTCGCCAAGAGCAAGCTCGACATGACCGAGAAGCAGCTCAACCAGATCGGCACGGTCACCGACGAGGTGGTCGCCGCCGCCGAGAAGCGCGTGGCGGACCTGGACGCGCTCGTGCCGGCGGTCGACGAGGCCGTCGAGAAGATGGCCGAGGTGCGGGAGAAGTGGAAGGACGCCCACGCCGCCACGGAGACCGCGCGGCAGGCGCACAGCGACCTCGGCGGGCTGCGGCGCCCGGGTGACGTCGTCGATCTCGCCACCCGCCTGGCGGACGCCGAGGAGCAGGTCGCCCGGCGCACGGTGGAACGCACCGAGGCAGAGCAGGCGGAGGCCGACGCGGAGACCGCCCGCGCGGACCTGCCGGAACACGCCGAGCTGTCCCGCTGGCGGGACGCGCACACCAGGTTCGCCGCCCTCACCACCCGCCTCGAACGGCTGCGGTCCGCCGCCGACGCGGCGGAGGCGGCCGAGCAGGCGGCGGCCGCCGACGTCGCGGCGGCCGAACAGGCCGTCGCGACGGCCGAGGAGGCGCAGACCCTCGCCGACCGGGCGCACCGCGCGGTCGCGCTCGCGGCGGACCTGGTCGAGGGCGAGCCGTGCCCGGTGTGCCGCCAGCAGGTGCACGACCTGCCGCACCACGCCGTCCCCGCCGACCTCGACGACGCGCGTGCCGCGGTCAAGGCGGCGAAGTCCCGGGTCACGGCGTCGCGCAAGGCGCACGGCGAGGCCAGCAAGGCAGCGGCCGGGGCCAGGGCAGAGGTCGAGGCCGTCGAACGGCAGTCGGCCGAGCTGACCGCCGAGCTGCGCGCCGCGCCGCCGCTCGCCGAGGTCGAGGCCGCGCTGGAGAAGCGGGAGGCGGCCGACGCCGCCGCGGAACGAGCGCGCACGCGGGCGCGTGCCGCCCGCCGCGCGGTGGAGGACGCCCAGAAGGAGCGTGCCGCGCTCGGCGACGAGGAACAGCGGGCCTGGCAGGCACTGCGCGCCAGCCGCGACCGGTACGTGGCGCTCGGCGCGCCCCCGGTGGAGGGCACCGACCTGGCCGCGGCCTGGAAAGCCCTCCTCGCCTGGGCGGACGAGCAGAAGACCACCCTCGCCGACCGCCTGGCGGACCTGGAACAGACCGAACGTGCCCTGGCCACCGAGGGCACCACGGCACTCGCCGACGTGACGCGCCTGCTGGAGCAGCACGGCGTGCCGGTGCCGCCCAAGGAGAAGCCCGACGTCGCCCTGGGCCGTGCCGTGGAGGGCGCGCGGCGGGACCTGGCGTCGCTCGCGGAGAAGCGGTCCCGGTCGTCGGCGCTCGCCGAGGAGGTCGCGCACTGCCGGGAGGAGGAGCAGGTCGCCCGCATGCTCGGCAACCTGCTGAAGTCCAACGGGTTCGAGGCGTGGCTGTGCGCCGAGGCGCTGGACTCGCTGGTGACGGAGGCGTCGGAGATCCTGATGCAGCTGTCGGGCGGGCAGTACGAGCTGCACCGCGACGCCCGCAACGACCTCGTCGTGCTCGACCACAACGACGCCGGCACCACCCGGCCGGTGAACACGCTGTCCGGCGGGGAGACGTTCCAGGCGTCGCTGGCGCTGGCGCTGGCCCTGTCGCACCAGGTCGTCGGCCTGTCCGGCGGCAAGCGGGACCTCAGCTCGATGTTCCTCGACGAGGGGTTCGGCACGCTCGACGAGGCCACGCTCGACACGGTGGCGGCCACGCTGGAGCGGCTCGCGTCGGAGACCGAGCGGATGGTCGGCATCGTCACGCACGTGCCCGCGCTGGCCGAGCGGGTGCCGGTGCAGTTCGCGGTGACCCGCGACGGCGCGTCGTCGCGACTGCGGCGGGTCGAGGGGTGAAGGTGCGTCCATGACCGGTCTGCTGTCGCCGACTTCGTACACCGTCGACCCGTGGGACCCCGGCTACGGGGTCGCGCGCGGCGACGAGCTGGACGGCCGCGAGTCGTCCGCGCGGCTGGACGTCGACGTCGAGCTGCCCGCGGCGGAGTGGCGGCCGCTGACGCCCGGCGACGGGCCGCTGCCGGGATCGGTGCTGTTCCTCGACGGGGTGCAGCGGGTCGACGCCCGGATCTGGAAGCACGGCGACGGCCCCGAGCCGCTGCCCGGCGTGGTCGCGTCCGTGGCCGCGGGCCTCGTCCGGTGTGACGGCGCCGCGCAGGTCGTCGACGTGCGGGTCGACCGCGGCGTGTTCGCCGCCGAGGGCGAGGACATCAAGACCGCGCACGCCACGTACACCTTCCACCGCACGCCCGGCGGGCTGGACAAGCTGACGCTCGGCGTGAACAAGCGGATGTCCGAGCTCGAGGTGGAGCTGGCGAGCGCGTGGCGCGAGCACTCGGGTGTGGAGGACGACCTGCTGGTGGTCGACGGGCCGCTGCGCGGTCGCACCCACCTGGCCAGGACCGTCGGGTACGTCAAGACGCACCAGAAGTCGTACCTGCAGCCCGAGCAGGTGAAAGTGGTCGCGGCGCTGGGGCCGGGGCAGCGCAGCCCGGTGTTCCGGATGGGCACCTCGTGGGAGCGGATGTCGTGGTACCTGCGCCTGACCGGTGCCACCAGGGTGCCGTGGTCGGCGATCGTGCGGTTGGAGTGCTCGGCCGACCTGCCGCGCGAGGACGCGATCGCGCTGGCCGACATGACGGCGACCGTGTTGCCGCCGCTCGCGAGCACGCCGCACAAGGATCCGCGGGCGCCGCAGAACCTGGTGCCGATCGGTGGGCTCGAACGACAGCTGCGGCACCGCCTCGGCGATGCCGCGCTGCTGTACCGCTCGCTACGCGGCGCCCTGGACACTTAGGGCTTCCGCCTGCTCGCGGTCGTCCCGGTCGGCCCGCAGGTCGGCCGCGAGCCACACCAGCCCGGCGAGCATCAGCACCCCGTGCGCGATCCGCACCGGCGCGGGCGTGAAGAACTGCGGCAGGAACAGCACGAACCCGGCGGCGAACACCCACGCGCTCGGCCGCTTGAGTGTCAGCGCGACGAGCACCGCCCCGACGGCGAGCGCGACCAGCCCGGCCCCGAACACCGTGACGGCGACCGGGTTGTAGCGCGTGGCCTCCGCGACCGCCAGCAGGTCGGTGCCCGCGGTGCCCGCGGCGGCGTGCAACCCGAAGTCCTCGGCGCCGTAGTAGGTCAGCGTGAGCCCGGCCCCACCCCAGAACACGGCCACCGCGGCGGTCCCGACCCGCTCGCGCAGACCGAGCAGCGCCAGCCCGACGAGGATGAACCCGATCATGGCGAAGAAGTGCGAGGCCACCCAGTCCCACGACGACATCGCGGCGTGCGCGCCGGCGGCGGTGGTCTCGTCCTCCCACGGCCGCACGACGGGGTAGAGCAGGAACAGCACGCCCGCGGCGGCGAGCGAGAGTCTGGGCAGCAGCATCGGGATCACTCCGGTTTCAGGGTCGAGATGACGGTGGTGACCAGCCGGTCGTAGGTCTGGTCGAGGTCTTCTGGCAGCCCGAACCCGCCGCCGGCCTCCAACGAGCTGAACCCGTGCGCCACGGCACGGAGGCAGCGGGTGGCGTGGATGGCGTCGGAGCCGGTGAGGCCGTACGCGCGCAGAGCGGCCAGCACCACGTCGAGGAGCTTGCCGCCTGCCGCCGCCAGGGCGGGGTCGTGCAGCGGGTCGAGCGGCATGGCCGCGTAGCGAGCGGGGTGGCGGCGCACGTAGTCCCGGTAGGCGTGCAGCAGCGCGACGACGGCGTCGTCCCCGCTGCGCCCGAGGACCGCTTTCGTGAAGTCGTCGGCCATGTCGTCGATGACCCGCGCGCCGATCAACGTCCGCAGCTCCGCGAGCCCGGCGACGTGCTTGTACAGCGAGGGCGTGGCCACCCCGGTCCGCTGCGCGACAGCGGCGAGCGTGAGCGCGTCGATCCCGTGCTCGTCGACCACGGCGAGCGCCGCGTCCACGACCGCCGCCGTCGAGAGCCCGACCCTAGGCATGCTGGCTACCTTGCATAGCGCAAAAGCTAATGTCCGTAGCTTTGGCTGTCAAGCACCGTTGATCGTCGGGGAAAGGCCGCGCGGAACCTGCCGCCCGCGTGGGGTGGCAGGTTCCGCGCCTGTCACGACATCCGGTGGACGGGTGGGCTCAGTCGGTGGTGCCCTGCTCGGTCAGCGTGAAGCGGGCCGTGCTCTCCACCGTGTCGGCGACGTCGAGGGACTTGTCGTCGACGTAGTCCGCGGTCAGCGTGTCCAGCATGACCCGGGCGCCCGTCGTCTCCTCGGTGACCACGAGGTCCGTTTCGTCCGGGAGGGCGGCGACTGACATCTCGAAGCGCGGCTCCTCGGCGCGGGCCTCCACGCGCAGGCCGCCGTTCGCGCCCACGCCCTGTGACTCGACGAGCTTGCGGATCGCCAGTCCCGCTTCCGGCGTGATGTGCAGCATGGGGGTTGGCTGCCCTCGTCCGGCGCAGGCCAAACCACCCGCGGCGGTGACGTGTCGCGCGTGGATCACGAACGGCGGTTCCGGGGTGTCGCCGGTGTAGCGTGCTCGGCATGGCAACGGAGCACGTCGACGTCCTGGTCGTGGGCGCCGGTCTTTCCGGCATCGGCGCCGCCTGTCACCTGCGGCAGCGCTGCCCGGACCGCACCTTCGCGATCCTCGAGGCCCGTGGCGCCATCGGCGGCACCTGGGACCTGTTCCGCTACCCCGGCGTCCGCTCGGACTCCGACATGTTCACCCTCGGCTACTCCTTCAGCCCCTGGCGGGAGGCGAAGGCGATCGCCGACGGTGACTCCATCCGCGAGTACGTGCGGCGCACGGCCCGCGAGTACGGCGTGGACGAGGCCATTCGCTTCCACCACAAGGTGATCGCGGCGGCGTGGTCGCGCGCCGACGCCCGGTGGACCGTCACCGCGGAACGCACCGAGGGGGACGCCGTCGAGACGGTGACCCTGACCTGCTCCTTCCTGTACGTGTGCTCCGGTTATTACCGCTACGACAAGGGGTTCACCCCTCCCTTCGAGGGTGTCGAGGACTTCGAGGGGCCGGTCGTGCACCCGCAGCACTGGCCGGAGGACCTCGACTACGCGGGCAAGCGCGTGGTCGTGATCGGCAGCGGCGCCACCGCGATCACGTTGGTCCCGGCCATGTCCCGCAGCGCCGAGCACGTGACGATGGTCCAGCGGTCACCCAGTTACGTGCTCACGTTGCCGGGCAAGGACGTCATCGCCGACAAGCTCATCGGCAAGGTGCCGCCCCGGGTGCTGTTCCCGGCGCTGCGCTGGAAGAACGTGCTGACGGCGATGCTCCTGTTCCAGCTGTCACGCCGCGCCCCCAAGGTGGTGAAGGCGTTGCTGCGCAAGGGAGTCCTGACCCAGGTGCCGGCCGGCTACGACGTGGACACCCACTTCGCACCCAGGTACGACCCGTGGGACCAGCGCATGTGCTTCGTCCCCGACGGTGACCTGTTCAAGTCCCTCAGCTCGGGCCGCGCCTCGATCGTCACCGGCGCCATCGACAGGTTCACCCCGCGCGGCCTGCGCATGGCGTCCGGTGCGGAGCTGGCAGCCGACATCATCGTCACCGCCACCGGGCTGAACGTGCTGGCCATGGGCGGCATGTCCCTGACCGTCGACGGCGAGCCGGTCGATCTCGGCGACACCGTCGCGTACAAGGGCATGATGCTGTCCGGCGTGCCGAACTTCGCGCTGACCATCGGATACACGAACGCGTCGTGGACCCTGAAGGCGGACCTCGTCGCCGGCTACGTGTGCCGCCTGCTGAACCACATGCGGGAGCACCGCTACCAGATGGTCACTCCGGTGCTCGCGGACCCGGAGGTCGACACGGTGCCGTTGATCGACCTCAAGTCGGGCTACGTGCTGCGCAGCCTGGACAAGCTGCCGAAGCAGGGCCCCGCCGCGCCGTGGCGCCTGTACCAGAACTACCCGATGGACGTGCTCCTGATGCGCCACGGCCCACTGACCGACGACGTGCGATTCGAGCGGGTGCGGACCGCGGCTCCGGTCTAGTTCGGCTGGGTCATGGGTGCCGAAACCGCGGCGGACCAGTCAGCCAGGGCGGGCTGTTTCCCCCAGGGACGGTGCATGTCGGCGGTGAGAGCGCGGGAACGCTTGCCGGGGAAGGTCAACGCCCGGGCTGTCGGGCAGAGCCGGGCCGTAAAGCCGAGTGTCCGCGCGAGTGGTCAGGTCCGGTTCTCCCCGGATGGCCGGGTCGCCGGAACGAACTCGTCGCCGTGACCGCGGGGCCGCCCGAGAGTGCCAGGCAGGTGCGCGGGCATGGTGCGGAGAAGCCCTCGGTCCGAGCGCATCCGGACCAGCACCGCGACCGGTAGATCCCGGAGAAGGAACGCCACACGGGATTGTCGCCGCGCGCGTCGGCTACCAGCAGGATCTTCGCGTCGCCGGGAATACCAGCATCAGAGATCGTCCACCGCCCGCGGCAACGGCCAGCTGCCAGAGCACGGCGCAGTTGATCGACGGCCAGCCGATCAGGCACCCCATCCGCATACCCGCGTGGCGGCGCCCAGCCAAAGAGATTGTCGTGTCGGATGGCGGCTCCTCGTTGTTGTTGAGCAGGTTCGACTGCGTGCCGCAGTACGCGTCACCGCGCATCGGCCGGATCGTGTCCGCGACTCGATAGGCTCGCCACCGAGGTCTCCGGTAGATCCTCGTCATGTCGGTGGGAACGGAGGACCGGGGAGAGGCCCGGCGGGAGTCAGAGGCGGCCACGATGACCGAAGTGACAGTCGACGGACTGCGTACCCGCTACCGGGTCGACGGTGACGGGGATCCCGTCCTGTTGCTGCACGGGATCGCGCGTACGCACGCCGACTGGACCGAGCAGCATGCACTCCTTTCCGACCGCTTCCGGGTCTACAGCGTGGATCTCGCGGGGTTCGGTGGGTCCGATCCCCTGCCGGGGCGCTACAGCCTCCAGGCGCTCGCCGACTTCGTCGAGCGGTTCCTCGACGCCGTGGGCGTCGCCGAGCCGATGCACCTCGTGGGCAACTCGCTCGGTGGGGCGGTCGCCATGCGGGTGTCCGTGCAGTCACCCGAGCGGGTGCGGTCGTTGGCGCTCGTCAACAGTGCCGGCTTCGGCAAGGAAGTCACGATTGCCCTGCGGCTGCTGGCCGTGCGGGGGTTGGCCGCGTTGTTGCTGCGGCCATCGCGGTACGGGGCGCGGCAGGTCGTGCGGTCGCTGTACGTGGACCAGGCGCACGTGACCGCCGAGCGCGTCGAGTACGGGTACCGGATCGCCACGCGGCCGCACGCCGCGCGGGTCATGACCGAACTGGCTCGCAGTCTCGGGTCTCTCCGCGGGGTGCGGCAGGCGTGGCGGGACGAGTTGCTCACCGCCGTCGCCGCGGCGAAGGTGCCGACCCTGGTCGTGTGGGGCGACCGGGACCTGATCCTGCCCGCCGCGCATCTCGAGGCGGCGCGGACCTTGTTGCCGCACGCGCGTTTCCACCTCTTCCGGAACACCGGCCACATGCCCCAGGTCGAGCGGGCCGAGGAGATGAGCGAGCTGCTGGCGGACTTCTGGGGTGCGTGATTCGAACATGTGTCCACTCTATGCCGGGCGGGTAGCGGGAGCCAGGTAGGTCACCGGATCGTGTGGTTCCCCCTGGTCGGCGCACGTCCTATTGACAAAGATGTGTTTTACGTACAAGACTTCTCGTATGACGAACCCGCTGAAGCTGCGTGCCAGGACGACCGCCCCGCTCGCCGTCGTCCGCGCCGCGCTCACCGACGCCACCGCGCTGGAGGTCTGGCTCGCCGAGCACGCCGAGGTGGACCTGCCGCACACCTTCGCCTTCTGGGGCCGCCACACGCCCGACGGGGACGCGCCGAGCCAGCGCCTCCTGCACGTCGACGACCACACGCTGCGCTTCGCGTGGCGGGTCCACGGCGTGGACACGACCGTCGAGCTCGCCCTGTCCGAACAGGACGGTGACACGGTCGTCGCCCTGTCCCAGAGTGATCCGCCGTCGCACGCCGACGCCGTCGCCAACACCACGCCGCTCGCGATCCTCGGCACGTTCTGGTCGCTCGCCATCGCCAACCTCGTCGACCACGTCGAAGGCCGCGCGACCACCCCGAAGTGCGACTTCTCGCAGCGGGACGCCCTCCGCGCCGAGATCACCGTCGGCGCCGCCCCCGACGACGTCTACGCCTCCCTCATGGAGCCAGCACGCTTCCGCCAGTGGTTCCAGGCCGACATCTCCGTGGAACCCCACGTCGGCGGCCGCTGGGCCATGGGTGCGGAGTTCGGCGACGAGGACGCCACCGCCCGCATCACTGACCTCGAACCGGGCAGGCGCGTCCGGCTCGACTGGGGCGACATGGTGTCCACCTGGGAGCTCGAGGGCTCGCGGGGCAGGACCCGGTTGACCTTCGTGAACAGCGGTTTCGACAGCGGCAACCCGCCCTACGCCGACTGGACCGGGTGGCTCTCCGGCATGGCCGCGCTGCGCCGCTACCACGAACTGCCCGGCTTCCGGCCCATCTGGCTGTCCGTCGAATGGCCCGGCATGGCCGACGGCGCGCTCGCCGGGGAACTGCGGTGACCACGCTCGCGGCACCCAGGGCGGGCCGACGCGAATGGCTCGGCCTCGCGGTGCTCGCACTGCCCACGGTCCTCGTCGCGCTCGACATGAGCGTGCTCTACCTCGCGCTGCCCCACCTGGCGACCAGCCTCGGCGCGGGCGACCTCGAACAGCTCTGGATCACCGACATCTACGGGTTCGTCCTCGCCGGACTGCTCGTGACCATGGGCAACGTCGGCGACCGCGTGGGGCGCAAACGGTTGCTGCTGGCCGGGGGCGCCGCGTTCGCCGCCGCCTCCGTCCTCGCCGCGTACGCCACCTCGCCCGGGATGCTCATCGCCACCAGGGCGCTGCTCGGCGTGGCGGGCGCGACGATCATGCCGTCGACGATGTCGCTCATCCACACCATGTTCACCGACCGCAAGCAGCACGCGACGGCCATGGCGATCTGGATGGGCTGCTTCATGGGCGGTTCCGCGCTCGGCCCGGTGATCGGCGGCGCGGTCCTCGAACACTTCTGGTGGGGCGCCGCGTTCCTGATCGGCGTGCCCGTCATGGCGGCGCTGCTCGTGCTCGGCCCGCTGTGGCTGCCCGAGCACCGCAACCCCGAGCCCGCCCGGCTGGACCTGCCGAGCGTCGCGCTGTCGCTGGCCGCCGTCCTGCCCGTCGTGTACGGCCTGAAAGAGCTGTCCCGCAACGGTTTCGGCGTGCTCCCCCTGGTCGCGGTCGTGATCGGCCTCGGCGCGGGGCACCTGTTCGTCCGGCGGCAGCGCCGGCTCGCCACCCCGCTGCTCGACCTCGCCCTGTTCGGCAACCGCGTGTTCCGCGCCGGGCTGCTGCTCACCGTGGTCGCCGGGCTGACCGCGGGCAACACGTTGTTCGTTTCCCTGTACCTGCAACGGGTCGCGGGTCTCTCGACCTTGCAGACCGCGCTGTGGCTGCTCCCGGGCACACTCGCGATGCTCGTGGTCATCCAGGTGTCCCCGCTGCTCACGAGGGTCGTCCGCACGCCGGTCGTGATCGCGGGCGGGCTCGTGGTCGCCGCCGCCGGGTTCGTGCTGCTCACCCAGGTCGACGGCGGGCTGCCGCTGATGATCACCGGCATGGTCGTGCAGAGCGTCGGGATCGGTCCGATGGGCGGGCTGTGCGCGATCATGGCCATGCAGGCGGTGCGGACGGAGGAGGCCGGTTCCGCCGCCGCCCTCACCGAAACCGCCGGCGAACTGGGCCTGGCGACGGGCGTCGCCGTCCTCGGCATGATCGGCATGGCCGTCGCCCGCGGCGGCGCCGGGCTGGTGGGCGCACTGAACGCGTCGGCGGCCGTCTGTGCCGGTGTGGTGCTCGTGGCCGCCGCGCTCGTGATGAGGTTGCGCGCATGACCGATCGCGCGGAGTGGCTGGACGAGCGGCTCGCGGCCGCCGGACTGCGCAGGACCGGCGAGATCACGTGCCCGCACGACCGCCCGTGGAGCACGGTGCACACCGCACCGACCACGGGCGGTCCCGTCTGGCTGAAGGCGCCCGGACCGGGCACGGTGTTCGAGGTGGCGCTGTACGACCTGCTCGCCGCCGTCACCCCGGACGCGGTCCTGCGCCCGATCGCCGTCGACCTCGACCGGGGCTGGGTGCTCCTGCCGGACGGCGGCACCACGCTCCGCGAGTCGGGCGCGGACGTCGTGGACGGGCTGGTCGCGGTCCTGCCCCGGTACGCCCAGCTGCAGCGCGACCTCGCCCCGCACGCGGACGAGCTGCTGGCGTCCGGGGTCGCCGACATGCGCCCGCACGCCATGCCGGACCGGTTCGACGAGGCGGTGGCCGAGGTCACGGCGCAGACCGGTGATCCGCTCGACGACGTCCGCGCCATGCGGCCGGCCTACGTCGAGTGGTGCGCCAGGCTCGCGGCGTCACCGGTGCCCGCGAGCATCGACCACAACGATCTCCACCCGGGGAACGTGTTCGCCGACGGCGATCACATCCGGTTCTACGACTGGGGCGACGCGGTCGTCGCGCACCCGTTCGCGAGCCTGCTGGTGCCCGCGGCGGTCGTCCGCGGGCACCTGGGCGCGGGTCCCGGCGACCCCGCCGTCCGGCGTATCCGGGACGCCTACCTGGAGGTGTGGAGCGACCTCGCACCACGCCGGGAGCTCATGGCCGAGCTGGAGCTGGCATGCTGGGTGGGGAAAGTCGCACGAACACTCGTCTGGGCACGCGCACTGCGCATGCAGGGCCATGACCAGGCACGGGAGTTCGCGGACGCCCCGCGTCAGCATCTCACCGCACTCCTCGCGGGCAGCTGGTCGGACCTCGCCAGGGACGACTGAGCTGCCAAATGCCGAGGGTTGTCGGGGGTAGCGGATAGGCTCTCCGACGGTGGTGGACGCCTGAGGCGGGTGGTGCACGGGCGCGCCATGAATCGGGAGACGACCAGAAGTGACTGCGGAAACCTTTTACGGTGCCGACGATCTGACCCACCTCGAGGGCCTCGAGGCGGTGCGGAAGCGGCCGGGGATGTACATCGGCTCGACCGACAGCCGGGGCATCAACCACCTCTTCAACGAGATCGTGGACAACTCGACCGACGAGGGCATCGCCGGTTACGCGGGTCACATCGTGGTCACCCTGCACGCGGACGGCAGCGTCCAGGTCGACGACGACGGGCGCGGCATCCCGACCGGCGTCCACACCAAGTCCGGATTGTCCGGTGTCGAGCTGGTGCTCACCCGCCTGCACGCCGGCGGCAAGTTCGGCGGCTCCGGCTACAAGACCTCCGGCGGCCTCCACGGCGTCGGCGCCTCCGCGGTCAACGCGCTGTCCCACCGCTTCGACATCACCGTCAAGCAGAACGGCAAAGTCCACCAGATGTCGTTCGCGCACGGCGTGCCCGGCGAGTTCGACGGGGCCGGCCCGAAGGCCAAGTTCACCAAGAAGTCCGGCCTCAACGTGGTCCGGCGGATGAAGCGCGGCGAGAAGACCGGCACGTCCATCCGCTACTGGTACGACCAGCGGTACTTCGAGAACGGCGCCGCGCTGGACATCGAGGCGGTGCGCGCCAAGCTGCGCAACACCGCGTTCCTCGTGCCCGGCGTCACCTACACCCTGCGCAACGCCACCGAAGGCGCGATCGACGAGGAGACCTTCCACTACCCCAACGGCCTCGCCGACATGGTGGAGTTCCTCACGCCGACCTCCGACAAGCCGGTGTCCGGCGTCATCATGATCAACGGCACCGGCACGTACCGGGAGAACGCCGCCGACGAGAACGGCGTCATGCAGTCCAAAGTGGAACGCACCGCCGAGGTCGAGGTCGCGATCCGCTGGGGCACCGGCTACGAGCGCACGATCGAGTGCTTCACCAACACCATCAGGAACATGCACGGCGGCACCCACCGCCGCGGCTTCGACCGTGCCGTGGTCAAGGCCGTCAACGAAGCGATCGCCAAGACCAGGGGGCTCCTCAAGCCCAAGGAGGACCCGCCGACGCTCGAGGACGTCGAGGAGGGCATGACCGCGGTCGTGCACGTCCGGCTCCCCGAGCCGCAGTTCACCTCCCAGACCAAGGACGAGCTGTCCACCGCGGGCATCACCAAGGTGCTCCAGTCCATCGTGGAGCGCGAGGTCCGCGCCTGGACGGAGAACCGCAAGACCAAGACCGAGGCGAAGACCGTACTGCAGAAGGTGGTCGACGCCTCGCGCGTTCGGCTCACCCAGAAGCAGCAGAAGGACGCGGCCCGCCGCAAGACCGCCCTCGAAGGCGCGGCCATGCCCCCGAAACTCGTCGACTGCCGGTCGACCGGCATCGCGCGCAGTGAGCTGTTCCTCGTGGAGGGCGACAGCGCCCTCGGCTCAGCGCGGATGGCGCGCGTGTCCGAGTACCAGGCGCTGCTTCCCTTGCGTGGCAAGATCCTCAACGTGCAGAAGGCGAGCCTCGCCGACACGCTGCGCAACGCGGAGATCGCGTCGATCGTGCAGGTGCTCGGCGCCGGGTCGGGGCGGACGTTCGACCTCGCGGCCATGCGGTACGGCCGGGTGATCCTGATGGCGGACGCGGACGTCGACGGCTCGCACATCCGCACGCTGCTGATCACGCTGTTCGCGCGCTACATGCGGCCCGTGATCGAGGACGGCAGGCTGTTCGCCGCCATGCCGCCGTTGCACAAGATCACCACCAAGGGGCGGAACCCGGAGACGCACTTCACCTTCACGCAGCGCGAGATGGAGCAGAAGGTCGCGCAGCTGGAGAAGGCGGGCAAGCAGGTCGTCACCCCGGTGCCGCGGTTCAAGGGTCTCGGCGAGATGGACGCCGACGAGCTCTGGGAAACCACGATGAACCCGGCCACGCGCTCGGTGCGGCGCATCACCCTTGACGACGCGGAGGCGGCCGAGGCGGCGCTGGAGCTGCTGATGGGGGAGAAGGTCGAGCCGCGGCGCGCGTGGCTGGTGGAGTCCTCGGTCCGCGTGGACCAGTCGGCGATCGACATCTGACAGAGAGAGCAACAGGTAAATGGCACGCCGCAAGGGCCCGTCGACGACCAAGGTCGACCCGACCGCGTTCGACCAGGCGGGCGCGCAGGTCTTCGACAACTCGCTGAAGACGGAGATCGAGGACTCGTACCTGGAGTACGCGTACTCGGTCATCCACTCCCGCGCGTTGCCGGACGCGCGGGACGGGTTGAAGCCGGTGCACCGGCGGATCCTGTACTCGATGAACGAGAACGGCTACCGGCCGACGCACGCCTACGTGAAGTCGTCCCGCGTGGTCGGCGACGTGATGGGCAAGTACCACCCGCACGGCGACGCCGCCATCTACGACGCGATGGTGCGGCTGGCGCAGGACTTCTCGATGAACGCGCCGCTGGTCGACGGGCATGGAAATTTCGGGTCCCCGGACGATGGACCGGCCGCGAGCAGGTACACCGAATCGCGACTGTCCAATGAGGCCATGCTCCTGGTGGGGGAGCTGGGCGAGGACACGGTCGACTTCCGGCCCAACTACGACGGGTCGCTCGACGAGCCGTCGGTGCTGCCCGCCGCGTTCCCGAACCTGCTGGTCAACGGCACGTCGGGCATCGCGGTCGGGATGGCGACCAACATGATCCCGCACAACCTGGCCGAGGTGATCGGGGCGGCGCGGTGGTTGATCCACCACCCGGACGCCTCGCTCGACAAGCTGATGGAGTACGTGCCGGGCCCCGACCTGCCGACCGGCGGGATGCTGCTGGGCCTGGACGAGGTCCGCCGCGCTTACGAGACCGGGCGCGGTGTGGTGCGGATGCGCGCGAAGGTCGAGATCGGGCCGCTGGAGGGCAGCCGGGGGCGGCAGGCGATCACGATCGTCGAGCTGCCGTACGCGGTCGGGCCGGAGAAGATCATCGAGAAGATCACCGACGAGGTGACGAAGTCCAAGCGGCTCACCGGGATCGCCGATGTCAAGGACCTCACCGACCGGGAGAACGGCACCCGGGTGGTGATCGAGTGCAAGGTCGGCGTGAACCCGCAGGCGCTGCTCGCGGACCTGTACCGGCTGACGCCGATGGAGCAGTCGTTCGGCATCAACAACCTCGTGCTCGTCGACGGGCAGCCGCGGACGCTGGGCCTGAAGGCGCTGCTCGAGGTGTTCCTCAAGCACCGCTACGACGTCGTCACGCGCCGCACGAAGTTCCGCCGCCGCAAGCGTGAGGACCGGCTGCACCTCGTCGAGGGCCTGCTCATCGCGTTGCTGGACATCGACAAGGTGATCCGGCTGATCCGGCAGAGCGACGACGCGGCCGCGGCGAAGGAGGGCTTGATGAAGCGCTTCAAGCTCTCCGACATCCAGGCCACCTACATCCTGGACACGCCGCTGCGCCGCCTCACCAAGTACGACAAGCTCGAGCTGGAGGAGGAGCAGGAGCGGCTCCGCAACGAGATCGCGGAGCTGACGAACATCCTCGAGAACGAGTCGGTGCTCAAGAAGCTCGTGTCCGCCGAGCTGGCCAAGGTCGCGAAGGACCTGGGGCAGGAGCGCCGGACGGCGTTGATCGACGGTGACCTCAAGGAGGTGCTGGCCGCGTCGAAGCCGGCCGGGCCGCTCGAGGTCGCCGACGACCCGTGCCAGGTGATCCTGTCCGCGACCGGGCTGGTCGCGCGGACCGCCGCGGAGTCGGAGGAGGCGACCGAGGCACGCAGGCGCAGCGGCCGTGCCCGGCACGACACGGTGTCGGCGGTGGTGCACACGACCGCGCGTGGTCAGGTGCTGCTGGTGACGAGCCGGGGCCGTGCGTTCAAGACGGACGTGCTGCCGCTGCCGGTGTTGCCGGAGGCCGCGGGCACGGTGTCCTTGCGCGGCGGTATGGCGGCGAGCGAGCTGGTTCCCCTGGAGAAGGGTGAGAAGGTCGTCGGCATCGCCCCGCTCGGGGAGCGGGCCGAGGGTTCGCCGGGGCTGGCGCTCGGCACGAAGCACGGCGTGGTGAAGGTGTGCGCGCCGGAGTGGCCGGTCCGGTCCGACGAGTTCGAGGTCATCTCGTTGAAGGACGGCGACGAGATCATCGGCGCGACCTGGCTGACCGACGGCGCGGAGACGCTGGTGTTCGTGTCGTCCGACTCGTCACTGCTGCGGTACAGCGCGTCGCTGGTGCGGCCGCAGGGGTTGAAGAGCGGCGGCATGGCGGGCATCAACCTCGCCGTGGACGCGGAGGCGGTGTTCTTCGGGGCGATCCGCACCGACGACGACGAGCACGGCGAGCCGATGGTCGTGACGTGCACCGGGCAGAGCGTGAAGGTGACGCCGTTCGAGCTGTACCCGGCGAAGGGCCGCGCGACCGGCGGGGTCCGGACGCACCGGTTCCTGAAGGGCGAGACGCGGCTGATCCTGGCGTGGATCGGGCCGCGGCCCGCGGGTGCGTCGAACAACGGGTCGTCGGTGGAGCTGCCGGAGGTGGACAAGCGCCGCGACGGTTCGGGTACCGCGCACCCGGGGCCGGACGTGATCGGTCACCTCATCGAACGAGGCTGAACGTCCCCTCCCCGCGTGCCACCCGCACCTCGCCGGTGCACGCGGGGTCGGTGATCAGGGCGGTGAACGGGCCTGCGGTCGGCGGCACGCGGGTGTCGCCGACCCACACGGCGGTCAGCGGACGGTCGACGCACGCGCGTGGCAGTTCCGCCGCCGCGGCGGTGCCTTCGTGGATGGTCACCGTCGCGGCGAGCCCGGTGGCGAAGGCCGGGGCCGGTGCGGGTGTGGGGGCCGGCGCGGCCGCCGGGGGCTTCTCGTCCTTCGACGCCGTCGCGCCGGGCAGGGCCAGCGCGTAGCCGGTGCCGCCGAACAGCGTGAGCACCGCGGCGATCGCCATGATCCGCCGGGCGAGGCGGAACCGGCCGCGCAGCTGCATGACGCCGGACTCGGCCAGCACCAGCATGCGGTGGTCCTGGTAGAGCTTCAGCTGGTCGTCGACCTCGGCGAGCTCCTTCTGCTTGGTGGTCAGCGCGGCGCGTTCCGAGTCGAGCTTCGTCGCCGCGGCCGTGTACATGGCGGACGTCGTGCCGATCTCCGTGTCGACGGAGGGATCCTCCGCGCGGCGGGCACGCAGCTCGGTGAGCAGCGTGGTGAGGTCCTCGATCCGCTTCTCGTACGACGCGACCGACACGGACAGGTTCGCGACCACCGGCGCCAGCTTCGCGTGCTCCGACTCCAGGTCGCCGAGCCGCCTGATCAGGCTCGTCACCGACGCCTGCCGCTCGTCGCTCGCCAGGTTCGGGCCGAGGTGTGCGGAGGACTCGGGGCCGTGCAGGATGTTCGCCAGCTCGATGCGGCAGGCGAGCCGCGGGTTCCACCATGCCCGCAGCTTGCTGACGGTGATCACCGGCTTGCCCTTGACGAACACGAAGCCCTTCTCGTCGGTCTTCTGGATCGCGCGCAGGTCGCAGTCCAGCTCGCCGAGGCTCGCGTCCTCCGGTTCGCTCACCATGGACACGGCGACGACCGCGCTGACGATGCCGGCGACCGCGAGCACGAGCCCGCCGACCAGCCAGAGGGCCGACGGCCACCGCAGTTCCACGTCGGCGATCGCGGCGAACGGGAGCGACCCGAAGATCAGCACGCCGACGGCGGCGAACGCGGCGAGCATCCAGCGCGCGGTCTTCTGGTAGCTCTGCCGGGCGTTGCGGGCCATCTGCGCGGCAGCGGAGTTCTCCGGCACGGCGCTGCGGGCCGCCTCCTCCTTCTCGTCGGCGCCCGCCGCCTTCGTCACGAAGCCCCGCAGCGCCTCCACCGCGTCGGTCAGCTTCGAGATCGCCGAGACGTCGATCGCCATGTGTCCCCCCGATGTGTGTCACTTCGCTCGTCCGGTTATCGCGATGAGTACCACGGTCGTGACTGGGCGCCGAACCTGGGTCACCAGCAGAGATAGGACCTATCGTGCAAGATCATGCAAGGCTTGCGTGGTTTTGCGTTCTTGACGTGAAATACATCCGATCTCTAACCTGCGAGAGTCGATCGGGTGACAGCGAGGGATGAGCGAAGATGCGCGTTCAACGAAGAGCGTCCCGGGTCCTTGCGGTCGCGGCCGCCGCCGCGACCGTCCTGTCGCTGGCGGTGGTGGTGACACCGGTCCCGGCGCAGGGCGCGCCACCGGCGCCGAAACCGCGCAACGCGGCCATGACCCTCTGGTACGACGAACCCGCCACCGACTGGGAGTCCACGTCGCTGCCCATCGGCAACGGCGCGCTCGGCATGAGCGTGTTCGGCGGCGTGCGTGACGAGTTGTTGCAGTTCAACGAGAAGTCGCTGTGGACGGGCGGCCCCGGCTCGCCCGGCTACGACTTCGGCAACTGGCGCGAGCCGCGGCCCACCGCGATCGCCGACGTGCAGAACCGGATCAACGCCGAGGGGCAGGTCGACCCGAACTACGTGGCGAGCGTGCTCGGGCAGCCGAAGACCGGTTTCGGCGCGTACCAGACGTTCGGCGACCTGCGGCTCACGCAACCGCAGGACCCGGCGCCGGTCACGAACTACCGGCGCGGCCTGGACATCGCCGAGGCGGTCGCCGGGGTCACCTACGCGTCCGGCGGCGTGACGTACCACCGCGAGTACTTCGCCTCCGCCGCCGACGACGTGATCGTCGCCAGGCTGACCGCCGGCCGGCCGGGCCGGATCAGCTTCACCGCGGGGATCACCGCGCCGGACAACCGGTCGCGGCAGTTCACCGCGCAGGGCGGCCGGATCACGTTCTCCGGCAACCTCAACGACAACGGCATGCGGTTCGAGTCGCAGGTCCGGGTGCTCAACGAGGGTGGCTCGCGCACCGACAACAGCAACGGCACCGTCACCGTGTCGGGGGCGAACGCGGTCACGCTGGTCCTCGCCGCCGGCACGAACTACTCGATGGCCTACCCGGCGTACCGCACGTCCGACCCGCACAACGCGGTCACCGCCCGGGTCGACGCCGCCGCGCGGAAGTCGTTCACCGCGCTGCGTGCCGCGCACGTCGCCGACTACCGCGGCCTGTTCGACCGGGTCACCCTCGACGTCGGCCAGCGGATGCCGGACATCCCGACCGACGACCTGCTGCGTGCCTACCGCGACGCGAGCACGCCCGCCGCGACGAGGAAGGCCCTGGAGGTCCTGTACTTCCAGTACGGCCGCTACCTGCTGATCTCCTCGTCGCGGGACGGGTCGCTGCCCGCGAACCTGCAGGGTGTGTGGAACAACTCCACGTCACCGCCGTGGAGCGCGGACTACCACGTGAACATCAACCTGCAGATGAACTACTGGCCGGCGGAGACCACGAACCTGTCCGAGACGACGGAGCCGTTCTTCGACTACGTCGACTCGATGGTGCCGCCCGGCACGAAGACCGCGCGGGAGATGTTCGGCAACCGCGGCTGGGTCGTGCACAACGAGACCACCCCGTTCGGGTTCACCGGTGTGCACAACTGGGCGACCTCGTTCTGGTTCCCCGAGGCCGGTGCGTGGCTCGCGCAGCACTACTACGAGCACTACCTGTTCACGCGTGACGTGACGTTCCTGCGGGAGCGCGCGTACCCGATCCTGAAGTCGCTGTCGCAGTTCTGGTTCGACGAGCTGGTGGCCGATCCCCGCGACGGCAAGCTGGTCGTGAGCCCGAGCTTCTCGCCGGAGCAGGGACCGTTCTCGGCGGGCGCGTCGATGTCGCAGCAGATCGTGTGGGACCTGTTCACCAACACGGCGGAGGCGGCGACCACGTTGGGCGACAACGGGTTCGCGAACGAGGTGCGCGGGTACCTCGGCAGGCTGGACCCGGGGTTGCGGGTCGGCCGCTGGGGGCAGCTGCAGGAGTGGAAGTCCGACTGGGACGACCCGAACAACGACCACCGGCACGTGTCGCACCTGTTCGCGCTGCACCCGGGCCGTCAGATCACGCCGCAGGACGACCCGGCGCTGATCGAGGCCGCGCGCACGTCCCTGACGGCGCGCGGTGACGGCGGCACCGGCTGGAGCAAGGCCTGGAAGATCAACTTCTGGGCACGGCTGCTGGACGGCAACCACGCGCACACGATGCTGTCGGAGTTGCTGAAGACCAGCACGCTCGACAACCTGTGGGACACGCACCCGCCGTTCCAGATCGACGGCAACTTCGGCGCCACGGCGGGTGTCGCGGAGATGCTGGTGCAGAGCCAGCGCGGCGTCGTGGACGTGCTGCCCGCGCTGCCGGACTTCTGGGAGACCGGGTCGGTGACGGGGCTGCGGGCACGCGGCGACGTCACCGTCGACACCGACTGGGCCGGTGGCGTGCCGACGCGGATCGCGTTCCACGCGGGCAGGACCGGCACGCTGCGGGTGTCCAGCACGATGTTCGACGGCCGGTACCAGATCGTGGACCAGCAGACCCGCAGGCCGGTGCGGCACCAGCGGGCCGGCGCCGAGGTGTCGTTCGCCGCGGTCGCCGGGCGGACCTACGTCGCCACGTCGGCGGTGTCGGTCACGGTCGCGGCGCCCGAGCAGGTGGTGGACCGGACGCCGTTCGACGCGCGGGTGACCGTGACGTCACGTGGCCCCGAGGTGCCCGCGGGGACGCTGTCGCTGCGGGTGCCGCAGGGCTGGAGCGTCTCGCCGGCGTCGCAAGCGTTTGCGACGCTCCCGAGTGGACAGTCACGCGGCTACACGTTCCAGGTGACACCGGTGGCCGGGGACGCCGACCAGGCGCGGCTGACGGCCGTGCTCGCCGGGAACGGGTGGCGGAACACCGGGCTGACGGGGGTGCGGATCGAACCGCTGCCGCCGTGCACGCCGGCGACCGGCACCGTGGTGGCGTGGGACCCGAGCGCGGGGTCGGTGGTGGACGACGTGTCGCCGAACAACCGGGACGCGACCGTCGACGGTGCCGCGGCCTACGACGCGGCGGCGCCGTCCGGGTCCGGCCTGGTGCTGGGCGGGTCGACGTTCCTGCGCACGGCGGACACGTCGCTCGGGTACATGAAGGAGGCGACGTTCGCGGCCGAGGTGAAGGTCGACGGGTCGGGTTCCTACCGGCGGCTGTTCGACTTCCAGCCCAGCGGCGACCCCGGCACGGACGGGGTGCTGATCGACCTGACCCCGTCGAACCAGGTGCGGTTCATCGGCTCCGGCCAGAACGTGACGACGAACGCGGTGGTGCCGACCGGTCGATACGTGGACCTGGTGGTGGTGATGGCCGACAGCGGTGCGCTGACCGTCTACGCGGACGGCACCCGCATCGGCGGCGGCCAGGTCCCGGACGACGGCATCAACGGCTGCGCCACCCGCCAGCTCCGCTTCGCCGCCGACCAGGGCGGCGGCCAGCGCCTGACGGGCGCCGTGGACCGGGCAGCCATCCTCGCGGACGCCCTGTCAGCAGCGGAAATCCCAACCTGGCGCACAAAAGCCTTCGGCTGACCCCCGCGCCCAGACACCGCGAGTCGCGCTCTCAGGCATACCGAGTTGTCAGTTTCGTGCAGGTCCCGGGGCCGGGCATGTGCACGAAACGTACAACTCGGTGTGCGGGAGAGCGCGACTCGCGGTGTTCGGGCGTGGGTCAGCCTCGGCCTATATATGGCATGTTCGTTGCCATCACCGTCATGAACTGGACGTTGGCCGACAGGGGGAGTTCGGCCATGTGGAGCACCATGTCGGCCACGTGGGACGGGTCCATCGTCGGTTCCGGACGGATCGAGCCGTCCGCCTGCAGGGTGCCCTTGCCCATGGCCGCGGTCATGGGCGACGCCGCGTTGCCGATGTCGATCTGGCCGCACGCGATGTCGTGGGCGCGGCCCTCCAGGGACAGCTGCTTGGTCAGGCCCGTGATCGCGTGCTTGGTCGCCGTGTAGGCCACCGCGTGCGGGCGGGGGCTGTGGGCGGAGATCGAGCCGTTGTTGATGATGCGGCCGCCGCGCGGGTCCTGTGTGGACATCAGGCGGAACGCGGCCTGCGCGCAGTGGAACGAGCCGGTCAGGTTGGTGTCGACGACGGCCTGCCAGTCGGCCGGGTCCACGTCCGCGACCGGGCCGCCGCGGCCGAACGTGCCCGCGTTGTTGACCAGCAGGTCGAGGCGGCCCCAGCGGTCCTCGACTGCCTCGAACAGCGCGGTCACCGACGCGTACGACGACACGTCGGTGACGATCGCGGTGCCGTCGATCTCGCGCGCGGTCTCCCGCAGCGTCTCCTCGGTGCGGCCCGCGACCACGACGTGGTAGTCCGCGTCCGCGAGCCGCAGGGCGATGGCCCGGCCGAGGCCGGAACCACCGCCGGTGACGACCGCGATCCTCACGCGACCCGCCGCGGGCCGACGAACGCCGCGGCCGCCGCCAGCACGTAGCCGAGCGCCGGACCGTACGCGCCGAGCTGCACGTCCTCGAACCCGAACCCGTCGGTCAGGTCGGACACCGCGTACACGTGCACGCCGCCGATCACCAGCAGCACCAGCCCGGCAAGGCGGCGGAACGTGGACATCGCCATCTTCAGCATGAAGATCACCACGACCAGGGCGCCGAGGGCGATCACCGCGAACGTGATCTCCTTGCGGGAGAACTCGACCGACCCGCCGGAGAACAGGTCGCCCAGTGGCCCGAACCGCAGCCCGAGCACCGCGATGCCGATGATCGCGAGCACCGCCCAGATCACCTTCATCGCGACCGACTCGAGCACCGCGACCAGCGACAGCAGGATGCCGAGCACGGCGAGCGGGTAGCTGAACAGCACGACGTACGCGCCCGCGAAGCCGTGCGCCTCGAAGTTCGTGGCGAGGTCCCAGATGGCGGGCAGCGCCTGGCTGTCCTTGTTGCCCGGCGCGTTCACCCACGGCAGCACGGTGAAGCAGACGATCTGCACGACCAGCCCGACGATGCTCAGCAGCAGGCCGAGCCCGGGCAGCCGGAAGCCGCCGCCCTCCGGCTCCGGCGGCGGCGCCGAACGTTCGGGGGCGGGGCGTCGCGGCGCCTGCCGGGACACCGGCGCGTCGCCGTAGCCGCGCTGCGGTTCGGGGTAGCCGCCGCCGTGACCACCCTGGTCCGGGTAGCCGCCACCGGGGTGGCCCCGGTCGTAACCGCCGCCGTAGGGCTGGCCGTAGCCCTGGTCGTAACCCTGGCCGTAGCCCTGGTCGTAGCCGGGCCCCGGCGGGTATCCGCGCTGGTAGTCGTCCTGCGGGTGGCCCTGCGGCTGCCGCTGGTACCCGCGCGGGTACTGCTCGTCTGGGTAAGGTCCTCCTGGTCGGGACATGCGGGCACCGTACCCGCAGATCACCGGATGACAAGAGGAGCCGCATGGCAGCCGCGAAGAGCACGGAGTCGCTGGCCGACGTCCCGCTCACCAACCTCGACCAGCCGCTGTTCGAGGGCGCGGACGCCACCAAGCGCGATCTGGTCACCTACCTGGACGCCGTCCACACGCGACTGCTGCCGGAACTCGAGCAACGCCCGCTGTCCGTGGTGCGGGTGCGGCCCGGTCAGGACCCGTTCATGCAGAAGAACGTCCCCAAGTACACACCCGAGTGGGTGAAGACCACGTCGTACTGGGCGGAGTCGTCGCAGCGGCAGGTGCGGTACGCGCTGTGCGACGACCGCAGGACGCTCGTCTGGTTCGCGAACCAGCGCGCCGTCGAGTACCACCCGACGCTGGGCCGGGTGCCCGCGCTCGACCACGCGACGCACCTGGTGCTGGACCTCGACCCGCCGGAGGGTGACGACACGTTCGGTGTCGCCGTGCAGGCGGCGCTGCTGGTCCGGCAGGCGCTGCGCGACCTCGGGCTCGACGGTGCGGTGAAGACGAGCGGCGCCAAGGGCGTGCACGTGTTCGTGCCCATCTCGACCGACATCGAGATGCCCGACGCGGCCGCCGCCACCCGCGCCATCGCGGCACGTGCCGAACGCATCGACCCGGACCTGGCGACGACCGCGTACATCAAGGCCGACCGCGGCGGGAAGGTGTTCGTGGACTCCACCCGTGCGGGCGGCGCGACGGTCGTGGCCGCGTTCAGCCCCCGGATCCGGCCGGGCGCGACGGTGTCGTTCCCGGTGCCGTGGGACGAGATCGAGAACGTGTCGCCGCGCGACTTCACGATCCGCAACGCGGCCGCGCTGCTGGGCGACGGGAACCCGTGGGCGGACGCGCTGCCCGCCCCGCAGGACCTGCCCGCCGACCTGGTCGCCGAGGGCCACGAGATCCCGGTGGCCCGCGTCGTCGCGATGCACGAGGGCAAACGCCGCAAGCGGGCGGCGGAGAAGGCCGCCGAGGAGAACGAGCCCGGGTAACGTGGACGGCATGGACGTCCTGCTGCCGTTCCTGCTCGTCGCGGGCGCGACCACCCTCGTGTGCTGGGGGCTGTTCCGCGGCGCCGCGCGGATGCGGCGCCGCCGTGTCGGCAGCGCCGCGTTGAGCGCGAGCATGAGCGTGTTCGACGAGATCTGGCACCCGGCCGCCCACGAGCCGCAGATCGAGATCCAGCAGGCCTACGAGCGGCAGGCGCCCGCGCCGTCGTCACCGGACAAGGACCGGCACTAGTCCTTCTCGCGCAGTGCCGCCAGCTGCTCGGCGAACGGCACGAACGTCTCCTTGACGGGCGCGGGTGCGCGCACCATCAGCTCGGCCAGTTCCTCGGCCGCGCGGTCGATCCGCTTGGCCAGGTCGTGGCCGGCCCAGTCCTCCGACGCGGCGTACACGGCCGTCGGGACGACCACCGCGTGCAGGTAGGCGAACATCGGGCGCACGGCGTGCTCCAGTGCGAGCGAGTGCCGCGCCGTGCCGCCGGTCGCCGCGATCAGCACCGGCTTGCCGGTCAGCGCCTCGTTGTCGACCAGGTCGAAGAACGACTTGAACAGCCCGCTGTAGGAGGCGGTGAAGATCGGCGTCGCGACGACGAGGCCGTCCGCCTCCTCGACCGCCTTCAGCGCGTCGGCGAGCTTCGGTGCGGGGAACCCGGTGACCAGGTGGTTCGCGATGTCCACCGCGAAGTCCCGCAGCTCGACCACCCGCGTGTCGACGTCCGCGTGCGCGGCGACGGCCGTCGCCAGCCGGTCGGCGAGCAGCCTCGTCGACGACGGCTGGGTCAGGCCCGCCGAAACCACTACGAGCTTCATGCTTCCACCTTCTCCGGGTCGTTCTCCACGTCCTTGGCAGCGGCCACCAGCGACTCGTGCGTCGGCGCCTCGGCGACACCCGGGGCACGGCGCGACGCGAACTCCTTGCGCAGCACCGGAACGATCTCACCCAGGTGGTCGAGCTGCTCCAGCACGGTCTTCAACGGCAGGCCTGCGTGGTCCATGAGGAACAGCTGGCGCTGGTAGTCGCCGAAGTGCTCGCGGAACGTCAGCGTCCGGTCGATCACCTGCTGCGGCGACCCGACGGTCAGCGGCGTCTGCGCCATGAAGTCCTCCAGCGACGGCCCGTGCCCGTACACCGGCGCGTTGTCGAAGTACGGCCGGAACTCGTTGACCGCGTCCTGCGAGTTCTTCCGCATGAACACCTGCCCGCCGAGGCCGACGATCGCCTGCTCGGGCGTGCCGTGGCCGTAGTGCGCGAACCGCTCCCGGTAGAGGCTGATCAGCCGCTGGAAGTGGTAGGTCGGCCAGAAGATGTGGTTGGCGAAGAACCCGTCGCCGTAGTAGGCGGCCTGTTCCGCGATCTCCGGGCTGCGGATGGAGCCGTGCCACACGAACGGGGGCACCCCGTCGAGCGGCCGCGGCGTCGAGGTGAAGCCCTGCAGCGGGGTGCGGAACCGGCCCTCCCAGTCGACGACGTCCTTGCGCCACAGCTCGTGCAGCAGCGCGTAGTTCTCGATGGCGCGCGGGATGCCCTGGCGGATGTCCTGCCCGAACCACGGGTACACCGGGCCGGTGTTGCCGCGGCCCATCATCACGTCGACGCGGCCGTTCGCAAGGTGCTGCAGCATCGCGAAGTCCTCGGCGATCTTCACCGGGTCGTTCGTGGTGATCAGCGTCGTCGACGTGGACAGGATCAGCTTCTCGGTCCGCGCCGCGATGTAGCCGAGCATGGTGGTCGGCGAGGACGGCACGAACGGCGGGTTGTGGTGCTCGCCGGTCGCGAACACGTCCAGCCCGACCTCTTCGGCCTTGAGCGCGATCGTGACCATGGCCTTGATCCGCTCGTGCTCACTCGGCGTCACGCCGGTGGTCGGGTCGGTGGTGACGTCCCCGACGGAGAAGATCCCGAACTGCATCACGCTCACCTCTCTGGTAGTTGCGTGTTCAACTACTCCCCTGAACCGTACTCGACGTGCGGGTATTCCCGCGCGCGAGGTGGGCGACGGTGAAGCAGATCGTGAGCCAGAGAACACCGATCAGCCAGCCGGCCAGCACGTCCGACGGCCAGTGCACGCCCAGGTAGACCCGGCTGAACCCGACCGTGACCACGAGGAACGCGCCGAGCAGGGCCAGCAGCGTCCGCCACACCGCGCCGGGTCGTTCCCGCATGGCCAGCACGGTGAGCAACCCCAGGACCGCCATCGAGTTGAGGCTGTGCCCGGACGGGTAGGACCAGCTGTTGACGAACACCACGTGGTCCGACAGCGCGGGGCGCGGCCGCTCGACGATCGCCTTGAGCACCGGGCCGAGCGCCAGCGCGCCCGCCGACCCGGCCACGACCAGCAGCGAGTCGGGCTTCCTGCCCCGCCACGCCAGCCACGCGGCCGCGAGCAGCGCGATGACGATGAGCGACGGCGTGCTGCCGAACCGGCTGGCGTTGACCATCACCTCGGTCAGGAACCCGGTGCGGTGGTCGATCACCCAGTCCCGGAACGGGCCGTCCAGCTCGCCGAGCGCCTTGTGGTGGACCACGGCCTCGGTGAGCACGATCGCGACGACGGCCAGGACGACCACGGCGACCCCGCCCGCGACGGCCTGCCTTGATCGCGTCATGCCCCCCAACGTAACCGCGGGCAGGCCGCTTGGCCGATCGGCCAGGGCGGGGTCGGCCGATCGGCCGGTGCCGGTTTCCCCGTCATGGCCATCTGCCCGACGTGCGCGACCGCCCTCCTCCGAGAGGGTTCTCCCCGCAGGAAACCGACGAGAAGGGGTCGACATGACATCGCTGTTGTCCGGGCGGGGGTTGGTGAAGCGGTACGGGTCCGCGTACGCGCTCGCCGGGGTGGACATCGACATCGCCGCGGGGGAGGCCATCGCGATCGTGGGGCCGTCGGGGTCGGGCAAGACCTCGCTGCTGCACGTGCTGGCGGGCATCCTCAAGGCGGACGAGGGTGCGATCACCCTGGGCGGACAGCGGATCGACCAGCTGTCGGAGACCAGGCGCAGCGAGCTGCGGCGCACCGAGTTCGGCTTCGTGTTCCAGTCCGGGATGCTGGTCGCCGAACTGACCGCCGAGGAGAACGTGGCGCTGCCGCTGCTGCTCGGCGGCCGCGACCGCGGCATGGCGATCTCCACCGCCCGCACGTGGCTGGAGCGGCTCGGGCTGGCGGGCAAGGAGACCCGCCGCCCCGGTGAGCTGTCCGGCGGCGAGGCGCAGCGGGTCGCGATCGCGCGGGCACTCGCGCACCGGCCCAAGGTGATCTTCGCCGACGAGCCGACCGGCGCGCTGGACACCAAGACCGGGCACGCCACGATCAGCGCGCTCGTGGACGCCGCGCAGGAGACCGGCGCCGCGGTGATCGTCGTGACCCACGACCGCGAGATCGCCGCGATGATGCCGCGCACCGTCGCCATCCGCGACGGGAGGATCGAGCAGCCGGTGGCGGCCCGATGAACCCGGTCCAGCTCGCCTGGCGGGTGCTGCGCGTCGACCGGCGCACCCAGGTGTCCACCGTGCTGACCGCACTGGGGGTCGCGGTGGCCACCGGGCTGGTGCTGCTGCTGACCAGCCTCCCGTTCGCGACGCAGGCGCGGGCAGAACGGACGCTGTGGCAGCACCCCACCGGCTTCGCCGACACCGGGCGCGGCGTGCTCGCCTACTCCTCCAGCGAGGACCAGGTCGACGGCCAGGTCATCACGCGGGTGGACGTCGCGCCGCTCGTCGACGAGGCGGACATCGCGCTGCCGCCGGGCATCGACCGGCTGCCCGCACCCGGCGAGATGCTGCAGTCGCCGGAGCTGGCCGCGCTCGCGGCGGCCAAGCCCGCGGCCGAGCTGTCAGACCGGTTCGGCGCGACACCCGCGGGCCTGCTCGGCGAGGACGCGCTGATGTTCCCCGAGCAGCTGGTGCTGCTCGTCGGGCACACACCGGAGACGATGCCGGCGACCGCATACGAGGTGACCGCGCTCGCCTCGGGCGAGGCCCGGCCGGACGGGCTGCTGTCGCTGCTCGCCGGTGTCGGTGTGGTGGTGCTGCTGGTGCCGAGCCTGGTGCTGGTGGCGTCCGCGTCCCGGCTCACGGCCGCGCGGCGGGAACGTCGTCTTGCCGCGCTGCGGCTGGCGGGCGCCACGCCCGCGCAGGTCACGGCGATGGTCGCGGCCGAGACGGGCCTCGCCGCGGTGGCCGGTGCGGTCATCGGGGTGGCGATCAGCCCGGTGCTGCACTCGCTGGCGACGTGGGTGCCGTGGGGCGGCGGCACCTGGTTCGCGAGCGACTTCATGTTGCCGTGGCCGATCGTGGTGCTGGTGGCGGTCGCCGTGCCGGTGCTGGTCGTCGGTGCGGCCGTCGCGGGTCTGCGGCGCGTGGTGAACACGCCGCTCATGGCGACCGGCGGGCACACCCGCAAGCCCCTCAGCAAGACCCGCCTGCTGGTGGTGCCGGTCGCCGGGCTGCTGTTCGTCCTGTCGCTGTCGATGGCGGAAGAGGCCGGATCGGGTGCGCTGCTGCCGATCCTGCTGACGCTCGGGCTCCTCATGTGGTCGCCGACCGTGGTCGGACCGTGGGTGACCTCGGCGCTCGGCGGGTTGTTCACGAAGGTGTGGCGCAGGCCGTCGGCGCTGCTGGCCGGGCGGCGGCTGCGGGACGACCCGAAGGCGGCGTACCGCGCGTCGGCCGGGGTGGTGCTCGCCGTGTTCGCCGGGTCGATGGCGTTGACGCTGATGCCGAGCCTGGAGTCGGAGGCCGGGTACTACAGCCCGTACCGGGATTCCGTCCTGTACCTCAGCACGGACGCCGACCACGCGCCCGCTGTCGTCGAGGCGGCCGACAAGGGCCTCGAACGGTACGGCCTGGCGGCCCGCGCGGCGGCGGTCGGCCAGCTCCAGGTGCGGCAGGGCGCGGACTACCTGCAGGCGTACGTGCTGTCGTGCACCGAGGCCCAGGTGCTGCTGCCGCACGTGTCGGTCGACTGCCGGGCGGAGCCCGCCGTGTACGCGCCGTCGGACGCCGCGCTCGACGCGGTGTCGTGGTCGGACAGCTCGTCGGCCGAGGAGCGCACGCCGCTGGACGTCGCCCCGGTCGCGGCGGCCACGGACGTCGTGCTGATCGACCCGGCGCTGCTGCCCGCGGGCACGGAGCTGACCGGCGTCGACGTCGCCGTGCCCGCCGACGACAAGTCCCGGGAGGCGGCGCGGACCGCGCTGCTGGCGGCGTCGGGCGGCGCGCAGGTGATCAGCAAGGAGATGAAGCTCGGCGAGCAGAACCAGGAGCTGGCCGACCTGCGCCGCGTGACGGTGATCGGCCTGGTCACGGCGTCGGTGCTGGGCGGCCTGAGCGCCGCGATCGCGACCGCCGGCTCGGTGATGGACCGCAGGCGCACGTTCGGCGCGCTGATGGCGGCGGGCACACCGGTGCACACGCTCGCGCGGGCGCTGCGTGCGGAGGCGGCGTTGCCCGCGCTCGTGGCGACGGTCGGCGCGGGTGCGCTGGGGACGGCCGTCGGGGTCGGGTTGTTCGGGCTGGTGTCGGAGAGCGTGCCGGTGTTCAGCCCGTGGCTCGCGGCCCCGATCGTGCTCGGCGCGCTGGTCGCCCTGCTGGCGGCGTCGGTGTGCTCGCCCGCGCTGAAGCGGGTGCGCGCGGAGCCGCTCGCGGAGGAATAGGCCCCGGGGAGTGCCTGCCTACCCCTCGGGTGGGCGCTCCCCGGCCCGTCCGGGCCCGGTGGGAGAAGTCGGCCACCTCGCCCCCGGCCCATGAACCTCAGTCTGCTGACCGGGACAGCGGTTCAGCGCACAGCGTGAGTACGCCGGTGGGCTTGCCCGGTCCGCGGTGGCGGCGGGCCGGGCGCCCGTTCTTCGTCGCGTTCCTGCGCGGGGTCAGCCGCGCTGACGGTCCGCCAGTTCGGCCTGCATGCGCACCAGGATGGCGTGCGCGTCGACCACCTCGCCCGCCAGCAGCAGGTCGGCGGCCAGGCGGACGCCGTCGCACTGCGGGCGGATGCGGCAGCTGTCGCCCAGGGCCGCGGTGCGGGCGAGAGCGGTCCGGAGGTCGTCGGCGAGGCCGTTGGTGTCGCCCGGCTCCGCGAGCCTGCCGAGCACCTTGTCCACGCCGGAGAGCAGATCGAACCCGGCGCGTGGCCGGATGTCCGGGGTGGCGGGGGCCACCCGCGGACCGGGGATCGGCCTCGTGGCGGTGATGGTTACGGCCTCGGTGGCCATGCGGTCCTCCTCGTCGTTGAGGTTTGCCCACCGATTCCCTCGGCAGTTCTGGGCGAAACCTGAAGACATTCCAACGGGTGAACACCCTCGTGCGTCGCTGTCCGCGAGTGGAACGCGACCGATCGCGTGGTGATCGTCATGTGCGGCGTCTCATTGGGTGGACGTCGTGGTCGGATGGTGGGCACGATGCATACGGTTGCTCCGGTCGGGTGACACGCGGAAAGGGACGTGCGCATGAAGGCGCGATTGGGGATCTTGCTACTGGCCGCCGGAGCGCTGGCAACCGGGTGCAACGCGGCGGCGAACTCGCCGGGTGCGGCGGAGGGTGACGGGCCGTCGCTCGTCCTGGTGACCCCCAACCCGGTGGGCGTGAACGACTTCCTCAAGCTCGCGGTCCAGGGCATCGAGGACGCCGCGAGCGAGCACAAGGGCAGCCGGAAGGTCTACCAGAGCACCGACCCGGCCTCGATCCAGCAGAACGTGGCGGCCGCGGTCCGCGACAAGCCCGACGTGATCGTCGCCGTCGGGTTCAACTTCGCCGACGTGCTCGCCCAGCAGGCCGAGCAGCACCCCGACCAGCAGTTCCTGTTCGTCGACTCGTGCACCGAGAAGCAGTACCCGAACGTCACCTGCGCGGTGTTCCGCGAGTACGAGGGCGTCTTCCTCGCCGGTGCCGAGGCCGGGCTGCTCACCAAGTCCGGCAAGGTCGGCGCGGTCGTGGCCGTCGACGCGCCCCAGTTCCACCGCTACTCGGAGCCGTTCGGGCTCGGCGCGCGGAGGACCAAGCCGGGCGCTGCGCTGTCGCCGCTGTTCATCGGTGGCGCCAACCCGTTC
Organism: Actinophytocola sp. KF-1; assembly: GCF_054661535.1. Taxonomy (NCBI): domain Bacteria; kingdom Bacillati; phylum Actinomycetota; class Actinomycetes; order Pseudonocardiales; family Pseudonocardiaceae; genus Actinophytocola; species Actinophytocola sp. KF-1. The sequence goes on along the minus strand of NZ_BAAFVK010000017.1, from coordinate 76,689 downwards.
AACGACCCGGGCCGCGCCAAGCAGCTGACCGCGACGCTCGCCGGGCAGGGCGTGGACCACGTGATGGGCGCGGCGTCGGCGTCCGGCAACCTCGGCGTGTTCGAGGCCGCCAAGGAGGCGGGGATCTTCGCGTTCGGCGTGGACGCCAACCAGTGCCCGGCGGAGCCCGGCGTCGTGGTCGACAACGTGATCAAGCGCACCGATGTGGTGATCACCGATGGGGTGAGCGCCATCCTCGACGGCAAGCGTGGCGAGACCCGCTCGTACGGCGTCAAGGAAGAGGGCATATCGCTCACCGGTCTGCAACCGGACGTTGCCCAGTCGCAGTGCGTCATCGCGGATCACCCGGACGTGCTCACCCAGGTCGGCAAGCTGCGTGACGAGATCACCGCGGGCACCCTCACGATCGATGACCCCGCGGCGGCCTGAGGCCCCGGCGGTCACCCTGCGGGGGATCGTCAAGCGCTTCCCCGGCGTCCTCGCCAACGACCACGTCGACCTCACCGTCGCGCCCGGCGAGATCCACGCGCTCATGGGCGAGAACGGCGCGGGCAAGTCGACGCTCATGTCCATCCTGTATGGACTGTCCCAGCCGGACGATGGGGAGATCGAGCTGGACGGGCGGCCGGTGTCGTTCTCGTCCGCCGCGCAGGCGATCGACGCCGGGGTCGGCATGGTGCAGCAGGGGTTCGCCCTGTTCGACACGCTGACCGTGACCGACAACGTGGTGTTCGGCGCCGAGCCGACCCGGTTCGGACTGCTCGACCGGCGCACCGCGCGTGCCGCGGTCGCCGAGCTGGTCGAGCGGCACGGGTTGCGACTGCGCCCCGGCGACAAGGTCGGCGACCTGCCGGTCGGCGTCAAGCAGCAGGTCGAGATCCTGAAGCTGCTGTACCGCAGGGCGCGGGTGCTGATCCTCGACGAGCCGACCGCCGTGCTGACGCCCGCGGAGACGGACCGGCTGTTCGACGTGCTGCGCGGGCTCGCCGCCGACGGGCACACGATCCTGTTCGTGTCCCACAAGCTGCACGAGGTCCTCGCGCTCAGTGACAACGTCACCGTGCTGCGAGACGGGCGCGTCACCCTTCGAGCGAGGACCGTGGACACGGACCGTGCCGCCCTGGCCGCCGCCATGACCGGCCGGGACGTGGAACTGGACAAGGTCTACCCGTCCGGGTCACCCGGCGAGGTCGTGCTGTCGGCGCGGGGCCTCACCGTCGCGGGCCACGGCAAGCCCGCGCTCGACGACGTGTCGCTCGAGGTCCGGGCCGGCGAGGTGGTCGGCATCGCGGGGGTCGCGGGCAACGGGCAGACCGAGCTGATCGCCGCGATCGCCGGACTGCGCGACCTCGACGCGGGCACGGTCACCGTGCGGGGCGCGGACGTCAGCAGACTGCCGGTGCGGGCGCGGCGCGCGGCCGGGCTCGCGCACATCCCGGAGGACCGCGCGCACACCGGCAGCGCGCCTGCCGCGACGCTCGGCGACAACCTCGCGACCGGGTTCCAGCGACGGCTCGCGCGGCGCGGCTGGCTCCGGCCCGCGCGGATCCGGGACCACGCGCGGGGAATCGTCGAGCGGTTCGGGGTGCGGGCCGCGAACCAGGACGTGCCGATGCGGACCCTGTCGGGCGGCAACCAGCAGAAGGCGATCCTGGGTCGCGAGCTGACGCACGACGCGCCGGTGCTGCTGGTCGAGCAGCCGACGCGGGGCGTGGACATCGGCGCGGTCGTGAACATCCACCGGGAGCTGATCGCCTACCGCGACGCCGGGCACGCGCTGCTGCTGGTGTCGGCCGAGCTGTCGGAGATCCGCGCGCTCGCCGACCGCGTGCTCGTGATGTACGAGGGCCGGGTGGTCGCCGAGCTGACCAAGGACGAGGCGACGTACGAGGCGCTGGGCCTCGCGATGGCCGGGGGCGCGTCGTGAAGACGGTCGGCATCACCCTGTTGGGTGCGCTAGTGCTGGGCGCGGTGTTACTCGCGGCGACCGGCGCGAACCCGCTGGAGGCGTACCAGGCGATCGTCACCGGCGCGTTCGGCCCGGACGGTCTCGCGGACACGCTCGCATACGCGGTGCCGGTCGTCGGCATGGCGACGGCGCTCGCGATCCCGCTGCGTGCCGGGATGGTGAACCTCGGCGGCGAGGGTCAGCTGGTGCTCGGCGCGATCAGCGCGATCACGGTGGGCCTGCACGTGCCCGGCCCGCTCGGGTTGGTGGCGGCGCTGGCCGCGGGCGCGCTGGCGGGGGCGCTGTACGCGTCGATCGCGGCGGTGTGCGAGACCCGCCTGGGTGTCCCCCTTCTGGTGACGACGCTGCTGCTCAGCTACCCGGCGATGTCGTTCGCGGCGTACCTCGTGCGCTTCCCGATGCGGGACGAGGGGTCGAGCCTGCCGCAGAGCGACCAGCTGCCGCCGGACGTGCGGTTCACGGCGCTGGCGCCGGGCCTGGCCCTGATCGTCGCGGCGGTCGCGGTGTACGCGGTGGTCGACGCGCGGACCCCGGCGGGGTTCGAGACCCGGGTGACGGGGTGGGGGCCGCGGTTCGCGCAGTACGCGGGCATCGACCGCCCTGCGCTGACGGTGCGGTTGCTGGCGTGCTCGGGCGGGCTGGCGGGGTTGGTGGGCGCGGTGGTGGTGCTGGGCTTCCCGTACCGGTTCATCGACGGGGCGTTGATCACGCCGCAGTACACGTGGATCGGGTTGCTGGCGGCGCTGCTGGCGGCGGCGAACCCGCTGGGCACGCTGGTGGCGGCGGTCTTCTTCGCGGCACTGACCAGCGGCGGCTTCGCGATGGAACGGGCGACGCAGGTACCGAGAGAACTGACCGCCGTGCTCCAGGCGGTCCTGATCATCTTCCTGGCCGCGGCGACGGGCCTGCTGCGCAAGAGGAGGAACCCGGCATGACTGTGGACAACGACGCGCGCACGTCCGGGAACTGTCGGCCGTGGCCGGTAGCGTGGGTATCGGGGGCCCCCGGGGCGCGTGAGTGGGACTCTCGTTCGGGCTCCACTCGTGTGGATGTGGACAAGGCCCTGCCCGGCGGTCGGGAATGTCGGTGCTTGCCGGTAGCGTGGAAGTCGGGGGACCCCCTGGCGCGTGAGTGGGACTTTCGTTCTGGGTTCGCTCGTGTGGGTGTGGACAACGTCGTGCCTGGCCGCCGGGGATGTCGGTGCTCGCCGGTAGCGTGGAAAGCAGGGGGCCCCCGGGCGCGTGGATGGGACTCTCGTTCGGAGTGGGGGGCTCGTCGTGGTTGACGCGGCTCTCTTTTCCTCCGCGCTCGGGGCGCTCACGCCGATCTTGTTCGCCGCCCTCGCGGGGGCGCTCTGCCAGCGGGCCGGGGTCTTCAACATCTCCCTCGAAGGCACCATGCTCGTCGGGGCGTTCGCCGGCGTCGCGGGCAGTTGGTACACCGGCAGCGTGTGGCTCGGTGTGCTGCTCGCCGTTCTCGCCGGGACCGCCTACTCGTTGATCCTGGCTGTCGGGCACGTCACCCTCGGTGGGGACGCGATCGTCCTCGGGGTCGCGATCAACCTGCTCGCCGTCGGGCTCACGTCGTTCCTGATCCGCACCGTGTTCGGGACGCGCGGCACGTTCAGCGACCCGGCGCTGCAAGGGCTCGACGCCATGCATATCCCGCTGCTCCAGGACATTCCGTTCGTCGGGCGGGTCCTCTCCGGGCATTCCGTCCTGGTCTACCTGTCGTGGCTCGCGGTCGTCGGGTTGGCGGTACTGCTGTATCGCCACCCGTGGGGGTTGCGGCTGCGCGGCATCGGTGAGCGGCAGGACGCCGCCGCCAGTCTCGGGGTCGGCGTCACCCGCTACCGGTACGGCGTGATCCTCGCCGGTGGCGCGCTCTGCGGTCTCGCAGGCGCGCAACTGGCGCTCGGCAACGTCACCCTCTTCTCCGAGAACATGACCGCCGGCCGCGGCTGGATCGCCGTCGTCGCCGTCATGCTCGGGCGCGCGCTGCCCTACGGGGTGCTCGCCGCCGCCGTCCTCTTCGGACTCGCCGAGGCCTTCGGGTTCCGGCTCCAGGGCATCGGGCTGCCCCAGCAAGCCACCGACGCCGCCCCGTACGTCGTCACCCTCCTGGCGCTGTTCGTCTCCAGCGCCCGGCTCCGCAGAACCAGGGAGAGCACCACATGACCCTGCCCATCACGAAGATCCCGCGCACCGGCCTGCCCGGGCACGCGCTGGTCGTCGGCGACCCCGACCGCGCCACCGCCGTCGCGGGACTGCTCACCGACCCCGCCCTGATCGGCGAGAACCGGGAGTACCGCAGCTACCAGGGCCGCTGGCACGACACCCCGGTCGTCGTGTCCTCGCACGGCGTCGGCGGGCCGGGCGCGCTCTGCCAGTTCCAGGAGCTGGCGGAAGCCGGCGTGCACACGTTCGTCCGCTTCGGCACCGCGGGCGCGCTGCGCGCCGACATCGCCGACGGTGACCTGGTGATCGCCGAGGCCGCCGTCCGCGACGACGGGGTCACCCAGCAGCTCGTGCACCCCGAGTACCCGGCGTTCGCCACCGCCGAGGCCGTCCTCGCGCTGACCGCCGCCGCACGCGCCCACGACGCGCGGGCGCACCGCGGCGTCGTCTGGACCCGGGCCGCGTTCAGCCCGCTGGTGCGCGAGCTGCCGATGCGCGACTACCTCGCCGCGGGCGTGATCGCCATCGAGATGGAGCTGGCCACCCTGCTCGTCTTCGCCGCGCTCAAGGGGCTGCGCGCAGGCGGGGTGCTCGTCATCGACGGCAACGCTACCGTCGACAACACGGACCCGACCTCGTACGACCCGCACCGCCAGGTCGTCGTCGACGGCGTGGCGCGGGGCAGCGCGGTCGCACTGGACGCATTGGTGGCACTGGCATGAAGTGGCGGGAAGCAGCGGACAAGCTGGTCGACACGCTCCGCGCCGACGCGGCGCAGCGCGACCTCGCGGGCGCGGAACCCACCCGCGAGGTGACCCTCCTCAAGGAGTCCGGGCTCCTCACCCTCCTCATCCCCGCCGACCTCGGCGGCGCGGGGGAGAGCTGGCTCACCGCGAACGCTGTCACCCGCATGGTGTCGGCCGCTGACCCGAACGTGGGGCATCTGCTCGGTTACCACTACCTGCAGTTGTGGCGCGGGGAGCTGTTCGAGCGGCCGGACCTCGTGACCCGGCTGCAGCGGGAAACCGTGACCGGCAACCACTTCTGGGCCGGGGTGAGCAACCCGCTCGACGCCGCGCTCGAGCTGACGCCCGTCGACGGCGGGTTCGTGGTCAACGGCCGCAAGACGTTCGCGACCGGCGCCGCCGTCGCCGACCGGCTCGTCGTCAGCGCGACCCGCACCGACGACGGCGAGAAGCTCACGTTCGTGCTCGACGCGCGCGCCGACGGCATCCGCTACCTCGGCGACTGGGACAACATCGGCCAGCGCCTCACCGCGAGCGGCGGCGTCGAGTTCACCGACGTGTTCCTGCCTGCCGACGACGTGCTCGGGCCGCAGCCGGAGAACCAGTCGCCGCGCCTGTCGCTCGCCGCGCTCGGCTTCCAGCTGTTCCTCACCCAGATCTACGTGGGCATCGCCGAGGGCGCGCTGATCGAGGCCGCCGACTACACGCGGCACCGCGGCCGGCCGTGGTTCCTGTCCGGAGTGGACAGCGCGGCCGCGGACCCGCACGTCCTCGCCGGGTACGGCGAACTGGTCGCCCAGGTGCGGGCCGCCGGCGCGCTGACCGACGACGCCGCCCGCGCGCTCGGCGGGGCGTTCGACCGCGGGCCCGGCCTGACCGAGGAGGAACGCGGCGAGGCGGCCGTGACCATCTCCGCCGCCAAGGTCGTCGCGACGCGGGTGGTCAACGAGACCACGTCGAAGGTGTTCGAGTTCGTCGGCGCCCGGGGCACGGCCAGCAGGTACGCGTTCGACCGCTTCTGGCGCAACGCCCGCACGCTCACCCTGCACGACCCCGTGGTCTACAAGGCACGCGAGGTCGGCGAGCACTTCCTCACCGGCGAGTTCCCGCCGTTCACGGGGTACACGTGATGACCACCCCGGTCCTCGCCGACAGCGTCCGGCTCACCGACGACGGCGTCGCGATCCTCGACCGCCGCGTGTTCCCCGAACAGCGCGTGTGGGTGCACTGCGGCAGCGTGGCGGATGTGGCGACGGCCATCGAGGACATGGTCACCCAGTCGTCCGGCCCGTACTTCGCCGCGCTGTGGGCCATGGTGCTCGCGGCACGCGAGGCCGCCGGACTCGGCCCGGAGGCGGCCCGCGCCCACCTCGACGCCGCCGGGGAACGGCTGGTCGCCACCCGCCGCACCAACAACCACCTGCGCAAGGCCGTCGCCGCTGCGTTGTCCGAAGTGGACGGCCAGAGCGGCGAGGAGCTGGTCGCGGCCGTGCTCGCGGGCGCGCGGGCGGGTGACGAGCGCTACCGCTCCCGCAGCGCCGCGCTGGGTCGCCATACAGCCGACTTGCTGCCGGCCGGCGCGACCGTGCTCACGCACTGCTGGGCCGACCTCTACCTGGTCGAGCTGGTGCGCGCCGCGGCGGACAAGAACATCTCATACATCTGTACCGAAACCCGGCCGTACCGGCAGGGCGCCCGGCTCACCGCCGAGACGCTGGCGGAGATGGGCGCCGACACCACCCTGATCACCGACGGCATGGGCGCCGCCGTCCTGGCGGGCGGCACGGTGGACGCGCTGGTCACCGCCGCCGACCGGGTGACCATGGACGGCCACGTGATCAACAAGATCGGCACGCTCGGCCTCGCGGTCGCCGCGTCCGCGTTCGGCGTGCCGTTCCACGCGATGGTGCAGGCGCCGGACCGGCTCGCGCCGACCGCGGCCGACGTCCCCATCGAGTACCGCGACGGCACGGAGATCACCGACCGGCCCGGCATCCGCGGCCTCTACCCGGCCTTCGACATCACCCCGCCGCGGTTCGTCACGACCGTCGTCACCGACCGCGGCCCCTTCGACCCGCTGCGACTCGCCACCTACTACGAGGAGGTTCCGTGAACGCCGACTGGGTGGTCCTCGACATCGAGGGCACGCTCACCGCGACCAGCCAGGTGCACGTCGTGCTGTACGACTACGCGCGGCCGCGGCTGGGCCCGTGGATCGACGCGCACGGCGACGACCCGGTGGTCGCGGACGCCGTCGCGGAGACGCGCGAGCTCGGTGGTCTGCCCGGGCACGCGTCCACGGACGAGGTCGTCGCGGTCCTGCACGGCTGGATGGACGCCGACCAGAAGATCGCGCCGCTCAAGACGTTGCAGGGCCTGATCTGGCAGAAGGGCTACGCCGACGGCGACCTCACCGCGGAGTTCTTCCCCGACGTGGCGCCCAGGTTGCGGCAGTGGCACGAGGACGGGCTGAAGCTCGCGGTGTTCTCGTCCGGCTCGGTCGCCGGGCAGGTCGCGTTCTTCTCCCGCACCACCGACGGCGACCTGACCGGCCTGTTCGAGCAGCACTTCGACACCGTCAACGCGGGCCCGAAGCGCGAGGAGCCGTCGTACCGGGCGATCGCCGCCGCACTGGACGCGGACCCGGCGCGGACCGTGTTCGTCTCCGACGTGCCCGCGGAACTGCACGCCGCGCGTGCCGCGGGCTGGCAGACCGTGGGCGTGGCCCGCGACGGCGAACCGTTCGGCGACGCCGACTTCACGCCGCACCGCGTGATCCGGTCGCTCGCCGAGATCGAGGTGTCCCGGTGAGCGTCGGGCGGCAGCTCGCCGAGGAGGCCGCCCGCTACGCGTCGATGGGCTGGATGCGTGGCACGTCGGGCAACCTGTCGGTGGTGCTCGACCGCGACCCGCTGCGGCTCGCGGTGACGGCCAGCGGCCTGGACAAGGGCGAGCTGACCGAGGCCGACCACGTGGCGGTCGACGCGGACGGCCTGCCGGTCAGCGGTGGCGTGCCGTCGGCGGAGGCCGGGCTGCACGCACGCATCGCGGCGGTCTCCGGCGCCGGCGCGGTCGTGCACGTCCACGCGATGGCCCCGGTGCTCGCGGCGGAACGCTGGCCGGGCGGGGTGGAACTGCGGGACCTGGAGATGCTCAAGGGGTTCGGCCGCGCCGCGCACGACGACCTCGTCACCATCCCCGTGATCCCCAACGGGCAGGACATGCGGGTGCTGGGGGACGCGTTCGAACGTGGTTACCGCGCAGACACACCGGCTCTGATCGTCGCCCGCCACGGCGTGTACGTCTGGGGCGAGGATCTGCGCCAGGCCCGGCACCGGCTCGAGTGCCTCGAATGGCTGCTGCGGTTCATACTCGAAGCGGGAAGGGAAGAGCGATGACACTGCTGACCGTGTGGGCCGACGACGACCCGGACACCGTCCTGCTCAGGACCGAGGACGGCGCGACGATCGCCGAAGAGCTCAAGCAGCTGGGCGTGCGGTTCGAACGCTGGCCGGTGGTCGAGGACCTGCCTGCCAGGCCGACGTCCGACGAGGTGCTCGCCGCCTACGAGCCGTATGTCTCCCGCGTCGTGGAGAACGAGGGCTACATCCTGGTGGACGCGTTGCACATGACGCCGGAGGACACCGAGGAGTGGCGCGCGAAGGCCGCCGAGGCGCGCCGGAAGTTCCTCAACGAGCACACCCACGACGACGACGAGGACCGCTTCTTCGCGCGTGGCGCGGGCGTGTTCTACCTGCACGTGCACGGCAAGGTGTACGCCGTCCTGTGCGAGGCGGGCGACCTGCTGAGCGTGCCCGCGAACACCACGCACTGGTTCGACATGGGCACCCGCCCGGACTACGTGGCCATCCGGTTCTTCCACGACGAGGACGGCTGGGTCGGCAACTTCACCGGCGCCCGCCTCGCCGACACCTTCCCCGACTTCGACACGCTCATGTCGGGTCGCGGCTGAGCAGCTCCGCGGCCACCAGCTCCACGGTCACGAGGACGGCGATGCCCTCGATGGCCAGCAGCGCGATCAGCACCAGCAGCTGCGTCGCACCCGCCTGCACCGGCGTGCCGCCGCCGAGGAGGATGCCGACGAACGTGCCGGGCAGGGTCACGAGCCCGACCGTGCGGGTCTGGTCCAGCGCGGGCACCAGCGCCTGACCGGCGGTCTGCCGCACGACCAGCCGGGCGGCGTCGGCGTTGGTGAAGCCGAGCGCGAGGGCCGCCTCGTACTCGCCGTGGCGGGCGGTCAGCTCGTCCAGTGCGCGGCGGCCGGCCAGCGACGTGGCGGTCATGGCGCCGCCGATGAGGATGCCCGCGATCGGGACGACCGCCACCGGCTCGGCCGGCACCAGGCGCGTGGCCAGCAGGAGCCCGAGGACCGGCGCCACCCCGGCCGCGATCGCGGCCGCCGCCCAGCGACCGTGGCGTGCCCTCGTGATGCGGCGGGCGGAAGTGATCGTCGCGATGCCGAACATGAGGACCACGAACGCGGCGGTGAGCCAGCCGTTGCGCAGCACCAGCACGATGACGAGGCTGACGGCCCCCAGCTGCCCGACGGCCCGCGCGGCGGCCGTGGCGACCGGCCACCACGGCCCCAGCCGCCCCACCCCGACGGCCACCCCGGCAACGACCGTGAGCAGCACGAGCACCCCGGCCAACGGCCACCCGATCACGACGTCCACCCCGGAAACATCGCACGCCACCCCCGCGAGTCGCGCCCCCGAACACCGCGAGTCGCGCTCTCGCGCATACCGAGTTGCGTGTTTCGTGCAGGTCGATGTGCACGAAACCGACAACTCGGTATGCCTGCCGGCGCGACTCGCGGTGTTCGAGAGCGGGACTCGCGGTGTTCGAGAGCGGGACTCGCGGGGGTTGACCGGGCACTAGGATCGGTGGGTGACCCGGATCCCCGTTCGCGTCGCCACTGTCCTGCTCACCGCCGCGCTGGGCGTGACAGGCGTGACGGCCTCCGCTGCCGCCCATCCCAGGCTCACCCTCACGGTCGAGTCCAACACCAAGCCCGAGTTCGTGAGCGGCGGTGACGTGCTGGTCCGCGTCGACCGCGGCGACCGCGTCCGCGTGCACAGCAACGGCCGCGACGTCACCGGCGCGTTCGTCCGCCAGCCGGACGGGTCGCTGCTCGGCGTGGTCGACGGCCTCCGCGACGGCCGCAACACGATCACGGCCACCGCGAGCCGCGGCGGCCACGCGACGCTGCGCGTGGTGAACCACCCGCGCTCCGGCCCGGTGTTCTCGGGTCGCCAGCAGGTGCCGTTCTTCTGCCAGACCGAGGCGTTCGGGCTCGCGCCCGCGCAGCAGCCGCTGTGCGAGGCGCCGACCAAGGTCACCTACGCGTACCGGACCACCGGTGGCCAGTTCAAGCCGCTCGCCAACCCGGCGGACCGGCCCGCCGACCTCGCGCACGCGTCCGTCGGCGGCGGGACCGTGCCGTACGTGGTGCGGGTCGAGACCGGCGTGATCGACCGTGCCGTCTACCAGCTCGCCGCGCTGTACGACGGCACCGCCCCGTCGCCGGTCGCGCCGGAACAGGGCTGGAACGGCAGGCTCGTCTACAACTTCGGCGGTGGCTGCAACAGCGGCTACCGGCAGGGCGGCGGCACGGCGGGCGTGCTGGACCACCTGTTCCTGTCGCAGGGCTACGCCGTCGCGTCGTCCTCGTTGAACGTGCTGGACAACAACTGCAGCCCGATCATCTCGGCCGAGGCCGCGATGATGGTGAAGGAGCACTTCCAGGAGACCTACGGCCCGGCGGTGCACACGATCGGCTGGGGCGGCTCCGGCGGCGGCATCCAGCAGTACGACATCGCCGACGCCTACCCGGGCATCCTCGACGGCATCATCCCCGGCATCTCCTACCCGGACCCGCTGACCACGATGGGCCCGGTCACCGACTGCGGCCTGCTCAACGCGTACTTCGCCAAGGGCGGCTTCACCCCCGAGCAGCAGCGCGCGGTGTCCGGATACATCTCCTACAACACGTGCCTGTCCTGGCAGGCCACGTTCCTCAGCCGCGCGACCGCGACCGGCAGCTGCGACCCGATCATCCCCGTCGAGATCCGCTGGAACGAGACGACCAACCCCGACGGCCTGCGGTGCGGCGCCGCCGAGCAGTGGGTGAACCAGCTGGGCCGCGACCCGCGCACCGGGTTCGTCCGCGCGGTGCTCGACAACGTCGGCGTGCAGTACGGCCTGCGGGCGCTGGAGGACGGCGCGATCACGCCCGCGCAGTTCGCCGCGCTGAACGCGGGCGTCGGCGGCTACGACTACGCGGGCCGCCCGATCGCGGCGCGCACCACGGCCGACCCGCGCGGTCTGTCCGCCGCGTACGCGGCGGACCTCGTCAACAGCGCGGGGCTGGGCCTGCGGTACACGCCGATCATCGACCAGCGCACGTACCTGGACCGGGTCACGCCGCTCGCCGACATCCACACGGCCGAGATGTCCTACGTCATCCGCGACCGCCTGCGGACCCAGAACGGCACGCACGCGAACCAGGTGATCATCGAGTCCGCCCCGGACCCGGCGCAGACGGCCGCGGCGGCGCGGTACCAGCTGGACGCCATGGACCGCTGGCTGACCGCGATCGGCGAGGACGACTCGCACCGCGACAAGGCGCGGAAGGTCATCGCGAACAAGCCGGCCGACCTGACCGACGGGTGTTACGTGTCGGCGACCGAGCGCATCAGCGAGCCGCTGACCTACCCGTCGGGCGGCCGGTGCGGGCAGCTGTACCCGATCGGCGCGAACCCGCGCCTGGTCGCGGGCGCGGACCTGTCGATGACCACGGCCAAGTGCAGGCTGACGCCGCTGGACTTCGACGACTACCCGGTCACGTTCACCGCGGCGGAGAAGGCGTTGCTGCGCAAGGCCTTCCCGACCGGTGTCTGCGACTGGTCCCGCACGGGCGTCGGCGAGCGCGACCCCCGCGGGACCTGGCAGACGTACTAGGGCTTGAGCTGCTGGAGCTGGACCAGGTTGCCACAGGTGTCGTCGAACACCGCCGTGACGACCGTGTCCATCTCCAGCGGCTCCTGGGTGAACTTCACGCCGAGACCGGACAGCCGTTCGAACTCGGCACGGACGTCGTCCACGGCGAACGCCACGGCCGGGATGCCGTCCGCGACGAGCGCGTCCTTGTAGGGCCGGACCGCGGGGTGGCTGCCGGGCTCCAGCAGCAGTTCCGTGCCGCCGGGCTCCTCCGGCGACACGACGGTCAGCCACCGGTCGGCGCCCAGCGGCAGGTCGTGCTTCTTCTGGAAGCCGAGCACCTCGGTGTAGAAGCGGGCGGCCTTCTCCTGGTCGTCGACGAAGACGCTGGTCAGGTGGATCCTCATGGGCTCTTCTCCTGCGGGTTGGTGCGCAGCCATCGCGTGACGATGTGCCGCAGCGGGTCGGTGTTCAGGTCGTGGAACTTGTAGCGGCCCTCGCGCCGCGAACGGACCAGGTCAGCGGCCTCCAGCACGGCGAGGTGCTGGCTGACCGCCTGCCGGGTCAACCCGAGTCCGTGGTCGGTGGCCAGCCGCGCACAGATCTCGAACAGGGTCTGGCCGTCCCGTTCCGCGAGGCCGTCGAGGATGCGCCTGCGGGTCGGGTCGGCGAGTGCCTTGAAGAGGTCGTCCTCCGCCACGCCGACAGCATAGGCAAGTGTTCACTTGCCTATCAAGTCGAGTTTTGGTGCGGGGGGATCCGGGGAACGATGGGGGCATGGCACCCAAGCGCGTCGTGATCGTCGGAGGCGGGTTCGCCGGGTTCGAGACGGCCCGGTCGCTGCTCAAGGCCCTGCCCGAGGGCGATGACACCGAGATCGTCCTGGTCAACCCGACCGACTACTTCCTCTACCTGCCGCTGCTGCCCGAGGTCGCGGCAGCGGTCATCGACCCCCGGCGGGTGACCGTCTCGCTGCCCGCCGCGCTGCCCGGCGTCCGGCTGGCGCTCGGCACCGTCCACAAGATCGACCTCGAGGGCCGGGCGGTCACCTACACCGACGCCGAGGGCGCTGACCACACGCTGACCTACGACCGGCTCGTCCTCGCCGCGGGCAGCGTCAACAAGCTCTTGCCCATCCCGGGCGTCGCCGAACACGCGCACGGCTTCCGCGGCGTGCCCGAGGCGCTCTACCTGCGCGACCACATCATCCGCCAGATCGAACTGGCCGCCGCCACCGACGACCAGGCCGAGCGCGACGCCCGCTGCACGTTCGTCGTCGTCGGCGCCGGCTACACCGGGACCGAGGTCGCCGCCCAGGGGCCGCTGTTCACCAGGGCCATCGCCGAGCGGCACCCCGAGCTGCGGGACCAGAAGATCCGCTGGCTCCTGCTCGACATCGCGCCGAAGGTGCTGCCCGAGCTGAACCCCCGGCTGTCGAAGACCGCGGACAAGGTGCTGCGCTCCCGCGGCGTCGAGGTCCGCATGGGTGACACCGTCGAGGAGGCCACCGGCGACGGCGTGAAGCTCAAGAGCGGCGACGTCGTGTGCACCCGCACGCTCGTGTGGTGCGTCGGCGTGCGGCCGGACCCGGTCGTCGAGTCGGCCGGGCTGGAGACGCAGAAGGGGCGCGTCGTCGTCGAACCGAACCTGGTCGTGCCCGGGCACCCCGAGGTGTTCGCCTGCGGCGACGCCGCCGCCGTGCCCGACCTGACCCGGCCCGGCCAGATCACCGCGATGACCGCGCAGCACGCGTCGCGGCAGGGCAAGCTCGCCGGGCGCAACGTCGCCGCGTCGCTCACCGGCGGCAAGCTCGGCGTCTACAAGCACCACGACCTGGGGTTCGTCGTCGACCTCGGCGGTGTGCAGGCCGCGGCCAACCCGCTGAAGATCCCGCTCGCCGGGTTCCCGGCGAAGGTCGTCACCCGCGGCTACCACCTGGCCGCCATGCCCGGCAACCGCATCCGCACGGCCGTCGACTGGCTGCTCGACGCGGTGATCGGACGGCAGTCGGTGCAGCTGGGGCTGGTGCGCGCGCCGCACGTGCCGCTCGACACCGACACCCCGGAACTGCCGCACGTCCCGGCGAAACGGTAGAACGGGCGCGCCGTCGTACGACCGGCTCGCGGCGTTCGGGGGGCGTCTAGTGGTGGTCGAGGACGTGCGTGCGGAACGCGGCCGAGAGTGGTGGCAGTTCGCGGCCCGCGGACCACGCGAGGCCGATGTCGCGTTCGGATGGGACATCTGTCACCCGCAGGTGTGGTGCTGAGGACGTCGTCTGCGGGGGTGGCAGGAGCGCCACCCCCAGGCCGGCGGTGACCAGGCCGCGCAGCGTGTCGACCTCCTCGCCCTCGAAACCCACGCGTGGCGCGAACCCGGCCGCCGCGCACAGTGCCTCGGTCGTGGCGCGTAGTCCGTAGCCGGGGCGGAGCAGGATGAACGTCTCCTCCGCCGCGTCGGCCAGCCGGACCTCGTCGCGGGTGGCCAGGGGGTGGTCCGGCGGCACGGCCAGGTGCAGCGGCTCCACGAGCAGCCTGCGCCACTCGATCGTCGGCAGGCCCGGGTCGTCGCTGGTCAGCACCAGGTCCGCGGTGCCGTCGAGCAGTTCGGCGGTCAGGCCCTCCTCGCCGTGCTGGCGCAGCACGAACCGGGCGCGCGGGTGCTGCTCGCGGAAACCGCGGATCACGCGCGGGACCAGCCACGTGCCGAGCGTGTGCAGGAACGCGAGCGGGATCGTGCCCGCGTCCGGGTCGACCAGCTCCCGCACCTCGCGCACGCCCTGGTCGTAGCGGTCGAGCACGGCCTCGGCGTGCGTCTTGAACGCGTGCCCGGCCGGGGTGAGCCGCAGGGTGCGGCCCGCCCGCTGGAACAGCGCGGTGCCGACCTCGTGCTCGACTCGCCGGAGTGCCCGCGACAGCGCAGGCTGGGTGAGCCGGGCGCGGGCGGCGGTGTCGGTGACCGTCGCGCCGCTCGCGACCTGCTGGAAGAGACGCAGTACCGCAAGATCCATGACCTCAGTTTATGGATTCGGTGAGAAAGCGGCATTGGACGCATGAGTTCGGTGGGCGGATGCTGGCGGTAGGACGTCAGGTGTCGGAGGGAGCGCGGGATGGCCACGGTCGCGGAGCAGCTGGTGCGGACGCTGCGGGACGCCGGGGTGGAACGGATCTACGGGATCGTCGGCGACAGCCTCAACCCGGTCGTGGACGCGGTGCGCCGCACCGACGGGATCGAGTGGGTGCACGTCCGCCACGAGGAGGCGGCCGCGTTCGCCGCCGCGGCGGAAGCGCAGGTCACCGGCAAGCTGACGGTGTGCGCGGGCAGCTGCGGCCCCGGCAACCTGCACCTGATCAACGGGCTCTACGACGCGCACCGCAGCGGCGCGCCGGTGCTGGCGATCGCGTCGCACATCCCGTCCACGCAGATCGGGACCGGGTTCTTCCAGGAGACGCACCCGGCCGAGCTGTTCCGCGAGTGCAGCCACTACAGCGAGCTGGTCTCGGAGGCCGAGCAGCTCCCGCGCCTGCTGCGGATCGCCGTGCAGGCGGCCGTCGGCAAGCGTGGCGTGTCGGTGCTGTCGATCCCCGGTGACGTGGCCGACCGGCGTGCGGCCGGGCCCGTGTCGGTGCCGGTGACGCTGGTGCCGCCGTCGCCGGTGGCCCCGTCGGCCGAGGACGTCACGGAGCTGGCGGCGCTGATGAACGCGGCCGAGAAGGTCATGCTGTTCGTCGGCGCGGGTGCCGCGGGCGCGCACGACGAGGTGATGTCGCTGGCGACCGCGCTGGCCGCGCCGGTCGGGCACTCGCTCGGCGGCAAGGAGGTCATCCAGTACGACAACCCCTACGACGTGGGCATGAGCGGGCTGCTCGGCTACGGCGCGTGCTACGAGGCCATGCACGAGGCCGACCTGGTGGTGCTGCTGGGGACCGACTTCCCGTACGACAACTTCCTGCCGCAGGCACGCACCGTGCAGGTCGACGTCGAACCCGCGCACCTCGGCAGGCGGACCCCGCTGGAACTGGGTGTGCACGGTTCGGTCCGGGAGACGGTGGAGGCGTTGTTGCCGCTGCTGCGTACCCGGACAGACCGCTCGTTCCTGGACCGCATGCTGCTGCGGCACGCGCGGAAGCTCGAGCGGGTCGTCGAGGCGTACACCTCCGGGGTCGCGCAGCGGACGCCGATCCACCCGGAGTACGCGGCGTCGCTCGTGGACGAGGTGGCCGCCGACGACGCGGTGTTCACCGTGGACACCGGCATGGGCAACGTGTGGGCGTCGCGCTACCTGACGCCGAACGGCAAGCGCCGCGTGATCGGCTCGTTCCGGCACGGCAGCATGGCGAACGCGCTGCCGCAGGCCATCGGCGTCGCGCTCGCCCAGCCGGGCAGGCAGGTGGTGTCGCTGTCCGGCGACGGCGGGCTGTCGATGCTGATGGGTGAGCTGCTGACGTTGTCGACGTACGACGTGCCGGTGAAGGTCGTGGTGTTCAACAACGCGTCGCTCGGCATGGTGAAGCTGGAGATGCTGGTCGACGGGCTGCCCGACTACGGCACCGACCACCCACGGGTGGACTTCGCCGCGATCGCGTCCGCCTGCGGGCTGTACGCGGAGCAGGTGACCGACCCGGCCGCCATCCGCGGCGCGCTGGAGAAGGCGTTCGCCCATCCCGGTCCCGCCGTGGTGGAGCTGGTGACCGACCCGAACGCGCTGTCCATCCCACCGAAGATCACCGGCGACATGGTCCGCGGCTTCGCGCTGGCCGCGAGCAAGACGGTGCTGAACGGCGGCGTCGGCAAGATGATCGAGATGGCGCGCAGCAACCTGCGCAACACCCCGCGCCCCTGATCAGCTCCGGTCCACGATCGCCCGGATCAGCGCGTCCAGCGAACCGGGCGGTGGCACGTCGGCCATGTCGACGACCTCGGTGTTGCCCGCCGTGACGGCCCGGTGGAGCAGGAGCGTCGCGTACGGGTTGCGGGCCGCGTAGTTGCTGTTCAGCTCGCGCAGGACGGCGAGCAGCCGGTCCCGGGCGGGGTGGTCGGTCGCCGCCAGGGCCCGCAACAGCGCGGGGTCGACGTACTCCGCGCGAGTTTCCGGCGCGGCGGGCTTGCCCAGCGACGTGCGGACGTAGTCCCGCAGGTGCCGCACGCTCCGGAACGCCGCGAACTCCTCGCCGAACGTGATCGACCAGTCGTCCCCGTCAGCCCGGATCTCGGCGGTCGCACCCAGCGGTTCCCGTTGCAGGACCGAGGGAAACGTCCGGACGTGGAACGTGTGGTCCTCGCCGAACTGCCGGTAGAACCGCCCGCTCGTGACGGTGACCGGTCCCGCTTTCGCGACCCGGGCCGCACACGTCCGGACGATCGCCAGGTACGGCGCGATCTCGTAGTCCACGGTCAGCAGGCCCGCTGCCAGCGTCAGGCCGACCTCGTCCTCGCTCTCCCACACGGCCCGGTAAGGGATGCCCGATCCGGTTTCCGCGGCCGGGAACGAGTCCAGGACGGCGCGGACGTCGAACCGGTGCCGCACGTGCTCGGCCAGCCGGGACAGTGCCGGCCAGGAGCCGTCGTCGCCTCGGGTGGCCAGGATCGCCTGCAGCAGCACCGACTGCTCGTCGGTCGGATCGTCCCAGATGGTCTGCGCCACCCGGTCAGCCTATGCGAGCGGCGGTGTTCGACGCCGAGCGACGGAGAGGCACACGCCCGAGGCGCTCGCGGATGCCATTGCGTGGCGGGTTTCGCACGCTGTGTCCACGGGACAGCTGCCGCTGGAACTGGCGGCGGCCGACACGTCGATCTCGACGAGGGTGTCGTCAAGCTCGAGATCGAGCAGTCGAGCCAACTCCGCGACGGAGAACGTCAGTCGAAGCGGAGGTGTTTCAGGGTTGTCCACGTGCGGCGGGCGTAGGCCTGCAGGCGGGTGTCCGTGTTCGGGGTGAGGGTCACGCCTGCCGTGGTGGCGATGTGGTCCGCCACCTCGGGGATGGTGCGGTCGTCGGTCTGCACGTGGTGTGCGAACTCGGGGTTCCGCAGTCGGGACAGGCACTCGTCTACTTTGGATTCCGCCCACGTGTCCCTGCGCAGTCGCAGGCCGCGGCCCTGTAGGCGTTTCAGCACGGTTTCCCTGCGTGCCAGCAGTGAGAAGTGGTGGACCTCGTGGTCCATGTCGCGTAATCGGCCAACTGTCTCCTCGAAGTAGGTCGGGTCGATGACTGTCATGGGGGCGATCACCGGGCCGTTGTGCTTGCGCAGCACCAGGTCCAGCACCTCCACCACGCCCGCGCGCCAGGACTTCAGCTCCTGGAAGTCGGTGCGCAGGTGGTGGGGGAGCATTCCG
Organism: Actinophytocola sp. KF-1; assembly: GCF_054661535.1. NCBI lineage: Bacteria > Bacillati > Actinomycetota > Actinomycetes > Pseudonocardiales > Pseudonocardiaceae > Actinophytocola > Actinophytocola sp. KF-1. The sequence goes on along the minus strand of NZ_BAAFVK010000017.1, from coordinate 58,506 downwards.
CGCAGGCCGAAGCCCGCGCGTTCCGGGTCGCAGACCACGCTCGTGGGCAGGCGGCGCGCCAGCTCGTGCGCGGTCTGCGTCTTGCCGCCGCCGAAGGGGCCGTTCAGCCAGATCAGCATCACGCGCGTGTCAGCACCACCAGCGGGATCTCACGGTTCGCCTTCTTCTCGTGGTCGAGGAAGAACGGGTACAGCTTCGTGATCTCCGCCCATAAGCGGGCACGCTCGTCGCCCTCGGCGACGGTCGCGGTGGCCTGGTAGGTTTCGTCGCCTATCTCGACCTGCACCGACGGGTTGGCGCGCAGGTTCGCGTACCAGTCCGGCGCCTTGGGCGCGCCCGCGTTGGACGCCATGACCACCACCCGGTCACCGTCCGGGTGGAACATCATCGGCGTGGTGCGGTCCGCGCCCGTCTTCGCACCTCTCGTGGTCAGCAGCAGCAAGCGTTCGCGGCGCATGCCCTCGATCTCGCCGCCCGCGCGGAACTGTTCGATGACCTTGCGGTTGATTGCCTGGATGTCCATGGCCGACACGGTAGACCGGCGCACCGACAATTCAGGCCGTCGCTCCGGTGCTGCCGTTCTCGGCGCGGCCCGTGAGGCGCCTCCGGAAGTCCGGGCCGGTCACTTCCAGGTCATATCAACCACGATCGGTTGCCCAGTCGAGTGAACGGCGGTGCCCGGCACGCAGGTGGACCGTGGTGGCGCAGCGCGTGGACGCGGAGCGTCACGGTGGTCCGGCCGTAGTTCACCAGTTCGAGGGTTCCTTCGCGGACCGAGGCCGAGCGGCTTGCCGTCCTACCCGTCCTCGGTCGCCGCATGAGCACGACGACGTGCTCGCCACCCCGGCGGACCGGCGGCGCAACTCTTACTGCAGGTAGCCCTCCACGACGTTGCCGGGGCGGGCGGCCGCGTCGTCGGGGTTCTCCCCGGCCGAGCGGCGGGCGCGGCGCTGGCGCAGCAGGTCCCAGCAGGTGTCCAGTTCGACCTCGATGGCACGCAGCCGCTCGTGGTCGGGTTCCTCGCCTGCGCGCTCCAGCTTGTGCTCCTCGTCGATGAGCGAGCTGATGCGCTGCGAAATCTCCTTGTCGTCCATACCGTCCATGCTGGCAGAGTGCGGGCATGGTTGCCCACGTGATGGAACGCGCACGCGCCGCCCTCGCCGCGGCCAGGGAGACCGCGGACCGGTCCGGCCTGGCCTACGTCCGCGCGAAGGACGGCGACGGCCACGACACCGACGGCAACGCGGGACGCCGCGCGCTCGTCCTGTGGGCGGCCCAGTTCGACTGGCAACCCGCTGACCTGGCACTGCACCGGTTCCTCGCCGAGCAGGAGGCGCTGTGCCGGGGCTCGGCGCCGTTCCAGGGCACGAGCGACGAGCACGAGCTCGCCAGGTACCTCCTGGCCCGGCACCGCCTGGTCGACGACGTGTGGCGCCAGTGGTCGCTCAAGATGGCGAACTTCGACACGTCGTTCGCCTACGACATCGAGGCCGTCTGCGCGGCCGGGCCCGCGGCGACACTGGCCTACGTGCGGTCCAGCGGCCACGAGGAGCGGGACGCCCTGCTCGCCCGGTTCGAGCAGAACCTCCCGGCCGACGACGACGTCGAGCGCTACTTCGCCCGCAAGGCGCGGTGGTTCCCGGCTGCGGCGGACCCGTCCGTCTGGGACGATCGCGCCGAGACCCTCGAGTACCTGGAGGCAGTGCGATGACCGACGTGCCGGCCCCGGTCCAGCGGCTGCTCGACGCCGCCAACGGCGGCGACATCGACGCCTTCCTCGCCGGGTTCACCGAGGACGGCGTGGTCGACGACTGGGGCCGCGAGTTCCGGGGCGCGGGCGCGATCCGGGGGTGGAGCGACAACGAGTTCATCGGCAAGCAGGTCAGCCTCGACGTCACCGAGGTGGCGCGGAAGTCCGGCGAGACCGTGGTGACCGCGCAGGTCGGCGGCAACGGCTTCAACGGGCCGAGCCACTTCTCGTTCCGCGTGGCCGGTGACCTCGTGTCGCGGATGACTATCCGCGAGTGACGCGGTCCAGGAACGCCCGCAGGTTCGCCATGGTCCGCGTGATCTGCTGGTCCAGCGGCAGCGAGTCGTGGGCGCGGGCGCCGGGTTCGGTCTCCTTCTTGCCGCGCACGTACAGCGAGCACGCCAGGTCGGCGCACAGGTAGGAGCCGACCGAGTTGCCCTGCTGGCCCGCTTTGCCCGCCTTGCGCGCGGTCATGAGGGACACGCCGTCGCCGCTGTGCGTGGTCAGGCACAGCGCGCACATCGAGCGGCGGCTGCCCGCCGGTGGCGTCGCGCGGCGCAGTGCCACGCCGAGCAGGCCGTCGCCGTCCTCGACGACGAGGTAGGCGCGGTCGGGGGCGCTCGGGTCCCGCCAGCCCAGGAAGTCGAGGTCGTCCCAGGGGTGGGTGGCCAGGTCCTTCGGGACGGCCAGCCGCTTCGCCTCGCCCTTGCTGCAGTTGACGAAGGACGTGCGGATCTCACGTTCGGTGACCGGTCTCATGGATCCGACGGTAGGTCGCCTATGAGGTTTAGGCAAATCATTAAAGAGCCTAGGACGGTTCGCGGGTCAGCTCGTCGACCACGGCCTCGAGCGTTGCCCCGTCCCCGGTGTCCACGGCACCGGCGAACAGCGCCAACGCCGCTGTGCCCAGCGTGCTGCGCCTGCCGGCCTCGTCGAACACGTGGTGGTTCGGGTCGCTCGCCACCCGGAGCGCGAGGCCCTCGTTGAGCGCGGTCAGCATCATCGCCAGGTCGCGTGGTGTCAGCCCCGGGCGCAGTGCCAGGCCGCGGCTGGACAGGACCGAGTCGATCAGCCGCTCCCACGCCTCGATCACGTGCTCGTACAGCGACGACAGCGACTCGTACAGCCGGTGGTCCCGCATCGCGAGCACGACCGCCGAGTACCGGAAGCGCATCGAGGTCGAGCGGGCCGACAGCATCGTCCTGCGGAACGCGACCTCGTGCACGACCGAGGAGAACTCGCCGTCGGCGAACGCGCTCCCGGCCTGCTCGGCGAGCACCGCGTCCCACGGCATCCGCTGCGCGCGCAACACGTACCGGGTCAGGTCGGAGACGTAGTCCGGGAAGTACGCCCAGCGGTCCCGGAAGGACCCGACGGTGCCCTGTCTCGGCAGTGGCTCCGGGCCGTTCGCGACCTCGGCGATCACCGTCTCCCTGGTCAGCGTGGCCAGCGGCCGGCGCAGCCGGTCCTCGTCACCGGCCGGGTGCGCGCCGAACTCGCGCTCCAGGATCCGGAAGCCCGCCTCCAGGTAGGCGCGGGTGAGCGGGTGGTTCGCCAGCCGTCGCGTGGCCGCGGCGTTGCGCCGGTGCACGTTCAGCACGACGTCGGTCAGGTCGTCGTCCAGGCTGCGGTAGGACATCGCTGCCTCCCCCTCCGGACCTCCCCGCTGGGAGGTCCCGACAGGACCGTCCGGCACGGCCGTGTCGCGCGGCGCACCGGTTGCCATACCAAGGTTCTCATCGGAACGCCGATGGGAGAACGCCATGCACATCAACTGCTCGTTCGGCGCCATGGTCCGGTTCTGCCTGTTCCTCCTCGTGCTGGGAGTGGTGGCAGGCGCCGCGATCGCGGGCTGACCGTCACGTCGCGGCTCTGCGGAGGTGGACCCGGTACGAGTAGTGCTCCGGCAGGAAGTACGAGATCGCCAGTTCCACCGGTTCGCCCCTGGTGGAGTGGTACGTGCGGTCCACGCGGAGCAGGGGCTCGCCGGTGGCGCAGGGCAGGTGGGTGGTCGCCGGGGGTGCGGCCGGCACCGCCGTGATGCTCTGTTCCGCCTCCGCGATGGGGAAGCGGGTGTCGACCATCGCGATGACCGTGGTCGCGCTGGTGGCGCCCGGGGACGTCAGCGTGGGTTCCGTCGCGAGGGACTCGGCGACCCGGGGTGGGAGGTGGACCGTGGTCACGCAGAACGGGACGTCGTTGTGCAGCCTGCGGAACACGACCGTGTGGACCACGTCCCCGGTCAGGCGCAGGCGGCTCGCGGCGTCGACGTCCACCCGGCGCCGGAGAGGGGTGATGATCTCCAGCCTGGTGTCGATGGACAGGCCCATGAGGTCGTCGATCGTGCCGAACTGGCGCAGGTAGCGGCCGTCCCGGGGCGCGGCGAAGGTGCCCCTGCCCGGCACGCGGTGGACCAGGCCGTCCGCCACCAGGTCGTGGAAGGCCCGCCGCACGGTCTGGCGGCTCACGTGGTGCTCCGCCGCCAGTTCGGCTTCCGTCGGCAGGCGCACGCCGTCCGGGTACCTGCCCCGCACCAGTGCGTCGCGCAGGGCCCGCGCCAGGGCCTGGTAGGCGGGTTCGCGGTTCATCAGGCCGGAAGGCCCCGGGCGACCAGCTGGGCGGCGATGACGTTGCGCTGGATCTCGTTCGTGCCCTCGCCGACGATCATCAGCGGGGCGTCGCGGAAGTAGCGTTCCACGTCGAACTCCGTCGAGTAACCGTAGCCGCCGTGGATGCGGACCGCGTTCAGCGCGATCTCCATCGCCGCCTCCGAGGCGAACAGCTTGGCCATGCCCGCCTCCATGTCGGCGCGTTCGCCCGCGTCGACGCGGGCCGCCGCCAGCAGCACCAGCTGGCGGGCCGCCGTGTACTTCGTCGCCATGTCGGCAAGGTAGTTGCCGATCGACTGGTGCTTCCAGATGGGCTTGCCGAACGCCTCCCGTTCCTGCGCGTACCGCAGGGCGTCGTCGAGCGCCGCCCGCGCCACCCCCAGTGCGCGCGACGCCACCTGGATCCGGCCCGTCTCCAGCCCGGTCATCATCTGCGGGAAGCCCTCGCCCTCCGTGCCGCCCAGCAGCGCCGACGCCGGCGCGCGGTAGCCGGCGAACGACAGCTCGCAGCTCTCCACGCCCTTGTAACCCAGCTTCGGCAGGTCACGGGACACCGTCAGGCCCTCCCCGTGCTCGACGAGCAGGATGCTGATGCCGGCGTGCCTGGGCGTCGCGTGGGGATCCGTCTTGCACAGCAACGCGATCAGGCCCGACCGGCGGGAGTTCGTGATCCACGTCTTGGTGCCGTGCACGACGTACCCGTCGCCGGTGCGGCGGGCCACGGTCGTCATCGCCTGCAGGTCCGAACCGCCGCCCGGCTCGGTGAGGGCCATCGTCGCGCGCACCTCGCCCGTCGCCATGCGGGGCAGGTACCGCTGTTTCTGTTCCGCCGTGCCGAACCTGGCGATCAGCTTCGCGACCACCGTGTGGCCGCCCATCGCGCCCGCCAGGCTCATCCACCCGCGCGCCAGCTGCTCGGTCACCTGCACGTAGCACGGCATCGACACCGCGACCTCCCCGTACGGCTCGGGGATCGCGAGGCCGAAGACGCCGAGCTCCTTCATCTGCTCGATCAGCCGCTCGGGGTAGGTGTTCGCGTGCTCCAGCTCGCGCACGACCGGGCGCACCTCGCGGTCCACGAACTCCCGCACGGTGTCGACGATCGCCTGCTCTTCCTCGGTCAGCATGGTGTCCTCAGATCGCTCGTGCGGCGCGCAGTGCCGCGATGTCGTCGTCGGTGCGGCCCAGCGCGCGCAGGACCCGCTCGGTGTGCTCACCGGGCGCCGGGACCGGGTTCATCACCGGTTCCACACCACCCAGGTCCGCGGGCGGGCGCAGCGCCTCGATCACCCCGCCCGGGCTGCCCACCTCGCGCCAGCGCCCGCGTCCGGCCAGGACGGGGTGGTCCAGGAACTCGGCGACCGAGTTGACGCGCCCGTTCGCCACGCCGGCCTCGTCCAGCAGCGCCACGGCGTCCGCGGTGCTCAGCGCGTCGAAACGCCGCTGCAGCAACGCGTTCAGCGCCTCCCGGTGGGTGACGCGGGCCGAGTTGGTGGCGAACCGTTCGTCACGGGCGACCGCCGGGTCGCCCAGCAGCCGGTCGCACAGGGCCTCCCATTCGCGTTCGTTCTGCACGGCGAGCACGACGGGATCGCCGTCCTTGCTGGTGAACGGGCCGTACGGGGCGATCGTCGCGTGTTCCGCGCCGACGCGCCTCGGCTGGTGCGGCCCGTAGCGCGTGTAGTAAGCGGGGGAGCCCATCCACTCGGCCAGCGCCTCGAACAGCGACACCTCGACGGTCGTGCCCTCGCCCGTGTTCGCCCGCCGCAGCAACGCCGTCAGGATGCCCGAGTACGCGTACATGCCCGCCGCGATGTCGGCGATCGAGATGCCGACCTTCGCCATGTGCCCCTCGGTGCCGGTGAGCGACACGACGCCGGTCTCGCACTGGACGAGCAGGTCGTACGCCTTGCGGTGCGCCCACGGGCCGTCGGTGCCGTAGCCGGAGATCGTGCAGTGCACGAGCCGGGGGTTCAGCGCCCGCAACGGTTCCGCGTGCAGGCCGAGCCGTCCCGCGGCGCCGGGGGCGAGGTTGTGCACGAACACGTCCGCGTCCGCGATCAGCTCGTCGAGGATCTCGCGGGACGCCGGGTGCTTCACGTCGAGCGTCACGGACTCCTTCGACCGGTTGAGCCACACGAAGTAGCTCGACTGGCCGAGGACCGACTCGTCGTAGCGGCGCGCGAAGTCCCCGCCGCCCGGCCGTTCCACTTTGATCACGCGGGCGCCGAGGTCCGCGAGCTGGCGCGTCGCGTACGGGGCGGCGACCGCCTGCTCGACGCTGACGACGGTGATGCCGGACAGGGGCAGGGTCACTGGACCTCCTCGGTCAGCAGGGCACGGGCGGTCGTCCAGTCCCATTCGCCGTCCAGGCCGCAGTCCGCGAGCTTCTCCGCCAGTTCCGCGTCCGTCGGCGGGCGGTCCGGTGCGCCGGGCGGCAGTTCCTCGACGAACGTGCGCGTGCCGTCGAGCGTGATCGTCACCTCGCCGGTCAGCAGGCCCTCGCCGCCCTCGGTGGTTTCCAGCTCCACCAACGAGATCAGCCGCTGCGCCGCCGGCCGCCGGACGGCCGCGTCGGTGAAGCTCGCGAACCCTGGCCTGCCGTCCAGCAGGGCGGCGGCGATCGCGTACTCCATGCTGAACTTGCCCTGCAGGCCCGTCGTCGGGCGGTGGTGGATCAGCGGCTGCGTGCTTGCGGCCGGGGTGCGGACGTGGATGCTCCGCACGTCGCCGGTGACGCCGCGCAGGGCGCTGATCGGGCGCTGCAGTGCGTAGCAGCAGGGGTGGAGCTTGATCGCGAGTCCACCCGGGACGGCCGGGCCGTCGAGGTCGACCGCGGCCGGGTCGCCGCCCAGCAGCGTCAGCCACTGGTCGAGCGCGGTGACGTCCGCGGTCGCGCCCGCCGCGGCCAGCCGGGCCGCCCGGACACCGGCGTCGGCCGCCAGCCCGACCTGCAGCGCCTTCCCGTCCCTGCCGAAGGCGCGTTGCACGCCACCCGCTTGCGGCACGGCGAGGGCGAGTGCGTTCGCTGTCTGTGCGGGGGACAGGCCCAGTGCCACCGACGCCGCGACGGCGGCGGCCGGGGCGCCGGCGGTGCACGTGACGTGCCAGCCGCGCGTGTAGTGCGCCCAGCCCAGGGCCGTGCCGAGCCGCGCCATGACGCCCGCGCCCGCGAGGTACGCCGACGCGTCGCCGCCCGCGGCCAGCGTCGCGGGGACGCACACGACGCTGATGTGCGCGGTCGACGGCAGGTGCAGGTCGTCGAAGTCGAGGACGTGCCCGACCGCCGCCCAGCGTGCCGCGTGCGGGAGGTCCTTCGTGAGCGCGCGCATGTGGCTGTCGCGGGCGGCGACGGTGACCGCGACCGTGTCGGTCAGCGCGCGGTGGGCCAGGTCCAGGTCCGCGTCCGTGGGCTCGTACTCGTGCGCCCAGCGCGCCAGCAGCTCGGCCGTGGTGGCCATGGCACTCCTTCCGGCCAAATGTACGGCCAATTTCACATCGCGTTGTGCAGGGTGTCAACTGGGCCTACCGTGAGTTTGGCCGGATGTTTGGAGGACACGTGGAGATCGTGGACGGCCCGTGGTTCGACGAGCTGTCGGTCGGCGACCGGTTCGACGGGGCGCCGTCGGTGACGCTCACCAGCGGGCACGCCGCGGTGCACCAGGCCGTGCTGGGCGACCGGCTGCGGCTGCCGCTCGACGACGACCTGGCGCGCGCGGTCACCGGGGCGGCGCCGCTCGCGCACCCCGCGCTGGTGTGGGACGTCGCGATCGGGCAGTCGACGGTGGTCACCAGGCAGGTGCGGGCGAACCTCTTCTACCGCGGGCTCGCGTTCCACCGGTTCCCGCTGATCGGCGACACGTTGCGGACCGTCACCGAGGTGGTCGGGCTGAAGGAGAACGCGCGCAAGCCGGACCGGCCGCCGACCGGGCTCGCGGCACTGCGGATCACGACCGTCGACCAGCACGACCGGCCGGTGCTGGACTTCTGGCGGTGCGCGATGCTGCCGCTGCGGTCGGCCGAGCCGACCGGGCACGCCGACGACCTGTCGACGGTCGGCCGGTCCGGCACGCCGGAGGTGCCCGACTGGGACCTCGGCGCGTTCCGCGCCCGCGTGCCGGGCGAGCACGCCGGTGCGATGGCCGTCGGGCGGCGGTGGCGGGTGCCGGGCGGCGACGTCGTCTCGAACGCGCCCGAGCTGGCTCGGCTGACCGTCAACATCGCGACCACGCACCACGCGGGCGACCCGCGCCTCGTCTACGGCGGGCACACGATCGGTGTCGCGCTGGCGCAGGTGTGCCGGGCGATCCCGAACATCGTGACGGTCGTGGCGTGGGAGAGCTGCGACCACCTCGGGCCCGTGCACGAGGGTGACACGCTGACCAGCGAGATCGAGGTGCTCGCGGTGGCCGGTCACCTCGTGACGCTGCGGTCCGTGGTGGACGGCGTGCTGGACTGGCGGTTCACGGCGGTGCTGGCGTGATCGCGGACGCGCGGTCGTTCCTGTTCGTGCCGGGCGACCGGCCGGACCGGTTCGCGAAGGCGGACGCCGCGGGCGCCGACGTCGTGGTGCTGGACCTGGAGGACGCCGTGGCCCCCGCCGCGAAGGACGCGGCCCGCGAGCACGTGGCGGCGTGGCTCGGGGGCGGGCACACGGCGGTGGTGCGGATCAACGCGGCGGGGACGCCGTGGCACGCAGGCGACCTGGCCGCGGTGCGGAACGCGGCGGCGGTGATGGTGCCGAAGGCCGAACAGCCGGAGGACCTCGACGGGCTGCCGTCCGTGCTGCCGTTGGTCGAGACCGCCCGCGGGATCGCGGCCGCCGCCGAGCTGTGCGCGGTGGCGGGCGTGGTGCGGCCGGTGTTCGGCAGCATCGACTTCGCGGCGGACATCGGCGTGGACCCCTTGTCCCGCACGGCGTTGCTGCACGCGCGGTCCACACTGGTGCTCGCCGCGGCGGTGGCCGGGTGCGCGCCGCCGGTCGACGGCGTCACCACGGCGCTGTCCGATGTGGACGCCGTGCGCGCCGACACCCGGCACGCGGTGGAGCTGGGGTTCACCGGCAAGCTGTGCGTGCACCCGAGGCAGGTGCCCGTGGTGCACGAGGCGTTCCGGCCGTCGGCGGCGGAGATCGCGTGGGCGCGGTCGGTGCTCACGGCGGGCGACGGCGTCGCCGCGGTCGGCGGGCAGATGGTGGACCGGCCGGTGCTGCTGCGGGCGCGCAGGATCCTCGACCGCGCGGCGAAGTAGGCTGGCCGCATGGACGTGGCGGACCCCGACCTGGTCCGCGCGCTGCGGGCACTGTCGAACCCGGTGCGGCTGCAGCTGCTGCGGTGGTTGCGTGAGCCGGAGCGGCACTTCGCACCGGAGAACGTGGTCGACGTCGGGGTGTGCGTGAGCCACATCCAGGCCAAGGCGGGGCTGGCGCAGTCGACGGTGTCCGCGTACCTGGCCGAGCTGGAGCGGGCCGGCCTCGTGCGGTCGACCCGGGTCGGGAAGTGGACCCACTACAAGCGCGACGAGCAGCGGATCGCCGACCTCGTCGAGGTGCTCGGGCAGAGCATCTGACGGGAACCGGTGTGCGGGACGCGACTTGTCCTTCATATCGAGAATCTGCGATACTTCGATATGTGAGACATGACATGGGGACGTTCGGGATCTACACGTTCGACTTCGAGCACCAGCCCGCCTCGCTGGTGCGGGACGAGGTCCAGGAGCTCGACGAGCTGGGGTGGCGGGGGCTCTGGTTCCCCGAGGTCGGCGGCAGGGAGGCGTTCTCGCTGGCCGGGTTGCTGCTCGCCGCGTCGGAACGGGTCCGCGTCGTCAACGGCATCGCGAAGGTCACCGCTCGGGAGGCGTGGGCGGCGCACGGCGGCGCGGCACTCCTGGCCGACGCCTACCCGGACCGGTACCTGCTCGGGCTCGGCGTCAGTGCCGGGCGACCGGGCGTCACGCCGCTCACCCTGATGAACGGCTACCTCGACGAGCTGGACGCGTTCGAGACCCCGGTGCCGCGGGTGCTCGCCGCCTACGGGCCCAAGATGCTCGCGCTGGCCAGGGATCGGGCGCTGGGGGCGCACACCTACCACGTCACCGTCGCGCACACCGTGCAGGCACGCGAGATCCTCGGGCCGGACAGCTTCCTCGCCGTCGAGCACGCGGTGCTCTTCGAGACCGAGCCGGCGCGGGCGCGGGCGATCGCGCGTGAGCACCTGCACCCCTACCTGACCACCCCGTTCAACGTGGCGAAGTTCCGCAGGCTCGGGTACGGCGACGACGAGATCGGGGGCGGCGGCAGCGACCGCATCGTCGACGACCTCGTGTTCTGGGGTGAACCGGACTCGATCGCGGAGCGGTTGCGGGCGCACCTCGACGCGGGCGCCGACCACGTGGCCGTCCAGGTGATCGGGGTGGAGAAAGGGCAGTCGGCGCTGCCGCAGTGGCGGGTGCTGGGGGACGCGCTCAGGCCGCTGCGGGCAGGGGTGTAGTCGGCAGGGCCGGGGCGGGGGCGCGGGAGAGCATGACCGCGGTCGTGTTGTCCCGCGCCCCCGCCGCCATGGCGGCCGCGACCAGTGCCTCCGCCGGGTCGGCCGCGGTGCGCAGGACGGCGGTCATGGCGTCGTGGGTGAGGGTCTTGTGCACGCCGTCGGTGGTGAGCAGCAGGTTCGCGGTGCCGGTCGAGCTCAGGCCGTACTCGTCGGGCGCCGCCGTGCGGACGCTCGTGGTCACGAGGTGCTCCATGCGGGGCTCGACACGGCCGCCGCGGTCGCGGACGTACTGCGCGAGCGTGTGGTCGCTGGTCAGCTGCCACAGGTCCACGCCGTCCCACGCGTACGCGCGCACGTCGCCCACCCACCCGATGTGGTAGCCACCCGCGTACGGCTGGGCCACCACGAGCACGCAGTCGCCGTCGACGACGGCCCTGCGGGCGGCGGACAGAGCGGCGCTCGGCCCCGCCGTGGCAGGCACGCGGACCGCCGCGTGCACCGCGGCCATGGCCGCCCGGGCGGCGGCCACGCTGTCCCCGACGCCGTCGGCCAGCGCCACCACGCCATCCGCCGCGGCCACGGCGTCCGCGTTCACCGACCGGGGTCCCCGCCGGCCGGCCGTGCGCCATACCGGTTGTGGTTGCATCGCGGCCTCCTCACTCCCTCTACGACCGAGGATCCGGGCGCGAGCTGTGAGATCGCTGAGGACGCTGTGAAGATCGGCTGTGGAACCAGAGCGCCGGACTCCGGGCCGGTCCCCGGAGCCCGACGGTCACGGTCGAATCAGCAACCGCACTTGCCTCCGCAGCAGTCGCTGCTACCGCAACCACCGCACCCGCAGCTACACCCGTCCACCAGCATGCCGACCTCCTGCCTGGGAACTCTCTGCGCACAAAATGGTACGGCGGGTCGCGACCACGCCATATCCCGCAAACGTGTGGCGATATGCGCACAAACCCGCGAGTCGCCCTCCCAGAACCCGCGAGTCGCCCTCCCAGAACCCGCGAGTCGCCCTCCCAGAACCCGCGAGTCGCCCTCCCAGAACCCGCGAGTCGCCCTCCCAGAACCCGCGAGTCGCCCTCTCGGAACCCGCGAGTCCCCCGTTCGGGACGTCCGAGTTGGCGGTTCGCGACATGGCTTCCGGCTCGGAGGTCGCGAACGGGAGACTCACCGGTCGCGAACGGGAGACTCGCGGGTTCTGGACGGGAGACTCGCGGGGTCTGGGCGGGGGACTCGCGGGGTTACGGGGTTGCGATCAGTAGGGATGCTCGGATTGCCTGGGCTCGGTCTGCGTGGCGGCGGGCTGTTGCCGGGTCGCCTCTCGTCTCGTACAGGCGGGCCAGGAGTTCGGCCACGTCCGCTTCCGAGCGGCGGTCGCCGTTGCGGTGGTGCAGGTCGAGTGCGGTGGCGAGGAGCCGGTCCGCGTCGGCAAGGTCGCCGTCCGCCAGGCACAGCTCGCCGAGGCTCTGGTTGGTGTAGCCGACGCAGTGCTCGTCGTCGAGTTCGCGGAAGATCACGAGCGCCCGCGCGACGTGCTCGCGTGCCGCCACCAGGTCGCCGCGCTGCTGGTGGAGCGCGGCGATCCGCTTCAGCGCGTGCGCCTCGCGGTGCCGGTCGCCGATGGCGGCGCACAGTTCGTACGCGTCGGTGAACCAGCGGCCCGCCGGCGCGAGGCAGCCGAGCGCGAGCCACACCGAACCGGCCGCGAGCCGGGCCACCGCCTCGCCGTGCCGGTCGCCGACCCGCGCGAACAGCTCGAGCGCGGCGTGGCAGTGGTCCAGCGCCCGTTCGTGCTCGCCGAGCAGCCGCAGCACCGTGCCGAGCCCGGCACGCGCGACCGCGGCGCCCTGCGCGTCGCCGATGCCGGTGAACAGGACGCAGGCGTCGGTGAACGCGGACTCGGCGTCGGCGTACGCGTCGCGGTACAGCGCGACCTGGCCGAGGTTGCGCAGCACGATCGCCTCGCCGCGCTGGTCCCCCGCCCGGCGGGCCGCGGCGAGCGCCACCGCGTGCGTGCGCTGCCAGTCGTCCTGGTTGCCGCGCAGGTCGAAGTACGGCGCGAGCGTGGTCGCGAGCCGCCACGCGTGGTCGTCGGCGCCCCACGCCTCGGCCAGCGACACCATCGCGACGCACGCGCGGTGCTCGGCCTCGAACCACGCCGCCGGCGCCGCCATCGGTGCGGCGGCCACCGGCAGCACACCGAAGTACGGCATCCCGGCCGCCGCCGCCGACGCCCGCGCGAGGTAGCCGTCCAGCACCCGCAGCACCGCGGCGCGGTCCTTCTCGGACAGCTCGGCGGCGTAGCAGCGCAGCAGGTCGTGCAGCCGGTAGCGGGGCGCGCCGGTGTCGTCGGAGCCGACCAGCTCGACGAGGTGGTTGTCGACCAGCAGGTCCAGCACGTGATCGGCGGACTCCCGCCCCAGCAGCGCGCCGACCACCCACCCCGGCCACCGCACCGGCCCGAGCAGGCCGAGCAGCCGGAACGCCCGCGCCGCCTCGGGTGGCAGGGACGCGTAGGTCAGGCCGACGCTCGCGCGGACGGCGAGGTCGCCGACGGCCAGCTCGTCGAGGCGGCGGCGCTCGTCGCGCAGCCGGTCGGCGAGCGTGCGCAACGCCCAGCCGCGGCGGTGCGCGAGACGGGTGCCCGCCACCCGGATCGCGAGCGGCAGGTGCCCGCAGAACTGCAGGATCGCGGCCGCGCTGTCCGGCTCGGCGCGGGTGCGGGCGGCGCCGACGATGCCGTCGAGCAGCCGGGCGGCCTCGGCGTCCGGGAGGACGTCCAGCTCGACCGGCCGCGCGCCGACCAGGTCGGGCAGCATGACCCGGCTCGTCACCAGCACCGCCGACCCGCCCGCGCCGGGCAGCAGCGGGGCGACCTGGGCGGCGTTCGCGGCGTCGTCGAGCACGAGCAGCACGCGGCGGGCGGCGAGCGCGGACCGCAGCAGCGCGGTGCGCTCGGCGAGGCCGTGCGGCAACTCGGTGTGGCCGAGCGCGCGCAGCAGCTCGGGGAGCACGTCGGCGGGCCGGCGCGGGGACGCCGAGGTGCCGGCCAGGTCGACGTGCAGCTGACCGTCGGGGAACGACGCGCGCACCAGGTGGGCGACGCGCACGGCCACCGCCGACTTGCCCACCCCGGGCGGCCCGGACAGCACCACCACCGTGGGCCGGGCACGGTTGCGGACCTGCTGTACGAGGTCGTGGACCACGTCGTCGCGGCCGGTGAAGTCGGGCAGGTCGAGCGGCAGCTGGCAGACGGGGGAGAGCGCGGCGAGCAGCGCGGCGCCGGGTGCGGCGCCCAGCTCGTCGCGGAGGATGCGCTCGGCCTCGGTGTAGGCCTGGATGGCGTCGGCGCGGCGGCCGGCCGCGGTCAGCGCGTGGATGAGCAGCTGCCACAGCTCCTCGCGGAGCGGGTGGTCGCGGAGCATGCCACGCAGCTCGGCGGCCGCCGCGTCGTGGTCACCGCGTTCGATCCGCGCCCGCAGCCGGTCCTCGCGCGCCGACAGCCACATCTCGGTGGCGCGGGCGGCGGTCGCGTCGAACACGTGGCTCCCCGGCAGGTCCGCGAGGAACGGGCCGCGCCACAGGTCGGGGTCGCGGGTCTCCTCGAACCGGCAGAGGTCGATCTCCCCGGGCTCGGCGCGCAGCAGGTACCCACCGGGCCGGTGCTCGATGCGGTTGTCGAGGAGGCGGCGCAGACCGTGCACATAGGTCCGCACGTTGGCGGCGGCGGAGCGCGGCGGGGACTCCGGCCACAGCACGTCCACCAGCACGTCCGTGCTGACCGCGCTGTTCGGTCGCATGAGGAGCGTGGCCAGCAGGAGACGCGGCTTGGGTCCGCCGAGCGCGACGAGACGCCCCTCGACTTCGGCTTCGAGAGGCCCGAGCACGCGGAACAGGACCGTCACCACCGACTGAGATCGTATGCGCGGAGTGTGCGAAACGGAACCGGCTGTGATGGGTTGGCCTGGTTGGAGCTTTCGGGCACCGGCACGCATCGCCCATTCGTCGGAGAGGACACGACATGCCAGACGAGGCCGCGGCGCTGGCCGCATTCGGTTACGAACTCGGGGTGCTGAAGCGGGTGCGGCGTTCCGGCTGGTGGCATGCGGGCGTGCGGGACCCGGAGTCGGTCGCCGAGCACACCGTGCGGGTCGCCCAGCCGGCCGCGATCATCGCGGCCGAGGACCGCCGAACTGCCCGGGCGGTCCCGCGAGCTGGTCCGCGGCGCCGTCGACGAGTACGAGTCACGGATGACGGCCGAGGCGTTGTGTGCCAAGGACGCCGACAAGTTGGAGATGCTCCTGCAGGCGGTCGAGTACCGCGAGGTCGGTGTCCGCCGCGTCGGCGAATGGATCGAGTCGGCTCGCAGTGGACTGACGACGCGGACCGGCAGGCGGATCGCTGCGGCGGCGGTCACCCTTTCGCCGCTTGCCTGGCGTGCCCGTTGAGTCGCGTTGTGTCCCGCGACCTGGCGGAATGGCTGGTCCGCGGCCGCCGTCCTCACCAGCCGCCGCGTGTTCAGGCGCGGGCAATGTCGCATGCCTGAAACATTCGCGAACGTGGCAGTAACACGCGCTCCTTAGCGTCCTCATCAGCCGAATCGAGGAGGACAGCGCGTGACGATTGCGGCCAGCCCGTTACCACTGAGCACCGGCACCGTCGACACACACTGCCCATACTGCGCCCTTCAATGTGGAATGCGGCTCACGGGTACCGAGATCGAACCGCGTGACTTTCCTGCCAACCGGGGTGGTCTCTGTCAGAAGGGGTGGACCGCCGCGACGTTGCTCGGGTCGCCAGGCCGGCTGACGACGCCACTGGTCAGAGTGGACGGCGAGCTGCGGCCGACGAGCTGGGACCGGGCCCTCGACCTGGTCGCCGACCGGATCATCGAGTTGCAGGCCGGCCACGGGCGGGACGCGGTCGCCGTGTTCGGTGGGGGTGGGCTGACCAACGAGAAGGCGTACCTCCTCGGCAAGTTCGCCCGGGTCGCGCTCGGCACCTCGCAGATCGACTACAACGGACGGTTCTGCATGTCCTCGGCCGCCGCGGCCGGGACCAGGGCGTTCGGCATGGATCGTGGGCTGCCGTTTCCCGTCGAGGACCTCCAGGGCGCCGGCACGATCCTCCTGGTCGGGGGTAACCCCGCCGAAACCATGCCGCCGTTCGTGCAGCACCTGCGGGGTGCGGAGCTGATCGTGGTCGACCCGCGGCGGTCGGCCACCGCGGAGCTGGCCACCCTGCACCTGCAGCCCGCGCCCGGCACCGACCTGGCGCTCGCGCTCGGCATCCTGCACGCGGTGGTCGCCGACGGTCACCTGCGCCACGACTACCTCGCCGCGCGCACCACCGGCTTCGACGACGTATGGCGGATCGCCGCCGCCTGGTGGCCCGAGCGGGTCGAGCGGGTCACCGGTGTCGCCGCCGCCGACCAGCGGGCCGCCGCCGCCATGCTCGCCGCCGCCGGCAACGCCTACGTGCTGACCGCGCGGGGGACCGAGCAGCACGCCCGCGGCGCCGACACGGTCAGCGCCTGGATCAACCTCGCGCTGGCACTCGGCCTGCCCGGCAGGTCGGGCTCCGGGTTCGGCTGCCTCACCGGTCAGGGCAACGGGCAGGGCGGCCGCGAGCACGGCCAGAAGGCCGACCAGCTCCCCGGCTACCGCAAGCTCGACGACCCGGCCGCCCGCGCGCACGTCGCCGCCGTCTGGGGCGTCGACCCGGACGATCTGCCCGGGCCCGGCCGGTCCGCTTACGAACTGCTCGACGCCGCGCCGAAAGGGCTGCTCGTCTTCGGCAGCAACGTGGTCGTGTCCGCGCCGCACGCCGGACGCATCACCGAGCGGCTCCGGGGCGCCGACCTCCTCGTCGTCGCCGACGTGGTGATGTCCGAGACCGCCGCCATGGCCGACGTCGTCCTCCCGGTCACGCAGTGGGCCGAGGAGGACGGCACCATGACCAACCTCGAGGGCCGCGTCCTGTTGCGCCGCAAGGCGGTCAGCGCACCGGTCGGCGTGCGCAGCGACCTGGAGGTCCTGCGCGGGCTCGCCACCCGGCTCGGGCAGCCGGCGGACCGGTTCCCCGCCGACGCGGAGACCGTGTTCGACGAGCTGCGGCGGGCGTCGGCGGGCGGGATCGCCGACTACGCGGGCGTGTCGTACGACCGGTTGCGCGCCGGGGAGGCGCTGCACTGGCCGGTGCCGTCCACCGACCACCCCGGCACGCCCCGCGCGTTCCTCGACCGGTTCGCCCACCCCGACGGCCGCGCCCGGTTCGTCGCGGTCGACCACAGTGGACCCGCGGAGCCACCCGACGACGAGTTCCCCTTGCAGGCCACCACGGGCCGCGTGCTGCAGCACTACCAGTCCGGCGCCCAGACCCGGCTCGTGCCCGAGCTGAACGCGGCCGTGCCCGAGATGTACGTGGAGGTCCACCCGGACACCGCGGCCAGGGCCGGGCTCGCCGACGGGGACGTGGCCGACGTCGTGTCCCGGCGCGGCACGGTCCGCGCGCGGGTGCGGTGCGTGCCGACGATCCGCGTCGACCTGGTGTTCCTGCCGTTCCACTTCCCCGGCGACGCGCGGGCGAACCTGCTCACCAACCCCGCGCTGGACCCGGCCAGCCGCATGCCCGAGTTCAAGGTGTGCGCCGTGCGACTGGAGGCAACGCCGTGAGAAGGATCGTCATCGCCGGGTACGGCATGGCCGGGTCCCGGCTCGCGGAGGAGATCCGCAGGCGCGACACGGAGAACGTCGCCGTCACCGTCGTGGGCGCGGAACAGCACCCCGCCTACAACCGGATCCTGCTGTCCAGTGTGGTCGGTGGCGGGATGACCCCGGCGATGGTCCGGCTGCACGACGAGGACTGGGCGCACCGGCACGACGTCGACCTGCGGCTCGGTACGACCGTCACCGGCATCGACCGCGGGGCGCGGAAGGTGGCCCTCGACGACGGCACGAGCGTGGACTACGACGCGCTCGTGCTCGCCACCGGCAGCCGCCCGTGGCTGCCGCCGACCGAGGGCCTCGTCGTGGACGGCGCCGTCGCGCCGGGTGCGGTCGCGTTCCGCACCCTCGACGACTGCGAGAAGATCGTCGCCGCGTCGCGGCCCGGTGCGCCGGTCGCGGTGGTCGGCGGCGGGCTGCTCGGCCTCGAAGCCGCCAGGGGACTGGCGAGCCGCGGCAACCTCGTCACGGTCGTGCACCCGGTGGGCCACCTGATGGAACGCCAGCTCGACCCCGGCGCGGGCGCGGTGCTCGCGGCCCGGCTCGCCACGCTCGGCATCGAGGTGCGGCTGAACGTGAAGGCCGCCCGGTTCGTGCCCGGCGACGGGCTGAAGCTCGACGACGGCACCCACGTGCCCGCCGACCTCGTCGTCGTGTCCGCGGGGGTCATCCCCGAAACCGGCCTCGCGCAGGACGCGGGCCTGACCGTCGAACGCGGCATCGTCGTCGACGACCTGTTGCGCACCGACGACCCCCGCGTGCACGCCATCGGCGACTGCGCCCAGCACCCCGGCACGGTCTCGGGGCTCGTGCAACCCGCGTGGGAGCAGGCCGCCGTGCTCGCGGACCTGCTCACCGGCGCCCGGCCGGCCGCCCGCTACCGCGGCACCCCGGTCGTGACCCGGTTGAAGGCCAAGGACGTGGACCTCGCCGCGCTCGGCGACGTCCACGCGGCCGTGGACAGCACGGACGCCGAGGTCCTCTGCCTGTCCGACCCGGCGGGTGGCCGGTACGCCAAGCTCGTCCTGCGCGACGACCGGGTGTCCGGCGCCATCGTGCTCGGCGCGCCCGACGCGGCCGCCGCGATCACACAGCTGTACGACCGGGGGATCCCCGCTCCGTCCGACCGGCTGGCGCTGCTGCTCGGCCGCGCACTCCCACCGGGTGCCTCGGCCGCGCACAGCCCGGCAGACCTACCGGCGGCGACAACGGTGTGCCGCTGCAACACCGTCAGCAAGAGCCAGCTGGTGAAGGCGTGGCGCGGCGGTGCCCGCGGCGTCGCGGGCCTCGCCCAGGCGACCCGCGCGACCACGGGGTGCGGCGGCTGCCGCGACACCGTCACCGCCATCGCCGGCTGGCTCGCCACCGCCGATGAAGGCACGGCCTGAACCCTCCCGAGGAGACCGCGACGTGACCGCCACGATCGAATCGACGCCCGCACCCACCCGCCGCAACGGCCGCTGGATCGACGACTGGAACCCCGACGACGAGACGTTCTGGGAGACCACCGGCAAGCGGATCGCCCGCAAGAACCTCGTGTTCTCGATCTTCGCCGAGCACCTCGGCTTCGCCATCTGGGTGCTGTGGTCGGTGGTCGTGATCAACCTGGCGAACGCCGGGCTGCCCATGACGCTGTCGGAGACGTTCTGGCTGACCGCGATGCCGAACCTCATCGGGTCGGCGCTGCGCATCCCGTACACGTTCGCGGTGCCGCGCTTCGGCGGTCGCCTGTGGACGGTGATCAGCGCGAGCCTGCTGCTGATCCCGGCGACCGCGCTGGCGGTCGTGGTGCCCAGCGGGTGGCTCGCGAGCCAGTCGCACGACACGCAGTTCTGGGTGCTGCTGGCCTGCGCGGCGACCGCGGGTGTCGGCGGCGGCAACTTCTCCTCGTCGATGGCCAACATCTCGTTCTTCTACCCGGAGCGCAAGAAGGGCCTCGCGCTCGGTCTCAACGCCGCGGGCGGCAACCTGGGCGTGGCCGTCGTGCAGCTGGTCGTGCCGCTCGTGGTGATCATCGGGGTGCCGACGGCCGCGGCGCGGCTGCCGCAGCACGAGGTGCACCTCGCCTACGCCGGGCTGATCTGGATGCCGTTCGTGGTGATCGCGGCGCTGTGCGCGTGGTTCTTCATGGACAGCATCACCCACGCGCGCTCCGACGCGAAGTCCTACGTGTCCTCGTTGCGGCACGGGCAGACCTGGATCATGTCGATCCTCTACATCGGCACGTTCGGCTCGTTCATCGGGTACTCGTTCGCGCTGCCGCTCGTCATCAAGAACACCTTCCCGGAGTTCCTCGCGCAGCACCCGTTCATCGCCACCTACCTGGCGGGCCTCGGGTTCGTGGGCGCGCTGATCGGGTCGGTGGCCCGACCGTTCGGCGGGTGGCTGTCCGACCGGATCGGCGGCGCGCGGGTGACGCTGTTCTGCTTCGTCGGCATGGGCCTGTTCACCATGCTCGCGATCGTCGGGGTGAACGCGCACAGCTTCGCGTTGTTCTTCTCCTCCTACATGGTGATCTTCATGCTCTCCGGTGCGGGCAACGGGTCCACGTACCGGATGATCCCGGTGATCTTCGGTGAGCTGGGCCGCAAGGAGGCCGCGGAGAAGGGCCTCGACGCGGGCCGGACCGCGCTGAAGTTCAAGCGGGAGGCCGCCGCGGTGATCGGCATCGCCGGTGCGATCGGCGCGTTCGGCGGCTTCCTCATCCAGCTGATCTTCCGGCAGGCGAGCCTCGGCGTCACCGCGAAGGTGGCCGCCGCGGACACGCTCGCCGCGAAGCAGGCGGTGGCGGCGGCCAACGACGACTGGTCGACCTCGGCGCTGTACGTCTTCCTCGCCGCGTACGTCGTCTTCGCGTTCATGACCTGGTTCTACTACCTGCGCAGGAGCTTCGCGGTCGCCCGCGTCCCGAGCCTCGCGCACGCGGGGGTGTAGCACATGAGAACACTGGTGGTGGCGGGCAACGGGCCCGTCGGGCACCGGCTCGTGCAGGCGCTGCGCGAGAAGGACGTGACCGGGCAGTGGCGGGTGGTGGTGTTCGCCGAGGAGGCCCGGCCCGCGTACGACCGCGTGGCCCTGACGTCCTACGTGGACACCTGGAACCCGCTCGACCTGCAGCTCGACGGCGCCACGTTCGACGGCGACGACCTGGTGGACCTGCACCTCGGCGATCCGGTGACGGCGATCGACCGGGCCGGGAAGAAGGTCACGACCCGCGGCGGTGCGGTGGTGGGCTACGACGCGCTCGTGCTCGCCACCGGGTCCTACCCGTTCGTGCCGCCGGTGCCCGGGCACGACCTGCCCGGCTGCCACGTGTACCGGACGATCGAGGACCTGGACGCGATCCGCTCCTCCGTCCGTGCCGCCGCCGAGAAGCCCGCGCGTGGGCGTCGTGCCGCGCTCGTGGTCGGCGGCGGGCTGCTCGGCCTGGAGGCCGCGAAGGCGTTGCGGGACATGGGACTCTCCCCGCACGTCGTGGAGCTGGCGCCGCGGCTGATGCCACTCCAGGTCGACGACGGCGGCGGCGGGCTGCTGCGCATGCTGATCGAGCGGCTCGACGTGACCGTGCACCCCGGCACCGGCACCCAGTCCATCGAGGAGGACCGGGGCCGCCTGCTCGCGAAGCTCGGCAACGGCACCGAACTGGACGTGGACCTCGTCGTGTTCTCCGCCGGGGTCCGGCCCCGCGACGAGCTGGCGCGCACGGCCGGGCTCGCCGTCGGTGAGCGGGGTGGTGTCGCCGTCGGCCGCGACTGCGTCACCAGCGACCCGGACATCTACGCCGTCGGCGAGTGCGCGTGCGTCGACGGCACCGTGTACGGGCTCGTCGCGCCGGGCAACGCGATGGCGGACGTGGTGGCCGACCGGCTCCTCGGCGGCGACGCCGTGTTCGAGAGCGGCGACACGTCGACCAAGCTGAAGCTGATGGGCGTGGACGTCGCGAGCTTCGGCGACGCGCACGCCCGCACCGAGGGCGCCCTGGAGGTCGTGTTCAACGACGCGGTCGCGGGCACCTACAAGAAGCTCGTGGTCTCCGACGACGCGAAGACGCTGCTCGGCGGCGTGCTCGTCGGCGACGCGGCGCAGTACCCGCTGCTGCGCCCGCTCGTCGGCCGCGACCTGCCGGGCGACCCCGCCGCCATGATCGCGCCCGCGGGCGGGGCGGCCGTCGGGATCGGCGCGCTGCCGGACGAGGCGCAGGTCTGTTCGTGCAACGCGGTGACGAAGGGCGCGATCAACGGCGCGATCGCCGGCGGCTGCGCCGACGTGCCGGGGCTCAAGTCGTGCACCAAGGCGGGCACGACGTGCGGGTCGTGCGTGCCGATGCTCAAGCAGCTGCTGGCCGCGGCCGGTGTCGAGCAGTCCAACGCGCTGTGCGAGCACTTCCCGCAGAAGCGCGCCGACCTGTTCGAGATCCTGCGGTCCACCGGCATCCACTCGTTCACCGAGCTGATCTCCCGCTACGGCACCGGGCGCGGCTGCGACGTCTGCAAGCCGGCGGTCGCGTCCATGCTCGCCTCGCTGGGCAACGGGCACGTGCTCGACGGCGAGCAGGCCGCGCTGCAGGACACCAACGACCACTTCCTCGCGAACATGCAGCGCAACGGCACCTACTCGGTCGTGCCGCGCATCCCCGGCGGCGAGATCACCCCGGAGAAGCTGATGGTGATCGCGCAGGTGGCGCAGGACTTCGGGCTCTACACCAAGATCACCGGCGGGCAGCGGATCGATCTGTTCGGCGCGACCGTCGACCAGCTGCCCGCGATCTGGCGGCGGCTCGTCGACGCCGGGTTCGAGTCCGGGCACGCGTACGGCAAGGCGCTGCGCACGGTGAAGTCGTGCGTCGGCGACACCTGGTGCCGCTACGGCGTCCAGGACTCGGTGCGGCTCGCGATCGACCTGGAGCTGCGGTACCGCGGCCTGCGGGCACCGCACAAGATCAAGGCGGCGGTGTCCGGTTGCGCCCGCGAGTGCGCGGAGGCGCGGTCGAAGGACTTCGGCGTGATCGCCACCGAGCACGGCTGGAACCTCTACGTCGGCGGCAACGGCGGTTTCACGCCCCGGCACGCGGAGCTGTTCGTCTCCGACGTGTCCACCGAGGAGCTGTACCGCTACGTCGACCGGTTCCTGATGTTCTACGTGCGCACGGCCGACCGGCTGCAGCGCACGGCCGCGTGGATCGAGGCCATGGACGGCGGGATCGAGCACCTGCGGGAGGTGATCGTGGACGACAAACTCGGCATCTGCGAGGACCTGGACGCGGCGATGGCCAAGCACGTCGAGTCCTACGCGGACGAATGGGCGGGGGTGCTGGACGACCCGGCGAAGCTCGCGCGGTTCACGTCGTTCGTGAACGCGCCGGGCACCCCGGACCCGACGATCTCGTTCCGGGAGGAACGCGGCCAGCCGGTGCCGCTCGGCCTGCCGGTGGTGGCGCGATGACGACGACACAGGCGTGGACGAAGGTCTGCGGGCTGGCCGACCTCATCCCCGACCGCGGGGTGGCGGCCCTGCTGGACGGTGGCGAGCAGGTGGCGATCTTCCTGACGTCGGAGGGCGCGGTGCACGCGCTGTCCAACGTGGACCCGTTCAGCGGGGCGGCGGTGCTGTCGCGCGGGCTCGTCGGCGACCTCGGCGGCGTGCCGGTGGTGGCGTCGCCGATGCACAAGCAGCACTTCGACCTGCGCACCGGCGCGTGCGTGGACGACCCGGCCGTGTCGGTCGCGGTGTACCCGGTGCGGGTCGAGGACGACGACATCCTGGTCGGCCTGCCGTGACCGCCCCGCTGGCCGGCTACACGGTGGGCGTCACCGCCGCCCGCCGCGCCGACGAGCTCGGTGCGCTGCTGGCACGGCGCGGTGCCACCGTCCAGTTCGGACCGGCGATCCGGATCATCCCGCTGGCCGACGACGAGGACCTGCTGCGGCAGACACAGGCCGTGATCGACGCGGCCCCGGACGTCGTGGTCGCGACCACCGGGATCGGGTTCCGCGGGTGGGTGGAGGCCGCCGAGGGCTGGGGACTCGGCGACGCGCTGCTCGCCGCGCTGGGCAAGGCGACGGTGCTGACGCGGGGTCCCAAGGCCAAGGGCGCCGTGCGGGCGGCGGGTCTGGTCGAGGCGTGGGCGCCCGCGTCGGAGGGCAGTGCCGAGTTGCTGGACTACCTGCTGGCCCAGGGGGTGTCGGGGAAGCGGATCGCGGTGCAGCTGCACGGCGAACCGCTGCGGGACTTCATCGACGCGTTGACGGCCGCGGGTGCGTCGGTGCTCGAGGTGCCGGTGTACCGGTGGACCGGCCCCGCCGACCCGGCGCCGCTGTCGCGGCTGCTGGACGCGCTGGTCGCGGGGCAGGTGGACGCGCTGACGTTCACGAGCGCCCCGGCGGCGGCGAGCGTGCTGCGGACGGCGGCGGAGGAGGACCGGCTGGAGCGGGTGCTGGACGCGCTGCGGTACCGGGTGCTGGTGGTGTGCGTGGGGCCGATCACGGCGAGCCCGCTCGCCAGGGTCGGGGTGCCGGTGATCCAGCCGTCGCGGGCGCGGATCGGGGCGCTGGTGCGGGAGCTGGAGGTGGCGCTGCCCGCGCGCGCGACGCGCGTGAAGGTGGGGCGCTGCCAGCTGGAGGTGCGGGGGCAGGCGGTGCTGGTGGACGACGAGCTGCGGCCGGTGCCGCCCGCGCCGATGGCGGTGCTGCGGGCGCTGGCGGAGGACCCGGGGAGGGTGTTGTCGCGGCGGGTGCTGGCCGGGGTGCTGCGGAAACACTCGGGGCGGGAGGACACTGTGGACGTTCACGCGGTGGAGACCGCGGTCGGCAGGCTGCGCGCCGCCCTGGGCGCGCCGAACCTGGTGACGACGGTCGTGAAGCGCGGGTACCGGCTGGCGGTGGACCCGGCGTGACGGCCGGCGAGCGGATGGACGTGAGGAAGGGGTCCTTCGCTGTGGTGGTCGGTCCATTGCTCGCGGTGGCGGTGGTGAAGGGCCCCTTCCTCACCGGTGGCGTGGTCAGCACGCGCGGCTCTTCACGTGGCCCGGTGGTGGGCTCCCCGGCGGTCCCGGGACAGCGGGTGGGCGCGGACGGGCCGGGGTCCGGTCTGCGCGCGGACGCGACGGGGTTGGCCTCCGGCCCCCGGTTGCCAGCGTACGGCAGGGGGCCGACAGTTCCCGGCCCTCGGCGCCGCGCCTGTGGACAGGTGGCTCCCCTGTGGACAACCCCATGACGGGGCAC
Organism: Actinophytocola sp. KF-1; assembly: GCF_054661535.1. Lineage (NCBI taxonomy): Bacteria > Bacillati > Actinomycetota > Actinomycetes > Pseudonocardiales > Pseudonocardiaceae > Actinophytocola > Actinophytocola sp. KF-1. The sequence continues at coordinate 33,714 of NZ_BAAFVK010000017.1, read as the reverse complement.
CGGGATTGTCGGTCCTCCGGGCTAGGCCGGCAATCGGGGGCCGGCGGCGTCACCTGCGTGCTCGTCGCGCACGGGACGCGTGACCCCGCCGGGGCCACCGTCGTCCACGAGCTGGCCGACCTGGTCCGCCGGCACGTGCCCGACGTGCGGGTCGCGTTCGCCGACGTTCGGCAGCCCGACGTCACCACCGTCCTCCGCGGGTGTCCCGGTCCGGCGGTCGTCGTGCCCGCGTTCCTCTCCGCCGGGTACCACGTGCGGGTCGACATCCCGGAGCAGGTCGCCGCCGCGGGCGCCCCCGCCGTGATCACCCCGCACCTCGGGCTCGACCTCGTGTCCGTCGCGCGGCAGCGGCTCCGCGCGGCCGGGTGGGTACCCGGGCAGCCGGTGGTGCTCGCCGCGTCCGGGTCGTCCGACCCGCGGTCCCGGGCCGAGGTGTACGACGCCGCGTGGCGACTCGGGGCGCGGGCCGGGTTCGTCGCGACCTCGACACCCTCGCTCGCCGACGTCCTCGAGCCCGGCGCGGCCGTCGCCAGCTGGTTCCTCGCGCCCGGGCTGTTCCACCGGCGGGCCGTCGCCGCGGGCGCGGCGGTGACCGCGGCGCCGCTCGGCGCGCACCCGGCGGTCGCCGAGTTGATCATCCGGCGGTACCGGCACGCAACGATTCGTGAACGTTGGGTTTCGTCCCCAGGTACAGGACTTGGATATCGGGTGTCGTAGCCCCCATGATGTAGGCGGCCGGACGAGTCCCGGCCACCCCCATCGCTTCGCACCCTCTTGGAGTCCTGTCCGTGGGCTTGTTCGGCAACCGCAAAAAGGCCGGTGACGTCCGCCGCATCCTCGACGACCCCTCCGGCCCCCTGCCCGCGGGCTACACGCCGGGCACGGCCGTCCCGGGGACCGTCGCCGTCTACTTCGCTGACGATCCGCGGAAGGTCTACCAGCTGAAACAGTGGCTGCCGGTGTTCGAACGGCTCGACCGCGAGCACCCGGTCACGATCATCACGCGCAACCGGAAGACTTACGAGGAGCTGGACACCCCGCTGCGCACGGTCCTCGCGCCCGCGTTCCCCGACCTCGTGCAGCTCTACGAGACCAGCGACTTCAAGGTCGCCGTCTACGTGAACAACTCCGTGCACAACTTCCACTCGCTCATGCAGCGGCACATGCTGCACGTGCACGTGAACCACGGCGAGAGCGACAAGGTCTGCATGGTCTCCAACCAGGTCAAGGCCTACGACCGCGTCTTCATCGCCGGTGAGGCGGCCCGGCGGCGGCACCGCGCGGCGCTCATGGAGTTCGACGAGTCGAAGCTCGTGCCCGTCGGCCGCCCCCAGCTCGACCTGCGCCCTGCGCCCGTGCTGCCGCCCAGTACACAGAGGACGGTGCTCTACGCGCCGACCTGGGAGGGCGAGAACGCCTCCAACAACTACACGTCCGTCGACGTGTTCGGCCCGGCGATCGTCGAGAAGGTGCTCGCCGTGCCGGGGGTCCGGCTGGTCTACAAGCCGCACCCGAGGGTCGCGGTCAGCCCCATCCCGGACGTCGCGGCCGCGCACCGGGAGATCGTCCGCCGCGTCTCGCGGGCCGGCGGCGAGCACCTCGTGCAGGAGCAGGGCGACATCCTCGCCGTGTTCCCCGGCTGCGACCTGATGATCACCGACGTGTCGTCGGTCGGGCTGGACTTCCTCTACCTGCGCCAGCACCAGCCGATGTTCATCGCCGACCGGTACGACGACCGGGAGAAGCTGCACACCGACGCGCCCATCAGCCGCTGCGCCGACGTGGTCGACTCGGCCACCATCGGCAACCTCACCGAGACCGTGGCGCGGCGCCTGGAGCACGACGAGTACCGCGAGGCCCGCGCCGCCGTGCGCGAGCTGTACTTCGGCGACCTCGCGCCGGGGGAGAGCACGACCCGGTTCCTCGCCGCCATCGACGACGCGGTCCGCACCCGCGACGCCAACCTTTCCGCGATGACCAGCATGGAGGTGCCCGCATGAACGTCGTGATCCTGGCCGCTGGCATGGGCACCCGGCTCGGCATGCCCCACCCGAAGCCGCTGACACCGCTCGCGGACGGCCGCAGCATCCTGCGCCAGCAGTTGGACAACCTGTCCGCCGGGCTCACCGACCCGCAGGTGACGATCGTCGTCGGGTTCCACGCCGAGGAGATCATGCGGGCCGCGCCGGACGCCCGGTTCGTCTACAACGACCGCTACGAGCACACCAACACGTCGAAGAGCCTGCTCAGGGCGCTGCGGCTGTGCCCACCGGGCGGCGTGCTGTGGCTCAACGGCGACGTCGTGTTCGACCCGAAGCTGCTCGCGCCGGTCGCGGCGGCGATCGAGGCGGACCGCAGCTTCGTGTGTGTCAACACGGAAGCATGCGGTGAAGAAGAGGTGAAGTACACCGCTTCGGTCGACGGACTCATCCAGGAGCTGTCAAAATCGGTAGTCGGCGGCTTCGGTGAGGCCGTCGGCATCAACTACATCGCGTCGGCCGACCGGGCGACGCTGGTCGAGCACCTGGAGGGCTGCACCGACACCGACTACTTCGAACGCGGCATCGAGTCCGCGATCGAGACGGCCGGCATGCCGGTGCTGGCGTTGGACATCTCCGAGTTCTTCGTGGTGGAGGTGGACTTCGCCGGGGACCTCGAACGTGCCAACGTGGAGGTGGGCAAGACCGTCACCTCGGCGGCCTGAGGCGGGAGTCAGGCGCGCCGATGACGGCGCGCTATGGACGGCAGACTCTTCGGTCCCGGGCCGGTGCTCCTGGGACATCGCGGTTTGGGCCGGGGCACGGTCGACGGCATACGCGAGAACACGCTCGAGTCGTTCCTCGCGGCCGCGGCACTCGGCATCGACTGGGTGGAGGTGGACGTCCGGCGCACGTCGGACGACCGCCTGGTCGTGGCACACAACCCGGCGAACGCCGACGGGGTGTTCTACGCCGACATCACGGGCAGCGAAGCCACCGACGACGGCGCCCTGGACCTGCACGAACTGCTGGCGGCACTGCCGGGCGGGGTCGGCATCGACTTCGACGTGAAGACGTCGATGGAGGACGCCACCCGCGACCGCGCCGGGACGACCATGGCGCAGCTCGCGCGCGTGGCCCGGCGCGAGGCCCGGCGGCGGCCGACGCTGATCAGCTCGTTCGACGCGGGTGCGCTCGACATCGCCAAGGAGGTGGCGCCCGGGGTGCCGCGCGCGCTGCTGACGTGGGTCGAGTTCCCGATCGGCCAGGCCGTGGCCATGGCCGGGCACCTGGACGTGCAGGTCCTGGCGCCGCACTGGGGCTCGCTGCGCCCGAACGACCGGGAGCCGATGGAGCTGCAGCGGCCGCTCGAGTACGTGGTCGACGTGGTGCACACCAGCGGCCGGGAGTTCCTCGCGTGGTGTCCGACGGTGCGGTTCGCGCAGCAGCTCCTGTACGCCGGGGTGGACGCGCTGTGCGTCAACAACGTCCCGAAGGCGATCGCCGCGCTGCGAGGTGAGCTGGCGTCGGTCTGACCCTGGTGCCTTGGGCCCGGACGACGTGGCCGGTTGTCCTGAACGCGCCGTGCACGGCACTGTCCGGGCGCTGCGCGTTCTGGGCTGAACGTGCCCAGCGTCTGTGCGGCACGGGCACGCTCGCGCGAGCGTCCAGCAAGATCGACAGTGGCCTCCGGCCCCCCGAGATCCAGCCTACCGGCGACCACCGGCAGTTCCGGCGACCGACGGCCGACTTGTACACAGGTCGGGCCTCGTCAGCGGGTGACCACCTCACCGGAGACCACCGTCGGCGCGTTGCGCCGGTGGGCGCGCCCCAGCCGTCGACATCAGCCGGTGCGCGAGCACGTCCACCGGCTCGGCGGACCGCTTGCCGTCGACGACGAACGCCGTGCCGTATCGGCGGCGCAGCGACCGGACGCGCCAGTGCGGGCGGGCGGGGAAGAGCGCCTCGCCCTGCCTGCTCATGATCCGCACGACCGGGCCCGTGGCCGTGTCGACGCCGTCGACCGCGTGCCACGGCAGGAACACGCTCTCCGGACGGCGGCCGAGACCGGTGCGGATCCACACGCCGGTGTGGTCGGCGGCGAGCTGCGGACCGAGCAGGCCCCGGTACTCGCGCACGATGAGCACGGTGAAGTACAGCTGGAGCGCGAGCAGCGGCACGACCACGAGGAACAGCGGCGTCCCGAGGAACACGGACACCGCGATCAGGGCGCCGACCAGCGCGACCAGCAGCACCGCCGACGTCAGCACCAGGGCGTACAGGGCGGTCGTGCCGCGCTTGGTGCGCACCACCACCGGGGCGTGACCAGGCACTTCCGCGACGAACGACACCATCGGACCCCTCCTCCGGACGCCAGGTTGTGACGCCGGAGGAGGGGGCCGAGTTCCTCAGAACCCCGCGGTGATCCGCGTGAAGTCCCAGTTGTTCTGGGAGATCCCACTGCAGTTGCTCACCACGCCGCCACCGGGACATGGCCGGTCGCGGTTGACGGACCAGAACGCGAGCCTCCCCAAGCCCCGCGCCTTCGCCCAGTCACGGATCGAGGTCCAGGTGGCGACCGACGTCATCTCCTGCTGGTCGGACAGGCCGTTCATGCCGGAGATGCCCATGTGGCTGTACGCCTGGGCGTCCGTCCAGCCGAACGCGGACTTGAGCTTGTTCTTCAAGCCCTCCGCCGCGTTGATGGTGTCGGTGCCGATGTTCGCCGAGCCGAAGTCGAACGGCATGATCGTGAAGATGTCGATGCCGGCGTTGATGGCCGCCGCGCGCTCGATCAGCTGGTTGCCGTAGTAGTTCGGACCGGTGGTCGTCGTGCCGAAGGTGACGATCGTCTGGATGCCGGGGTTGTTCTGCTTGACGATCTTCAGCGCGTCGAGGATGCGGTTGCGGACGGTGTCGTTCTCGAACTCGTCGGTGTTCTCGATGTCGATGTCGATCGCCTTGAGCCCGTAGGCGTTGATCACCTGCTGGTAGGCGCCGGCGAGCGCCGACGCGGACGAGCAGTTCGGGCCGAGCTTGTTGCCGCTCCACCCGCCGAACGACGGCACGATGTCCCCGCCCGCGGCGCGGATCGCGTTGATCGCCTGCTGGTCGACGCCGCCGGTCAGCGGCCGGTTGCCGTCCCACGCCGGCGTACAACCGCCGCCGGAGAGCACGAACGCCATCGTGAACCACTTGACGCCGGTCGCCGACATGACCGTGGCGGGTGCGGGCGGGTCGCCCCAGCCCATGTACAGGTAGGGCGCGCCGCGGCCACCCGTCGGCTGCGTGCAGCCGGTGGTCGTCGCGGAGACGGGACCGCTCTTCGCCGACTCGCCCACGCTGTTGTAGGCGGCGACCGTGTAGGTGTGCGAGGTGCAGGTGCCGAGGCCGCTGATGGTGGCCGACGTGCCGGTCACCGTGGCGCGCACGGTCGTGCCCTCGTAGACGCGGTAGCCGGTCACGGTGCCGGTCGAGCCACCCCACGACAGCGAGATCGAGGAGTTGGTGGTCCCGGTGACCGACGGCGTGCCCGGGGTCGACGGGGTGCCGGGGTTGCCACCGCCGCCGTCGCACGGGTCGCCGTTGAACCGGCAGTTCGAGATGCCCGGGAAGTTGCCGGGGCTGCCGTTGAAGCCGAAGCTGGTGGTCGCGCCCGCGGCGAGGGTCGGTGCCCAGGACGGGTTGCGGAACACGTGGTGCTGCCCGCTCGCGGTGTGCACCGCGTCCCAGACGCTCGGGATCGAGTAGCCGCTCGGGACGTCGAACTCGATGGTCCAGCCGTTGATCGCGGCGCTGGACGAGTTCTTGACGGTGACCTTCCCTTCGAAACCGGTGCCCCAGTCGGACACCTTGGTGAACGTGGCCGTCAGCCCGGGCGCCGCGGCCGCGGGCGCCGCCGTGACCAGGCCGAGCAGCAGGGTGGCCGCGGCCACACCCGTGAGCCATCTTCGCATCGTGGACTCCTTCGCGCAGGAACGAAGAGCACCCCGTGGATCTCCCGGACCCCAGTTTGGTCTAGACCACCATGCCACGGCAAGGTCTGGACCAATACAGCGGGACAAACCGGACTTCTCACGGCGTGCGCAGTGGCTTGCCGGGGCCGCGAACCGCGTGCGACCGTGAGGTCGTGGAGCCCACCATCTCGCGGAGCACCGTTCTGGCCGCCGACCCCGAGGTCGTGTGGGCGATCGTCACGGACCTGCCCAACATGGGTGAACTGAGCCCGGAGAACGTGGGCGGGCAGTGGGTCGGCGGCGCGACCGGGCCGTCGGTCGGCGCCCGGTTCCGCGGCGTGAACCGCGGCCCGGGCAGGGAGTGGCGGACCAACGTGCGGATCGTGGCATGCGAGCCGCCGCGCTGGTTCCTCTTCGACGTCCGCTCGCCCATCGGGATCCGGGTGTCCCGGTGGGCGTACGAGATCACGCCGACCGCGGACGGCTGCGTGCTGACCGAGCACTGGTACCGCGTCGGCAACAAGTTCGTCCAGCGCTACCTCGGCCCGATCGTGACCGGCAAGGCCGACCGGCCCGGTTTCAACGCCTACTCGATCGAGCAGACACTCGCGGCGGTGGCGCGGAAGGTCGCACGCGTAGCCTGAGGCGCATGTCCATCACGGTCCTGGTACGACGCCCCGGCCCCCGCCTCGCGGACGGGCTGATCTCCCACATCGAGCGGCAGCCCGTCGACACCGCGCTCGCGCTGCGGCAGTGGGAGTCCTATGTGGAGGCGCTGGTCGCGGCGGGCTGGCGGGTGGTCGAGGTCGCGCCGGCCGACGACTGCCCGGACGCGGTGTTCGTCGAGGACCCCGTTGTGGTGTACGGGAAGACGGCCGTCCTCGCGCGGTCCGGGGCGCCCGAGCGGCAGCCGGAGACCGAGGGGCTCGCCGCGGCGCTCGACGGGTACGACATCCGGCGGATCGAGGCGCCCGGCACGCTCGACGGCGGGGACGTGCTCAAGATCGGGTCGACCGTCTACGTGGGGCACAGCGACCGGACCAACGCCGAGGGCATCCGGCAGCTCGCCGCGCACCTGCCCGGCGCGACCGTCGTGCCGGTGCCCGTCACCAAGGTCCTGCACCTGAAGTCCGCCGTGACCGCGCTGCCCGACGGCACCGTGATCGGCTACCCGCCGCTGGTCGACGACCCGTCCGTGTTCCCCCGGTTCCTGCCCGTGCCGGAGGAGGGCGGTTCGCACGTCGTGCTGCTCGGCGGCAACCGGGTGCTGATGGCGGCGAGCGCACCGGAGTCGGCCGAGCTGTTCCGCGGCATGGGCCTGGCGCCGGTGATCGTCGACATCAGCGAGTTCGAGAAGCTCGAGGGCTGCGTCACGTGCCTGTCCGTGCGGCTGCGTGACACCGCAGCGCGGCCCTGACGCACGCCGCCGGGTCACCTTCGTGGTAGATCCGCTCCGACGCCTCGATCCCGTCGAGGAACTCCTGGTACCGGACCGCGAAGTACAGCCGGGCGAGCGGCGCCCCGACCACCAGCGCACGTGCCGGGTCGCTGCCCGGGCACGCGGCACGCCACGCCGACACCCAGGCCGCGTGCGCGGCCGGGGTCCGTGACCGGTCGCTGAACTCGGTGACCCGGAGCCCGTCCAGCACCGGCGTGCCCACGTGCGCGTCGGCGAAGTCGAGCACCGTGGGCGGGCCGCCGTCGGTGCGCCAGTTCCCGGAGTGGAAGTCGCCGTGCACGACGGTCGTCGGCAGGCCGCACTCGGCCAGCTCCGCCCAGCCCGGCAGCAGCGCGCGGGCGGCGGCGACCTCGCCGGCGGTCAGGCCGAGGTCGCGGTCGAGCAGGGCGTCGACGTCGCCGGGGTAGTCGCGGCGCGGCAGCCAGGCAGGCGGTGCCAGCGCGGCCTGCGCTGCGACGTACCGGTGGATGCCCGCCGCGAGCACGTCCTCCGGCGCGTGCCAGCAGTCCTCGCCAGGCAGGTGCGTGAGCAGCAGCTTCCCCTCGCCCGCCGCCAGCACCGCAGGCACCAGCGCCGGGTCGACGGTCGCGAACGCGCCCATCACCCGCGCCTCGTCGGCGGCGAACGCAGGCAGCGCCTTCAGCCAGACCGGGCCGTGGTCGGTCGGCAGCCGGAACAGCGCCGCGAGGTTCCACGTCTTGCGCTGGGTCACGGGGCCGGTCACCGCGATCCCGAGCCCGGCGAGCGCGTCGTGGGCCCACGCGAGCAGGTCCCGCAGCCCGTCGACGGTCGCGAAGTGCGCACGCAGCGGGTCGTCCCCGTCCAGGTCCGCCGGGGGGAGTGACCGGGTCGTGCCCGCCGCCTCCACGTGGTAGGTCACGTGCCCGCCGCGCGGCACCTCGCCGCCCTCGACCCGCATGAGCCGCACCACGTACGCGGGCGCCCCCAGCGCCTCGGTCAGGTGCGCGGTCACCGCCGCCACCTCGGCCCACCACGGCGCGTCCACAGTGAACGGTCCGGTCACGCCGACGGGCGCGCCGCCGGACGTGACCACGGCTGTGACGGATTTCCCCACGGCAGGGAAGTGTCCTCGCGGAAATCAGCGGCCGCGACCGAGTTTCCGGTTCTAGATTGGCACCCGTGAGCACACCACGAATGGAGACCGTCTGCGTCGGCGCCGGGCGCGGGCCCGACCGGCCGGGCACGCCGCTGAACGTGCCGCCGGTGTTCGCGTCGAGCTTCCGCAGCGGCGGCGAGCACGAGTACGCGCGCAACGAGGGCACCCCGACCTGGGAGGCCCTCGAGCAGGTCGTCGGGCAGCTGGAGGGCGGCGCGGCGACCGCGTACGCGTCGGGCATGGGCGCCGCGGCGGCCATCGTGGACCTGCTGCCGCCCCGGTCCCGCGTGGTCGTGCCCGCCGACTCCTACACCGCGGTCCGCCACCTCGTCGCGGCCCGCGGCCACACCGTCGACCTGCGGGACATCACCGACACCGACGCCACGCTCGCCGCCGTCGAGGGCGCGGCGCTGCTGTGGCTGGAGTCGCCGACCAACCCGCTGATGGACGTGGCCGACCTGCCCGCGCTGTGCGCGGGCGCGCGGGCGGCGGGCGTCCCGGTCGCGGTCGACAACACCTTCGCCACCCCGCTGCTGCAGAACCCCCTCGCGCTGGGCGCGGACATCGTGATGCACAGCGGCTCCAAGTACATCGGCGGCCACGCCGACCTGCTGATCGGCCTGACCGTCGCCGCCGACCCCGACCTGGCCGCACGGCTGCGCGCCAACCGCGTGCTGGCGGGCGCCACGCCGGGCGGGATGGAGGCGTTCCTCGCCGTGCGCGGCGTGCGGACCATGGCCCTGCGGGTGCGGCACGCGCAGGAGTCGGCCGGGGTGCTGGCGGAACGGCTGGCGCAGCACCCGGCCGTGACCCGCGTCCGGTACCCGGGCCTGCCGTCCGACCCCGGGCACAAGCGGGCGGCCGCGCAGATGTCCGGGTTCGGCGCCATGCTGTCGTTCGAGGTCGCGGGCGGTGCGGCCGGGGCCGACGCGGTGTGCGCGGCCCTGCGGGTGGTCAACGCGGCGACCAGTCTCGGCGGCGTGGAGTCGACCGTCGAGCGGCGCGCGAAGCTCGCAGGCCAGGAGCACGTGCCGCCGTCGCTGCTGCGGCTGTCCGTCGGCTGCGAGCACGTCGAGGACCTGTGGGCGGATCTCGATGCGGCACTCGGCGGCTGACCGGACCCGCCTCGTCGTCATCCTGTTCGACGGGGCGTCGCTCGGCATCATGTCCTTCGCGTTCGGCGTGTTCGACCTGGCCGTGCACTACGGCGCCATGCCGGAGCTGGACGTGCGGGTGGTGGCGGGCGAGCCGGGCGCGGTGATGGGCGGCGGCGGGCTCGCCACCCCGCTGCCGTACGACCTCGCCGCGGTCGCGGCCGCGGACCTGGTCATCGTGCCGAACTGGCGGTCGCCGGACCGGCGGCCGCCGGAACCGGTGCTGGAGGCGCTGCGGCACGCCCACGCACGGGGCGGCCGGATCGCCGGCCTGTGCAGCGGCGCGTTCGTGCTCGCCGAGGCCGGGCTGCTCGACGACCGGCCCGCCACCACGCACTGGGCGATGGCCCCGCTGCTCGCCGAACGGTTCCCGAAGGTCAAGGTGCGGGAGTCCGTGCTGTTCGTCGACGACGGCGACATCCTCACCGCGGGCGGCGGCGCGGCGGGCATGGACCTCGGCCTGCACCTGATCCGCGTGCTGCGCGGCGCCGAGGTGGCGAACCGGCTGGCCCGCGCCATGGTGGTGCCGCCGCACCGGTCCGGCGGGCAGGCGCAGTACATCGAGTCGCCGGTGCCGGACCCGGACGTGTCGGACCCGGTCGGGTCGGCCATGGACTGGGCGCTGGGCAGGCTCGACCAGGTGCTGCCGGTCGACGAGCTGGCGCGGCGGGCGAACATGAGCAGGCGCAACTTCGACCGCCGCTTCCGCGAGATCACCGGCGCGGCCCCGGCCACCTGGCTCACCCACCAGCGGGTGATCCACGCGCAGCGGCTGCTCGAGTCGACCGGCCTGCCGGTGGACGTCGTGGCCAGGCAGTGCGGGTTCTCGTCGGCCGCGGCGCTGCGCCCGCACTTCCGGCGCGTCGTCGGCGTCGCGCCCGCCGCGTACCGGGAGACGTTCGGCCGAAATCCGACGTAGGTTGGCGCGATCGCCGCTCACCCCCGGCGCGCGTGCCGCGCCAGGCTCCGGGCATGAGCGATTTCCGTCCGTCCCGCAGGGCTCTGTTCGGCATCGGCGCGTCGACCGCGGCACTGGCGGCGATCGGCACCACCGGGACCGCCGCGGCGGCGCCCCGTCCGTCCGACGCCCGGCTCGCCGCGTCGCTGGGGTTGCGCAGCGGGCACGCGGCCGGGCTGCACTACGTCACGGGCGGCCGCGGCGAGCCGCTGGTGCTGCTGCCCGGCTGGCCGCAGACCTGGTGGGAGTTCCACAAGATCCTCCCGGCGCTGGCCCGGCGGTACCGGGTGATCGCCGTCGACCTGCCCCGCGACACCGCCGGGGACAAGAAGTCGATGGCGGCGGCCGTGCACGGGCTCGTCACGGCGCTCGGCCTGTCGTCGGTGCACGTGGCGGGCCACGACATCGGCGCGATGGTCGCGTTCGCGTACGCCGCGAACCACCGCGCCGCCACGAAGACGGTCACGATCATCGACGTGCCGCACCCGGACGAGAGCCTGTACCAGATCCCGCTGCTCATGCCGCCCGGCACCGTCTACCCGTGGTGGTTCGCGTTCAACCAGGTGCGGGAGCTGCCGGAGCAGTTGCTGGCGGGCCGGGCCCGGTACCTCGTCGACCACCTGTGTTCGCTGCTGCTCGTCGACCGGACCGCCATCGGCGACCGGGACCGCGCGATCTACGCGGCGGCGTACGACACCCCGTCCGCGATCCGTGCCGGGAACGCCTGGTACCAGGGCTTCCACCAGGACATCGAGGACCAGAAGGCCTACGGCACGATCACCGCGCCGATGCTGGGGATCGCGTCGCTGGCGAGCCCGTACCTGGCGCAGGCGCTGACCGCGCGGGGCAGCGACGTGCGGGTGGTGGACGTCCCGACGTCCGGCCACTTCGTCCCGGAGGAGGCCCCGGACGCCGTCGTCGGCGCGCTCACCGACCTGATCGGCTGACCCGGCACCCCGGTGGTCATGCCGGGTCCCATTGCCGGGCCCGCTCGTCGAGGGTGGGTGCGTGGCCCGGCAGGGCGGTGGTGACCGGGGGGACGCGCAGGCCGTCGAGGATGATCGTCAGGTAGCGCTGGCGGAGTTCGCGGTCGCGGGCGGGGTCGCCGACGCTGACCGCGGCCAGCTGGCCGAACAACGCGCCGAGGTCGCCGACGTCCAGGTCGGCGCGGAGCACGCCGGCCTTCCGCGTCCGGTCGACGAGCTGCTCGTTCAGCTCCCCGGACCGGCGGGCCATCTCGTACAGCTCCGGCGACGGGGTGAACGTGCCGGCGAGCGCGTTGGTGATCGAGTGGGTGTCGGCGGCGACGATCTCCCGCATGAAGGTCGCGAACGCCTCCCACGGGTCACCGTCGTCGGCGACCGCCTTCGCCACGATCGAGGTGTAGAGCGCGAGGCCGTCCGCGCACAGCTTGCGGAGCAGGTCCTCCTTGCTGGGGTAGCGCCGGTACAGGGCGCTGATCCCGACGCCGGCCCGCTCGGCGACCGCGGCGATCGGCGCCGTCGGGTCGGCGACGAACACCTCGCGCGCGGCCTCGACGATCAGCCCGTCGTTGCGGGCGGCCTGCGCCTTGCGGCCGCTGAGCGGAGCCGGCATCGGAATCCTCCTCGTGACGTGCGGTCAGGTTAGTGCGCGGCGGCCTTGGCCTTGCGCGGCAGCAGGAACCCGAGGCCGAAGGTGACGACGGTCAGCCCGATCGCGACGAGCGTGACGACCTTGGCGGCGTCCACGAACGCCGGGGCCGCGGGCACGTCGACGTTCGAGAAGAACACGGTGCCCAGCACCGCGATCCCCAGCGACGCGCCGAGCTGCTGCACCGAGGTCAGGATCCCCGAGGCCGAGCCGACCTCGTCGTCGGCCAGGTCGCCGACGATGATGTCGAACAGCGGCACGAAGATCATGCCCATGCCGGCGCCGAACACCGCGAGCGGCGCGATCGGCGGGCCGTCGACCGACAGCGCGAAGTACAGCCACGTCAGGCCCGCGGTCATGAGCCCGAGCCCGAGGTGCAGCACGCGCCTGCCGAGCCCGGCCAGCACGCTCGCGCCGACCGCGGAGCCGACGAACGCGCCGACCGCCCACGGCGCCATGGTCAGGCTGGCCTTCAGCGGCGAGTAGCCAAGACCCAGTTGCAGAAAGAGACCGACGGCGAGCGAGAAGCCGGTGATCACACCGAAGAACGAGACGACGAACGCCACCCCCGAGCTGTAGGACCGCTTGGCGAACACGGACAGCCGCACGAGCACCGGGCCGTCACCGCGCTGCGTCGCCGCGAACACCGCGAGCACCAGCACCGAGGCGGCCAGCATGCCGAACGACCAGACCGGCCAGCCCAGCTCGTGGCCCTGCGTCAGCGGGTAGACCAGCAGGAACATCCCGGCCGCCGCCAGCAGCGCACCACGCACGTCGAGCCGCTGCCCCCGCGCGGCCGGCGCGCTGTCCGGCAGCACCCGGGCCCCGACGACCAGCGCGAACGCCCCGAGCGGGAGGTTGATCGCGAAGACCATCCGCCAGCCGGTGCCGAACAGGTCCGCGTCCACCAGCAGCCCCGCGATCACCGGCCCGAGCACGGTCGCGAGCCCGATCACCGGCCCCAGCAGCGCGAACGCCTTGCCGACCTCGGCGCCGAACAACTCGCGGATGAGCCCGAACGACTGCGGCACCATCACCGCGCCGAACCCGCCCTGCAGCACGCGGGCGACCAGCAACGTCTCCGGCGAGAACGCCACCGCGCACAACAACGAGGCGGCGAGGAACCCGACCACGCCGACGATCATCATCCGCTTCCGGCCGTACATGTCGCCCAGCCGCCCGCCCACGAGCAGCCCGACGGCCATGGCGAGCGTGTACCCCGCGGCGATCCACTGCAGGGTCGCGGTCGAGCCGCCGAGGTCCGCCTGGATGGCGGGCGCCGCGATGGTGCCGACCGTGGAGTCGAGCAGGTTGAGCAGGTCGGCGCCGAGGATCGCGAACAGGCCCAGCCAGCGCCGCGGGTGCGCGGCGGGTGCGACCCGGAGGGGCGCGTCGAGGGTGGCGGTCACGTGGACTCCTTTGGAACGGAATGCTTGGTTCCGTGCAACAGTAGCAGAACGGAATGCTTCATTCCAATAGGAAGTTCGAGGGAGGCCCGGGATGCCGGTGGTTGAGGCTCTCGGGCCGGGCCGGGTCGGGCCGGGTCGGGTCGGGTCGGGTTGGGTTGGGTTGGACCGGGCTGGGTCGGGTTGGACCGGGCTGGGCTGGGTTGGGTCGGGTTGGGCCGGACCGAGCCCGGGTTGGACCGGGCTGGGTTGGGTTGGGCCGGGCCGGGTTCGGCTGGGCCGGTTTGGGCTGGGCCGGGCTGGGTTGTTGGGCTGAGCCGGGTTGGGTTAGGCCGGGTCGGCTGGCTGGGCTGGGTCGGCCCGGGCCCGGGGCGGGACCGAGGGCGAGGTCGGGCGGCGCGATGCCTGAATGCGGGGCCAAAACTGCAAGCAGCCAAGCCTGGAGCTGGCGTCCCGGGGCCAAGGGCGAGTGGTGGGCAGGGCGGCACAGCTGGGAGGCGGGGCCCGGGATGCGGCCCGCGGCGGCGAGGCGAAGCCGGGGACCAGAGGGTCGGCCGCGGGAGCTGGGGCCGCATGGCCACGGGCGGGTGACCAGGAGCAGGGCGGCGCGGGCTGGGGTGTGGGGCGGGCGTGGTGGAAGTCGCGAACCTGTCAGAAGGAGAGCGCAGGCTTGACCCTCACGTCGCGTGGGGGCGCACAGTGGTCGCCATGGACGAATACACGGTGGGCGCCGTCGCCGAGATGGCCGGTGTCTCGGTGCGCACGTTGCACCACTACGACGAGATCGGGCTCCTCGAACCCAGCGAGCGCAGCGCCGCGGGCTACCGCCTCTACTCGCCCGCCGACCTGCGCAGGTTGCAGCGCATCCTCTTCTACCGCGAACTGGACTTCGACCTCGGTCTGGTCGCGGAGATCCTCGACGACCCGGCGACCGACCACCTGACCGACCAGCGCAGGCTGCTGACCGAGCGCATCGCACGGCACGAGGCGATGGTCGCGGTGATCGACAAGGAGCTCACGGCCCGCGAGCTGGGCATGACGATCACCCCGGAGGAACGGCTCGAGGTGTTCGGCAGCACGCGGCTGGAGGACGACGCGCCGCGGATCCTCGAGCGGTGGGGTGGCACGGAACTGTTCCGGCAGCGGCGGGAGCGGGTCGCCGCGTACCGGCGGGAGGACTGGCTCGCGTTGCGGGCCGAGCAGGCCGGCATCCACCAGCGCCTCGCCGCGGCCATGAACGCCGGCGTCCCGGCGGACTCACCCGAGGTGATGGACCTGGCCGAGGAACACCGGCTGCACCTGGACCGCTGGCTGCACGACTGCGACCACGCCACGCACCGCGAACTCGCCCGCGCCTACCGGGCGAACCTGCGCTCCGGCCGCAACTACGACGACATGGCGCCCGGCCTGTCCCGGTACATCCACGACGCGATCGTCGCCAACGCCGATCGGGCTACCTGACCAGCGCGTACGCGATCGCCAGGAACTGTTCCTCCGGTGCGAACCCGCGCTCGCCGCCGACCTGGATGTCCCACTCCGGCACGCGGACGTACCCCAGCCGCTCGTACAGCCGGATCGCCGACGGCATGAAGTCCATCGTGTGCAGTGCGAGTGCCCGCGCGTCCGCCGCGAGGGTGGCGCAGTGCGCCATCAGCGCCCGGCCCACCCCGGTGCCGCGCGCGGACGGGTGCACGCCGACCGCCCGCACCCACGCCCAGCCCGGCGCCAGCGGGATCGGCACGCGGTCGGCCGGGAACAGCCGTGCCGTGCCGGCCACCTTGTCGCCCGCGACGGCGACGAGCGCGTCGCCGCCGTCGTCGAGGTCCAGCACACCCGCCAGGTAGTACTCGTACATGGCGGGGGCCAGGTCGTTCGCGTACGGGCGGTAGGCGTCCGCGAGCAGTGCCCGCACCTCGTCCCGTTCGTCGGCACGCATCGGGCGCACGTGGGTCATGGTGGTGTTGTACCGGCCGCGAACACGCGCCGGTACCGATTTGGGCTCACGCCCCGGCGCGCCGCGAAGTGGTGCCGCAACGTGTCGCCGCTGCCGAAACCCGCGCGGGCGGCCACCACGTCGACGGGCAGCGCGGTGGTCTCGAGCAGGTGCTCGGCGTGCTGCAGCCGCTGGTCGAGCAGCCACCGGTGCGGCGTGGCGCCGGTGGTCTCCTTGAAGCGGCGGGCGAACGTCCTCGGTGACAGGTGCGCGCGGGCGGCGAGCGCGTCGACGGTGAGCGGCTCCGCGAGGTGCGCGCGCATCCAGTCGAGCAGTTCCGCGAGCGAGTGGTCGCCGGTCGCGGGCACGGGCGTCTCGACGTACTGCGCCTGCCCGCCGTCCCGGTACGCGGGCACCACCATCCGCCGCGCGAGTGCGTTGGCGACCGCGGCGCCGTACCGCTCGCGCACCACGTGCAGGCACGCGTCGATGCCGGCGGCCGCGCCCGCGCTGGTCAGCACCGGCCCGTCGGCCACGTAGAGCACGTCCCGGTCCACCGTGACGGCCGGGTGGCGGCGCGCGAGCAGGTCCGCGAACTGCCAGTGCGTGGTGGCCCGGCGCCCGTCGAGCAGGCCCGCCGCGGCCAGCGCGAACGCGCCGGAGCACACCGAGAGCACGGTCGCGCCCCGGTCCGCGGCCGCCGCGAGCGCGGCCAGGACCGCCGGGTCGGCGGGGGCGTCCAGCGTCGGCCACGCGGGCACGGTCACCAGGTCGGCGGACGCGACGCGGCCCAGGCCGTGCGTGACCTCGACCGCGAACCCCGACGTCGTGGGCACGTGGCCCGGTCGCGCGGCCACGACCGCGAAGTCGTGCCGGGGGAGGCCGTCGTCGGACCGGTCGAGCCCGAACACCTGGCACACGATGCCCAGCTCGAACGCGGCGACCTGCTCGCCGACCACGGCCACGACGTCCACACGGCCATGATGGCAGAAACTTCCGACACCCGGTCAGTCCTGCCACTGTCGGTGCCGTCCCGCCCCCGCGACGCTGGGAGCATGGACATCCCGAACGCGGCGGTGGCGGTGGCGGCCCCGGGGCGAGGACCGCAGCGGTGGGCGGGCGCGCCGAGCGCGGCCCTGGACGACGACGGCTCGATCGTGCTGGCCTACCGGGTCCGCGGCGACCGCGACCGCAACGTGCTGGCCCGCTCCGCCGACGGCGAGCACTTCGAGACCGTGGCGACCTTCGAGACCGACGGCATGGTGGAACGCCCGGCGCTGGTGCGCACCCCGGCCGGCTGGCGCATGTACACGAGCTGCTCGACGCCGGGCACGAAGCACTGGTGGATCGGCCTGCTCGAAGCGTCCACAGTGGAGGGATTGGCGAGTGCGCGGCACCGTCCGGTGCTCGGCGGCGACGAGCGCACCGGCGTGAAGGACCCGGTGGTCCGGTTCGACGGAAACCGTTGGCACGTCTGGATCTGCTGCCACCCGCTGGACGTGCCGGGCGCGGAGGACCGCATGTCCACGGCGTACACGACGAGTGTGGACGGCGTGACGTGGTCGCCGCCGCGTACCGTCCTGAGTGGACGAGCGGGCCGCTGGGACGCCCGCGGCGCCCGGCTCACCGGGTTCCTCCCGAACGGCATGGTGTCCTACGACGGCCGCGCAACGGCCGCCGAGAACTGGTTCGAGCGCACGGGCTTCGCCGACGCGACCACGTTCACCCCCCTGGACGGCGAGCCGCTCGACCTCCGCTACCTCGAGGTCCTCGCGCTCGCCGACGGCAGCCACCGCGCCTACTGGGAGGGCCGCATCGGGGACGGGACCCACGAGCTGCGCACCGCTCCGTGGCCCAACGTTGTCTCTTGCGTGGACGATGTTGTACGGTCCCCGGCATGACGAGGCACTACCTCGGGGTGGTCGGTGTGGCCGACGCCCTCGGCGTGAGCAGGCACGCGGTGCACAAGTGGCGTGCCCGCTACCCCGACGGATCGCAGCACCCCTTCCCGGCGCCGGACGTGGAGGTCGACGGCGCGCCTGGCTGGCGGACCGACCAGGTGGCGGCCATCGCGCGGTGGCGGGACGGGCTGCCCGGCCGTGGTGCGGGTGGCGGCCGCCCGACCGCCGCCAAGCAGGACTACCTGCGGGCGGCGGCCGCGCGGGGGCTGGACCGGGAGGAGGCCGAGCGGGCGCTCGTCAACTTCATGGCGGAGTTCCCGGAGATGGACGAGCCGCAGATGTGCGCGTGGCTCATCGAGAAGTTCTCCTGAGCCGCGCAAACGTCACAGGCGGGGAGTCCGGCGCGGGGCGGCCGGAAAGCGTGCCGGCGGGGGCGTGGCGCCGCTCGCGGTATCCCGGGGCACCCGCACGGCCGTCACTCCGGCTTCTCGCCGCGGGTAGTCGAGATGCGACCCTGTGATGATAACTCCCCTGTAAATAGGCCATTTGTCGCACACGTCGTAGCTCGCCGGTCGCGGACCGTCGCGGGATCCGGGTGATCATTTACCGGCGTTTCCGTACTGTGATAAAAATTTCCCGCGTCCCTCGTCGTCGCTGGTCCCGGCATCGCGCCGGGCTCGCACCGAGGTTTCGTCACGCTCTGGTTGACTTTTTGCCGTGGATCTCCGCCTACAATCCCGCCGGATCCGATCTGGGATGGAGAGCCGATGACGATCACCGCGCGACCTGGCGTGGCCGCAAGAACCGGCGCCGGACTCGTTCTCGACGCCGTGGACCGGTGGGCGGCGCAGCTGCCGACGGCGACCGCGGTCACCGCACCGGACGGGGTGCTGACCTTCGCGGAACTCCGGGCGGCGGTCGGCGACCTCGCCGCCGCCCTGCACGCGGCGGGCGCCGGACCCGGTGTCCCGGTCGGACTCGGCTTCGGACGGTCGAAGATGACCGTGCCCGCGTTGCTCGCCGTGTGGCACACCGGCGCCACCGCGGTGCCCCTCGACGACCGCCACCCCGCCGACCGGCTCGCGTTCATCCTGGCGGACGCCGGGGTCGAGCTGCTGCTGGGCGGACTTCCCTTCGCCACCACGGTTCCCGTCGTCGACACGACCGCCACGACGGCGCCGCCGCCCGCGCACACCCCGGCGCCCGGCGACCTCGCCTACCTCGTCTACACGTCCGGCACCACCGGCAGGCCGAAGGGCGTCGAGGTCGGCTACGAGGCGCTCGGGGTGTTCCTCGCCGCGATCGCCACGCTCGGCCTCACCCCCGGCGGGGTCGGGTTCAACCCGCTGTCGCCCGCGTTCGACGGCTGGTTCTGGTGCACGCTGCTCTACCTGCTGCACGGTCAGGGCGTGGCCGTCGTGGACACCGAGCACACCGACCTCGCGAGCGCTCTCGACGCGGTCGCGCCGAGGACCGTCTGCATGAGCCCGTCGCTCTACGCCGCGTGCCCCGGTGACATGCCGTCCGTGGACGTGTTCGTCGTGTCGGGCGAGGCCGCGACCCCGTCGCTGGTGCGCAGGCTCCGGGGCAGGCGCGTGCTGAACGTGTACGGCCCCACCGAGACCACGATCGCGGCGACGTGGGCCGACAGCGCCGACGGCGACGACGTGCTCACGATCGGCCGCGCCATGCCCGGCTACCGGGTCCACGTGCTCGACGCCGACGGCGCGCCCGTGCCGCCCGGCGGGGACGGCGAACTGTGCGTCGGCGGCCCCGCGGTCGCCAACGGCTACCGCAACCTGCCGGACCTCACCCGGGAGCGGTTCGTGCCCGACCCGTCCGGCGACGGGCGGATGTACCGCACGGGTGACCGGGTGCGGCTGCGTGCCGACGGGCAGCTGGAGTTCCTCGGCCGGTTCGACGACCAGGTCAAGGTCCGCGGGTTCCGCGTGGAGCTGGGCGAGGTGGAGCGCACCGCCGTCGCCGCCGACGAGGTCCGTGCCGCCGCCGCGTTCGTGCTGACCACCGGCGACGCGCTCGGGCTCGCCGTGGTGCCGGAACAGGACGTCGACGCGGCGGCCGCGGTGGCGGCGGCGAGCGGGCGCTGCAGGCACCTGCTGCCGGACTACATGGTGCCGTCCGTGGTGACGGCCGCGGCCGAACTGCCGGTCACCGCGCACGGCAAGGCCGACCGGGCCGCGCTCGCCGAACGGGCCGCCGAGGAACAGGCGGTGTCGGGCGGCAGGCCGCCGGCCACCGAACGGGAACGCCAGGTCTGCGAGGTGTGGAGCAGCGTGCTGCCCCGCCCGGTGTACGACGTGGACGCGAACTTCTTCACCTCCGGCGGGCACTCGCTGCTGGCGTCAAGGGCGGTCGTGGCGCTGCGCAAGGCGACCGGGCTGCGGCTGTCCATCAAGGACCTCCTCGCGCATCCGACGCCCGCCGAGCTGGCGAAGAAGCTCGACCAGATGGCCGAGTCGTGAGCGGAGCTTGCGGAGCGAACCAGACAACGCAGGGCGACCGCGAGCGGCCGCTCGGAGCCTGCGAGGAGCGGTCGTGAGTTGGCTGGTGCCGTTCGCGCCGGTGGGGGAGCGGCCGGTGCTCGTGTGCCTGCCGCAGGCCGGTTCCGGGTGCGGGGCGTTCCGGTCGTGGCAGGAGGGCCGCGACGACGTGTCCGTGGTCGGCGTGCAGCTGCCCGGCCGGGAGAACCGGTTCGCCGACGAGTTCCCGGCGACCTTCGCCGAGGCGGTCGCGGAGATCGTCGCCGCGCTCAGCGCCACCGTGCCGCCGGCGCTGCCGGTGGTCCTGTTCGGGCACAGCCTCGGCGGGCTGCTCGGCTACGAGGTGGCCAGGGCGCTGCCACGCCCGCCGGACGCGCTCGTGGTCGCGGCGTGCAAGCCACCCCACCTGAGCGGGCGCGCGGCGGGCAGCCTCGGCGCGGCCGACGGGTTCGCGACCGCCGCGGACCTGGTGGCGGACAAGGAACTCGACGACGACCTGCGTGAGCTGGTACTGGAGATCCTGCGGCAGGACGCCGAGCTGTCCGCGACCTACACCGACCCGGCGGGCGCGCCGGTGCCGTGCCCGCTGCACGCGTGGGGTGGCACGGCCGACGAGGTCGTCACCGCCGAGCACGTCGGCGGGTGGGCGGCGTACGCGGGCCGGACGTTCCACACGCGACAGTTCACCGGCGGGCACGACTTCTGCCTGACGGCACCGGAGGTCGCCGCCGCGGCCCGCGCGGTGCTGGCCACGGCGCGGCAAGGGGTGTGAGGGTGCGGATCGACCTGACGGATCCGGGGCTGTTCGAGCGGAACGAGTTCGGCGAGGTGTTCGCGTGGCTGCGCGCCAACGAACCCGTGTACTGGCACGAAGAACCGGACGGCCCCGGCTTCTGGGTGCTGACGCGGCACGTCGACGTCGTGCACGTGTACGGCGACGACGACCTGTTCAGCTCGCAGCGGGGGATGCGGCTCGACAGCGACCCGGAGGCGGTCGACGCGGTCGCCGGGCGGATGCTGATCGTCACCGACCCGCCCGACCACACCCGGCTGCGGCAGGTGGTCGGGCGCGCGTTCGGCCGGTCGGCCATGCCGCGCATCGAGGCGGTCGTGGCGCGGGTGGTGCGGACCGTCGTGGCCGACGCCGTCGCGCAGGGCGAGGTGGACTTCCTCGCGGTGGCCAAGAAGATCCCCAACCACGTGGTGTGCGAGCTGATGGGGTTGCCGCGCGAGCACTGGGAATGGGTCGGCGACACCACCACCGAGGCCTTCGACGCACCGGCCGACTTCGACCGCGTCGCCGCGTACGGCGAACTGTTCCTGCTGTTCACCGAGCTGCTGATGGAACGGCGCGAGAACCCCGGCGACGACTTCATCAGCATGATCGCGCAGGCGCGGCAGAAGGAACGCGGTGGCGCGGAGGGCCGGGAGCTGACCGACGAGGAGGTCATCGTCAACTGCAACGGCGTCCTCGCCGGTGCGAACGAGACGACCCGGTACGCCATGGCGGGGGCGGTGCTGGAGCTGGTCCGCGACCCCGTGCACTGGCACTGGCTGCGCACCGCGGGCCCGTCGGGCATCGCGTCGGCGGTCGAGGAGGTGCTGCGGTGGACGTGCCCCGGCGTGCACGCGCTGCGCACCGTCACCCGGCCGACCGAGATCGGCGGCGTCCCGATCGGGGCCGGTGACCGGGTGACGATCTGGAACTGCTCGGCCAACCGGGACGAGACGGTGTTCTTCGACCCGGACCGCTTCCGGCCCGACCGCGGCGCCAACAAGCACGTGACGTTCGGCGCGGGCAGGCACTTCTGCGTCGGCGCCCGCGTGGCGCGCCTCGAGCTGGCGACGTTCCTCACCGAGCTGGTCGCCCAGGTCGACCGCATCGAGCTGACCGGCGAGCCGAGGTACAACTCGTCGAACTTCACGTGGGGGCTGCGGACCCTGCCCGTGCGTCTGGTGCCCGGCCGGGGCGGGCCCGCATAACCCCGTCCGGAACCGGGCACTCCCGGGCATGACCGACATGCCCACCCTCGACCGGCTCGACGAGCTGACCTTGCTGATCGACCACGGCGAGGCCGTCTACCTGCGGTACTCGCCGGGGCCGGAGTCCGACGCCGCCCACCCCAGCAAGGACCACGAGAGCGGGCTGCTCATGTCGGGTGTCTCGGCGAACCCGCTGCTGCCGCCGAAGTGGTGGACCCGGCCTGCGGTGGACTGGGTGGCCCGCCGCGTCTGCCAGTACCTGCGCGAGCTCGACGAGGGCGCGCGGCCCTGGGTGCTGACCGGCCGGGTGATCGACTTCGGCCCGGACAACGAGCCGCTGCTCACCGACGTCCACCCCATCGCCTGGCTGTCCGACGAGCTGCTCGCGGCCGCGCGCAGGCACTACGAGGAGCAGCTCGACGCCGGCCGGTCGACGCACTCGGGTTGACCAGGCACGTCGGCGGGTACCCGCGCCGCATGGTGAGCATGGGGTACTTCCTGTCCTGCGAGGAGTTCGGGCCCAAGGAACTCGTGCGGCAGGCGAAGCTGGCGGCCGACTCCGGGTTCGAGCGGTTGTGGATCTCCGACCACTACCACCCGTGGAACGACGAGCAGGGCCAGAGCGCGTTCGTCTGGTCGGTCATCGGGGCGCTGTCCGAGGCCGTCGACCTGCCCGTGACCACCGCCGTGACCTGCCCGTCCGGCCGCATCCACCCCGCGGTGCTCGCGCAGGCCGCGGCGACGGCGGCGGTGCAGCTGGACGGCCGGTTCGTGCTCGGCGTGGGGTCCGGCGAGGCGCTCAACGAGCACATCCTCGGCGACCCGTGGCCGAGCGCGGACGTGCGGCTGGCGATGCTGGAGGAGGCCGTCGAGGTGATCCGGCTACTGCACGAGGGCGGCAGCCGCAGCCACCGCGGCGAGTACTACACGGTCGAGAACGCCCGGATCTACACGCTGCCGGACGAACCGGTGCCGATCTACGTCTCCGCCTTCGGACCGAAGGCGGTCGAGCTCGCAGGCCGGATCGGGGACGGCTTCGTGTGCGTCATGCCGGACGCCGACCTGGTGAAGGCCTACCGCGAGGCCGGTGGCAAGGGCCCCGCGCAGGGCGGGTTCAAGGTCTGCCACGCCCCGACCGTCGAGGAAGGGCTCGACACGGCGTACCGCATCTGGCCCAACGAGGGGCTGCCTGGCGAGCTGGCGCAGGTGCTTCCGCAACCGAAGCACTTCGAACAGGCCAGCACGCTTGTCACGCGTGACATGCTGTCGCTGCCGACGGGACCGGATCCCGAGCTGTACCTGGAGCAGGTCAGGTCGTTCGCGGACGCCGGTTTCGACGAGGTGTACGTGGCCCAGATAGGGCCGGGGCAGGACGAGTTCTTCCGGTTCTGGCGCGAGGAGGTAGCCCCGCGGCTGTGAGCACGTTCGGTGTCGAGGAGGAGTTCCTGCTGGCCGACCCGGAGACGGGCCGGCCGGTTCCTGCTGCCACGGAAGTGCTGAAGGCCGCGTGGGAGGAACCCGCGCCCGGGGCCGTGCACCCGGAGCTGTCGCAGACGCAGGTGGAGGCCGCGACGGTGCCGTGCGCCACGCTCGACGAGCTGGAGCACGAGCTGATGGCGGGCCGGGCACGGCTCGCCGCGGCGGCCAGCAGCTGCGGGGTGTGGCTCCTGCCGAGCGGCACGTCCCCGCTCGGCGGGTCCGCCGAGCCGGTGGACGCGCCCCGGTTCGCCGAGATCGCGGGCCGGTACGCCGAGGTCGTGCGGGATTACCAGGCATGCGGCTGCCACGTGCACGTCGGTGTGCTCGACCGGGAGACCGCGGTCGCGGTGGGCAATCACCTGCGGCCGTGGCTGCCCACGCTGCTGGCGCTGGCGGTGAACTCGCCGTACCACGACGGCCGGGACACCGGGTACGCGAGCTGGCGGATCGTCCAGCAGTCCCGGTTCCCCGGCGCGGGCGTGCCGCCGTGGTTCCGCGACGCGCACGAGTACGACGAGCGGGTGGCCCGGCTGGTCGACAGCGGGGTGCTCGTGGACGAGTCCCAGTCGTTCTGGCTGGTCCGCCCGTCCCCGACGTGGCCGACGGTCGAGCTGCGGGTCGCCGACACCGCCGTGGACGTGTCGGGTGCGTTGCTGCAGGCGACGCTGTCACGCGCGCTGGTGGAGACCGCGCTCAACGACCTCTCGCTCGGCCGGGAGGCGCCGCCGCTCGACGACCAGGTGCTGGCCGCGGGTGTGTGGTCCGCCGCACGGTACGGATTGGGTGGCCCGGGCGTGCATCCCGTGCGGGCCTGCCGGGTACCCGCCACCGAGCTGCTCGACGAGCTGATCGTCCGGGTCGCACCAGCGCTCGCCGAGGTCGGCGACCTGGCCGCGGCGCGGGAGCTGTTCGCGGGCGTGCTGCGGCGGGGCACCGGCGCGGAGCGCCAGCGCGCGGTCGGGGAGCCATTCGACGTGGTGCGGCTGCTGGCGATTGGAGTGTCCTATGAGGACTGAGGTGCGCCCGGTGCTTTCCCCGGTGCTGCCCGAACCGCGCGGACCGCTGTCCGCGGCGGTGGTGTCGGCGCTGGCGTCGGCGCCGCGCGACCTGCCGTCCGTGGACGTGTCCGGGGCCGACCCGTTCGGCGCGGACCTCGCGGTCGCGCTGCACACCTGCTACGAGCTGCACTACCAGGGGTTCCGCGACGTGGACCCGGACTGGGAGTGGTCGCCGTCGCTGCTCGCGTTCCGCCGTGAGCTGGAGCGGGTGTTCGAGTCGGCCCTGCGCGCGGCGGTTCCCGGTGGCGACGACGTCGGGGCCGTGCTGGACGAGCTGCTGGTCGAACCGGTCCCGGGCGCGGGCGTGTCGCACTTCCTGCGCGACGATGGCGAGTGGTGGCAGTTCCGCGAGTACGTCGTGCACCGGTCGATCTACCACCACAAGGAGGCCGACCCGCACGCGCTGGTGATCCCGCGCCTGTCCGGCCGGGCGAAGGCCGCGCTGGTGGCGGTCGAGTTCGACGAGTTCGGCGGCGGCCGGGCCGAGCGCGTGCACGCCCAGCTGTACCGGGACCTGATGACCGCGACCGACCTGGACGCGGGCTACCTGCACTACTTCGACGACGTGCCCGCGCCGGTCATCGCCGTGGTCAACATGATGTCGCTGTTCGGCCTGCACCGGCGGCTGCGCGCCGCGATGGTCGGCCACTTCGCGGCCGCCGAGATCACCACCGCCCCCAGCGCGGCACGCATGGTGAAGGCCATCGAACGCCTCGGCGGCGGCACGGACGTCACCCACTTCTTCGCCGAGCACGTGGAAGCCGACGCGGTGCACGAGCAGGTGCTGCGCCACGACGTCGTCGGCGACCTCCTGGACCGCGAACCGGGCCTGGCCGCCGACGTGGTGTTCGGCGTCCAGGCCACGGAGTTCCTCGAGTCCCGCTTCGGCGACCACGTGCTCGGCGCGTGGCGCGCGGGCCGCACCTCACTGGCGAAGCCCCTGTAGTGTCCTGAGTCGTTAATTCGGCACCAGCACTAGATTGTGCTGGTGCCGAATCCGAAGCTGGTGCCGCTGGTGTTGTCCGAGGAAGAGCGCCGGGTCCTGGAAGGGTGGACGCGTCGCCGGACGACCGCGCAGGCGGCTGGCGCTTCGAGCGCGGATCGTGCTGGCGTGTGCCGAGTCCGATGAGTCGAACACCGTTGTGGCGCAGCGGTTGAACCTGTCTCGTCATACGGTGGGTACGTGGCGGGCGCGGTTTCTGCGTGATCGGCTGGATGGGTTGTCTGACGAGCCCCGGCCGGGGCGGCCGCGCACGATCAGCGATGCTCAGGTCGAGCAGGTCGTGGTGACCCCCTTGGAGACCAAGCCCGCGAACGCGACGCACTGGTCGACCAGGTCGCTGGCGTCCCAGATCGGCATGTCGCAGTCGGCGGTATCGCGGATCTGGCGAGCGTTCGGGCTCAAACCGCATCGGGTGGACACGTTCAAGATCAGCAAAGACCCGATGTTCGTGGACAAGGTCCGCGACGTGGTCGGTCTCTACCTGGGTCCGCCCGCGAACTGCTGCGCAGAGGAGTCCACCGCTCGGTCACCGCACTCGAGAAAGACATCCGCGGCTGGATCGAGCAGTGGAACACCAACCCCAAGCCCTACGTCTGGACCCGCACCGCCGATCAGATCCTCGAGTCACTCGCCGCCTACTGCCAACGAATTAACGACTCAGGACACTAGGCCGTGTGTGGCGTAGCCGGATGTCGGTCCACTTCGGCGGACGACCCGGCATACGCCCCACAAGCAACAGCGGCGCCAGCACCGCCCGCTGCGCGTCGGTCAGGTCAGCCGCCCGCGACCAGGCCCTGACCCTGGTCAACGCGCACGCGTTTGCGGTGGCTCGTGTCGCACAGCGGGTAGCGCTTGCTGCGGCGGCACGTGCACACCGCCACCACGAACCGGTCCGAGGTGACGGTCTCGCCGTCGTCGGTGACCAGTTCGACCGGGCCGTCGACCAGCAGCGGGCCGTCCGGCACGACCCGGACCCTAGGCGTTCGCGGGCTGGTCACCGCGGATCACCACCAGTTCCTCGCTGCGCTGGCCGGGTTCGATGAGCCCGAGCGCCAGCAGTTCCCGTTGCCGCCCGCGCATGACGGGGCCGAACGGGACGTCCGCGCGGACGACCACCTGTGCCTTCAGCCCGCCGCCGCGCAGCTGGTGCAGCGTCCGCTCCTCGTCGCACAGTCCGGAGTGGACCACCAGCAGGGTGCCGCCGGGGGCGAGGAGCAGGGGAGCGTTGGCGCACAGGCGGTCCAGCACCTCGCGACCGTCCACTCCGGCGTCCCACGCGCGGTGCCTGCCGCGGGGCGGCTCGCACTTGCCCGGCACGTACGGCGGGTTGGCGAGGACCAGGTCGAACGTGCGGCCTGCGACCCGCTCGAACGCGTCACCACGCGTCACGTGGGCGCGGACGCCGTGCAGCGCGGTGTTGACGCGGGCGGCCAACACGGCTCTTCGTGACACGTCCACGGCTGTGATCGAGCGTGGTCGTGTGCGTGCCGCCGCGATCGACAGCGCGCCGGTGCCGCAGCCGACGTCCAGCACCGAGGCGCCCGGGGGGATCCCGGCCTCGGCCAGCGCGTCGGCGAGCAGCCACGTGTCGTGCTGGGGTCGGTACACCCCGGGTAGGCGAGTCAGTGACATGCGTCAGGATGCCTCCCCCTGACCCGGTCAAACCCTGTCGCTCGTCCGGGTGACAAGGCGATCACCCACGCATACCCGTTACCGCGCCGGGCAAAGCCCGACCCACAGGTTTCGACCGTCGAGAATGGAGGGTGAGCACAGTGATCGGTCAGGACATGGTCAACCGGCTGTACGACTGCCAGGTCGTCGACCCGAGGGGGGAGAAGATCGGCGCCGTCAAACGGGTCTGGCTGGACGGGAGCACGGGTGACCCGGTGTGGGCGTCCGTGCACACCGGGCTCTTCGGGCTGAAGGAGTCGTTCGTTCCGCTGCAGCGCGCGGAACTGCGCGACGACCAGCTGCGGGTCCCCGTGGACAAGGAGCAGGTGAAGGACTCGCCGAGGATCGAGGCGACGCACGACCACATGACCGACGAGGAGCAGGCCGCGCTGTACCGCCACTACGGGTTCGGACCGCAGGGCGGCAAGCCCGGGCAGTCGTCGCAGCGGCGCCCGGGGTCGAGCATGCAACCGGGCGAGTACCCCGGCCGGGGCCGCGACAACCGCGGCGCGCCGCGTTCCACCCGCGACGACGCGATGACGCGTTCGGAGGAACGCATGAAGGTCGGCACCGAACGGGTGGAGACCGGGAAGGTCCGGCTGGTCAAGCACGTCGTCACCGAGGAGCAGCAGGTGCGGGTCCCGGTGACGCACGAGGAGGTCCGGCTGGAACGCGAGCCGATCACGGCGGCGAACCGCGGCGACGCGATGCGTGGCGAGGACATCACCGAAGCGGAGCACGAGGTGACGCTGCACGCCGAGAAACCGGTGGTGGACAAGGAAACCGTGCCGGTGGAACGGGTCCGGCTCGCCAAGGACGAGGTCACCGGCACCGAGACGGTGTCCGGGACCGTCCGCAAGGAACAGATCGACCTCGAGGACGGCCGGCGCTGACCGCGCACGGAACCGGGGCCCCGCGCGCGGGGCCCCGGCTTCGACGTTCGTGGCTCAGGAGAGCGCGGACCGCGCGCTCGGCAGTGACACGTAGATCTCCAGTTCACCGGTGACGTCGGTGAGGCTGAGCACCCGCTGGACGGGCTGCGTCGGCGCGGCCAGCACCAGCCTGCGGTGCTGGGCGGCGCTGCGGTCGCCCGCGGCCCGCAGGACCTGCACGCCCACCAGGGCGAGGAACCGCACGTCCGAGAGGTCCACCAGCACGTTCTGCACCTGGCGTCGTTCGGTGTCGGCGAGCGCCTCCCGCAGGACGGCGGCCGTGCACAGGTCGACCTCGCCGATCGGGCGGACCCGCTCGAGGTCGTCCCGCTCGCGGATCTGCCGCACCGTGAGGTGCTGGTGGACGGTTTCCCGGCTCGTGGCCGGCGGAGTTGCGTTGTTGCTCATCGGATCTCCCCGGATCGGTTGACCGTGAGCGCCTGAAGTAGAGCCCACCACCACCGCGTATCCGCTGGTGGTGCGGCTGGCGTGCCGCCTGCCGCCATGGCAGAGGTCCCGCTGTACAGCGTCTCTCGAATACCTGGCTGTTTGCTCAACCTCAGCCCAGCATCGCACGAGGCCGCCGACGTGTCCACCGGGCCCCCGTCATGCCTGGACAGCGGCCCCCGCGCGGCGCACGGCCGCCACGATCTCGGCGTTCGTGACGCCCTTGATGAGGTATTCCCGCACGCCGAGCCGCAGCAACTCGTCGACCGTGCCGGAATCGTCGTAGGCGGAGAACGCGAGCAGCTGCGTGCGCGGTGAGCGGGCGCGGATCTCCCGCGCGGCGTGGGCGCCACCGCCACCGGGCATCCGCACGTCCAGCACCGCGACGTCCGGGTCGTGCACCTCGGCGAGTGCGATGGCCTGGACCGCGTCCTCGGCGACCGCCACCACCTGCAGGCCTGCCTCCGCCGCCAGCACCTCGGACAACGCGAGGCGGATCATCGGGTCGTCGTCCGCGACGAGGACCCGCACCGGTTCCTGGTCGCGGTGCGTCACGAGCCGCCTCCCCTGGGTGGGCCGGGCAGCCAGAACCGGACCGTCGTCCCCTCTTCGGGTGAACTCGTCACCGACCACCAGCCACCGGCGGTCTCGGCGCGCTCCCGCATCTCGATCAGCCCGAAGTTCCGCTTCCGGTTGGCGTTGACCTGCTCGGGGAAGCCGTTGCCGTTGTCGTGGACCTCCGCCAGCGTGCCGCCGTCCGTGCTGGTCAGCCGGATGTCGACCCGGGTGGCGCCCGCGTGCTTGCGCACGTTCGCGAGCGCCTCCTGGCAGATGCGGAAGATCGTGACCGCGGTCGGCGTCGGCGGCTCCTCGTCCAGGTCACCCGTCAGCTCGGCGGTGATCCCCCAGGTGGCGACCACGTCGCGCAGGTAACCCGACAGCGCGGGCAGCAGGCCGTGCTCGTCGATGGCCGTCGGCCGCAGGTGCACCACCAGGTTGCGCAGCCTGCTGATCGACGCCCGCACCGACTCCTCCAGCTGCGCGACCGTGGCACGCTCCTCGTCGGGCAGGCGGCCCGCGAGCAGCTGCAACCGCATGCCGACGGCCACCATCGCCTGGATCGAGTCGTCGTGCACGTCCCACGCGATGCGGCGCCGTTCCAGCTCCTGCGCCTCGACGAGGTGGCCGAGCAGCCGCCTGCGTTCCGCGAGCGCCTGCTCGCTGGTGCGGCGCTCGGTCATGTCGCGGGTGACCTTGCCGAAGCCGCGCAGTTTCCCGGTCTCGTCGAACAGCGGCGTGATGATGACGTTCGCCCAGAAGCGGCTGCCGTCCTTGCGGAGCCGCCAGCCCTCGTCCTCCAGCCTGCCGTCGGCGATGGCGTCGCGGAGCTCGCGCTCGGGCTTGCCGTCCGCGATGTCCTCCGGCGGGTAGAACACGGAGAAGTGCTTGCCGAGGATCTCCTGTTCGGCGTACCCGTTGATCCGCTCCGCGCCCACGTTCCAGCTGATGATGTGGCCCGCCGGGTCGAGCATGAAGATGCCGTAGTCGCGGACGCCCTGCACCAGCAGGCGGAACCGTTCCTCGCTCTCCCGCAACGCCTGCTCGGTGTTGCGGCGCTCGGTCATGTCGCGGGTGACCTTGCCGAAGCCGCGCAGCTCCCCGGTGTCGTCGAACAGCGGCGTGATGATGACGTTGGCCCAGAAGAGGGTGCCGTCCTTGCGGCGCCGCCACCCCTCGTCCTCGAGACGGCCCGCTCGCACGGCGTCGCGGAGCTCCTGGCCGGGTTTGTCCGCGGCGACGTCCGCATGCGGGTAGAGGACGGAGAAGTGCTTGCCGAGGATCTCCGCTTCCCGGTAGCCCTTGATCCGCTCAGCGCCCAGGTTCCAGGTGACGATGTGACCGTCCGGGTCGAGCATGAAGATCGCGTAGTCCCGGATGTTGTGCACGAGCAGCCGATACCCGTCATCGGGATGCATGGTCCAACTGTGCCCTACGCGCTCGCGGTCCCGCTCGTCAGGCCAGGTCGCCGTCCGGGGGTGTGGCCAGCTCACACCACACCACCTTCCCGCGGCCGCGACGGGACGCCCCCCAGGCGGAGGAGATCTGCTCGACCACCCGCAACCCGAGCCCGGTGGTCGGCGTGACCCGGTGCGACACGGGGAGGAGGGGACTGTCGTCGCACACCTCGGCCCGGACCCGGTCACCGCCGTCGACGAGCCGGACCACGGGCGTGCCGTGCCCGTGCAGGAGCGCGTTGGTCACCAGCTCGGAGACCACCAGCACGAAGTCGTCGTGCGAGCAGCGGCTGCGCCACGCGGCCAGCGTCGACCGGGTGAACTGGCGCGCGAGCGCCGCGCTGGTATCCCGCTCCGCGAGCCTGAGCTCTGCCACCGCCGGTGCACGTGTCTCCACCCAACCACCCTCCGTCAGCCACCCCGTCCGGGACGAGATGCGGATGCCGAGGACGATCTGGTGCAGATGCACCAGCCGTCGGCGTGCGCACCGGGCCGCCCGGTCAGTCGAGCATGCCTTCCCGGCGCGCGATGGCGACCGCCTCCAGCTTGGAGCGGGCGCCCAGCTTCTCCAGCACGCGCTGGACGTGGTTGCGTGCCGTGTTGAGGGCGACGCCCATGCTGGCGGCGACCTCCGCCGTGCTGGCGCCGTCCGCGAGCAGGTGCAGGGCCTGCCGCTCCCGGGTGGTGAGCGTCGCGCTCGGGGTGCGGCCGGTCAGCCGGTTCAGCACGCCGGCGAGGAACTCGGCGCCGAACACCGCCTCGCCGTCGGCCACCCGCCGGACGGCGTCCTCCAGCTCGTCGAGCCCGGCCGACTTCAGCACCAGGCCGGACCCGCCCGCCTCGGCGACCCTGGCCGCCACCGTGGCGGTCGCCTCGCCGGTCAGCACCAGCACGCGGGCGCCGAACCTGCTCAGCGTGCCGATCGAGTCGATCGCGTCGCCGTCGGGCAGCCTGCGGTCCAGCAGGACGACGTCCGGCTCGTGCCTGCGGACGGCGTCGACGGCGGTCGCGATCGAGTGCGCACGGTCGACGATCTCGATGTCGTCCGCGCGTGCCATCGCGAGGGCCATCGCCTCGGCGACCATGTCGTGGTCCTCGACGAGCACCACCCGGGTCGGCGCCACGGCTCGGTTCTCGTCCGTCGGCGGCGTCGCGTCCGGACCTTTTCCCGGTGACAAGGTTCTCCCGCGTGGTGAGATCGGTCGGTGCCCCAGTGTCCCTGTACCCGGACGGGCTACCCCACCGGGTGTCCGTTTAGCCATCCGACGGCCCGGTTATTCCGCTGACATGACGCGCTCGCTGTGGCTCGACACCACGCAAGGCACGGCTCGCAGGGAGGCCCCGCTGCCGTCGACCGCCGACGTCGTGGTGCTCGGTGCCGGGATCGCCGGCATGACGACCGCGTACCTGCTCGCCGAGACCGGCCGGTCGGTGCTGGTGCTGGAGGCGCGGGAGATCGGGAGCGGGGTCACCGGCAACACGACCGCCAAGCTCACCGCGCAGCACGAGCTGATCTACCACCGCATCGGGTCCGCCGCCGCGGCGTACGGCCGCAGCCAGCTGGCGGCACTCGACTGGGTGGTCGCGACGGCCGCGCGCACCGGCATCGAGTGCGACCTCGAACGGGTCGACAGCCACGTCCACACGACCGACCCGGCGCGCCTGCCCGTCCTGCACGAGGAGGTCGCGGCCGCCGTCGACGCCAGGCTGCCCGCCGACTTCGTGGAGAAGATCGACCCGCCGCTGGACGCCGTCGGCGCCGTGCGGTTCCGCGAGCAGGCGCAGTTCCACCCGCGCAAGTGGCTGCTGGGGCTCGCCGAGCTGACCGAGGCGGCGGGCGGCCGGATCATCGAGGGCGTGCGTGCCACCGGCCTGCGCGAGGGCGACCCGTCGATCGTGCGGACCACGGCCGGCGCCGTGCGCGCGAAGGACGTCGTGGTGGCCACCCACTACCCGGTGTTCGACCGGGGCCTGTTCTTCGCCCGGCTGGAGCCGACACGCGACCTGGTCGTCGCCGGTCCCGCGGACCGCGAGGTCACCGGCACGTACCTCGACGAGCAGACCCACCACTCCGTGCGTTCGGTGCCGACGCCGTCCGGTCCGCAGGTGATCGTGGGCGGCGAGCACTACCGGGTCGGTGACCACGTCGACGTCGAGGCCCGGTTCGCGCGGCTCGAGGCGTGGGCGCGGGAGCACGTCGGCCTGGCGGAGGTGCGCTACCGCTGGTCGGCGCATGACATGTCCACTCTGGACAGCGTGCCGTACGTGGGCAGGTACCACCCGAGGGCGGCCCACCTGTGGGTGGCGACCGGGTTCGGCCAGTGGGGCATGACCGGCGGCACCGCGGCCGGCCTGCTGTTGCGCGACCTGGTCGCGGGCACCCGCAACGAGTACGAGCAGCTGTACGACCCGAACCGGTTCTCACTGCGTGCCGCGGGCTCGCTGGTGTCGGCCAACGCGACGGTGGCGAAGTTCCTGGCGGGCGACCACGTGCGCGCGCTGACGAAACCGGGCCTGTCGAACCTGGCGCCGGGCGAGGCGG
The DNA here is from genome assembly GCF_054661535.1 of Actinophytocola sp. KF-1. Classification (NCBI taxonomy): domain Bacteria; kingdom Bacillati; phylum Actinomycetota; class Actinomycetes; order Pseudonocardiales; family Pseudonocardiaceae; genus Actinophytocola; species Actinophytocola sp. KF-1. Next base: position 588 of record NZ_BAAFVK010000017.1, on the reverse strand, counting down.
TCGTGACCCGCCACGGCACGTCGATGGTCGCCGCGTACCGCGACGACGGCGGCGAGCTGCACACCGTGGGCGCGCACTGCACGCACCTGGGCTGCCTGGTGGCGTTCAACAACGCGGAACGCACGTGGGACTGCCCGTGCCACGGCTCCCGTTTCGACGTGGACGGCCAGGTCGTCCAGGGCCCCGCCGTCCGCCCCCTGCGCAACATCCCGACCGAGGGAAAGGAAGCGCCATGACCGAGCCCATCCCACCCGACCCGAGCCCCCTCCCACACCCCAGCGACCCCACCCCAACCCCCACCCCCACCGACCCACCCCAGCCCCCGGTCCCCCCGGGCCCGGACCCACGCCCCCCATCAGAACCAGACCCCCTGGGCCCAGCAGGCCCGTGACCCCGCGAGTCTCCCTCCCAGAACCCGCGAGTCCCCCTCTCCGGACCCGCGAGTCTCCCGTTCGGAACCCGCGAGTCTCCGAGCGTTATTCAGAAGTGGGGTCACCAGCCGAGGCGGTAGTACTCGAGGGTGGTGATGATGCGGATGAGGTTGGGTAGTTCGGCGAGTCGTCCGCGGTAGCCGGTGGCGAGGATTTT